>HF999715.1:13938-20662 GCA_000434215.1 Bacteroides sp. CAG:144
GATAGTATGGCGTCGGGGTAGAGCCCGCGAATGACAGACAGGGCTCTGTCGAGCCGTTGCCATTCTTCTTCAAGCGGGATATCAGTGGCGTCGGGTCGGGAGGAATATGCTCCGACATCGATCATGTCGCCCCCTTCCTCGATAATGGCCCGTGCCCGGTTTGCGATGATGGTTTCATCGTTTCCGCAGCGGCTGCCGGCATAGAAAGAGTCGGGGGTTGCATTGAGTATACCCATAACCCGGGGGTGATCGAGAGAAAGGAGACGACCTCCGATATTTAATGAGAGTGATGTTGGTATGGCGGACTGAATCATCATTTTCTGACGGTTACGGATATTTTCCGACGAAGATACTTCTTTTTCATCGAAAATCCGTATTCAAAAAAGGAGAATTTTACAGGATTGTTCTGCTGTTTGTTATTCTGTTGTTCCTTCTTGTTCGATAGGTTGTAGTTTTTGCTGTCTTGGTGTGTATGTTTTGCTTTTTTTTCGGGTCTTTTGCGGACGGGAGAGTTGCTCCTCGAATACCGGTATTTCTTCTTCTAACCATGTCGTATCGCAGATTTCGATGTCGGGGCTCTTCTGTATGTAACGGCGGGCAAGGAGCGTTGCAGCGATAGCGATGAGCAGTACGATGACGGCAATGCGCTCACCCCGGGAAAAGAACCATAATCGTTGTCTTTCGTCTATATTCATAGGTTGTTTATAGGAGATGGAGGCCGGAGAGGAATATCAGAAAAATCGATACCGGAGCGATGAATCTCAAACAGAACAACAGTGGGGAGAAATACCATTTCGTTGTCTCTTTTCCGTTGTATAACTCTCTGCGGACAAATTGTTTGTCGATTTTCCAACCGACGAATATCGAAATGAAAAGTCCGCCTGCCGGAAGAAGTATGTTCGATGAGAGAAAATCGCAAAAATCGAAAATCGTGAGTCCGAAAATGCGTATGTCGTTCAATGCGCCGAATGACAAGGAACAGAGACTTGCCAGAACGATGTATATTCCGGTCATGATGGCTGTTGCTTTATGGCGGGAATAATGCCGGGCGTCTTGCAGGAATGCGATGGAAACTTCACTTAGCGATATGGTCGAGGTAAGAGCCGCTAGCGATACGAGAACGAAAAACAACGACGACCATAGCCACCCCAATTGCATCTGTGCAAAAAGATTGGGCAAGGTGATAAAGATAAGCTCAGGTCCCTGAGAAGGGCTGATGCCGAATGTAAATACCGTAGGGAAAATGATGATGCCGGCGAGTATGGCCACGAGGGTGTCGAAAGTCGCGACGGTTGTGGCAACCCGTGCAAGATGCGTTTCTTTTGAATAGTATGAGGCGTATGTGATGAGTATACCCATGCCGACACTCATCGAGAAAAATGCCTGTCCCATTGCCCTCAGTACGACATTGGGGGTAATTTTGGAGAAATCGGGCTTGAAAAGGAAATTCATTCCTTCGGAGAATCCGGGGAGGAATATGGAGCGTATGCAGAAAATAATGAGAATGAGGAAAAGAACGGGCATCAGGATATTGGCTGCTTTTTCGATACCGCTGTTTACCCCGCGCATGAGAATGACGTGGTTGATCAAAATGAAGAGGATAACCCATACAAGCGGTTTGAGTGGAGAGGCAATGAATCGATTGAATTCTGTTGAGTAGGCTTCGGCCGATTGTTGAATCATACTTCCCGGAGTAAGAGATTGTATGACGTATTCGAGAGTCCAGCCCGAGATGACGAAATAGAAACCGACGATAATGACCGGAGCTGAGATGCAGATGTATCCGATGATTTTCCACCAAGAGCCGGGAGCTAATTTATTGAATGCGTGTGAGGCATTCGTGCGGGAACCTCGTCCTATGATAAATTCGGCCATCATGACGGGCATAGCCAGCACCAATACGCAGATGATGTAAATGAGAATGAATGCCGCACCTCCGTTTTGTCCTGTTTCGTAGGGAAATCTCCATATATTTCCCAAGCCTATCGACGAACCTGCTGTGGCGGCAATGACGCCGAGTTTAGTGCTGAATGATGCTCTTTGCCCCATGTAAATTTCTGTTTTATGTAATGTGATTGTGTAGAAACGTACAAATGTAATATTTTTTCGCGAAAATTATAGGATTTGTTATTTCTCTTCTTTTCGGGATTGTTTTCCCGAAAAAGATTTATCTTTGCTCTTATCTATTTAAGTACTGGAACAATGGACTTGAAGATATTGTTGAAAAAATTTTTCCCTACGATAAGTATTGTCGTTATTATTTTATGTCTGTCATTGATGCGGGTTTCTCCCCGTTCCGATATGCCGGAGGTCCCATTCGGTGATAAAATCGTACATATCGTTATGTATATGGGGCTTATGTTGGTCTTTTACTTTGATGTGTACCGTCAGAATCTGCCGAAAAGCTCGTTTCGTCGCAGCCTCCTTTACGGATTGTTTGCATTTTGGGTATTCGGGGGTATTGTGGAATTGTTGCAGATGTATTGCACGACTTACCGGTCGGGCGATTGGTGGGATTGGGTGGCCAATGTCTTTGGAGTCGTCTTGGGCTTGTGGCTCGGTAAATATGTTATGCTGCTTGCCGTCAAGTTTCTTCCGCCGAGGTTTTTTCGTAGATAACGGGACGATAAGTTTTTTCCCTTTTTCTGTCGTTTTTTTCGAAGGTTATTGTAAATCGTATTTATCCGAATAAATCGTTTTCACGGTTTTGAGTATCGGAATTTTCTCTTCCCGTTTCTGTCGTGTCGGAAGCATTCGGGATGGGGGTGTCGATTGCATTTTCGGTATCGGCGTTTTTCCGCATTTGGGAGTCCAGTTCCCGGCATATCGACACTATTTCGGCGCGAATGGAACGCAGGCGAGAAAGAATTTCATAATTGTTTTCTGTCTTTCCCGGTTTTTTTCTCAGCTTTTCTTTGGCCCCGCTGAGTGTGAGTCCTTGCTCTTTGAGTAAATGGTAGATCAGTCCGATATTTTGGACGTCTTGGGCTGTATATGAGCGTATTTTGCGTTTGTTGTCAGAGCGTTTTGGGGCTATAAGGTCAAATTCTTTTTCCCAAAACCGAAGGGTCGATTCATTGACGTTGTAATATTGCGCCACCTCGGTGATGGAATAGAACATTTTTTCGGGAAGTTCTTTTTTTGCCATTGTGCAGAGACAATTAGTCCATCACCAGACCGTTGTTTTCGGCCAACTGTATCATCATATCGTAGTCTTCCGGAGACAAATCGAAGAAATAATAATTGATGGGATTCTGGTGCTTTCCTTTGTAAATGACTTCGTAATGGAGATGGGGCCCTGTCGATTTTCCCGTGCTGCCCACCTCGGCAATGACTTCTCCGCGGACGACTTTTTTTCCTCTTTTCGTGTCGATTTTGCTCAAATGTCCGTACAAAGTTCTATAATTGTACCCGTGATCGACAATGACAGTGTTGCCATAGCCTTGTTTCCAGCCGGTGAAAATCACGGTTCCGTTGGCCGTTGAGTAGACAGGCGTACCGGTATTGGCGGCAAAATCCATTCCGGCGTGGAATTTACGGGTGTGATAGATGGGGTCGATGCGCCAGCCGTACCCCGATGCGGTACGTTTCAGGTCCTTGTTCGATATGGGCTGTATGGCCGGCATGCAACTGATACGGTCTTCGTTTTGTTTCACCATTTCCATGACCTCGTTGAATGAGGTGCTTTGTACATAAAGTTGTCGGCGCAAAAGGTCGAGTTTTTTTGTAGAAGAAACAATGAGGTCGGCGTTGGCCAGATTTTGCAGTTCTTTGTAGTGCGAGTCGTTGTCGATGCCGGCATTGCGGGCTTTGCTGTCGATGGGGTTGGCCTGCATGATGATGCGGTAAAGGTTGTTATCACGCTGCTGTACATCGCTCATTACCTCCAATGCTTCATCGAGCCGGTGAGACAGGATACGGTATTGGGTTGCCATTTGTTCGTTGTCTTCCCGCAGTTTCTTTTCTCGGGGGGATTCGAAAAAGTGGTAAAAGATAAGAAAAAAACCGATGCCGATGAGGATACTCAGCAATAGGTATTTACATACCGAAAATATGCGAGCGCCTACCGACGGATAGATACGTTCGTATGAAAGGGTGTTGGGGTTATATTTATAGAAAACTTTCCGCGCCATAAATAGATTGCAGGTCTTTCTTCGGTCTCGAGTACCTCTGGTGTCGCAAAAACGGATAAAACCGTGATTTTTTGTCTGCAATGACCGCAAAAATAATATTTTTGGGCTATTTTTGCAAGCGCAAAAGGTAAAAACCTTTTTTCTTTTGAATATTTAAATCAAACTATATGCTTACAGCTAAAGAAATTCGAGAGTCTTTCAAGGACTTTTTTGCATCGAAACACCATCAGATCGTGCCTTCGGCACCGATGGTCATTAAGGACGATCCCACGTTGATGTTTACCAATGCGGGAATGAACCAGTTCAAAGACATTATATTGGGAAATGTCCCTGCAAAATATAAACGGGTAGCCGATTCGCAAAAATGCTTGCGGGTGAGCGGCAAGCACAATGACCTCGAAGAGGTTGGATTGGACACGTATCATCATACGATGTTCGAGATGTTGGGAAACTGGTCGTTCGGTGATTATTTCAAGAAGGAGGCTATCGATTGGGCGTGGGAATATCTGGTTGATGTTTTGAAAATCGACCCGAAACGTCTTTATGCAACGGTTTTCGAGGGGTATGCGCCTGAAGGTCTCGAACGCGACAATGAAGCCGCATCTTATTGGGAAAAACATTTGCCGGCAGACCATATCATCAACGGTAACCGACATGATAATTTCTGGGAAATGGGCGATACGGGACCTTGCGGTCCTTGTTCGGAAGTGCACATCGACTTGCGTAGCGAGGCCGAGCGTGCGGCTGTCGACGGTCTTACGCTGGTGAACCAGAGCCACCCGCAGGTTATAGAGATTTGGAACCTTGTCTTTATGCAATACAATCGTAAGGCCGACGGTACACTCGAATCTTTGCCTGCAAAGGTCATAGATACGGGTATGGGTTTCGAGCGTCTTTGTATGGCGTTGCAAGGGAAAACGTCGAATTACGATACCGATGTTTTCCAGCCTTTGATTCAAGCCATCGGACGCCTTGCAGAAAAGCGATATGGCGATGATGCCCGCTGCGATATTGCCATGCGGGTGATTGCCGACCATGTGCGTACGATTGCGTTTTCGATTACCGATGGACAGTTGCCTTCGAATGCCAAGGCCGGTTATGTGATACGCCGTATTTTGCGCCGTGCCGTACGTTACGGCTATACATTCCTCGGGTTGCAACAGCCTTTTATCTACAAATTGTTGCCTACGCTTATCGAAACGATGGGCGATGCATATCCCGAACTCGCCACTCAAAAGGTGCTTATCGAGAAAGTGATCAAGGAAGAAGAGGAGTCGTTCCTCCGTACCCTCTCTACCGGTATTCGCTTGCTCGACAAGGTGATGGCTGATACCCGTGCCGCCGGGAAAGATTGCATCAGTGGAGACGAAGCCTTTGTGCTGTATGACACATACGGTTTCCCGCTCGACTTGACCGAACTTATATTGAAAGAAAATAATCTGCGTGCCGACATCGACGGTTTCAATGTGCGTATGCAAGAGCAGAAGGAGCGTGCGCGTAATGCAGCTGCTGTGGAAACTGGCGATTGGGTTGTTTTGCATGATGCCGAACCTCAGTTTGTGGGTTATGATCTTTTGACATGTGATACTGAAATACTGCGTTACCGCAGAATCCGTCAGAAAAATAAAGATTATTATCAATTAGTCCTTTCCATAACGCCTTTTTACGCTGAGATGGGCGGTCAGGTAGGTGATACGGGAACTCTTACGTCCGAAAGTGGAGAAGTGGTGAATATTGTTACGACCAAGCGTGAAAATAACTTGGCTGTGCATATTGCCGAAAAATTGCCGGTCGACGTCTCCGGAACATTTCGGGCAGAGGTGAATGTTGCCGACCGGTTGGCTACGGCTTGTAACCATACGGCGACACACTTGTTGCATGAGGCGTTGAGAGAGGTTTTGGGAACACACGTCGAGCAAAAAGGTTCTTATGTCTCTCCTCAGTCCCTGCGTTTCGATTTTTCGCATTTCCAGAAAGTAACAGATAAAGAGTTGCGGGAGGTAGAACGTCGTGCCAATGAGAAAGTACGCGCTTGCATTGCTCTTGACGAACGTCGCTCTGTACCTATTGCCGAAGCGAAAGCAATGGGAGCAATGGCTCTCTTCGGCGAAAAGTATGGGGAAGAGGTGCGTGTGATACGTTATGGCTCATCGGTCGAGCTTTGTGGTGGTACCCATGTTGCCAATACCGGACAGATAGGTATGATACGGATTCTTTCCGAAAGCTCGACGGCTGCCGGTATACGTCGTATCGAAGCGATTACGGCTGCCCACACCGAGATGTATATGAACACGTTGCTCGATACGCTCAGCATGATACGTACCTCATTCAATAATACGCCCGACGTGATAGCTGCCATACGGCGTACAATCGAGGAGAATGCCGAGTTGAAGAAGCAGGCCGAGTCGTTTGCTAAGGCGCAACTTCAAGAGTTGAAAAAACGTCTGCTCGAAAATGTGCGTCTTGTTAACGGCGTAAATATCGTGTCTCTAAAAATTACATTGGCTCCGGACGTCGTGAAAAATCTGGCTTTCCAGTTGCGTGGAGAAAAACAAGATCATTTCTTGTTCGTTGCGGGAACGACGGATGTG
>HF999715.1:20727-34206 GCA_000434215.1 Bacteroides sp. CAG:144
GGTTGCCGCGGGATTGAGTGCATCGACGCTTGTGCGCAATGCCGCCAAGCATATTCAAGGCGGTGGTGGAGGCCAACCTCATTTTGCACAGGCGGGGGGTAAAAATGCCGATGGCCTTTCTGTGGCGGTCGATGAGATTGTGACGGAAGTAACCAAGTAATATTACATACGTGATTAGATAGGTAACTCTGCACCTCAACAGGTTGCGGAGTTATTTTTTTGAGAGTAGCGTATAAACAAGAAAAGCCGCGGTCGCGGCTTTTCTTGTTTATCGGTGGGAGAATGTTTGTTTAGAAACCCGTGTAATTGTGCGGCGTGATGGCGCGTAATTCTTTTTTGACCTCTTCGCTGACATGGAGCGTGTCGATGAACGCGTGTATGGCGGCTTCGTCAACAACGTTATTGGTGCGGGTCAATGCTTTCAGCGCCTCATAAGGTTTGGGATAACCTTCGCGTCGTAAGATCGTCTGTATACCTTCTGCGCAGACATTCCACATTTTATCGAGGTCTTCGTATATTGCTTTTTCATTGAGGAGCAATTTGCCGAGACCTTTCATCGTACTTTGAAGGGCGATGAGGATATGGCCCATAGGTACGCCGATGTTGCGTAACACGGTAGAGTCGGTCAAGTCGCGCTGTAAGCGGGATATGGGGAGTTTTGCTGCCAGATGTTCGAGAATTGCATTGGCAATACCGAGATTGCCTTCGCTGTTTTCAAAATCGATGGGATTGACTTTGTGCGGCATGGCGCTCGACCCGACCTCTCCGGCTTTGATTTTTTGTTTGAAATATTCCATCGAGATGTATTGCCAGAAATCGCGGTCGAGGTCTATCAAGATGGTATTGATGCGGCGCAATCCGTCGAAGATCGCCGCCAGATTATCGTAATTTGATATTTGGGTCGTCCAAGTTTCTCTCTCTATACCCAGTTTCTCGTTGAGGAATCGTTTGGCAAAAGCAGGCCAGTCATAACCCGGATAGGCGAAACGGTGGGCGTTGAAGTTACCTGTTGCACCGCCGAATTTCCCGCTGATAGGAGTTGTTTTCAAAAGTGCGACTTGTTGTTCGAGCCGGTAAACAAATACCATCATTTCTTTTCCCAAACGGGTAGGCGATGCCGGCTGTCCGTGCGTTTTGGCCAACATGGGGATCTCTTTCCATGCTTCGGCATAATTGCGGCATTGGGCGATGAGCTCTTCGAGCATGGGGTAATATACCGTATCGAGCGCCTCTTTGATGGAAAGAGGAATCGAAGTATTGTTGATATCTTGCGAGGTAAGCCCGAAATGGATAAATTCTTTGTAGGCATCAAGTCCGCCCAGAGCATCGAATTTCTCTTTTATGAAATATTCTACGGCTTTTACGTCGTGGTTGGTTATCGACTCGATTTCTTTTATACGGGCGGCGTCGGTAGGAGAAAAGTCTCTGTATATGGCCCGTAGTACATTGAACCGGTCGGCCTCGAAATTTTTGAGTTGAGGAAGCGGCAATTCGCATAGTGCGATGAAGTATTCGATTTCTACTCGTACCCGGTATCGGATTAAGGCAAATTCGGAAAAATAATCCGATAGAATCGAAGTCTTGCTGTGATAACGGCCGTCGATAGGCGATACGGCAGTAAGCGGAGATAATTCCATATTTATCGTATTAAGTCTTAGTTTTTTAAAGGAACAAAGTTAGTATATCGGATCGGTTCTCCCAAGAAAAAGATGATTTTTGCAGAAAAAAAGCGATTTTATTTTGAATGTCGAAAAAATCTTGTACCTTTGCCTCGCTTTTTCGGTAAAAGCACATCGGGCGTTTAGCTCAGCTGGTTCAGAGCATCTGCCTTACAAGCAGAGGGTCGGGGGTTCGAATCCCTCAGCACCCACCACTTTTCAAAATGATATATATTTATCCTTTCGGGGATATTTCCGGGCGTTTAGCTCAGCTGGTTCAGAGCATCTGCCTTACAAGCAGAGGGTCGGGGGTTCGAATCCCTCAACGCCCACTTGATCTGAGGAGTCAGATTCAATAGGTTAAAGATTGTATAGAGGTTTTTCTTAAAAGGTCATTTGTACCTTTATGTAAAAGGGTGCTTAGCTCAGCTGGTTCAGAGCATCTGCCTTACAAGCAGAGGGTCGGGGGTTCGAATCCCTCAACGCCCACCAAGAGCGACTTGTCATGCGGCAAGTCGCTTTTTTGTTTGATACTTTTGCCGATTTTTCTATATTTGCATATCTGTCAATATTTTTACACCATGAGAAAAAGTTCGCTGTTATGGTCGTTCCTTTTACTCCTTGTCGTGGGAGTCGGTTATTATTTTTTTAAGAAAGGTATGCGTGTGCCCGATCCTGTCATGCAAGAGGTTTTGGCGAATGTCCATATCCCGGAGACGTCGGATACATGGTTTCGTCATGCACCGATCGATACCCTTTACAGCCGGCACTCCTATACTTATTTTTGTTTTGTTTCGTCGGCCTATGTAGGAGATGTCGACGATATTGCAGCGGCCGGGGACTCGGTGTTGATTCTGACTTCCGAATCATCGTTTTCTCGTTATCCGGCATCGGCCGATGTATTGCCTTTGCCCGAAAGCGCCATTTCTTATATTTTGCCGTATGGGGCTCCGATTGCTTTTTTTCGGGTCGATTCTGTGGTGAAAACCGGAAATTCTTTTCGCTATAAATTGAGTAGGAGCCGGTAAAATGCGATTTGCAATTCGGTGATTCGCTTCCGAATGTGGGTGTTTGGTATTGGGGGATTCCATTCTTTATTGTAAAGGGGAAATGCACTTACCCGATTTTAGAAAACTTTTCTCTCCTTTTTTCTTTTTCCCCCGGAAATATCGGTTTTTTATTTGTTTCTTAGAAGAACTTTTGAATTATAAATTACAGGTATGAATCGAATATGTGAGCTTTTCGGTATCCGATATCCCATTGTTCAAGGGGGTATGGTGTGGTGTAGTGGTTGGCGGTTGGCTTCGGCAGTGAGCAATGCCGGTGGATTAGGGTTGCTTGGAGCCGGCTCGATGCACCCTGATATGTTGCGGGAGCATATCGCGAAATGTCGTGAGGCGACAAGCAATCCTTTCGGTGTGAATGTGCCGCTGATGTATCCCGAAATCGATAAGTTGATGCAGATACTCATCGAGGAAAAGGTGAAGATTGTTTTCACTTCCGCCGGGAATCCGGCGCTCTATACCGATTTTCTTCATCGTCATGGCATTACGGTCGCGCATGTCGTGTCTTCTTCGCGTTTTGCCCGCAAGTGCGAGCAGGCCGGTGTCGATGCGGTTGTAGCCGAAGGCTTCGAGGCCGGTGGTCATAACGGGAGGGAAGAGACGTCGACTTTGTGTCTCATTCCGGCCGTACGTCAGGCAACGTCCCTGCCTCTGTTGGCGGCGGGTGGGATTGCATCGGGAGAGGCAATGGCAGCCGTGATGTTATTGGGGGCCGAGGGTGTACAAGTGGGCAGTCATTTCGCTCTTTCGAAAGAAAGCTCGGCTCATGAAAATTTCAAGCGACATTGCTTGAACCTGCAAGAAGGTGATACATTCTTGACACTGAAAAAGTTATCACCCGTAAGATTGGTTAAAAACGAGTTTTACGAGAGTGTGGAAAATGCGCAGCAAAGGGGGGCGTCGATCGATGAATTGCGGGAATTGTTGGGAAAGGGACGGGCTAAAAAAGGTATTTTCGAAGGAGATTTACAGAATGGTGAATTGGAAATCGGCCAAGTTTCGGCGATGGTTTCGAGTGAGCAAAGTGCTGCCGAAATTATAGATGACATGATTTCGGTATATCGAGATGCTCTGAAAATGGATTTTGAAAGGTTTTCTTTTTAAGAAAAATAACTATTCGTTTCGCTTGAGAATGAGTGTCTTATCTATGCATCGGGGTAGCTCTTCGGGATAGTGTGTAACATAGATGATTGTCTTGTTGGGGCGGCTGGCGAATGTCTCGATGATGGCTCGCGCCAATTCTTTATTGAGAATGTCGAGGCCGTGCAAGGGTTCGTCGAGAATAAGCAGGGCAGGGTCTTTTACTAGTGCGCGGGCGAGTAGCAACAGGCGTTGTTCTCCCGAAGATAATTTCACGAAAGAGCGATCGCGAAGAGCCGAGATGCCGAATGCATCGAGCCAGCCCATACAGGATTCTATTTGTTGGGGGGTAAGTCTGCGAAAGAGTCCTATCGTATCGTAATATCCCGAGGCGACGATTTCGGCTGCGGGAATGTCTTTGAGATAAGATCGATGTATCTCGGGTGAGACGTAACCGATGTGTTTTTTGATGTCCCAAATACTTTCTCCGCTACCCCGTTTGTGGTCGAAAAGAGTAATGTTTTGTGAGTAGGCCTGTGGATTATCGGCGCATATCAGACTGAGAAGTGTCGATTTTCCGGCTCCGTTCGGTCCTGATAATGACCATTTTTCTCCATTTTTGACAGTCCAGTTCAAGCGATCGATGATAGTCCGGCTTCCGTAACGAATAGATACATTTTCGAGCCGGACGATTTCCTCGGCCGTACATATTTCTCCGTTTCCCTCGGGAAGTACGGGGAGTTCGATATGTCGGTTGTTTATAGCAGCCCGTCGGGCAGTGATGGTTTCCTGTGCACGATATTCTTGCAAAGGAAATTTCCTGCTACAACGCATATTATCGACTTCGTAGACGTGGGTAACAAATGCCGGAATATCCTGAGGCGCAGAAACGACCAGTATGATTTGCACCGTAGCTTCATCGATGAGGTGTTGCAACAAATCGATAAGCAACCGACGCGATGGGGCGTCGAGACCGATGAACGGACTTTCGAGAATCAATACTTTCGGTGCGGAGAGCAATAGCTTGGCGATATGCATTTTGCGCAACTCGCCCGAAGAAAGCATGATAATGGGTTTTTCGAGCAAAGAATTTATACCCAACAAATCATAAAGGTGTGCCTTCCACGAGAGATTGTCGCATTTTTCGCGTTCGAGTATCTCTTTTACGCAAGGAGCTTGGTCGCTGTCTTGCGAGTTCCAGCGTTGTTGATAATAATAGTCGGCCGTCGCTGTGCCGTAGGCATCGTTGAATGTAACATATCGTATGTTTTCGGACGTGTAGCGGTGGGAGTCGGAACCGAAGTCAAAAGACAATTTACCCGTTTTCAGAAAGAGTTGGCCGGTAACCGTTTGTATGAGTGTACTTTTTCCGCTTCCGTTCACTCCTATGACGGCGAGATGTTCCCCCTCTCTCAGTTCAAAATTTATCGGAGTATCGAAGCGGCGGTTTAAGTCGCCGGCAATACCGTTTTGTAGGGATATAATCGTTTGCATGGTGGTGTTATTCGATAAGAAATGATGTCCTTGCAATGAGACATTATTGAAATTTTTGCAAAAGTAGATATAATAATCGAGCGTATAAAATAAAGGAAAAACTAAAATTTTTTTGTCGTCTTTGTTTCCATTACAGGTAATTGCCATTGGAAAATTGTTTGCAGGTTGCAGGGTTTATTCTCTCTGGTCGAGGATATGCATGACGATGTCGAGGTGGTCGAAGATGTCGCTGTTGGCTTCCCGTATGTATTCTTTGGAACATTTGTGTCCCAGTCTTACGAAAATGGCGTTGCGACTTGGGATTGCCATGATATATTGCCCCAACATGCCGCGAAAATAGGGATTTATTTGATCCCGGTAATGTAATAGCCATATTTGGAAGCCGTAATAATCGAGCGCACCGTTACCCCATTGATTCAAGAGGTAGGATGCCGGGGACAGTGCTTCACGCATATACTCTTCCGGTACGACTGGACGTTCGTGCCAATATCCGTTGTTGAGCATGAGATGTCCGAATCGCGCTGCGTCGCGTGCCGTAGTATGGAAGCAGCAGAATGCTTTTTCATCGCCGTTTTCCCTATCGAGCAGCCAGTAGGCGTCGTGCCCGGCTTGCAAGGGACGCCATAATTTTTCTTCGGCATAGTCGCTTATTGTTTTTCCGGTGGCGACTTCCAACGTAAAAGCTAATACTTGGGACTCTCCGCTTCGATAAGAAAATTGTTTTCCCGGCTTGTCGACCACATCGAGACCCAATGCCAATTCCCGGAGATTATTGCCGTAGTATCCTTGCGTGGTGAGAGAGAAAAGCGAGGCGTAGGATTCGTCCCAACTCAATCCGGCGCTCATGGTAAGCAGGTTGCGAATTGTTACATCGGACTTCTCTCCTTCTTTGAACTCCGGCAGGTAATTGCTTACAGGGTCGTCGAGACTCTTGATGTACCCTTCTTCATGGGCGATACCCGCGAGAAGGCCGACAATGCTTTTTGTGCCGGAAAAAAGATTGGAAGTCAAGGTGTCGTTCCAGCCGTTCCGATAATTCTCGTAGACGATGCTGTCGTGTTGGATAACCAAGAATGCGACAGTTTCCATTTCATCGAGAAAGGCCTCTTCTTCGGCACTCATCCTGTATCGGTTGTAGTCGGTGGCTTTGGGCCATGTGCGACTTGAATCCGGGGCATGTACGACATGTTTGTCGAAAAGTTCGAGATCATCGATGTCGGGATAGAGATGTATGACGGCTTGCCGGACGTAATAGGGCAGACAAAGATAGATGACGGTGAGCGCTATTCCGGTGGTGAAAACGATTTTCAATCCCTTTTTCATGGTGAGAAAGATTATATAGCGGTAAAGATATTAAAATCGGCTGCAAAAGGGTGCGGTAATTGTGTTTTTCTTTTGGAGGTTGTGAAAATTCGGGAAATCGTCTGAAAAATGAAAAAGGCCCCCGATCGCTATCGGGAAGCCTTTTTCGCGAAAGTATACATGAAAAGAAAATTATTTCAGTTTTACGGTGAGTTCCTGCAAGTCTTCGTTGGCGGAACTGCTCCCGACGAAGATTTGATACTCTCCCGGTTGAGTCAATATATAGCCGCTGGCACGATCGTAGAATGCAAATGCTTCGGGTGTGAGGTCGAATGTTACTTTTTGTGTCTCTCCGGCTTTGAGGTTTACCCGTTTGAATGCCCGAAGGGTTTTGATCGGTGCACCGTCGGTATCACCCATTTTATGTATATAGACTTGGACGATTTCCACTCCGTCGCGTTTCCCCGTATTGGTAACGGGCACGGTAAGACGTATATCCTTGCCGTTTTTTACCGTCGCTTTTTTCACTTGCGGTTTTCCGTAAGTATAAGTGGTGTAGCTGAGCCCGTATCCGAACGGGTAGAGCGGCTTTTCCGTCATGAAACGGTAGGTGCGGCCTTGCATCGAATAGTCTTGATAGTCGGGAAGTTGGTCTACATTCCGGTAGAAAGTTACGGGAAGTTTTCCGTTCGGATTGTAATCTCCGAAGAGAATGTCGGCCACGGCTGTTCCGCCTTCTTGTCCCGGGTACCATGCTTGTATGATGGCATCGCAAGTCTCGGTTTCAGGAACCAGTCCCATGGCGCTACCCGAATAGTTGACAAATATGACTTTCTTGCCCATTTCGTGCAAACGTTTCAGTATGTTGCGTTGTATTTCGGGTAGTTCTATATGAGTGCGGTCTCCGCCCTTGAAACCCGGATAGTTGACACTCATCGATTCTCCTTCGAGTTGAGCCGAGATACCGCCGGCGAAAATTACGACATCGGCGTCGGCAACAGTTTTGAGGTCGTCCTCTATCGATTTTTGCCGGATAATTCCGAGGTCTATTTTCAGAAAGGCCTTGCCCGCCAGTTGCAGGTAGTCGATTTCTATGTCGTACTCTTTTCCTTTCTCAACCGGGAAACGGTATTCTCTTTTGGCATTGGAATTCTTTTTCCATGTTTCCGCCACTTTTTCCCCGTCGACGATGATACGGAGTCCGTCATCGGCATTGACGGTAAGCAACATCTCTCCCGATTCTTCGGGCCGGAGCACGCTTTCAAAACGGGCGGTGAAATCGGTAAGGTTTACCCCCGGCTCGAATACCGTGTTGCCTCCGGCATCGCGGTTTACCGGCGATGTATATACTTGGGTAGCGGCTATTTCTCCGTTCAGTTCGGTGTTATTGTAATAAGTGGCAGCCATACCCCGTTTGTTGTCGGGAGTGTAGAGCCAGTTGAATTTCGATTCGTAAGAGGTGTTAGAGAGCCAATCGCATGTTTTTGCATAAGTAACGTTGCCGACTTTCTCTTTTATGCCGCCGAGCAAAGTGATAGTGCGACGGGGAGTCCCGTTGTAGTTGGCCCATTGCATGACAGAGTCGTTTGCATTGGGTCCCATGACGGCGATTTTGGCATTTTTAGCGAGGGGTAGTATGTTATTCCGGTTTTGAAGCAGAACGATCGATTCTTTTGCCATTTCCAGTGCGAGAGCCCGATGTTCGGGGCAATCTACGACAGAGTAGGGAATTTTCGACCATTCGACCAGTTTCTCATCGTCCATTTCGCCCAAAGCAAATCGGGCTGCCAGCAGACGGCGTACGCTGACGTCGATGTCGCTCTCTTTGATATAGCCTTTTTTTACGGCATCAACGAGAGATTTGTAGCTGCCTCCGCATTCGACATCGGTCCCGGCCAGAACGGCATCGGCCGATGCGCTGGCCGAGTCGGGGTGGGTGTGGTGTTTCGATCGATTGTAGAAATCGTTTATGGCACCGCAATCCGATACGACAAGATATTTGAATTTCCACTCGTCTCGGAGTATCTGCATCAACAGGCGGTCGCTGCCGCAGCAGGGCTTGCCTTCGAAACGGTTATAGGCGCACATGACTTCTTTTACATCGCCGTCGATAACTGCTGTCTTGAATGCCGGGAGGTAAGTCTCATATAGGTCGCGTAAGTCGATGTTTTCGGCGTTGAAAGAGTGGCGATTCCATTCCGGGCCACTATGTACGGCGAAATGTTTGGCGCAAGCGTGCAGTTTATCGTATTGGGTGTCGGCAGGTCCTTGCAGTCCTCGAATGACTTGCAATCCCAGTACCGAGGTGAGATAAGGGTCTTCTCCGTAGGTCTCTTGTCCGCGTCCCCAGCGAGGGTCTCTGAAAATGTTGACGTTCGGAGTCCAGAAAGTCAGGCATTGATATTTCCCATACCGGCCTTTGCGCTGGAAGTCGTGGAATTTTGCACGGGCTTCGTCGCTGACGGCATCGAATACCTTATATAATAAGTCGGGGTCGAAAGAGGCGGCCATGCCTATGGTTTGCGGGAATACTGTCGCTTCGCCGGCCCGGGCTACGCCATGCAGGGCCTCGTTCCACCAGTTGTAGGGTTTTATACCCAGACGTTCGACGGCGGGAGATGTGTTCTGCATGAGAGCGACCTTTTCTTCGAGAGTGAGGCGGGACGTCAAATCGGCCGCTCTCTCTTCGGGAGAAAGTTGCGGATTTTTGTACGGTTCGTTCTGTGCTGTTAGCGACAACGTCCCGCACAAAAGGATCGATAGTAGAAATAGCTTTTTCATGACAATACAAATAAAGAGAGAAAAATATAATTATTGGTGTATTATTTTACTGAATAGGTGTATTATTCGATATGTTTGCAATATATTTCGTCGGAAAAAAATTGTCGGGTAGAATTTCTGGTCGGATAGGTGCTTTTTTTGATTTCCGACGGAGTATGCGGAGATAGAAAAACGTCCTGTTTCCCCAGAATAAAAATACAAGACGCCGACGATAAAGTTTTGCAGGGATAGGCAATGACAATATTTTCTTTCATGGCATTCTGTTTATATTTGCAAATAAAGCCGAGAGGAACCGGATCTGTGTGGATTATTTCTAATTAAAGTGTGCACTATTCGGAAAAAAGGCGGTCTATGGGTAATTTTCGGTCAAATAGGTGTCTTTTTTGTGTTTTTTTGATATGGTGGTCATCTGCTGTTGTATTATTCGCTATATTTGTATATATTTAATTCCATGATGAAATATATTTTTACTTTTTTTATTGTATTGTTTTCTGTTTTTGGGGTGTCGGCACAGTCTCCGTATGAGTGCCGTTTGTCGGTATATACCGAGCATGACGGGCTTTCTCAGGGACGTGTAACCTCTCTCGTCCAAGACCGGGACGGTGTGTTGTGGATTGCCACATGGGACGGATTGAACCGTTTCGATGGATATAAGTTTTCCTGCTATAAGGCGACGCCGGGAAATCATGAACCGTTGGTGCAAAATCGTTTCGACAAAATCGTGATAAATAATGAAAACGATATATGGTGTATCAGCCGCGACCGTTTTTTTCTATTTCGCACCGGGACCCAGCATTTTGTAGACATACATTCTCTTTTGGAGAAAAAATACAACCGCACGATAATGGCTTACAAAATAGTTGTCCTTGGAAATGGGATTACGTGGCTGGTCGATGACGATGGGACTTTGTTCCGTATCGAAGACAAGAATATCGACAATACCGAGATTTTTGCGTCGACCCAGCCCGGACGCCGTAAAGTTTACGATATACGGGTCGATTCCCGGGGGAATGAGTGGTTGCTTACCGACAGAGGGGTCATTATCGTAGGGGACGTTCCATTCAAAAGCAATTTATCGTATAAGAGCTGGATAGAACGATCGGGGACGATTTGGCTGGGAACGCCGAATGGTGTGGTCTCGGTTTATGGATTGGATACCGGCGAATTGTCGTTTGTCGAAGGTATGCCCCATGAGGTTTCCCATCTCAACCGCATGCAGCCGGTCAACGATTCTACCGTTTTGATGCAGACCAATGCCGGCGTGGTCTTTATCGATGTGCGTACCCGTAAACCCGAGTTGGTGAAATTACCCACCTCGGGACAACAGGACGTAACCTATTGTTATAACAACAACGATTCCCGGTGTTGCCTCGTGTCGAGGGATAAAAAGTTGTACAGCCTCGACATGAAGACACGTAAAGTCTCGCCCATAGAGGTTTCCGATGAGCCGTTGAAATGGATCGCTTCCGATATTACGAGGCCTCTGTTTTTCAAGAATATGCGGGGCGAATTATTCTTCTTTTTGAGAGAAGGCGGATTGCACCGTATCGATATGGATGCACTGACATTGCAGCCGTATAACGCCGGACGGTTTTTGTCTCCTTCGATACGGACGGTTTTTCAGGATAACCAACAAAATATATGGGTGAGTTGCAATGTCGGTTTGCACAAGCTGCAATTCGGCAACGGAGAGGTATATCCTCACCCCGGGTATATGAAAGATGAGATACGATGTCTCTATTCCGATTCCCGCGGTCGTATGTGGGTGTCGTCCCGGCTCGGCGATATAGAGATATGGGAAGGGGATAAGCGTCTCGGTTATTTGTCTCCCGACGGGCGAGTTGTAGAGCGGCGTGTATCGTTTGGTTCGGGTGTATATGCCATATACGAAGATCGTTCCCGCAATCTGTGGCTCGGTACGAGAGACGAGGGATTGTATCGCCTGAGTTACCGGTTGCCCCGGCAGTATGCCATAACCGGCCATTACAAGCGTGATACCCATAATATGTATAGTATAAGCGGTGATGCCGTATATTCTATTTTGCAGGATTTCAAGGGCCGGTTATGGGTCGGTTGTTATGACTCGGGATTGAATCTGGTGGAAGATCCCGATGCGGAGAATCCCTATTTCTTGCACGAAAATAACCGGTTGGGTTTCCACTCCAAAAACACACCGCAACAGGTACGGTGTCTGGCCGAGACCCGCGACAGTGTCATATTGGTAGGTACGACAAAAGGGTTCTATACGTTCGACGAAAATTTTTCTACGCCCGAGAGTATCGTTTTTTATTCCAGTATGCGGCAGAAAGACGATCAGAACAGTTTGGGTAGCAACGATATTATGGGAATAGAGGTAACCCGCAGCGGCGACATCTATTTGGCGGTGTTCGGCGGCGGGTTGAATAAGGTGCTGACCAAAAATTTACTTTCCGAAGAGATAAGTTTTCGTCCTTATATGAAGCGGGACGGGGCCTATTCCGACGTGGCGATCAACCTGGTCGAGGACGAGTCGGGTTATCTTTGGGTACAGACCGAGCGTATGCTGATGCGTTTCGATCCTCAAAAGGAGAATTTCGAAAATATCGGTTACGATATGTTGCCGCGGTATGCGACGTTGTCCGAGAATAAACCGCTTATCGATAAGGATGGGCGTCTGTTGGTGCCGACGAGTCTGGGCGTGTATGTCGTTTCGCCCGACAGACTCAACAATAGCCGCTATGTCCCGGCAATTGTTTTCGGCGACGGTATCGATTCTATGGTCTTGAAACCCGAAGAAAATACTCTGTCGGTACCTTTTGCCGCGGTAGACTTTTCGTCGAATCTTCCCGTGCGGTATGCTTATAAATTGCAAGGTGTCGATAAAGACTGGACATATACCCAAGAAAACCTTACGGCCAATTATGTGAATCTGCCTGCCGGAACATTTTATCTGCGGGTAAAATCGACCAACCGCAACGGCTTGTGGGTCGATAACGAGCGAGTATTGCCGGTAACACGGGAGCCGTTGTTTGCCGAGACTTCATGGGCAAAGGCGCTCTATGTTTTATTGGCGCTTGTTTTGGTGGCGGTTGTGGTATTTATTTATCTGCATATCTATAAGTTGCGCTATAAATTGAGCCTCGAACACCGCCTCACCGAGGCGAAGCTCCGCTTCTTTACCGATATTTCGCATGAATTGCGCACGCCCCTTACACTGATAGAAGGGCCTCTTTCCGAGGTGTTGGCCGACGAGAAGTTGCCCGAGGCCGACCGGGAGTATCTTACGGTGGTGCAGACCAATGCCCATCGTATGTTGAATCTCATCAATCAGATTCTCGATTTCCGTAAGATACAGAACGAAAAGATGCGGCTTCTTGTCGAGAAACTCAATGTGCGGGAATCTTTGGAAGCCATTATGGAGAATTTCGAGAATATAGCTCGTCAGCACAGAATCGATTTCCGCCTCGAAATGGGAGCCGATGATGTTTACGTGTGGGCCGACAGGGATAAATTCGAAAAAATATTTGTCAATATCATATCCAATGCCTTCAAGTATACGCCACCCGGAAAAACAATTACCGTGCGGGTAAAGAGCGACGACGAGAATGTGGTTGTCGCCGTGCAGGATCAGGGCGTGGGCATACAGCCGTCGAAAGTTGCCATGCTTTTCCAGCGATTCGATACGATTTTGCAGGATAATATCTATCAGCAATCGACCGGAATAGGTTTGTCTCTGGTGAAACAGCTGGTCGATTTGCATCATGCCCGCATCGATGTGCAAAGCGAGGAGGGGGTAGGCAGTACGTTCGAGGTTTCTTTTCCGGTAGGAAAAACGCATCTCGAAGACGACGAACGGGTCGAGTTCCTGATGAACGACGATATAGGAGTCGACGGTTCTCCCGACGACGCGGACAGTGATGCGGAAGAGAACGATGCCGACGATCGTTTCTCTGTTCTCGTCGTGGAAGACAATAACGATCTGCGATCTTTCCTGCAAAGTTGCCTTACCCGCAGTTATAAAGTATATACGGCGGTGAATGGAGAGGACGGCTGGCAACAGACGCTCGAATATATGCCCGACTTGGTGATTACCGACCTGATGATGCCTGTGCTCGACGGAT
>HF999715.1:34305-39530 GCA_000434215.1 Bacteroides sp. CAG:144
ATACGCTCGATGACCGCATACGAGGAGCCAACAGCGGAATCGCCGAGTATATGGTGAAACCTTTCAGTACGCAGTTGTTGAAGGCTCGCGTGGCGATGATTCTGCAACAGCAGCAGATATTGCGGGAGAAATATATGGAGCGTATCGAGCAGAAATCTGCCGGAGAGGTAGGCATTCAGCCGTCCGAACTTTCTATCATGCCGGCCGATGAGCAGTTTATGCAGCAGTTGATGGCCTATATCGAGGCGAATATCGAAAATCCCGATTTGAGCATCGATGATTTGGCTCATGAGATGGCGTTGAGCCGGAGTGTTTTTTTCAGAAAGATAAAGGCTCTCGTCGGATATTCGCCGATCAATTTCCTACAAGTGATACGTATCAAGCGTGCCATACAGTTGATGCAGACAAGAAAATTTTCTATGGCGGAGATCGCTTATAAAGTCGGGTACACCGATCCGAAATATTTCAGTCGCAGTTTCAAGAAAATAACGGGAAAATCGCCCTCGGTCTATTTGAGGGAAAAATAATCGTACTTGTTTTGAGGTAAGCCCGTTTTTCATGGGGAGAGGTGGCTGGGCCGGCAGAATTGTTTCTGGCGCTCGGGCGGCCTCTCCTGAATTTTTTTTCGAAAAAACATTTTCGGAGCGGGAACGGAGGGTAAAATACAACACAACATGGGTCTTATGTTTTGTCGGTCGGGCATTGCAGTGAAATGGAAAATCAAAAAATATATACATTGTAGCAATATCAAAACTTTTTTATTATCTTTGTAATATCATTAAAGAATTTATCTATATCTATGCCAAGCAGTCTTGGAAATAGAAAAAAAAGCTATTTCAAGACTTTGTGAAGGGAAAATGCAGAAAAAGTACACCTATTTGAATAAAAAATCCTCTCGATTTTGATAGAGTATTGAGAAATTTGCTACGATAAAAAGAATACCATGAAAAAAGTTCTATTGTTTATTCTCTGCTTTTGTGCAACGATAACCGTATCGTGGGCCGAAGATCTGCCGGCTTTCCCCGGTGCCGAAGGTTTCGGTCGGTATGTAACGGGCGGCCGCGGCGGTGTCGTATATCATGTTACCAACCTCAATGATAGCGGCGAGGGTTCGTTGCGTTGGGCGATTGGTCAGAAAGAACCCCGTACCATTGTTTTCGATGTGTCGGGTACCATATTTTTGAAATCATCTTTGGGTATTTCCAACGGCAATGTAACCATTGCGGGACAGACGGCTCCCGGCGACGGTATCTGTATTGCTGGTTATCCTTTTACCATCAATGCCAATAACGTTATTTTGCGTTTTTTGCGCTTCCGGTTGGGGAATGAAAATGTCGCATATCATGAAGGCGACGGCCTCGGTGGTATGGATCGTGCCAATATCATGGTCGATCACTGCTCCATCAGTTGGAGTATCGACGAGTGCTGCTCGGTATATGGTAATGAAAATATGACGGTGCAGTGGTGCATCATTTCCCAGAGCCTTCGCAATTCGGGACATAGTAAAGGTAATCACGGTTATGGCGGAAACTGGGGGGGCAAGGGTTCTTCCTATCACCACAATCTGCTGTGTCATCACGAGAGCCGTACGCCGCGTCTCGGCCCGCGTCCCAGTACGCAGGAAGAGGAACTTCTCGATATGCGCAATAACGTGATTTATAATTGGGCCGGAAATGGTTGCTACGGTGGGGAAGGTATGGATGTAAATATCTATAACAACTATTACAAGCCCGGACCTGCCACTCGTAAAAAGGGCGGTGCCGTGCAATATCGTATTGCTGCCATCAATATCCGTACGCTCGATTACTGTACCGATGATAACGGGAAACCGAACGGTTGGTATCCGATGCTTCACCACTGGGGAAAATTCTATGTCGACGGGAATGTTATAGATGGAAATGAAGAGGTAACCCGAGATAATTGGACGAAGGGCATCTATGCGCAGATCGATAAAAACGGGAACGACGGTACTTTTACCTCTGTTACCAAAGATACGATGCATCTCGATGCTCCGCTCGAATTTTATGCAACCACAACTCATACGGCGCAAGTGGCTTATGAAAAGGTGCTGCAATATGCCGGAGCTTCTCTGTCTCGTGATGCGATAGATTCTATCATGGTATATGATACCCGTAACAATAAGGCGTCGTTTACAGGCGGCGGGGGAAATCTCCCGGGGATTATCAATTCGCAGGACGATTGTGTATATGGTGACGGGACATCGGGGTGGCCCGAGTTGAAGTCGGAAACCGCTCCTCTGGATAGTGACCGGGACGGTATGCCCGATGAGTGGGAACGGGAAAACGGTCTCGATCCGAATGATCCCGAAGATCGGAATAAAACCAACGAAGAGGGGTATACCATGCTCGAAGTGTATATGAACAGCCTCGTCGCCGATATTATGGACGGTTGTACCTCCGATGGCGAATTGTTGGGAAAAATCAAAGATTCGGCCAACGATCCTACTCCCACCGATTATGAAATCTCTCAGATAAGTTATATGAGCGGGGATTCGAAAACGTGGAGCTTTTCAGATGGCTATACGATAACAAATGCCAAGAATAAAGGGTGTGACGGTGGAAAAAACAATACGATCAAGTACTCGGCCGGCGTCCCTTTTACGGTAACGCTTCCCGAAGGTAAGCGCGTAACGGCAGTGAAAATCGAGGGGTATGCCAATGATGATGCGGCTTCGTCGTATTTGTCGCAGTTAGGTGATAAAAAGTATACACAATCCGACGGATATACATTCCAGTCTCGTGTGCCGTCGATCGTGATGTCGACATATGATATTCCGTTGGAGGAACCATTGACCGGCTCTTTCGTTTTTTCTTTTGGCGGCGCACAGCAATGTGCCATATTGACGCTCACGACCGAAAATATCAATACCGGTGGGGTGGTCGATGTGAAAATAAAAGCCAAAGATCCTCATCGTCTTGTCGATGTCTATAATGTGGCGGGTGTTGTCGTGTTGAAACAGATTCGATATAGTGAGGCGTTTACCGTCCTGCCGCAGGGATTCTATATCATCGACGGTGAAAAGGTTATCATAAATTAGTTGAAATTTTCTATTCCACCTAAAATTGGGGCGGAATAGAAAATTCTTTTCTTTGAGATGTAAACCTTTTAAAAAAATGAGAAAACATTATTTCTTTGATATATTTTTAAATATAACTATAAAAAACACATTAAAAGTAACCGAGAATCTATGAAAAACGCGATTAAAAAGTGCATTTTTGTTTGTAGTGTACTTTGTTCAGCAGTTTTCTGGTCTTCCTGTCAGGATAATCTCGAGTATTACGATACTCCGGATAATCTGAAAGGAAGTATCTATGAAACATTAGAGGATAGGGGGAATTATTCGATATTCCTCAAAGGGGTCGACTTGGGTGGTTATGCACCGATACTGAAAGGTAAAGGTGTGTGGACAGTCATGGCGCCCAATGACGAGGCGTTTGCCTCATACCTCAAGTCGGAATACGGAGTAAATTCGATCGAAGAATTGAGCGTTGATGAAATCAAAAAACTTATCGGATTTCACATCATGTATTATTCTTTCGATAAGAATAAGTTGATCAATTTCCGTCCCGAAGAAGGAGACGGTGCTACCGATGAGGAATTGATGGTCAACGCCGGACTTTATTACAAGTTCCGCACAAAAAGTCAGGACGCTTTGACGCTGGAAGTCGTCAACGATACGACGGGTCAGGAAGGATATGTTTACCATTTGGAGCGTTTCCTCCCGGTGTTTTCTTATCGTATGTTCCAGACGAAACTTATCGATGCCAAGTATAATTACGAGTATTTCTATCCCTCCTCGCAGTGGACGGGGGCTTCGGGCTTCAACGTATCGAATGCTTCGGTCGACGAGTACGCTGTTGTTACATCGTCGGGATACCTCTATCTCGTAAATCAGGTATTGCGTCCCCTGAACACGATATACGATGAAATGAAGAATGCAGGAAATTTCAAAACTTTCTTGTCTCTTTATGATGAGTATAACGACTATCAATTGGATGCCAATCTTACTCTCGAATATGGCAACGGTACCGACCTTTACCAGCACTATCACAAAGCGCCTATGGCCAATATCGCCAGCGAGTGGCCTGTGTCGGATTATACGCAGATGTCTACGCTCTCATCGGTGTCGTACAGTATATTTGCTCCGAACGATAAGGCGTGGGACGATTTCTATATGGATTTCTGGGGGCTCGAAGGAACCGGGTATCCTTCCGACTCGGTATGTCTCGATTCGGTCTCGGTAGAATCTGTTCAGAAGATATTGCTTAATAGCGTTTATGCTTCTTCTATTGTTTTCCCCGAAGAAATCAAACGCGGCGATATAAAGAACTCCAATGGCAATATCATCGATTTCGATGTAGATGCAGTACCCGAAGAAAACCGTAAGATGTGTGTCAACGGTGCATTCTACGGTTGCGATGTGCTTACACCTCCGGCAGAATTCGGTTCGGTAACCGGCCCGGCCTACCAGTATAAACGGTATAGCAATTTTGCGAAAATGCTCGAAAAATCCGATTTGGTGTCGACGCTTTATTCTCCCGAGGTCGATTACATCATGTTGTATCCCTCGAATGCGCAGATGGCATATAACGGTATAACATGGGACGAATCGAAAGGTTCATTGGTTATGGGAACCGGTAGCTTGTCGAGTTCGGCTCAACAGAAATATGTATATGCTCACGTAGCATCGATCGACGGATCGACGACGACGCTTACCGAGCTGCCCATGACGGGTAAACATGTGTTCCGCACGCTTTCTCCCGACTATCGTCTGTATTGGTACATGAAAGATGGAAAAATCACGAATAGTTTCTTGCACAATCAGTTGATATCTTATACCGGCAATTCGACAACCGAAGCCGACATCTATTGCGACGTCGAAGAGTTGAAGTTCCGGGGAGAAAGCTGGTCAAACGGTCATTGCTATGCTTATGACGTTTCTCGCTCACAGAAACTTTTTGAAGGAAGTCTCAGCAATGCGCTCTATGCAAAATTTGTCCCGATGATGTACGGTTTGCGCAATGACGAAACGACGATATTCAATGCCTATATCCAATTGCTGATCAAGGCCGGTATGATCAATGAGGACTCCCAGGATATTCCTTATATGACCGAAAGCTGTCTGATGCTCGTACCTACAAATGAGGCTGTGAAGCAGGCTATCGTAGGTGGTAAGATCCCGGGAATAACGACAACGGCTTCGG
>HF999715.1:39593-40149 GCA_000434215.1 Bacteroides sp. CAG:144
TACCGTTACCGATGAAGCTACTTTGCAGCGTTATTTAAAATCTTATTTCGTTCCGTTGAGTACGGCCGTCTTCTCTAACTACCCGTTCTTGGGTTGGGGAGAAGATACGCAATCGGCCGGAGGACTTATTACGCTCAATTCGACATATTCGATCGTCGACGGTGCCGAAGTAGAGGTGGTCATGCATCTCAATATTTTCGATGATGGTACGAAACTCAGCGCCCAAATGGTGGAAAGTGGTTTCGAATCTGGTTCGAGCGCGGGATATGTCGATTTCAACGGCAAAGTCGACTTTGTAGGTGATTATGATTATTTCCCCTTCGTCTTTGACGATGGTTGTGTACAATTTATAAATGGGGTATTATGAAAAACAGAATGGTAAGTATGAGTCCGATTAAATATAGCCTTTTGTTGCTGTGTTTGATGATAAGTTGTACGCTGTCGGCACAGACGAGTTCGGGTTTCATATCGGGTAAAGTATATGAAATATATCAGGGGAAACACGAGCCGTCGATAGGTGTGAATGTTTCTATTGAAAATAACCAGCGTCGTGTAT
>HF999715.1:40210-56810 GCA_000434215.1 Bacteroides sp. CAG:144
CGGTGCATTCTCGTTACGTGTACCGGCCGATGCCGCTACGATCGTATTCTCTTTTATCGGTATGGAGACGCAACGTATTGCTTATACCGGCCAAAAGACGATGACGGTGGTTATGGAGGCTTCTTCTCAGGAATTGAGTGAAGTAAACGTTTCTGCCGAACGGGTCGAGACGACCGATATGGGTATCTCGGTGCGTGAACAGACGGCTGCCACGCAGAAAATCGATATGTCGAGCGTGGTAGAAACATTGCCGGTTTCTTCGGTCGAAGAGGCTTTGCAGGGACGTCTCGCCGGTGTGGATATTTTGTCGGGTGGCGACCCCGGTTCGAAAGGTTCTATTCGTATACGTGGTACGGCAACCCTTAATTCCAATGCCGATCCTCTTATCGTCATCAACGGTGTTCCTTACTCGACCGATATCGATGACTCTTTCGATTTCAATACGGCGAACAATGAAGATTTTGCCGATATGTTGAATCTCAACCCGTATGATATAGAAAGCATTGAGGTTTTGAAAGATGCAGCTTCTACGGCTATTTACGGAACAAAAGCGGCCAATGGCGTTTTGTTGATTACGACCAAGAAAGGTGCCAAAGGAAAAACCAACTTTACTTTCTCTTCGAAGTTTACGGTAAAGGTCGAACCCGAATCGATACCTATGCTCAACGGAGATGAATATGTCGCTTTTATGCAAGATGCTATTTGGAATACGGCCAATGCGCAAGGTTTGCAGAATTCTGCATCTTATCTCGAATTGCTTTTTGATACTCCCGAGATAGGTTATATGCCCAGTTGGCGCTATTTCGATGAGTATAATGCCAATACCGATTGGCTTTCGCAGATCACCAAAGATGCATGGATTTTCGATAACAGCTTCTCGATGTCGGGCGGTGGTGAAAAAGCAACGTATCGTTTCTCCCTTGCTTATATGAATGAAGGCGGTACCAGTATAGGTACGGGGCTGGATCGTATCACGGCCAACTATAATTTGACGTATCGTTTTTCCGATAAATTCAATATGTATGCCGAGTTCTCTTATACCGATACGCAGAAAGACGAACCCTACTTTGATAATGTCCGTTCGGAGGCTTTGCGCAAGATGCCGAATAAGAGCCCTTATTGGATCAATGATGCTACGGGTGAGCCTACCGACAACTATTTTATCCGCCAAAACAGCGAAGAGTTCCAAGGAGCATCTGATGGAGATAAAAATTATCATCCGTTGATTGTGGCAAATGAGAGTTACAATAAGACGACCCAGCGTGAAGAGAGGATTCTCTATCGAGCCAATTATCAGATTCTTCCGGGATTCAGTTGGACGGGTTGGGTGGCCATGAAGTTTAAAACGGTCAAAACTCGCCAGTTCCTGCCGCAAACAGCCGGAGATTTCTCGATCGATAATACCAATGCCAATTATAGCTATGACGGATATTCCAATAACTTGTCGTTACAGACCGAGAATAAATTTATCTTCCGGCGTCAGTTCGGTGTACACGGACTTACAGCTACAGGTTTGTGGCGTACCGACCAGTCTCGTAGTTCAGAATCGGCCGAGGCCGTTTATGGTGTGGCTGCTCCCGGAATGTCGGATCCTATTGCCGGAGGTGCCATTACCAAACTGGGATCGGGTACATCCGAGGCCCGTTCTATGGCGGCTGTCGGTATGGTCAACTATACATTGTTCAACCGTTATATCGTAAGTTTTACGGCCAACTACGAGGGTCGGTCGTCTTTGAGTAAGGCCAACCGTTGGGGATTTTTCCCGGCCGTGGGTGTGGCTTGGCATGTACAAGACGAGGCTTTTATGCAAAATCTCGACTGGTGGACACAGTTTAAGTTACGCGCCAGCTGGGGACAAAGCGGTAATGCTCCTAAGGGTACTGCTCCTTATGTGGGAACCTATTCTTCGATAGGTGATTACAATACCAGTGCGGCTATCGCCCCGAACTCGATGCAACTCAACAAACTGAAATGGGAAACTTCGACCGAGTACGATATCGGTACCGACCTCGGGTTCCTCGATAATAAATTGACGATGACTTTCGATTATTATCATAAGGAAACGAAAGACTTGTTGCAGACCAAAGTGACGATACCCTCGACAGTAGGGTATGCAAGCAATCAATTGGCTTACTACAATTCCGGTAGATTGAGCAATATCGGTTGGGAATACCGTATCGATTACGAAATATTCCGGAACAAGGATTGGACCGTGTCAGCCAACTTCAATATCAACCGCAACGTAAATAAAATCATCGAGTTGCCATCGAATATTGCAGAGGAGAATTTCTCGTTGAAGAACGGTGAGTATGCCCAAAGACTCGAACCCGGTGTTGCGGTAGGTTCGTTCTACGGTTTCCGTTATCAGGGCGTATACCAGAATACGGCCGATACCTATGCTCGCGATGCCGAAGGTAATGTGATGTATGATTTGCAGGGAAAACCCATTGTCATGAAGAACGGATCTTATGTATGTTATCCCGGTGATGCCAAGTATGAAGACATCAATCATGACGGAAAAATAGATGCGAATGATGTCGTTTACATCGGTAACAGTAACCCTATGCTGACCGGTGGTGGCGGATTCAATGTCAAATACAGGGGCTTGGGACTGACGGTATTCTTCCATTATCGTTTGGGACAAAAAGTGATCAATCAGGCTCGTATGGATTCGGAGGCTATGTATGGTCGCGACAACCAAAGTAAAGCCGTGTTGAAACGTTGGCGTACAGAAGGTGACAATACCGATATACCGCGCGCTCTTTATGACTACGGGTTGAACTATTTGGGTTCGGACCGATTTGTAGAAGATTGTTCGTTTGTCCGTCTCAAAACTATCTCGCTTTCTTACAGTATACCTAAGCGAATCTGCAAGAAAATGAAGATAAACGGTTTGAACCTTTTTGTTACGGGTTATGACCTCTTTACTTTTTCCAATTATAAAGGACAAGACCCCGAGGTCAGCCTGCCATCCAAAGTAACAGATCTCTCCAAAGATAATGCGCAAACGCCTCGCAGCCGTCGTTTTTCTTTTGGATTTAACCTTAATTTCTAATCGGTTGAGTTATGAAAATAAAAAATTTAAAATATACGATATTGGCTTTGGGCTGTGGAGTCGTTTTTTCCATGACTTCGTGTAAAGACTGGCTCGAAATTTATCCTGAAAATTCACAGCCGAGCGGAACTTACTGGCAGACCAAAGAAGAAGTGGAAGCTGTTGTGAATGCCGGATATTACTATTTACGTACAATGGTAGAGCCTTACCTTATTCCGTGGGGGGAATTGCGTGCCGGCTGTATTTACAACCAAAAAGGCAGTAACTTGCAGAACTTCCAGGTGAAGTCCACCGACAAGGATTTGTGCAACTGGGGGACGCTTTACCAAATTATCAATGTTGCCAATACGGTGATAAAGAGAGCTCCCGATACCCAAAAAGTCGACGCTACATACGCCTTGCCGGCGATGAAGTCGCATCAGACCGAGGCTTATTTCTTGCGCGCATTGTGTTATTTCTATCTGGTGCGTAACTGGCGGGAAGCCCCGTTGATTACCGAGCCTTATGAAGATGACACGTACACGACGAAAGTGGCTAAGTCGACCGAAGCCGAGCTGATCGAACAGATACGTTCTGATATCAGAACCGCATTGTCGACGGGTGCGGCCAAAGAATCTTTCGATACGACGTGGGAAACCAAAGGTCGTGCTACCAAATGGGCTCTTTACGCATTGGGTGCCGATGTGTGTCTTTGGGCCGAAGATTATGAGGCAGCCGTAACTTATTGCGATGCCATTCTCAATGCTCGGGGAGTGGGTGCTCCTGCTTTCTTGGCGACGGCGACGCATTCGAGCTGGTTCTCGATGTTCAATCCCGGAAACAGTAATGAATCGATATTCGAAATCCAGTACAATTACGAAGAAAACCAGACCAATAATCTTCCCAAATTGTTCGATAATGAGCATGCCGACGGGATCTATCGTATATCGAGAGCGCTTACACAGATGTTCAATAGCGAGTATTCGGCTACATTGTATGAGATGAAAGAAGCCGTGCGTTCGATGTACGGAGGTTATTTCGTGGGACCCGACGCTACGATTTTCGAGTCGGCTACCGTATCGTATGTGTGGAAGTATCTCGGTTCGCAGACGCTTTCCGACAAACGTACCGCTTCCTATTACGATCCCAATTTCATTATTTATCGGGTGGCCGATGTCATGCTGATGAAAGCCGAGGCTCTTATTCTGCGTACTCATGGAGAGAATATCGAGGATAAGGTAGAGGCCATGAAACTCATCAATGAGATAAGAACCCGTTCCAACCTCGAAATAGAGGTGGAGGCTACGTCCGAGGCGGTAGAGCCGCTCGATGAAGAGGCCATGTTGCAAAAAGTCCTTTACGAGCGTACCGTTGAACTGGTCGGCGAGGGTAAAGCGTGGTATGATTTCCTGCGTTTCGGTCGTCGTAACAACAATCAGTACAAATCGACTTTCTTGGTAGATAAGGTGCTGGAATATAACGAGCAGGCCGGAGAGTCATGGTTGCGTACCGTGTTGAATAACGATAATGCGTTGTTCCTACCGATCAGTCAGACAGAAATAGATGCAAATTCTTTGCTAATACAGAATCCCTATTATAATTGATGATACCTATGAAAAAGTTTTCTTTATTTATACTGGCGTTAATCACGTTGATTACCTCTTGTGAAGACCCATATGAGGGAACTACATACATAAGGTCATCAAATGATGCCTTGGAAATGACGTGTGCAGCTTATCTGACATTGAACAGCGACGAGTTTTCTTTGTGGGTCGAGTTGCTGAAATACAGTGATTATTACAATGCCTTGAACGATGCCGATGCTACGGCTACGGTTTTCTGTCCGGACAATGATGCCATGAGAGAATTTTTGGAGTGGAGAGGTGTTTCGAGCGTGAGAGAGCTTGATCGGGATTATGCCCGTGCCGTTGCACAAGTGCATATCTTGAATTATGATCTTTCCGATGCGTCGCTTATCAACTATGCCGAGAATGGCGAGTCGATTCCTTCGCAAACGTTGTTCCAGTCTTATTTGACAACAGGATTTGGATACACGATTACCGATGTCGACGATGCGGAGTTGGACAATACATTGCACAATCCCGATTCGATATATATCAACAATCAGGCTCGATTGGCAAAATTTACGGCAGTAAAAACTTCAAATGGCGAGATCTTTACGATGGGCGATGTGATACACCCTTTGGCCGAGACCATTCTCGATAAATTGCGCCCTTACGACGAGTACAATATCTTTGTGGGTGCAGCCGAGTTGTGCGGTTATGATAAGATCGTTTCCCGCATTGCCGATACGACTTACAATATCAATGGAAGTATGTCTATCAATTCGGTAAACTTTACCTGCCTTGCCGTACCTGATGAAGTATATGCTCAGTCGGGTATCAGTTCGGTTTCCGATCTCTGTTCTTATCTGAATGCGGGAACCAATTACACCGACAGTACAAATGCTTTGTATCAATATATAGCTTACCATTTCTTCGATCGGGAGATGAAAGTTTCGGACTTTTTCAATTTCAGTGAAGAGGGACAAATCAATATCTACGATACCGAGTGTACTTATCAGGTGGTAACCTGCCAAGATGTTGGAGGTGAACATATTTTCAACGAGGTGGCGAGAATTGTTCGCAGTGATATGGCTGCCCGTAACGGTCTGATTCAGAAGGTTGATCATATTCTGCCTGTGTGGGAACCCGATCCCGTTACCGTGATTTGGGATTTCTGCAATACAGCCGAGATCATATCGTTTGTAAACGCTTACGGTGCCGATCGCAATTTGGGTGCATTGTTTACTTCGGCTTTGGCCGCGAAGGAATATCCGATCGACCTTTCCGAAGATAAGCGCGACGGCGACTACGGTAATGTATCGGCATTCGTCGAAAATGAGACCTATTTAGGCAATTCTTCGAGAGCCAGCTATTCCAATTATCGTAAAATCGGTTTTGTAAAATGTAAATACAAGAGTGCCCGTGAAAAAGATGTCAATAACTACGGAGCTTATATGAACAATTTGCTGGTGTTGAATTTGGGATATGCCGGTTGGGTGCAACTCGAGTCTCCGACGATCATCAAAGGTCGGTATAAAGTGGAGTTGTGTTATGCAGCAAACCCGGTGCTTTACGAGTTCTATGCTTCCGGTAGTTTGACCCGCTTTACGCTCGACGATGAAAATGCATCGAGTGTATATATCTACAAGGGATTGACGTCGCAGGGATTTGGTAAAGCGACCTACGGTACTGCCTTTACTACCTTGTGGGGGGAAATAGAGTTTGAAAATTCCGGCAAACATGTACTGAAAGCTACGATGATGGATATCAATGCCAAGACGAGTTCGAAGTACCATCAGTTGTGGGATTATGTGAAATTTACGCCTATTGATTAAATACCATGAAAACAAATAGATTTACAGGATTGATGCTTGCGGCCTTGTGCTGTGTCGTTGTGTCGTGCTCCGATAAATGGGACGATCATTACGATGCACGGAATATCGTCTCGGCCGATATCGAAATTTATTCGGGAGATGTCGCCGCATATATGAAAAGCCAGCCTTCGCTGTCGAAAATTACTGGGTTGTTCCAATCGACCGGAATCCTTCCGACGATAACACCCGACGGGGAATATACGCTCGTCCTTTGTGAGAACGATGCTCTCGATATGTCGGTTATCGATAACGACACGGCATTTGTCAAAAACAGTATTTCCGATATTGCCGTTTCTCCTGATAAGTTGACGCAGAATTTCGGTATTCTTACTCGTTATGAGACGTTATACGATAAGAAAAATCTCCGTGTCTATCTTCGCGGAGAGGATACCTATATCGAAGACTTCAAGTTGACCAAGCAGGTGAAAGCCGACAACGGCTATATCTATTATGTCGACGGCACGATACGTGCCCGTGAATCGGTTTACGAATATTTGAAAGCGCTCGGTGATGATTATTCGATATTCAAAGACTACGTCGCTCAATACGAAGAGGTCTATTTCGACCCCGAGAGTAGTGTTGCCGACGGTGTCGACGATATGGGTAATACCTATTATTCCGACTCGGTGTTCTCGGTACGCAATACGTTGATGGACCGTTATACCGAAAACGGCCTTGCTTATTGGAATATGCGTTCCGAAAATTACACGACGACGATGTTCATTCCCAGCAACGCGTTGATCGAAAAGGCTCTCGATGAGGCTTATGCCAATCTTCCCGTGTGGCTCAACCGGGCGGTTACGGCCTCTGACAGTCTCAAATTCAAGGAATGGATCATTCAGGCATGCTTTGTCGATCGTCGTTTGTCTGCCGAGGAAGTTGCGGTCGGTGCTCCCGATTTCTACTGTGTAGGAGGATATACCCGTACAGTAGATGTAGCTTCCGATGTTGAGAAGTTCAAAGTAGCCGATTCGGCTTATTGGCGTCCTTCCACACAGCTTGTCGATCCCACGAAAACCGATACGTTGAGCAACGGTGTCGTATATTATCTTTCCGATTTCAAGATACCCAATCATATCGTCATTTATCGGGTTAAGACGAAATTTTATCAGATATGGGCGGCGATGACGGCCGAGCAGCAGTCGCAATATTTCCGCTGGTCCAAGTGGGTAGAGCCGATGATCTGCAACGATGCGCAAGGCGAGTTTACGCTTTCTGAGACGTTGCCTACCATGTATTATCACGTACTGACGGCCATTCCGTCGCCCGAGGCAATTTTGGCGGCATCGGCAACCGATTCGTTGACCAAGAGTCAGAATCTTCTGGCGAATGCCACAGTAACGCTCGATTCGTTGAAACTCATTGCCCAGCCCGATTCGGCGACGGCGTTCCATATTGACTCGCTCACCCGCAGCATCGACTCGTTGAAGATCGTCATTCCCCAGCAGGAATCTTTTGCTGCCAGTGTACGTCCCGAGGATTACCTTTGCAGTGTCGAGTACGACGGGTTGCTGTATAATACCGATGATCCCAGTTATGGATTGGTAGAGTGCAATCTCCCGGCCGGAGAGTACTATTTGCGCATGGGATTCAAGCACTCGCTTACCTATTCGTTAAGTATTTATTTCAATGACCAGCTGTTGATCAAAGATATGAGTATGGCTGCACAAGGCTCCAATTACCACTTCGACCGTGGCGGTGCTTCCGAAATGGAATTTTTCGGTTCCTCTTCGATCGGTTACCCCGAGGGTTTCGATGCTCAGGCATGGTTTGAACTCGATCCCAAGTCGGTGGCTTACGATACCGACGGTTATCAGGTGGCTATCGTCAATCTGCCTACCGACGGTAATTTCCGTATTAAGATCGAGTCAAGCGATGAAGCGTCGTTCTATACGACGACCAACGGTCGTTCCAAAAACAATGTTTCGCAGCTGATGATGTATCACTGGTGCTTACGGCCGACGAAAAACAACTATTAATTTCGAAAATTCAGTGTTATGAGAAGAATATATAGTTTCCTGATTATTTTACTTATGATGTCGGCCATACCGGCTTTTGCACAGAAGGGCGGCGTCATCAAGTCGAGGATTGTGAGCACCGATAATACTCCTCTGCAAGGGGCTATCGTTTCTGTTGTCGGTACTTCGAGTTCGGCTATTTCCGATGAAAACGGTAATTTCGAGCTTACCACCGACCAGCGCAAAGGAACGTTACGCATCGTTGCCAACGGTTATTACACACGGGAGTATCCCCTCAAAAAGCGAGTTATTCCCCGCGAAATCGTTTTGGTTCCCGATAACTTTTCTTATTATGCCGGGACGACCCAGTATCCGTTTTACTCCGAGCGTCGCGATACGCGTAGTGCGATAAATGCATCGCTCGACCGTAGGGATATGAAGAATTCCATATCGGCCGATTTGGCTTGGCAAGACGGTATTTCGGGCTTGCAGGTTGTAAAGAAAAGCGGAATGCCCGGCGAGGGTGCATTCTTCAATCTGCGTGGTATCCACACTTTGGTGGCCGATAATGCGCCCCTGTTGGTTATCAACGGTATACCTTACTTTTACAATTCCGATGTTTCCAACGTTATCAACGGTTATTCCCGCGATGCACTCTTCGGCTACAATGCCAATGACATAAAAAGTATCACGGCTCTGAAAGGTGCCGAAGCGGCCATGTACGGTTCGCTGGGTTCCAACGGTGTCATACTCATCGAGACCCAACAGGCCACCTCGGACAACCTCAATACCCGTATCTCCTTTACCGGAAACTACGGCGTGAGTCTGGCGCAGAATGCCATACCCTCTCTCGATGCCACGCAGTATCGCAGTTATTTGCAGGATATAGGAATGACGCGTTACAGCAGCGCCGCCGATTTGAGAAACGACTATCCGTTCCTCAATCCCGGAAGAAATGCTTATTCTTATCTGTTCGACAACAATATCGACTGGAACAAGGAGATCACCCGTTCGGCTTTCGTTACCGACAACGTCTTCCGCATTGAGGGGGGTGATGAAATCGCCAAATATAATATTTCATTGGGTTACACCAACGAAGGCGGTATCGTCGACAATACCTCTTCGCAGCGTTTCCATACGTTGATCAACTCCGACGTGATGGTGAGCCGGTGGGTCGACATTTTCACCAACGTCAATCTCGCTTACATTACCAGCGATTTGCAGGAGCAGGGCATGAAATACGAGACCAACCCTCTGTTGGCAGCGACCTTTATGATGCCCAATCTCTATCCCTATACTCGGGAGTCGAACGGAAATCTCTTGTCGTCTTATGCGACCTATAACAGCTGGAATGTCAACAAGAATCCCGTTTTCGCTTACGATAATGTAAGTAACCCGCTGGCTTTGGTCAATACCGTCGAGGCCGACGACAAGATATACGATGTCAATGTACGGGCCGGTCTCAACTGGCGGCCTACCGAGAACTGGACGATCACCGGTATGGTCAACATCTACTACGACTATACCGAAGAGTCTCTTTTCGTTCCCGGTGTAACCGATCAGGCCATCGTGCCCCAGCTCTACGGGACGGGATTCAACTACGTGAGCAAAGGCGTGCGTAAGTTGTCGTCTTACTTCTACGGCGCGAATGCCATGTACGAGAAGATTTTCAATAATATACACGACTTCAAGGCCTATGGTGGCGTGCGGTTGATTACCCGGGACTTCGAGTACGATTTCGAGTCGGGTTACAACACGGCCAACGACAATTACAAAACTCTGTCGGCCGATCTCGACGAAAGAGTTATCGACGGTAACAACGACGAGTGGAAGTGGCTCAGCTACTACCTGCATGCCGATTATACTTTCAACCATTTGGTGAAAGCTATGGCCGGTCTCTCTATCGACGGTACGACCGTTTCGGGACTCGACGCTGCCCGTTTCGGATTCTTCCCTTCGGCCGGCTTGACTTTCTTTGCTGCCAATACGGGAGCTTTGCCTTCGTGGATCGATATGTTGAATCTCTCGGCCGAGGTGAGCCTTACCGGTAACAGCCGCTTCTCGTCGAACTACGCCAAGAACTATTACCTCACTTCCAATCTTTTCAACGTCGGTACGATTGTCCGTTCCAACGTTCCCAACACCCGTCTCGAATGGGAGAAGAAGTTGCAGTTCGACGGCGGCCTCGACCTATCCTTGTTCAAGCATCTGGTCGACCTGCAATTCAACTATTTCTATGCCAACTCCTACGACTTGTTGCTCGACCGCAATATTTCGTCGGTTTACGGCTCGTCGATATATTACGACAACACGGCCGAGATTTCTACGCAGGGATATGAGTTCGCGCTCCGTCTCAATCCCGTTCATACCAAAGATTTCGATTGGGTGATCGCCGGTAATATCGCTACCGCCAAGAGCACCGTCGAGTCGCTTGGCAATACGCAGACCCAAGACATCATCGATTTCAAGGCCTATAACGAAGACGATGCACAGGTCATTACCAAAGTAGGCCGGTCGCCTTACGAGTTCTACGGTTACGAGACCAATGGCGTGTACGCCACGACTCAGGAAGCGTTGGCTTCGGGGCTGAAAAACTCTTACGGCAACAATTACCGGGGTGGCGATGTACGTTTCGTCGACCAGAACCACGATGGCGTCATCAATGACGAAGACCGCGTGTCGCTCGGCTCCGCTACCCCCGACTTTTTCGGTGGCCTGAGTACCACATTCCGTTACAAATGGATTTCCCTGAAAGCCGATTTCGGCTACTCCGTCGGCAATAAGGCCTACAATGCTACCCGCCGCATGAGCGAGTCCATGTCCACCTTCTACAACCAGTCGACTTCGGTGCTCAACCGTTGGCAGGTCGAGGGGCAGGTAACCGATATGCCGCGTGCGGCATACGGCGATCCTTCCGGCAACAATTTCTTCTCCGACCGTTGGGTCGAAGACGCCTCCTATTTCAAGCTCCGTGCTTTGACGCTGGCGTTCCATTTCGATAACAAGATGTTGAAATTCTGTCAGTCGGGTACGATATACGTGACGGGTGAGAATCTCTTCACCGCAACCGATTATCTGGGCAGCGACCCCGAGTTCAACTACTCTTACAGTGAGAGCATGAGAGGTTTTGATTACGCCAAAGTTTCATTGCCTATCACCATAAAAGTCGGATTTAATTTAAACTTCTAATTGACCATGAAACGCATATTTCGATATATCGTCTTGAGCATGACCGCCGTTACCGGCGTGTGTGTCTCGTCATGCGACGACTTCTTTACGACCGACCCCGACAATATCATCAACGTGGGAGACTACATCTCTACCGAGAACGAGATGTATCGGGGCTTCTTGGGTATCATCACCCGCATGCAGAATGCAGGCGACCATGCCATATTCCTTACCGACCCGAGGTGCAATTTCCTCGAAATCGCTCCCAATGCGCCCGTCGCCTTGCAGAATATCTACAACTACGAGCCGACCGACGGTAATGAATACGCCGATCCTACCTGCTATTACGAGATCGTTACCGCCTGCAACGACTATTTCGACAAGATGGCCGAGTATCAGCGTGAGATCGGCTCGTCGATGAGCGAGTCGGCAGCGGCCGATTTCCCCAAGCTCATCAGCAGCGCCGTGCGCATCAAAGTATGGGCTTACTATACGCTGGGGCGCATTTACGGGAAAGCGGTATGGTTCGATGACCCGCTCGAGGAGTTGAAAGACCTCAATGATGCTTCTATCTTCACGCATCTCGACGACATGAAGGCCGTAGCCGACAAGTGCATCGATTTGCTCGATAACGGTATCGAGATCAATGGCACCCGTTATGCCGCCGATCTCGAGATGGAATGGCCTGCATGGATCGACCCCGAGACGCAGAATACCGCCTATGAGTATTGGGACTACCTTACCCCCCCGTGGCTGTTGTTGCGGGCCGAGCTGCTCTCATGGCGTTGTTCCTATCAGGACAACGAGGCCGACTGGCGGTGGATACGCGACAATATCCTGCAATATCTCGACGATATTTGGTGCAACCGCTATATACCCCACATGAGCGGGCCTTTTGCCGAAGACGATGACTCCAATAATGCCGGCCATTACTATGCCTGCAACATACCCGCCCAGCACAATTATTATAACATCTTCTTTTCCGAGCAGGTAGGTACGACGTTGCAACTGATATGCGGCATCATGTACGATTACGACAACAAGCAGCGCAACCGTTTGGTGCAGTATTTCTGCCCCTCTTATCCCGGCGACGGTTTCTATCTGCAACCGTCGCAGTACGGGATCAATCTCTATCCCGAGACCGACATACGCAGTCTCACTCAGCGTCAGGTAATGGCCCCCATCAATGGGCAGACGGCATTCACCAAGTATTATTACAGCCGTCAGGGAGGACGCAATTTCACCTATTTGCGTACCAATATCTTCGAGATACAGCCCACGATCGTACTCTTCCGGGGGCATGATTTCCACTTCCTGCTCGCCGAGGCCGAGAATCACCTCGGTAACTGGCATCAGGCCAAGACCATTCTCAACAACGGTCTCGAAAACGAATTCCCGGGACGTAACCTCAATGACGCAGCTCCCAGTTGGGATTCTCGGTATTCTTCTTGGTTCGGTACCAATGGCGGTTACGGCGACGTAGGTATCGTGGGTATGGTCAAGGGGACGGAACACAATCTTCCCGTCGAGGACGAGAACAATCCCGGCCAGTTTGTCTATACCGATGACGAAGGCAATGTGATACGCACCGTTACCGAAGAAGAGCGCAAGAAGCTCTACGACCTCGCTTTGGCCGACGAGTATCTGCTCGAATATACCGGCGAAGGCAAGTCATACAGCTATCTCGTGAAGATGGCCGAGCGGTACAGAAATCAAGGCGACGCGCAGGCCGATACCATCGTATCGAACCGTATCGCCCCGAAATACCCCGATGGCGCTCAGGCTAAGGTGCGGGCTTCTCTTGCCGGAAATTATTTTATCGATTGGGATTTGACGGGTAAATAATACCCGTCGAATCTTTGTCTCCGAACTCAAAATGATACACCTATGGGAAAGATTGCGACAGAACAAGAGGCCTATAACATAGGCAAAAGGGGGATACCCCGTATCAATGAACCCTGTACGAAGGCACGTGCCCGGGAGTTGGGTTGCGCCATAAAACCCGGCTATTCCTATGCCGGTAACGAACCGGTAGAGTTGGAGGCGTTGTACAGAAACGAGCGTGCGGCTTTGGCTTGGAACACGATAAAGTTCTATTACACGCATCGCATAGAGAAAGCAAGCGATCCGCTCGAAATAAAAGTGCCGAGAGCGGAACTGATTCATGATATTGAAATTACAGAAGGTTTCTTTGCCGGGGTGTATGTAAATGTAGTGGGATATTGTGAATTTGATGAGAATGCTTTCTTTTTGAATGGAAATATTTGGCAAAACGTCGTTTTTAAAGAGTTGGTATACAAACATTATCCTTCCGGCCAGCAATACGTGCCGTTCACCAATGACTTGTGGGAGTTTGAGGGAAATTATTTTGATGAGGAGGATTGGGATCACCGTTATACCGATGCCGAGTTTCGTTTGCCCGATGTTACTGTTCCCGGTTCCGAGTTCGAGTGGAATTATGTTTTTCGGTTTGTGGTTCATATAAGTACTCGATCTACGAGTGATGTTGTCGGAGCAACTTCTTATATTCTCTACAATCGTTACAGAAGTGGAGATCGACTTCCGAGCCCTACCGATTATTATTGGAGACCATTGAGTGGCTTGGCGGGATTGGAGTTTACGGAGTGTGAAGAACCGAAGCCCGATTTCTTCGATTGAACGGGTATATAGGGCGTTTCAAAAACAAATTTGAAATAAAATAGATAATTTTTGGCACGATAAGATATATAGTTTCCAAAAAATATTTATCTTTGAGAAAAATCAAAATCCATATCCTTGCTATCAAAAATCAAAGGCAAGGATATAATATCTAACCATAAAAAACATCAGAGTTATGAAAAAAATTTTTACACTTGCTGCCGCATTCATGGCAACCGCACTATCCTTTCAGGCGGCTGCCGATAGTTGGGTCGTAACAACGTCTGCGGAATTTACAACGGCTTTGTCGTCGTTGGGTAGAAAAATCGGTGCAAGAGACACCATTTTTGTGAAACCCGAGAGCGCCGATGTTGTTATTTCCAGTGGAACTTACAAGACGGTTCCTACGGCCGGTAAATTTTGGGTTATCGGTGTGCCTACGGACTTTAAACCTATCCTGCAACTTCGTTTCGATGCAGAGTCCGGTACCGAAGAGGGGAGCGATCTCAGTATGATTTTTGAGAATGTACATATACAATTTACGGGAGGTAATACCCCTACGTCGGGACAAATTTTCTATTGGAACGGTAAGTATGCTGATATGGATACCGTGGCTTTCCGTAATTGTGAAATTTCGAACTATCCGCGTACGATTTGGCGTACGGTTCCTCCTAAGCACAAAGAGGTAATCGATGGTGTGGAAAAAGATGTTTATGATAAAGCAGGTACGGTCATGTATTTTGAGATGAGCGATTGTATCGTACATAATGCCAATCTTACATCAAATAATGGATGGCCGGCGATCTATTTCGGACAAGTACCTATCGAAATAGTTTTCAAGAACAATACGTTCTATGACCTTCCTTACTTGAAATATATTTTTAATATAAATTATATCAACGATGAGAATGGTCGTAGCGACGGTACTTTGACGTTTGAGAATAATACCGTGATGGTAGGTTCGGCTACCCCGCACGATATTATCAATGTCGGTAATTATATGGGAATGTCTTCGGTTTTCAATATCAATAACAATATGCTCCTTTATCCCGACTGGACCGATGAATATACGATGGCTCCCGGAACGAAAAAACCGAGAATCATGGCCGGTGATTATGGTATGGTTTATGCCGCCAATAATGTGATCGAAGGGTATGATAACTGGCTGGCTGGTAATAGCAAAGATGAGGAAACCGGCGATTATACATGGTTGGAAGCCGATACTGCCAACAATTATACGATGGCTACGGCCGAATTGGCATGGGACGATTTCTATGACAGAGCAAACAAGGATTTCTCGCTTTTGAAAGAGTACAAAGTGTATACGCTCGGCAAAGACATCGAGGGAAATCCTACTTACATCGGCGACGGTCGCTGGTATCTCGATGCTTTCCCCACCAAAGCGGCTGTAAATGTTACTGTAAGCGGTTCTACCACCGCTACGCTGAAAATAGAGCCCGAGAAAGCTATCTATTTTGTGGGTGATGAAATCACGCTTAGCGTCGATCTCCACGACGGGTTGAATACTTTCACGGGCTGGAGCGACGGCAATACCGACTTGACCCGCACCGTTACCCTCACCGGCGATCTGAACCTCACGGCCAATGTCGTTTCGGCAAATTATGAAATGTTGTGGGATTTCTGTCAGCTCAAAGACGGTAATAACAAAACGCTTACCCTCCCGTTGGCCGCCAACCACGCTGCCAGTGCCGAGAACCCCGGTACGTTTGGTATCATGACCGTAGAGCATTCGGCCGACAAGGCTACTTATGCCGATACGACATCTTGCCAGACCCGTAACAACAAAGCATATATTTATAACGGAAGCAAAGAGCCGGTTCTCTTCATGGCTGCCCTCCTGCGTACCCGCCTCGACTCGGTTGTCGTAGAACAAGAGGAAAAAGCTACCGGTTACAAAGGTGAATTGACCAACGCTTGTTGCAAGAATCCCGATTACTACTACATCAAGTTCTCGACCAAAGGCATGACCGGTGTGAAAGTAGCTTCTGTGATCTTGGCCGAAGCCCGTATGCACAAAACGACGAAAGTGGAATATTCGCTCGACAATAAGACCTACAACACTTTGACGACCGTTACGATCGACTCGGTAGGCGATGCTTGGAGAGATGCCAATATAACTTTGCCCGCAGCTGCCGAAAATCAAGATGCCGTGTATGTACGCTGGATCGGCGATACCGAATCGCCCATTGTAGGTCCGGGTATGGCTGGAACCGACAAAGACGGTAACGGTTATCCCGTATCGAGAAAATACTATACCTATCAGTTCATCGGTAACATCAAAGTAACAGCCGAGACCGGCGGTGCTGCCATCGAAGAACTCGAAGCAGAGGCTGGTGCTGCCCT
>HF999716.1:0-6425 GCA_000434215.1 Bacteroides sp. CAG:144
CAGCAGCCAGTCTCCTATGGCCCGGGAAAGCCCAGCCTCATAGAGAGAAGTAAATTCTTCTTGAGGTTTCAGATTTTCAAAACCTTCGCGTATCGCTTCTTCTGTCAGGGACGAAATCCACAACCGGTATACAGGGCAGGAACAAGCGGCTTTTTGCATGACCCATCGCTGTATGAGTTCTCCTTCCTGGCCGGCATCGCCGCAGTTGATGACAGCCTCGGCTTTACCGATAAGTTGTTCGATGATGCCAAATTGTTTTTCGATGCCTTTATCGGCGATCAGTTTTATTCCGAATCGGGGCGGAATCATGGGCAGACTCCATAAAGACCATTGTTTCCACTGTTGGGAATACTCATGCGGTTCTTTTAGGGTACAGAGATGGCCGAATGTCCATGTTACGCAGTAACCGTTTCCTTCGAAATACCCGTCCTTACGGCTTTTGGCACCGATGACTTCGGCAATGTCTTTGGCTACACTCGGCTTTTCGGCTATACACACTTTCATTCGATCCCGTTTTTACGATTGAAACGATACATACATACGATGTCGCGGATATCATTTCCCCGACGTTCGCTTTTCCATATCTCTTCGAAATTGTAGTCTGTATGGCGGGATATAAAAGCTGCGTATTCCCGTTCTCCGACAAGCAAATAACCGTCTTCGGGCATGGAATCTTCAAAGTTTACGACCCGGTTGTGCGTATAAAAATTAATCACGAAGAAACGCATCATGGGAGCTCCTATATAAGAATATACAGGGCCGTTGGGTACGACGTTCTCGACCTGTTGCGCCAGTGAGTAATCGGATTTACGATTGAGAATATCGGGCAGTACGGCGGTATCGAGGGTAAATTGCACCCAGAAAAAAAGCGTGATGACCGAATAAGAATAACGGTTACTGATCGATTGTATGTCGCGGCTTTTATAGACGTCGTGTATGAGCAGTATCAAGACAATGAGACAGACGATGTCCCAAAAGTTCCAGTCTTTGAAACTTTCGAGATAGTATAGTGATTCGGCAGATATCCACCGTTCGAACCAGCCTGCTTTCAATCCGATGAATAAGAGAAAAAAAATGCCCGAAATGGTAGATAAAAGGATTCCGAATACCCGCCATGCTTTTCGGTGTTCCTGTACGAGATAACGCATATATTCGGCGAGGAAATAGCTGAGGAACGGGTATATGGGAAGTAGGTATACCGAACGTTTGCTGTCGGGTATGAGGTAGAAAAATAGAATGACGAGTATTGCCGTTAAGGAAAATAACCGTGCGGGAGCCATTGCAGATATTCTGTTGCATAGTTCTTTCCACCACCCGTCGACAGGACGTTTGATACCCTTATAAGTGAGTGCGAAAAGCGAGATGACAACCAGTAAAGTCCACGGCAGGAATCCTGTCAGTGTGATATAGAGGTAGTAAAATGGCGGGGCGTTATGAGAACTGTATGACATATTGCCTGTAAAACGATCGAAATTTTCTTCGATTATCAAATCGAGAAATTCCCGGCCGGCTTGCAGGTATGCGATATAATACCATAAAGCCGGTAAAATGCAGGAGGCGATAGCGATGCCGAACAGTTTATAACATATTTTGAAGAATCGTTCTTTGCGTAACAATAAGAAGACCCCTGAAACAAGACAGGGAAGCACGATACCCACAGGCCCCTTGGTGAGAGTGGCGGCACTCATGAAAAGTATGGCCCATGCGGGAATACCTTTCAGGCCTTTCTCGTACCATCGGTAAAGTTGGAAGAGGGCCAAGACGATGAAGACGGTGAGAACCATATCGACCCGGGCTGCGGTTGCGGAACGATGCACCTCAAATGCCGATAAAAACAGTATGGCCGATAAAAATGCCGTATTGTAATTACCGCTGCGTCGAGAATAGAACAAGAACATCGTCGATGCGATGATTATGGCGGCGAGTGCCGATGGCAGCCGGGAAGTATATTCGTTTACATCTCCCCGGTTGAATATCATCGAACCCAAAGCCGTGAGCCAATGGTACATGGGTGGTTTATATGCAATATCTCCGCCGTTGTTGCGCGGAAGAATCCAGTTCCCGTCTTCGAGCATACTTACGGCAACAATGGCTTCGCGCGGTTCCCCTTTGGTGTGGAAGTGCGTCAATCCGAGAATAGGCAGAAGCGTTGAAATGCTGATGATGAACAACAGCCCGAAGAGAATATTTTTTGATGCGGGTTTCATGATTCTGTTTATTTTTTGAATGTGACGTAACGATTCAATAAGTAATTTACTATCGTATAGACGGCCATGGCAGGGAGTTGGGCCCAGTTGGGGTTGATGCCTGCAACTTCCACCATACCCCATAAGGAAATGTATTGTATCGAATAACTTACGGCGAAGACAAGTAAAAATATAAGACTTTCACGAACCATGTTTCCACTTCCCCGGCGGAATACCCATAATTTATTCCAGAAGAAACTATTGATGACCCCTATGATGTAGCTGACGAGGTTGGCTATCGGGTAATTGATAGAAAATAGATTGTATAACAGATAAAATACGGCCAAAGAAATTGCCGTATTAAGTACCCCAACGAGGGCGAATTTACTGAATTGTACAATCGTTTCTTTTCGGGGTGTTATGGTGTGCAACGACTTCATGCGGTAGTTGGGAGATGTTGGCTGGGCAATGGTTTGATGATACGAAAAGAGGATAGTAAAAATAGAAATAAGAATAAGACAATCCTTTGTGGCGTGTGTTATTCTTCTTTTTGATGCTCTCCATTCGAAGCGGCGGTGTTCAGTATTTCATTTGCCGCCTGAATGTCTTTTTCGAAAAGATGAAGCCTTATGCCACCTATTTCTGAGTCGAACATCGGGTAGATAGTCGCCATATTTTCATTCGATACGAAACAGGGTATACCGCTTCTTTCTAGCATATTTTTTATCTCATACGCTTCCGATAAGGTGTTGTAGCTGCTGTATACGATGATCTTGTCATTGTTTGGTTTCTTCTCTTCGGTCATATCTGTTCCGGTTGCTGGGTAGGGTAATGTAAATTTTTTTCGGTGATGACTTCCAATACTTCTCGTAGATATTTGTCGGCTTCGTATCGGGCCATAGGCAGGTCGTGCAGCAGGTAGTTCCCGCAGTCTTGCGGAGCTGCTCCGGGAACCGCACCTTTATAATCACGAATGAAACGGAATGTTTCTTTCATCAGATCGATGATATCTTCGGACGATAGGTCTCCCTGCATCAGAAAATAATTCCCCGTGCAGCAACCCATAGGACCCCAAAAGACGATTTTATTGCCGTAAACGGGGTGGTTGCGCAGATAGGTGGCTGCTAAGTGTTCGATAGTGTGCAACGCTCCGTAACCGATGGCCGGTTCGCGGTTGGGCTCTTTCATGCGAATGTCGAAAGTGGTTACCACATTGTTGCCTATATAGTCTTTACGGGAAACGTAAATACCCCGTAACAGATGGAGATGGTCGATGGTGAAACTCGGAATTTTTTTCATCAAAATTGGAAGATTTAGAGTTGGGCAAGAATCTGTTTCAGTACGGTGAACGATTTTTCGGGAGCTTTTTCCCAAAAACTGTTGTATTGCTCCATGTGGTTTTCCACACCCGGAGTATCGCTTATGATGCGGGTACTGATGAAAGGCATATCATGGAGATGGCAAGTTTGGGCGATTGCCGCCGATTCCATATCTACGGCCAGACCTTCGGGAAAATTCTTTTTGATTGTTTCGAGTTCTTTCTTGTCGGTTATGAATTGATCTCCGCTGCATATCAGGCCGCTGTATATGCGGTCATTGCCCGAAACGGCTCTTTCTACTTTTTGCAATAGGACGTTATCGGCAGGAAAACGAGGGGGCAATCCTTCAATTTGTCCTATAACGTTACCATCGCCGAGCCATACGTCGTGATACACTGTTTCCCGACCTATCACGATATCGAACATGCGGGTTGACATATCAATTCCCCCGGCTACACCGGTATTGATGATGCAATCGGGCGTATAGTTTAGGATAAGCGTTTGAGCTCGCAAAGCGGCATTGACTTTGCCTATGCCGCTTTGCGTGAGAATGATTTCGTGCTTTCCGTCGCTCCCGACATAGAATGTGGCTTGGTTGCTCTTTTCTTCCCGGGCATTTCGAATTAGGGAACGAACACAGTCTAGTTCCGAAGTCATGGCGACGATAATCCCTATCTTCATATCGATACAGAAAAATCGGTTATGCTTTTTTTATCAGTTCCATTCCTTTGAGAATGGCTTGTTCGTTCATGGGTATCAGTTTGTGATGGCGTTCAGGGAGAGATTTTTTCAATCCTTTCAGAACGTTTTCGAGAGATACCATCGGTTTGATTTTCAGCAATCCGCCCAAAACAATCATATTGAAAGCTTTCGCGTTTTTCATTTCGGTGGCGGCGTCCATGGCGTCGATACGGTAAATGTCTATATCGGTGCGGGTAGGAGCGTGGTGTATGCCGTAACCGTCATAGATGAGTATGCCGCCGGGTTTTACTTTACTCTCGAATTTTTCGAGAGACGGTTGATTGAGAATGATGGCAATATCAAATTCGTTGAGAACCGGAGAGCTGATACGTTCATCGCTCAGTATTACGGTAACATTGGCCGTTCCTCCCCGTTGCTCAGGGCCGTATGAGGGCATCCAACTCACCTCTTTGTTTTCCATCAATCCCGAATAGGCTAAAATTTTACCCATCGAGAGAACACCTTGTCCGCCGAATCCGGCAATGATTATTTCTTCTTTCATCGATGTTGCGTTTTACGGTTATTCATTTTTTAAATCGCCCAGCGGGTATTTGGCGAACATATTCTCTTCCATCCATTTGTTGGCTTTCTCGGGAGACATTTTCCAACCCGATGCGCAAGTCGATACGATTTCGACGAGCGATGCGCCTTTTTTTGCCATGGAATTTTCGAACGCTTGCCGTATGGCTTTCTTCGCTTTTTTTACAGCTGCTGCCGTTTGCACGCTTTGCCGAGTAACATAACATGCCCCATCGAGTTTGGCAACGAGATCGGATATTTTCAGCGGGTAACCGTAAAGATCGACATTCCGGCCGTAGGGACAGGTCGAAGTTACCATTCCTTCGAGGGTTGTAGGGGCCATTTGGCCTCCCGTCATACCGTATATTCCGTTGTTGATGAATATGATGACGATGTTTTCACCCCGGTTGCAGGCGTGAATAGTCTCGGCCGTACCGATAGCTGCCAAGTCTCCGTCGCCCTGGTATGTGAATACCATTTTGTCGGGATTCAATCGTTTGATTGCTGTGGCAATGGCGGGAGCACGACCGTGGGCGGCTTCCTGCCAGTCTATATCGATGTAGTTGTATGCGAATACGGCGCAGCCGACGGGAGCCACACCGATGGTTTTTTCCTCCATGCCCATTTCGTCGATGACCTCGGCAACGAGTTTGTGTACGACGCCGTGGCTGCAACCCGGACAGTAGTGCATGGGATTATCGTTCATCAGACGGGGTTTGCTGTAAACGAGGTTTTCGGGTTTTATAATATCTTTGATGTCCATAGTTGTCGAGATTTTACATGAGTTTCTCTTTGACGGCTTTGAGAATTTCGTCGGGTGTGGGGACGATACCTCCCAGACGTCCGAAGTGTTCGACGTTTACCCGTCCGTTTACGGCCAGACGAACGTCCTCGATCATTTGTCCGGCATTGAGTTCCGGAACCAGTATCCCTTTGACTTTGTCGGCGTAACAGGAAATAATGTCCGACGGGAACGGCCACAAGGTGATGGGGCGCAACAAGCCGAGTTTGATACCCTCGGCCGCAGCCATTTCTTGCGTCTTTTGGCATATGCGGGCCATTGAGCCGAAAGCGACCAAAAGATAATCGGCATCGGTACAGTCGAGTTCCTCATAGCGTACCTCATTCTTCTCTATCTCTTGATATTTGGCTTGGAAACGCAGATTGTTTTCCTCCATGCGGGCCGGATCGAGTTCGAGAGAGGTGATGACATTCCGTGTACGTCCTGCCGGTTTGCCTTGTGTGGCCCAGGGGCGCGCTTGGCGTATTTCCTCTTCTGTGAGTCGGGGTTGGGGAGAAGGCAAAACGACTTTCTCCATCATTTGTCCGATGACACCGTCGGCGAGAATGATGGAAGGATTGCGATATTTGAAAGCCAAATCGAATCCTAATTTTACGAAATCAGCCATTTCTTGTACCGAGGCTGGAGCCAGCGTAATCAGTCTGTAATCGCCGTGTCCACCGCCTTTTACGGTTTGGAAATAGTCGGCCTGACTCGGTTGAATAGTTCCCAAACCGGGACCTCCCCGCATGACGTTTATGATGAGGCAGGGCAATTCTGCGCCGGCCATATACGATATTCCTTCTTGTTTCAGACTCACACCGGGGCTCGACGACGAAGTCATGACGGCTTTTCCGCAACCTGCACCGCCGTAAACCA
>HF999716.1:6438-16018 GCA_000434215.1 Bacteroides sp. CAG:144
CCCGCCGTAAACCATGTTGATGGCGGCTACTTCGCTCTCGGCTTGCAACACAACCATGCCGGTCGTTTCCCACGGCTTTTCTTCCATAAGGGTTTCCATGATTTCCGATTGCGGGGTAATAGGATAGCCGAAATATCCGTCGGCACCATAGCGTATGGCGGCATGCGCGATCGCCTCATTACCCTTCATCAGTTTTACTTCTTCTGCCATATTTGATATATGTTTAATTACAGTTTGACTTTGTATACCGATATGCAACCGTCGGGACATACATATCCGCAACTGGCGCAGCCGATGCAGTTATCGGGGTTTTTCATATAGGCGTAGTGATAACCTTTATCATTCACCTCTTTGGGTTGCAATTCCAAAACGTCGGCCGGACAGGCTACGACGCAAAGGTTGCAACCTTTGCAGCGTTCGTTGTTGACGACAACGGTACCTTTTACTTTTGCCATAACTTAAATTGAGGATTTGAAAGTTTATACAAAGGTAGTTTTTTATTTTGTATTTATGCTTCTTGATACTGTTTTTCTCGTTGTATGTCTCTGCCAATAAATATTACTCTTGCTGATTATCAGAGACATGGATACATCGTGCGGAAGTGCGGGAATGCACTCGGCGATCTGACAGTCGTAGGCAACACCTATAAAGGGCGCATCGATCTTTTTTAGCAATCTGTCGTAGAAGCCTTTCCCGCGCCCCAGCCGGTTGCCTTTGGGGTCGAATCCTACTCCGGGAACAATTACCATATCGATGATCGATAGGTCGGTTATATCTTCTCCGGTCGGCTCAGCGATTCCGAAACTTCCGGGTTTCATTTCTCCGGGAGAATAGGGGCGTATAATCAGCGTTTCACCTTTTACGACCGGGAGAAGTATTCTTTTTTTGCCGTTCCAGTGTGCAATCCATTCATGCGTATTTACTTCATCGGGAAGGGAGTAAAAGAGCAATATTGTACGGGCTTCGGCAAAAAGCGGCAACGATTCGATTCGCTTTTCTATAATAACGGAGGTCTCGGCTTTTTCTTGGGGAGAAAGCCGAGACACCGCATCTTTGATTTGTTGACGCAAAAGTTTTTTTTCCGTCATTCTGTATTTATTTTTCCGGGGCTTGTGGGAATCCCTCGTTGGCATTCAGGATATCGAGTGCTTTCAGGAAAGTTTTGTCTTCTTGGAGGAATATCGGGTAGAAAGCGTTATCTCCTATGATATTTCGGGCGATGTAGCTTTCGATATAGTTGGTGAGTAATTGGCTTGACTCTCTGATTTCTTTGTTGTTGCGTTTTACCCCGTGGGACGAAGCAAACGTGATGAACTCTTGAAGCAGAGGTTGTCGGTTTAAGTACTTTTGCAGACTTGTGTGGTCTTTATATTCCGATAGGATATTCCGTTTTTCGTCGGAATACTGGAATGCATATTGATATAGAAGACCTTTGTTGACAACTTCGTTGAGGTAAGGGGTTATGCCCGTTGTGTCGCGCGGTACGAAAATATCGGGCATGATGCCGCCTCCGCCGTATACGGTACGACCCAAACGTGTTTTATAGACCAGCTTGTCATTTTGCTTGATGCTGTCGGGGTTGTCGAATTCGCCGTGTATGAAGCGGTTCAGAATATCTTTCTCATAATCTTCGCCGTGTCCCATTTCGTATTCTTTCTGTATGGAACGTCCCGAAGGTGTATAATAACGGGCGATGGTGAGCCGTATGGCCGAGCCGTCGGAAAATGGTAACTGGTTTTGTACCAATCCCTTACCGAAGGACCGTCGTCCGATGATAATACCTCGGTCATTGTCTTGTATCGCACCGGCAAAGATTTCGCTTGCCGATGCCGACCATTCATCGATCAGAACGACGATTTGGGCGTCTTTGAAAGCTCCGCTGCCGTTCGATATCGCTTCGCTGCGCGGGAATGCCTTACCCTCGGTATACACGATGAGTTGTCCTTTGGGCAGGAATTCGTTGATCATGTTGATGGCTATATCCAAGATGCCGCCCGAATTGCTTCGCAGGTCGATGATGTATTTTTTTGCATTTTTGTTTTTCAGTTGGGCGAGACTGTTCATGAATTCGGTGTAGGTCGTACGTCCGAATTTGTTTATCTTTATGTATCCGGTCTCGGCATTGACCATAAAGGCAACGTCTACGCTGTTTACGGGAATGTCGTTGCGGGTTACTTCATAAGTGAGCATTTCGGGAGAAGTGGCTCGCAAGACGCCCAATTTTACCTTGCTTCCTTTGGGCCCGCGTAATTTTTTCAGAACTTTATCGTTAGAGATTACATCTTTACCCACGAAAGCGGTGTCGTCGACTTCTACAATGCGGTCGCCGGGCATCATGCCGATTTTTTCCGACGGTCCTCCGGGAACTACGGCAACGACCATAATGGTATCGTTGAGTATGCTGAATTGTATGCCGATGCCACTGAAACTGCCTTCCAGTTCTTCGTTCACGGCTTGCAGGTCTTTGGCTGGGATATAGGCCGAGTGGGGGTCGAGCTCTCCCACGATTTGGGGCATGACATCTTCTACGAGGTTGCCTATGTTGACGGTATCGACGTATTGCGATTCGATGATACCGAGCAGATTGCTTATTTTATTGCCGGTATTTCCCGCATGCGGCTGTTTGACGGAGGTATGTCGTGGATAGCGGTATCCGATGACGATTCCTAAAACAATGGCGATGGCTATGGTAAACGGTAACCAGATGACAGATTTTTTTTTCATCGTATGCGAATGTGATTATGTGTTTAAGGGAGTGTTTATTTTATATCGATAAAATCGACTTTGATACCGGCCTCTTTTAGCAATTCGATACCGTCGTTCAGTCGGTAATGCTCCGAAAAAACGACCCGGGTGATACCGGCCTGTATAATCAGTTTCGAACATTCGATGCAAGGCGACGTCGTTACATATAAGGTCGCTCCTTCGCTGCTGTTTCCCGAGCGGGCGATTTTAGTAATGGCATTGGCTTCGGCGTGCAATACATAAGGATAGGTATGGCCGTTCTCGTCCTCGCAAATATTTTTAAAACCGGCCGGTGTCCCGTTATATCCGTCCGAAATAATCGTTTTGTTTTTGACCAGTAAAGCTCCTACTTGGCGGCGTTTACAATAAGAGTTTTCGGCCCATATTTGCGCCATGCGTATGTAACGGCAATCGAGAGCCGTCTGTTTATCTTGCATTTCTGATGACATATCCGGTATTCTTTCAAACGAATACAAAAATACGACAATTATCCCAATACACGTTACAATGAAATGTGAAAAACGTTTATTAAAGAATAAGCAAAGAAAGGTAATTTCTTCTTTTAAGATTTTTTTTAATAAAAGATTTGTCCGGATTATTTTCTGTTTATATTTTTGTGTCAAATAAAAAAATGTATTGATTATAATGTTTGCTCACGACGGATACGATCATTTGATGGCTCATCACATAAAGCCTTCGGTACAGCGGGTTGCTATTATGAATTATTTGATGCAGCACCGTACACATCCTACGGCCGATTGTATATATTCCGAGTTGAGTGAGAAAATACCCACGTTGTCTCGAATGACGGTATATAATACATTGAAGATTTTGGTTGAGCAAGGTGCCGTTCAGCAGTTGTCCATAGATGACAAGCAAGCGCATTACGACGCCGATACAACGCCTCATGCACATTTTCGCTGTAATACTTGCGGAGCGATTTATGATGTTCCCGTGCCGCCGATGTCGCCTACCGTTGCTGCCGATTTTTTGGTAACGGAAACGCATCTGTATTATCGCGGTATTTGTAAAAAATGTCTACAAGAAAGTTAGAATAAACTCCTATTATTAAACCCTAAAATCCAAACGTTATGAAAAAGAAATTTATCTGCACCGTATGCGGTTATGTACACGAAGGTGATCAAGCTCCCGAACGTTGTCCTCAATGCGGAGTTCCTGCTTCGAAATTCAAAGAAGTCGTTGATAACGGTGAAGCTCTTCAATTCATTACTGAGCATCATATCGGCGACGGTGTTGTAGAAGATGCCGAAGTTATGGAAGGTCTCAAAGCTCATTTCATGGGCGAATGCACCGAGGTGGGTATGTATTTGGCTATGAGCCGTCAGGCCGATCGCGAAGGTTATCCCGAAATTGCCGAAGCATTCAAACGCTACGCTTGGGAAGAAGCAGAGCATGCATCGAAATTTGCTGAACTTCTCGGTGAAGTAGTTTGGGATACCAAGAAAAATCTTGAAGCCCGCAAAGACGCAGAATGCGGTGCGTGCGCCGACAAGATGCGTATTGCCAAACGTGCCAAAGAACTCGGTTATGATGCTATTCATGATACCGTACATGAAATGGCAAAGGACGAAGCCCGTCATGGTAAAGGCTTTGAAGGTCTCTACAACCGTTATTTCAAAAAATAACCTGAACTTTTTCTTATGAATGAGTCGATAAGGCTGCGCTTCTCTGGTGCAGCCTTATTTTTTTGAGAATCGTTTTCTCGATCGGTTGTTATTTTTGCGATTGTAGGGGTAAAAGGAACATCTGTCGGGGGAGACTACTGTCTCTGGTCTTCATCATGGAGATAATAGCCATAGGAATGAAGTACGAGTGTATTTGAGTGCTTGTCGGTTTAGGGCGTTACAAGAATGTTTGGACGACAGCGATTTTCATTGTCGGACATGTTTATCGTTTTTTACTTTTCCTCTTGTACAAGAGACCGGCAATATGATTTACCGACAGTAAGAATCTTATATATTTGCGTATGTGCCGCCTGATGTGCGGTTTATCACCGATTTCTGAGAAGAGGCTTATGTAAGGGTTGTGTTTGAATTCATACAATGAACACATCTCTTGATAGATAGCCGGTGAAAGAAGACGGGTGAGGCATTCTCGTCTTTCTTGGTCGCATAAGTCTCCCGAGGTCGAACTTATACCGTCTGTCATGAATGTGGAGATGAAGAGCGGTATATGCCGCGTCGAATGTGATTCCATGATGATTTTTTTGAAAAGAAATTCCCAATCGGAGACGATTTTTAGAGATTCATTGTAGGCGTACCGTTGGAACAAAGACCGTCGGAAAAATGTGGCCGGGTGGCCGATGGCTTTGAAAAACATATATTCGGTACTGAGTGTGTCGGGGTAAACCATTGTCTGTCGTTCGCCGTTTGTCGTTTGGAAAATTATATCGCCGTAAATAATGTCTGTCCCGGTCAATTTATTGAGTACGGTTGCAATGACTTCCGGTTCTAAAAAATCTCCCGAATTGAGAAATAATAGATATTCTCCGGTTGCATGTGCGATACCTTTGTTCATGGCGTGGTATATTCCGTTGTCTTTCTCCGAGCACCAATATGAGAAATGTTCTTTATTCTCGTCTATGACATCGAGACTGCCATCATTGCTGCCTCCGTCGATGATGATATGTTCGGTGTGTTTCTCCGCATTTTGATTTACGACGCTTTTTATCGTTTGTTCCAGTCCGCTTTTATTGTTATAGTTGATGGTGATGATGGAAAGTTTTTTCATGGTTTCTTGCGTATCTTTGCCCTGCAAAGATATATACTATTTGTGTGTGCGAAATCATAGTTGATTAAATAAAACGAAAAGGGCTTTACCGAACGATAAAGCCCTTTTCGTTTTATTTAATGCCGTCGCGTCTCATCATCGCTTCGATTTCCGGTTCCCGACCTCGGAATCGGACGTAAAGTGTCATGGGTTCTTCCGTATCTCCTTTTTCCAGAATGTTTTTGCGGAAAGCCTCTGCGGTTTTTTTATCGAAAATACCGTTTTCCATGAAGAGCGAGAAAGCGTCGGCATCCAAAACTTCGGCCCATTTGTACCCGTAATAACCGGCTGCATAACCACCGCCGAATACATGGGAGAATTGGCTGCTTATAAGAGTTCCGTCGATAACGGGAAGCAGTTGTGTAGGAGAGATAGCATTTTGTTCGAAAGCTGTAATATCTTCGATTTTTTCTGTTTGTGTATGCCAAGCCATGTCGAGCATTCCGAAGGTAAGTTGTCGCACACAGTGATATCCCACATGGTAACGTTGCGTATTGCGTATCTTTTGAATGAGGCTGTCGGGCAAAACCTCACCCGTGAGATGGTGGTGGGCGAAGGTTTCGAGGAACTCTTGTTCGGGCAACCAGTTTTCCATAAGTTGGGAGGGCAGTTCTACGAAATCCCGGTAAACGTTGGTACCCGAAAGAGATTCGTATCGGGAGTTGGCCATTAATCCGTGCAGAGCATGTCCGAATTCGTGTAAGAATGTTTCTACTTCATCGTATGTAAGTAAAGCGGGGGTCGATTCGGTAGGACGTGTGAAATTCATGACCAGGGAGATGTGCGGGCGGCTGTTTTCACCCTCCCGGGTAATCCATTGGTCTTTGAAAGAGGTCATCCATGCCCCCCCTTGTTTGGTCGATCGGGGATAGAAATCGGTATAGAGGACTCCCAAATAACTTCCGTCCTCATCGAAAACCTCGAATGTTTCTACTTCGGGGTGATATACAGGTATTTCGCTGTTTTTCTTGAATGTCAGTCCGTATAAGCGCGTTGCGAGTCCGAATACGCCTTTTTTCACTTGCTCCAACTCGAAATACGGTTTCAGCATTTCGTCGTTGAGATCATACAATTCGTCCTTTTGTAGGGTAGAGTAGTAAGAGTAATCCCAGGGCATAAGCTTTACGGGGTGTCCTTCTTTCTTCTCGGCGAATGCTTGCAGTTGTTTTATTTCTCGAAGGGCTGTCGGTTTGTAGGCTTTGAGCAGTTGGTTCAGCAAGTTATAGACACGGTCGCTGTTTTGGGCCATACGATGTTCGAGTACATACTCAGCGTAGTTTTTATGTCCCAATAATCGGGCTATCTCGTTACGAATTTCGGCGATGCGAATGACGATGTCCCGGTTGTCAAATTCACCGCCTACGCAACGGGTATTGTGTGCCCGGTATATTTTTTCACGAAGGTCGCGGCGCTCGGCATATTGCATGAAAGCAATCATACTGGGATAGGAAAGGTCGAAAAGATAAGCCCCGTCGTGTCCTTTTTCTTTGGCTTTCATTGCTGCTGCGTCGAGTGCGCTTTGCGGTAGTCCGGCGATCTCCTCTTTTTGGGTGAGCACCATTTCAAAAGCATTTGTAGCTTTCAATACATTCGATTCGAATTTGAGACTCAGGCGACTCAACTCATTACTCAATTCCCGGTATCTCTCCCGTGCTTCGCCTTCGAGATTGGCTCCATTGCGTGCCATGCCGTCATAGGTTTCCGAGAGCAGTCTTCTTTCTTCGAGAGTAAGAGACAGGGAATCGCGTTGCTCATAAACGGTTTTTACCCTTTGGAATAGAGTTTCGTTGAGATTGATATTGTTATGGTGTTCGGTCAATAGCGGAGAAATTCGTTCCGAAGCGGCTATCATCTCATCATCTCCGTTGGCGTTGAGCAGGTTGAAGAATATCGATGTGATGCGGCTGAGTTTGCTGCCCGAGAGTTCCAGAGCTTCGATGGTGTTTTTGAAAGTCGGAGCTTCACTTTGTTGTACGATAGAGTCTATCTCGGCTTGGTGCAGTGCGATGGCTTCGGAGATGGCCGGCTCGAAGTCTGTTGTTTTTATCTTGTCGAAAGGTGCGGTTTCGTGCAGGTCGGTAAACGGTGTCAGTAAAGGATTTTTCTTTTGGGTCATATCTGTACAGGAAAAGTTAAATATTACAACAAGTACCAAATAAAAAATGTTTTTCATAGTATAAATATTTGTGCGAAAATAGCAATAAAAGCAGTGGCTCTTAAATGTCGGCGATATAATTTGTGTTAATTGGGAAATCGGTTTTTAGCAAATATATATCTTTACCCGATAAATATAACAGATTTATGAGTCGGTTGCGTTACCTTGTAGTTATTTATTTTTGGTTTGTTTTGGTTTTTGTCTTGCAGAAACCTCTTTTCATGTTTTGGCAGGGCGATTTATATGCCGGGATCTCTTTTCTCGATTGGTTACGGGTCATGTGGCATGGTTTGCCTCTCGATTTGTCGGTCTCGGCCTATATCATGGTATTGCCCATGCTGTTGGCAATGGTTTCGATATGGTTGCCCGGTCGGTGGCTGCTATATATATTACGCGGTTATTTCGGAATTATTATTTTTCTACTGTCTCTTATTTGTGTCGCCGATGCGGAACTGTACGGTTATTGGGGATTCCGTATCGATGTAACTCCGTTGTTTTACCTGCAATCTCCGGCCGATGCTATGGCAAGTGTCCCTGTGGGCATGTTTTTTGTAGCATTTTTGTTTGTCGTTCTGTATGTGGTGGCCGTGGGTTATCCGTTAGACCGATGGTTGCTGAGACCGATGGCAAATAAAAGTGCGGAACGTCGTCGCGTGTTTACGACAGGTGTGTACCTGTTCCTGACGGCATTTTTGTTCCTGCCCATACGGGGCGGAGTTTCGGCTTCTACGATGAATGTGGGGTGGGCTTATTTCAGCGAACGTATAGAGTTGAACCATGCAGCAGTCAATCCGGCATTCAGCCTTATGTCGTCCGTGTCTAAGGGGGAGGATTTTTCGAACCAATACCGCTTTATGACACCGGCCGAGGCCGATGCCGCATTTGCTCCGTTGGCACAACGTCCTGTCGTTTTTCCCGATAGCACGGGTAGCTGGTTGTCTACACACAGGCCCGACATCGTACTGGTCATACTCGAAAGTTTTACCGGACATATTCTCGATATGCCCGAAGTTATGCCCCGTCTGAAAGCTCTATCCGAGGAAGGAATCTATTTTCCCCATTTTTATGCGAATAGTTTCCGGACCGACCGGGGGCTGGTTTCTATCCTTAGCGGTTATCCGGCACAGCCTACGGCGTCGATTATGAAATCCCCATCGAAGTCTCAGTCTTTGCCGGCTATTGCACGCTCGTTGCGAAAGGTTGGGTATGATACGGAAATGATTTATGGAGGCGATGCCGATTTTACCAATATGCGGTCGTATTTTTATGCGACAGGTTATGGCAGGGTTATGTCGTGCGATGATTTTACAACCGAAGAAAATTCGGCCCGCTGGGGTGTTCCCGACCATATTACTTTCCCTCGGGTGGAAAAAGAAATCGCTCGGCAGACAGCCCGTCCTTTTATGAAAACGTTTCTGACCCTGAGCAGCCACGAGCCTTTCGATGTACCGATGAGCAGGCTCGAACATCCTTATCTCAATTCGGTTGCCTATACCGACAGTTGTCTGGGAGCTTTTGTCGATACACTCAGGCAGTCTCCTCTGTGGGAGAATTTATTGATTGTTTTTGTTGCCGACCATACCATGCGTTATCCGGCCGGAATACAGGAACATGAGGTAAAGAGACACCATATACCTATGGTATGGTGTGGCGGAGCCGTGAGAGGGCACCGTGTCGTGGAAGACTATGCATCGCAAATCGATTTGGCGGCGACGTTGTTGGCGCAGATGCACATCGATTATTCCGATTTTGCTTTCAGTAAAAATATCGCCGATACGACTCAACGTCATTTTGCATATTATACCTATAAAGACGGGCTCGGCTATGTCGATGCGGAGAATCGTGCCGTTTACGATTGCGATTCCGAAAGCTGGCTTTTGAAAGAGGGGG
>HF999716.1:16035-18999 GCA_000434215.1 Bacteroides sp. CAG:144
GAGGGGGCGCAAGCCGATACATGTGCCAAATCGGCACAAGCATTTTTGCAGAAGCTGTATGACGACTTGGGCAGCCGGTGATTATGATATTTGATACAGCAGTTGGTCGAGAAGAATGGGAATATCATTTTCCGCAACCCCGGCTCTGACCAATTCCGGAATATCTTGTTTGAAATTATTGACGAACGATTGAGTGTCGTTGTTGTCGAGAGAAATGCTTTGCCTGTATAATTCCAGCGCTCGGCGTGTGTGTTTGAGGGCCAACTCCACATGTCCGGCATTCATGTAATCGAGAGCCGAGGGTACGTTCGATAAGATTTTTTCGTAATACCGCAAGGCTTGTTCGTGTTTGCCGGTGAGGAAAGAGCACCAAGCGATAGGTCGCCAGGCTTTCCCGCTCTCGGGTTTGAGGTAATCCACTTTGAAATAGTACTTCAAGGCTTCTTCGTAATTTTTTTCCTCCACGTAACAATGTCCGATAAGCAACTCGATCGATAGATTGTCGGGTTGCAGGGATTCGGCTCTCAGGTAGTATTCGAGGGCTTTCTGTGAATTTTTCAGACTGCGGTAACAAGCGGCTATACGGCGTACCGTCCATGTATTGTCGGGTTGTATGATTTCTGCTTGCAGGTAGGCTTCCAGAGCTTTGTCGTATTGTCCTGCTGCTTGCAGACAGTAACCTATTTTTTGATATAGGCCGTTGTCGGTTGTATACCGATCGGAAAGGCGGCGGAATAAAATCAAGGCATCGTCGTAATAGGCTTTTTTGAAATAAAGCTCGCCGATGATACGCAAGGTCTCATCGCTATCGAGAATAGATTGCAGGCTGTCGACTTGCATCAAATCTATGGGATGCGCAAACAAGTCATGAAATTCGTTACGGCGGTTATGCAATTTAAAGAAGCGGTACAAGTCTTGTATATACTGGTTGGAGATTCCCGTTTTCGTCTCGTCGGCCGATGTCTCCCGACGTTCTTTTTCTATTTGTGCCATGTCGGTGCCTTCGGCATTGAACTGCATGGTCATCATTTGTCGTTGGGAAGCCGGAACCTGTTTGAGACTGAGACAAAACGAGTATTTGTCGGAGTTGCAGAGGAATCGGGAATAGCCGATTAATTGTAGGAAATTGTTTTTCCCGTTCTCGCCGTCGGGAAAAATATCTTGTATGGCGCTATGTTCTGATGTAAACAGGCGAAACCAATTCCCCAATTCTTGAAAAAAAGGAAAACTTTTCAATCCCGAAAATGTCGACAGGAAAACGTCCGAGCCTTCCATTTGCAAGTCGTTCAGTTCTTTTATTTTATCGGCAATACCCGACTGTTCGAGTAGTTCTTGCCACTCGGGGTTGGGGTCGGGAGATCCGCTTTCGGGATCGATATCGGTCGGATTGATTTTGTTGTAGAGCGACGGGCTGAGTTTCATCATTTCGGGAAGCAGCTCTTCGGTAAATTTTCGGGAGATACGTTCGGTTTCCCGGCTTTTTATCAGTTGCAGGAAGATGTTGCGTACATCGCGGGAAAATCGGTCTTCCTCTTTCAATGCCTCGATATGGGCTGTAAGAGCAGGAGAGAGGTTTACCCTTTTTCTATAAATGAAAAACAGAATCAGTGCGCTGCATAAGGCTCGTTGGCGGATTTCTTCTTCCTCCGATGCTGAATAGACTGTAAGGAGCATGTCGAGTTTCTTTTCATCGTATCGATGAAGAATGTTCAACGTGAGGGCGGCGATGATCAGAACCACCGTTTCGTTGGGGAAACGTGCGGGCGATAATCCTTCTTCGAGTGCCGAATAATCCCACTCCGAAGCCGGATAATTACTCCAAATACGAACAAATAATTCATTTTCGGCTTGTTCGGTTTTTTGTCTGAGAGTTGTTTGTACGTCGGGATTATTGTCAATATCGTTGAGCAGGCTGTTGAGAGATAAATCACCCGTAGCCTTGTCAACTTCGTCGAGTGCAGTCTGTATGGTTTCTTCCGGGCGGGTTTTATAATATCTTTTTTTCTGATAGTAGAGAGCAGTTGATTCTTTTTCGAGTAAACATTCGACCGTTTTATCGGCAAGCGTGTATGCCGATAGTAGCAAACTGTTATAAAAAGTTTGGCGATTGGGGTCATTGAGTCCGTCGAGCATATATTGTATCATATACCGATATGACGACTCCAATTCCGACAATTTGTCTGTGATTTGCCATTCGTCGGGAAGAAGAGCTGCCAGCTCTGCTGTTTTACAGAATGCTTCTTTCAGCCGCTTTTCCTCTAAGAGAGAGAGTATTCCTCGGTATGAAGTCTCTATTTCGGTATTTGTCATATATGCAGTTGTTTTTTATATCATAAAATCATTTGTAGAGAAACAAATATTGTGCCAAATGTTTTCTCAAATATAGCGAAAATCGGTATCTCGATTATACAAAATAGAACTTTTTTTGGTGGCGGCTGTTATATGAACAAAATCTTTTATTAAATTATGTGTATGAAAAAGTTTTTCGTATTTGTTCTGACGGCGACGATGGTTGTCGCTTGTCAATCGCGCAAAGAACCTGTTGCTACGATGGAGTTGCAAGAGGAAGGTATTTCCGGTGATACGCTGGTATCGGTTTATGAAGGTTGGGCAGAGTCTCAGGACGGCTCTTCGGTTCTTTATGACTTAATGATTTTGACGCCCGAAAACGGGGGAGATGTTTCCTATGAAATGATGATGACCTATTACGATCCGGTAACGAAACAGGATACCAGTATTCTCACGCCGGCTATGTTGGTGGTAGAAGAAGGGACGATGAGCCAACAACCCGACTCGGTGATCCGGTTTTCCGGTAAAAATGGGGAGAAGGTCTCCCTATGGGTTCGGGGCGATTCCATGCTTGTCATGAAAGGGCATGAGATAAAGAAAGATTTGAAAAAAATCAAAGATAAGGCCGAACACGTACTGAAACGAATGAAGTGATGTTGATAACTAATAAAAACG
>HF999717.1 GCA_000434215.1 Bacteroides sp. CAG:144
CCATTTTATCGGAGGAATCGATATTCGATTCTTTTATTTACTTCTTGATCACTTTCTCTACTTCGACCGTACCGTCGCTGTATGTCGTGCGGACGAAGTTCAAGCCCGGAGCAAGTTCGCTCTGTACGGCACCGCTGATCGAGTAGATGACGGTCGATACGACGGTCTTCTCTACTTCGGGTGCGTTAACCGAAGAGCTGCTGCCCTCGACTTTATAGAAGGTATTCAACTGGCTTCCCAATACTTGGCCGGCTACATCTTTAACACCTTTTACAATGAATTGGTAAGTACCTGCTGCAAGCGGGGTAGTGGCATCGGGACGGGTTACCGTCATCGTATTGCCCTCTATCGTGTAAGTACAATTATGAACCGGGAGAGCCGGAGCAGCAAAGAATACAACCAAGTCTGCATCTTGCTCGGTAGCCAACGGGTTGTTGAACGTCAGAACGAACGTATCGGCCGTTTCTTCCAATACGGCAGGTGCATCGTATGCTCCACCGGCAGGTGATACCGATTGCAGTTTGAGTTCGCCATAACCCGGAGCTTTCACGATAAACTTATCGAAATATATTTCGGATGTAGTAGTCTCTACACGAACATATTTCTTATCGGTACCGTTGTACGAACCTGTTATCGTAGCTTTTTCTCCGGCGGGAGCAGTAGCTTCACCGATGAGTTCCCAAGAATTGCCTTCGAGTTCATCGCTGACGAATATCTGTACTTTTGCCGCGCTCTTGGCTCCCGATACTTGGATGTCGATATCGAACGGGCCCACAAACATCGAATCGGGCGCTACACTGGCTTTACCGGACGAACCGAGCAATGCCAATCCTTTATTATCTTGAAGGAACATGCGACGACCGCTCTCTCCATAGAACGACCAGCCGGCATATTGACGGTAACCTGTGTATTCATTTCCTTTCGGGAAGATATGCACACGGAAGTGATCTTTTTCCGACCATTCAGAGTAAGTGATACCCTCGGGCCATACGGCGCCGTCTTTTACAACTGCATTGACTGCCTTTGTCGTGTCGGCTTCGTCATACGTGAAGTCTACGAGATAGAACCATTCCGAATGGGGAGTATGGAAGTCGTTGGTATATACGACTTTTTCGCGTGCCATATAGTTGTCATTCACAACAGGGACTTCAGCAACACCCGAAGCGATATATTTCTCGCCAGCAGCAATCACTTTGATGGTTGCGCTTTCACCGTAGAACTTGATCGAGGTTCCGTCATAGAGGAAGCTGCTCGTCGTAGGTGTGCTGCCATCGGTCGTATAGTAGAAGTTGTAATCGGTATACTCTTCGGCCAACGGATTAACGACAACCGACACATAAGTATCTTCTTGTTTGGGCTCGGCCAGCGTAGGAGTAGGCAACTGGGCTTTTACATAATAATAAGCGGTAATAGGAGTTTTCAAAGCTGCACCTTGCTCGTCTTTCACACCACTCAGGTAGAGGACATAATTACCGGCAGCCAATTCTTTATCGGCTTCGGGACGGGTGATGGTTACCTTATTGCCTTCTGCTACGATTTCGCAATTTTTGGTGTAAGCTTCACCCTCAACAGGAGCACCGAAATAAGCCACAGCATCTCCGATTACAGCATTGAGGTTGAACGTAGCCGTGAAAACAGTTTGAGCTTTATCGATCTCTTTGGGTTCTTCTTTCGTACCGGCGGTCGGGCTCATCGACAACAAAGTCAATTCGTCTTGACCGATACCTTTTACGATGAAGTCGAACAACATACCATTCGAGTTTTTACTGCTACCGGCAAAGTCGAGACGAATGTATTTTTTACCAGTTCCATCATACGAAAGCACTTGTTTGTGAATCATCTTATCTACCGGCTGGGAAATATTCTCTATGGTTTCCCACTCCGTCATATCATCACTCACTTGCACGGCACACTTCAACGTACCGCTTGTACTTCCGGTACCGAGGTACATGATGATGTCAAAAGGAGCCTCGAGTTGCTTGGTATAAGTGAATGTCACAGACGTACCACTCTCGGCCGTATATGCCAATGCGCCTTGCGTTGCACCGGCATCGGCTTCGGTTGCAGGACCGTAAGCACTTCCTACGCCGCCAAGAGCCTGTTGTATGGGAAGGAATACACGACATTTCGACGATTCGAACGCCCAATCGTGCCATTTGCCGCTACCGCTTTTACCTTTATCTATGAAAGTAATATTTTTGTCCCATGAAGCATTCGGATCTGCTGCAATGCCTTTGCCCGAATATTGTTCGTCGCAACTTTCGGGATCATAATATCCCCAACTGGTGGGCAACATATTGAAATCGCTCTGATAGAGTGTCTTCTCACGAGCTACATAACCGGTATTGGTAATTTGTTGCGTAGCTACATCAGAGTTTTTATACCCTTCGCCTATGGCAATGGCTTTAACGGTAGCAGAGCCGCCGGCAAAGGCAAACGGTTCGGTATACACCTTGCTATTGGCGGTAGGTTCGGTACCGTCGATCGTATAATAGATAGCGTAAGCCGTAGGCTCAACACCTTCGTTGGTCGAGGTAATCGTAACGGTTACATCTTTCTCATTTTGAGCGGTTGTGATAACCGGGGTTGCCAACTTGGTCATAGCCTCATTTACGAAAACGTATTCGGCCACTTCGGAATTGCGATATTTATCGGCGCAAGCGATGGCTTTCACCGTGCAATCGTTGACAAGTTCCACCGGTGTTTCGGCATCATACAATGTACCGGTTTCGGCAGTAGGCTCGCTACCGTCGATCGTATAATAGATTTTCAGACCATCGATAGCAGGCTCGGCAGTGGCCGTAATAGAGAGGGTATATTTGACGGTTTGATCAATACGAGTAGTCGTAATCACCGGTTTAGGACAAGTACCTACATAGGGAACTTCGTATTGCTTACCGGCAATCAGGTAGTTGGCTGCGTTTACAAACAATTTAGCACCGGCCTCGGTAAGACCGTCGGCAGCACAAGTAGCATCATTGGCATCAAACGGAATCATCACAAAGCCTTTACCATCGACCCAAGCCTCGGCAATGGCATCTTGCCCGCCGACAGTTGCGATAGTGGTCTGTGCAGGTGTATTATCGGCGAATTGCCCGTTCGATTGCATATAACGACCAGTGGTTATAGCATCACTTACGTTGAAGACCCCGATATTATTCCCATCGATACCGGCAAAAATATCATGTTCGGCATAAAGATCTACGCGATCTATCGAAAGCGATGGAGTTTCGGCTGTTCCGGGGTTACCGCCATTCGTTCCTGCGGGAGAGGTTTTGGCATACCAGAATGCTTTGGTCGAAAGAACAGGTACTTTACCTACGATCTTATCGAACGATGCTGCCAGGGCCGAAGAAGAACCGGTTTTACCCGCCAATACAACGAGGTCATAGCCGGCGAGACCGTCGGCTTCAAGCTCTCCGGTCAGCGTTTTATCGTCGTAATTGAGAGCTATTACGTCCATACCGGCAGCTACAAGTGCATTGTACACACCTTCGGTCGTCTCGGTAGCACCGCAGAGATAAGCCACTTTGGGAGCTTCGGACGGTTCTGGAACTTCTTGTTTGTCTTGTACACCCAAAGTAATCCGTGCAATTGCTTGTTTTCCGGAAATAGTAAAAGGCAAATTTCCCGTAACTGGCGTAGTAAAAGTTATGGTGTGAGATGCAGCTTGCTCACCTTTTATAGGCAATACATATTGCTCGTCACCAAATTCCTCACCATTCAACTTTTTCAAAATCGAAGGACCTTCTGCATAATTCGATGTTCCTTCGATTTTAAAAGAAACAACCTGTTTCCCTTCCGGAATAGCAATCGCAAAATCTGCTGCCGAAAACTTTATATACGAACCATCACCGCCCGTACTATAAGTCTTTCCAGCGGTATTGGTAATTACATAATCACCGAAGGTCCATGTTGCACCCTCGTCCGCTGTTTTGCTTTGGGGATTAATGGCTATCTCTGTAGTTTCTGCCGCATTTGTCCACGACGATGCGCCGAAGAACAAAGCAGCCGCTACAAACAGCCTACCAATCTGAGTAATTTTTCTTTTCATGATAGAAAATTTTAGTTAATAAATCATAGATATTTCAACAGATACATTTTTAGAAATGTATGTGTTTACAAAATTAGATTTTTTGAAACGCAACAGTACTTTATGTATTGATTTAAAAACTATGTAAATTGATACAATATATTTCTTTGACTTATCCATTTATTAAGATAATTTATGTTGCTCCGGGACAAAACCTACCATTCCAAGCAAGGCTGATAGGCCACTTATCATTCCGAACCGAGACCTATGGTCAAGTGTGAGGGATCTCCTCTTTGTTACTCGAAACGGTGGCGATTGTTCTCTCGCTTGGCAGGAGATGCTTCGCTATTGCTCAGCATGACATACGCTTGGGGGGGGTGAGATTCTTCGGGGTTTTACCCCTCAGAATGACAGCGTTCCCGAGGGCGACAACCCTTTGTCATTCCGAGCGCACGCGAGGAATCCCGTGCTATTTGTTTGAGATTCTTCACTACGCTTACGCTGCATTCAGAATGACATCACACCGTGAAGGTTGCATCGCTTGGCTATGTCATCTCGAACGCATGTGAGAGATCTCATACAAAATCGCTTGGGTGGAGATGCTTCGCTATCGCTCAGCATGACAGACACTTGGCAGGAGATTCTTCCTCCCTACGGTCGTCAGAATGACAGGCATTGGCAAGGGATTCTTCAAAGCAAAGCCTTTCAAGACGATAAGGGAACAAGAAAGTAATACCTCTCATTACTCATCGTTCCAACCAAGTTCCTCGGCCAAATTCTTCCGATCGGGATTTAGCGTGTCTATAAGACGTTCTTTCTTCGTCCGACGCCATCCTTTTATCTCCTTCTCCCGCTCTATCGCTTCTTCTACCAACTTAAATTCTTCGTAATAAATTAGGTCGCAACAGTTATACCGTTGGGTAAAGCCCTTGAAGATTCCGGTACGGTGCTCCAAATACCGTCGATAAAGGTCGTTTGTTATGCCCGTATAGACGACACTACGACTCTTGTTCGACATGATATACACCCAATATTGATGGACGTTACGATAGGCCATTTTCCCGTTTTTATTTTATCGAAGCTCGCTTACCGCTTGTTTTTGATTTCTTTCTCATTGTCGCCCTTCCCAACAACTGCTCTTTCCGAGAGAGGGCGGCAACACTTTGCAAGAGATTCTTCCTCCTTGCAGTCGTCA
>HF999718.1:0-19100 GCA_000434215.1 Bacteroides sp. CAG:144
TCCATAGGTCTGTTTTTATTGGCCGAGAAAAGATAACGCACCGACTCGGTTCCGTCGGTATCGAAACCTTCTTTGGATTTCCATTCCACCTCGAATCGTAAATGCGGCATACCCAACGGCCGGGCCCGTTCGATAAGTTTTTCGGTAAATCCGACCGAAGCCTCATGACGGGCAGCAGATAAACGCTCGGCCAATGTATGTAGCGACTTTTCCTGTTCCGAAAGTTTCCTCCGCAATTCGGTGATCTGCTCATCGGAATGGTCTATGGCTTCGAGCCGTTGTTGCAAATCGGCTTGTAACGACAACAACTCATCGATCGCAGAGACATGATGTTTCTGCTGCAAACCGTAAATCAAATCGAGTCTGCTTTCTACCTCTTGCAAACGTATAGGATCGACAGAAACCGTTTCTTGTCGGTCTTCTATCTCGCCGAGAATATCTTTCATTTCGATATAAGCCGACTCTATGCGTTCGCTCAATGGCTCCACTGCCGGATAAATACGCAGCAACGACCGCAGGACCGACTGGCACTCCTTCATCTGCAAAAGAGCCCCGCCCTCATCGCCACCCAAATATTGAGCGACAGAATACAAGGCGTTTTTTATCTCTCCTGCATGGGTGAGCATCTCCTGTTCGTCTTCCAAAAGAGATTGTTCTCCGGGTTGAAGGCGAGCCTCGCAGAGCTGGTCGTACTGAAAACGAAGATAGTCTTCTTCTTTACGATTTTCTTCACTCGCCCTCCGCAACCGATCAAGCGAATCGCGCAAATCACAATAACGCTTATATTCCGTCCGGTATTGCGAAAGCAGACTTTCATCACCGGCCCAAATATCGATCATACGCAACTGGAAGCGGTTGTCTCCCAAAAGCAGATTCTGGTGCTGGGAATGTATATCGATAAGCTGCTCTCCCAACTCTTTGAGCACTGTCAGGGAAACGGGCGTATCATTGACAAAAGCCCTACTTTTTCCTGCCGGCGACAACTCTCGGCGTAAAATACAGATTCCAGAAGGCTCATAGTCCAAATCATTTTCCTCAAAAAAAGAGCGCATCTCATAAGCCGACACATCGAACGTACCTTCGATAACCGTTTTCTGCGCAGCGTCCTTGATGGCTTTACTGTCGGCACGCTGTCCCAAAATAAGAGAGAGAGCCCCCAAAATAATCGACTTACCCGCTCCCGTTTCTCCTGTCAAAACCGTAAACCCGGGACGAAAATCGATCTCCAACGAATCGATAAGGGCATAATTGCGTATAAATAATCTCTGTATCATAAACCTCCGGAAGAAAGGACTATTTGCGTAAAGGCTCGATGCGCTTGGTCTCGGTAGGATAAAGACGATTCAGTATCTTGTACACTTCGTCTTTTTCCTGACGGGGCGCCTCGGAATAAATATTGACAACCTCGTCGAGCTTACTGTCGCTGAACAAAGGAAGCAACACCGACGTCGACGACAACTCATAAAATTCGACCAGTTTACCGAGAGCCTCGGTTACCTTCGACCTACCTTTATCGACGCTCAACGCCATTTCGTCAAGACCCAACCGGTGATAGGTGTACCAAAGCTGACGGAACGGCTCGTTGCGGTTCTCTATAAATGCCGACATGAGGGCATGACGATTGCGACTGCTACCAAATCCCGTCCAGCCGATTTCCTGCGTCGACTGTCCCATCGTTACCAAATTCTCGGCCTGTTTGAAAAAATATTCTCCGCCTTTATAAGAGAAACTGTCGAAGTCGATGCCGAGAATCATATACACATAAAAATCGAGTACACCGGTAAGATTATTTTCCATCGTCATCTCATTGTGCACCAACGGGTCGTACTCCTGATAGGTAAACTCAAACTCCGTATCGCGGAAGTTGAGCATCGTCGTAGTATAGGACGAGTTATAGACCGGACGGCGCGACTGCACCTGTATCTCGCACGAATACCGGGTATCGGTTACCGAATTGACAATGATGAGTATGCTGCAATCGATTTTTTCATTGACGGCAATCTGAGCCTCACTCCATTTACGGGTGTTGATATACTCGGTAATCGCCTGTTGCAAAGTCGTGAAAACCTGTTTGTTGGTTCCTTGTATTTTGTCGCTGTTGACCTGCACCCGGCACGAAAGTTCCTGTGCCGACACCGAAAAGGCCGACAACAGACACAAGAAACTCAACAGCCACAAATTTTTCATAACGAAGCCTTTTTTATAAATACGGGAGAAAGCGTTTTTTATTTTATTTCCCCTCGAAACAAGCCGCTAATGTATCGATAATATCGGCCGCCACTTCACCTTTGCTTTTCAACGGATACTCGACCGAGCGACCGTCGCGATGCCATATCGTTACCTTATTGGTATCGCCCTTAAAACCCGCACCGGTATCGCGCAATGAATTGAGGACGATAAAATCGAAATTTTTACGCTGCATTTTTGCCCGTGCATTCTCTGCTTCGTGGTCGGTTTCAAGAGCAAAGCCGGCCAAATATTGTCCGGGACGTTTTATCTTACCCAATTCGGCGGCAATGTCCTTGTTCGGTTTCAGAACGATCGTCCGACTGTCCGACGAGCGTTTCAACTTCGTATCGCTGCATTCGGCCGGAGCATAATCGGCCACGGCGGCACAACAAATAGCAGCGTCGGCATCGACATACTCCTTCACCGCCGCCCGATACATATCCTCGGCCGACTCCACATCGACACGCCGTATCGAAGCATGGGGCGTAGACAATGACACGGGCCCGGCAATGAGCACGACATCGGCTCCCCTTTCGGCACAAACTTTCGCCAACGAAAAGCCCATCTTACCCGAGGAGTAATTTCCTATGAAGCGCACAGGATCGATTTTTTCATACGTGGGTCCCGCCGTTATAACGATTTTACGCCTACGCAACGACTGCCGGGAAGCAAAAAACGCTTCGATGCGCTCTACGATACGATCGGGTTCTTCCATACGCCCCTTCCCTTCGAGATGGCTGGCCAGTTCTCCGGTCGCCGGCTCGATAATATGATTGCCGAACGAACGCAACAAATCGAGATTATGTTGTGTCGTAGGGTGTGCAAACATATCGAGATCCATTGCCGGTGCGACAAAGACAGGTGCCTTTGCCGAGAGATAGGTCGTAATCAACATATTGTCGGCAATGCCGTTGGCCATTTTCCCTATTGTAGAAGCTGTGGCCGGGGCAATCAGCAAGAGGTCGGCCCACAAGCCCAAATCGACATGGCTGTGCCATGTACCGTCATTGGCCGAGAAAAACTCGCTAATGACGGGTTTCCCCGTCAGAGCCGACAACGTTACCGGCGTGATAAATTCCTTCCCCGCCGGCGTTATGACAATCTGCACCTCTGCCCCTTTTTTTATCAAAGCCCGCGTGAGGTAAGCCGCTTTATAAGCAGCAATGCTTCCGGTAATACCCAATATGATTTTCTTTCCTTGCAACATGGCAAAATCTTTTTCTTGCGAAAGCGGCAAGGCCGTTCCACGCCTTGCCGTTTCTGTTTTCACTTCTGGTTGAACGAACGCAGCTTGATATTGGTAATTACATTTTTGGTATTGAGCGGGAACTCACCCTGCATCATCCAACCGTAATATCCGGTATCGACCTTGAATACTTCGGCCACCGAACGGCCTTTGTATTTTCCGAAATTGAAGACCTCCACTCCTTGATCGTTATAGACAATACGCCCGGCCAAATCGACATTCCGCGTATAAGAGGTAAAATCGGCCAGTGCAGCCATGTCATTTTTGAGCTGCGGATAGCGGTCGAGTTGCGCTTTCAACACTTCATAGGTAGCCCGCGTATCGGCCTCGGCAGCATGAGCATCGTTGAGATCTTTATCGCAATAAAACTTATAGGCCGCCGAAAGCGTGCGTTGCTCCATCTTATGGAAAATCGTCTGCACATCAATAAGTTTCCGACGGGAAATATCGATAGAAACACCGGCACGCAAAAGCTCTTCTACCAACAACGGCACATCGAAACGGTTGGAATTATACCCGGCCAAGTCGCACCCTTCGAGATCGGCAGCAATCGTCTTCGCCACCTCCTTGAATGTGGGACACCCTGCCACATCGGCATCGGTGATTTTATGCACGGCCGTCGCTTCGGGCGGTATAGGCATACCGGGATTGATACGCATTGTTTTCGTCTCTTCCCGTCCGTCAGGATAGACTTTCAAATAACTGATTTCGACGATACGGTCGGTCGATATATTTATACCGGTCGTTTCGAGGTCGAAAAAGACCAACGGATTTTTAAGATTCAACTGCATGGCGCAACGATCAGTCTTTCAACATCATGGGCATGAGCAACATCAGCAAATCTTCATCGGGCTCATTTTCCCCGGGAAGAAGGATTCCGGCTCTACCGGGATCGGCCAAGTCGACCAAAACCTCTTGCGAATCGATATTATTGAGTATCTCCACGAGTTGCGTCGCACTGAAACCGATGCACATCGTATCGCCTGTATAATTGCACGTGATGCTTTCGTCGGCCGACGTAGAAAGACCGGCATACTGAGCCGAAACAACCAGCCGGTTGGGACTCAAATCGAGACGCACCAGCGAATTTGCCGGATCGGAGAAAACCGATATACGACGCAACACACTGATAAACAAAGTACGGTCGATAATCAAGCGGTTACTGTTGTTTTGCGGAATTACCGACATATAGTTGGGGTAACGCCCCTCGATAAGACGACAGATAAGGACGAAATTCGCCAAATGGAAACAGATGTTTTTCTCATCGAACTCTATGGTTATATCGCCCGATTCCTTCGAAAGGATATTTTTCAAAAGCGAAGCGGGTTTTTTGGGCAGAATCACGGTCGATTCAAGACCCGATTTTACGGACGTATTGCGACAACGCACCAAAATATATCCGTCAGAAGCGACAAAAACGACATCTTCGGGGTGAATATCCATGCACACGCCGTTCATAACAGGGCGCAATTCGTCATTGGCCGTAGCAAAAAGGCTGCGGGTAATACCTCCCAACAATACCGACGCGGGCATCGTCAAACGGGTCGCCTTTTCGCTCATGGGCGGACGCTGCGGGTATTCATCGCCGTTGACGCCCACAAAATTGTATTTACCATTCTGGTAATAGAGAAATACCTCCAAATTTTCGTCATTGATTTGGAATGTCAAAGGTTGTTCGGGCAACTCGCGCAGGGGATCGAGCAGAATTTTCGCAGACACGGCAAACAGGCCTTTTCCTTCTGCCTCGATCAGACCGATAGTTGTGGTCATTGTCGTTTCTTGATCAGAAGCCGTTATCGTCAATTCATTTCCTTCCAAAGCAAAAAGGAAATTATCGAGAATAGGCATAGAGTTTTTGGAATTAATCACTCTTCCCACGGTTTGCAAATGAGAAAGTAACAATGTACTTGATACGACGAATTTCATATATAACTGTTTTATTATGTTGCGAATGAACCGGCAACGATTTCGCGCCGACATATCAAGAAGCAAATATATATATTTTTTTTCAATGAAAAACGCCCCGCTCGATAAAATGCACCTTTCTGTTGATAACAAAAAACGCCCTCTGCGGGAGAGGGCGTCGGGGCATATATGATGACTTTACTATTCCGGCTTGCTTTTTTCCGGTGCGGATACCCGTCCGGCATCATAACCATAAGACGAATGGTATCCATAACGGCGATAGCCATACGAACGAGACTCCATGTCTACTCCATTGACAACCAAATACGGGGCGGGGAAACGCCCGGACGAAACTATCTTATCGAGCAAGGCAAACGATTTTTTCGCCGTATAACCGGCTCTCACGATAAATAGCATCACATCGGTTACCCGCCGTATCAACATCGTATCCGAAACCATACCTACCGGTGCCGTATCGATGACGATATAGTCGTACCGGCTACGCAACTCACCGATCAACTCTTCGAGCCGATGCCCGTAAAGCAACTCATTTGGATTGGGCGGTATCGGTCCCGAAGGCAACAAATCGAGATCGGTCATGACTTTCGAGGGTATGATAAGCCGGGTTATATCGTTTTCCATACCCAACAAATATGTCGTTACCCCCTGCATTACTTGCGGTATATCGAAATATTTATACAATTGCGGACGACGTATATCCATGCCTACCAACAGCACTTTTTTACCGATAAGGCCGAAACTCAAAGCCAAATTGGACGCCAGAAATGTTTTTCCCTCACCCGACACGGTCGATGTAACGCATATTACTTTCTTCTCGGGCGAAGTCATTACAAATTGCAGATTATTACGCAGCAGACGGAAAAGTTCGGTAATCGGCGCAACCGACCACGCCGATACGACCAAATTCTCATCATGATCGCCTTTTGTGCATATCTCGCCGAGTATGGGCAGTGTCGTCAGTTTCTCCACATCGGCGCGATCTTTGAAACGGTCATTGAAGAAATCGAGCAAGAAAATGATTCCGGCGGGAACACACACCCCCAAAAACAGGGCGATAAGCAATATGTTTTTCTTTTTCGGAGATACCGGAATCCCCGACGTATCGGGTATGTCCATAATGATGGCCCGAGGTACGGTCAAGGTTTTATTTAAAGAATTTTCCTCCCGTTTTTCCAGCAAAAAAACATACAGCTTGTCCTTGATGAGTTGTTGACGGGATATTTCGGCCGACTCGCGTTGCAAACCGGGGACTTCTTGTATGCGGCTTTTGGCTTCATGTTTTTTCGCCAAAAGATCCCTCCGGGCAATCTCCATGCCCGCCCGTGTCGAAACAACGCCGTCTTTGACTCCACGCCGTAAAATTTCCAAATCCTGACTGACCGTCATCAACACCGGATTGCTCTCCGAGACCGACCGCAAAAGCCGTTCCCGCTCCATCAACTTACTGTTATAGGCATCGACAATCGTCAGAAATGTCTGGTTACTGATTTCCACAGCCGGTATGAGTGAATAGCGATTGGCGGTATCGGTGATAAACTGCCCGACATAATCCAACCGGTTCATCTCCGTTTCGACATCGAACAGGCGTTCTTCTATACTTTTCGACTCGTCAAGATAGGAAGCAGCATTAGCCGTTATATCGACCAACTCGTTATTGCGCATAAAATCCTCGACGGCATCTTCGACCGACCCCAATTCTGACGACAACAGCCGTAAACGCTCATCGATAAAACGCTCGGTATTCTCGGCCACCCTGTTTTTCTCGGCCATAGACAGGGCATTGTAATAATAGACAATTTTATAGAGAATGTCTTTGGCTTTCTCGACCTGACTCATCTCGACCGACATCGTAATAAGGGAAGAACCTTTCTCTACGGGCGAAGCGGAAACAAGCTGCTCTAACTGGCGTACGACAAACTTCGGCGGTACAACATTAATGTACAACGTATGCGGCTCTTCACACACGCCGCACCGCTTAAAAAGCATAAACGATATATCGCCTATCGCAACACGCATCGAATCGCCGGCAAAAGGCAATTCTTGCTCCTCTTCATCGTAAGCGACCGTGAGGATATATCCGCCGTTTTCTTTATCAGGTACGGCCTTGATGGCTATGGGCGTCGCCAGATAAGGGACTAACAAAGAATCAATATCAAGGAAGAGCGGTGTGTCGCCGTATAACTCTACCTTGCGCATACCCCGTTGTTCGTAATACGCAACATATAACTTCAAATCGCTGACGACCTGCGACAAAACATTCTTGGAACGCATGATTCCGATTTCGTCATCGGTATTTATTTTCCCGGCCGACATCAATCCGAATCCCTCCATGACAACAGCTTCGGAAGAAGGCGTTGAGGAATTCTCGCCTTTCATGAGTATCATCGAAGATACCGTATATACGTCGTTCTGCCTCATCAACCAGAAAACAGCCACGACCAAAAAGATTGCTACGCTGGCTACAAACCATTTCCAATGGCTGAAAAACAGAAGAAACAATTCTTTGAAATCTATCGACGATTCTTCATCGTCTTTCATCGGGGGCACAATCTCTTTATCCATACATTCTTTCTTGTAAATTATCTTACAACATTCACTATCAGGTTGGCCAATGTTACCAAAAGCGAAACGATACTTACCGATATGCTGGCGATAGGCGATATAACCCGGGATGTACGGGATTTCGATTTATTGGGTTCGACATAGACGATATCGTTCTGGCGCAAATAATAATCGGGCTGCGTAAGCAGTCGGGCATCGTTCAGGTCGAAACGGCTGACCGTTTCTTTCCCATCGTACTGACGTATGAGCAAGATATTATCGCGGCGTCCCGTTATCGTAAGGTCGCCCGCCATGGCGATAGCTTCGAGAATAGAGACACGGTCATTGGGGATTTCGTATATACCGGGATTTTTCACCTCACCCAACACCGATATTTTGAAATTGTGAATACGTATCGAAACCGAAGGTGGCTCGGTAAGATATTTGGGATAAATAGATTCTACGATCAACTGTTCGGCAGCAGAACGAGAGAGACCGGCAACACGCAACTTTCCCACCAAAGGAAAATTGATTTCCCCCCGGCTATCGACCAGATAAGTGGGTATCTGAGTTTCCGTGTTGACCGGTTCATCAGAATTGATATTCTGATTGTTGAATACAGCGACCGCCTTCGGCATAGGCGAAGTAACGGTAATTGCAAGAATATCCCCTGTAACAAAGATCGGATCAGAAACCTGGGCCGTCTTCTCCATCGCGGACATGACAGAATCGATATTCTGTAAATACGGAACTTTTTTCGATTCGGCACAGGCAGTCAAAAACAAAACTATTAGAGCAATCGGGTAAACTTTCAACATCTCCGTTCAAAAAGATTTAACTTAATAAGCTCTGCAAAGAAATAAAAGAAGTACATAAAATCAAAATTATTTATTAATAAATTCTATATTATTAACATCAACATATATACAACAACACTAAGAAAATAAACCTACGCGAGGCCGGAGCAAATACGTTTTCCTCCATCTATTTACTCAGAACGGCAAATAGATAAAAATACCGGGATTGCAACAGATGTTACAATCCCGGCCAAATATCCAAAAGGAACTTTTTTCTATTACTCCCACTCGATTGTCGAAGGCGGTTTGGAGCTGATGTCATAGGTAACGCGATTGACGCCTTTTACCTTATTGATAATATCGTTCGACACTTTCCCGAGGAAATCATAAGGCAAATGTGCCCAATCGGCCGTCATGGCATCGGTCGAAGTTACGGCACGCAAAGCAACGGCATTCTCATAAGTACGCTCATCGCCCATCACGCCAACCGATTGCACGGGCAGCAATATCGTACCGGCTTGCCATACCTTATCGTAAAGCCCCCAATCGCGCAATCCTTGAATGAAAATATCGTCGGCATCTTGCAAAATACGCACCTTCTCGGGGGTAATATCGCCCAAAATACGCACGGCCAAACCGGGTCCCGGGAACGGATGCCGATTGATCAGGCGTTCCATCATTCCCAATTCGCGTCCCACACGGCGCACCTCGTCTTTGAAAAGCAAACGCAAGGGTTCGCACAATTTAAGATTCATCTTCTCGGGAAGACCGCCTACATTGTGGTGGCTCTTGATGACCGTCCCGGTAATGGAAAGAGACTCGATGACATCGGGGTATATCGTCCCTTGTGCCAGCCACTTCACGTCTTTTATCTTATGGGCTTCTTCATCGAAGACATCGATAAAGCCTTTGCCTATAATCTTACGCTTACGCTCGGGTTCTTTCACACCGGCCAGTTCGCGATAAAATTTTTCTTTGGCATTGACCCCGATAACATTCAAGCCGAGATGCTCGTAGTCATGCATGACATTCTCGAACTCGTTTTTCCGCAACAAACCGTGATCGACAAAAATACAAGTAAGATTTTTACCAATGGCCTTGTTCAGCAAAACAGCCGCTACCGAAGAATCGACCCCCCCTGAAAGCCCGAGCACGACTTTATCATCGCCGAGCTGCTCTTTGAGATGGGCGACCGTCGTTTCGATAAATGATGCGGGAGACCAATCCTGCTTGCAACCGCATACATCAACGACGAAATTACGCAATATCTGCGTACCGTCTTCGGTATGAAACACTTCGGGGTGGAACTGCACGCCCCACACTTCCTCGCCCTCGATCTGATAAGCGGCAATGGCAACCTCATCAGTCGAAGCGATAGCCTTGAAATTATCGGGAACGGCCGTAATGGTATCGCCGTGCGACATCCACACCTGTGTATTTTCCCGCACATTCTTGAATAAGACATTGTCTTTACAGAAACGGGACAGATGGGCACGCCCGTATTCGCGGCTCTGTGCCGGCTCTACTTTTCCGCCGTTGCTGTAAGCCAAGAACTGTGCCCCGTAGCAAATTCCCAAAATGGGATATTTTCCCCGTATCTGCGACAAGTCGGTCTTGAAAGCCTTACTGTCGTATACAGAGAAAGGACTACCCGACAGTATGACGCCTTTGATGTTCTCATCGTCATACGGGAATTTATTATAAGGCAGTATCTCGCAGTAGATATCGAGCTCCCGCACACGGCGGCCTATGAGCTGCGTAGTCTGCGAGCCGAAATCGAGAATGATGATTTTTTCTTGCATATATGTTGATGATAAGTTTTTACTCCACGATAAGGGTTGCTTATGCCCGCAAAAGTAATCATATTACGCCACATGCGCAAATGATTAGCCACAACCGTTCCGTCAGAACTCCGAAGTGAAGTGGAAACGGATTTTCGGGAAATCGCTCTGCGCCATCTGCAACACATAACCCGAATCGGCCAGAAATACATCGCGACCATCTCGATCTTTGGCCATAAACTGGTATTTACGTTTCTTGAAATTTTCAAGAGCTTCGACATCGTCGCTCTCGACCCAGCAGGCTTTATAGAGGCTGATGGTTTCCCAACGGCATTGAGCCCCATACTCATGCAGCAACCGGTACTGAATGACCTCAAACTGCAATTGACCTACCGTACCGATAATCTTGCGACCGTTGAACTGATTGACAAACATCTGGGCCACACCCTCGTCCATCAACTGATCGAGCCCTTTGTTCAACTGCTTGGTCTTCATCGGGTCGGTATTCTCGATATATTTGAACATCTCGGGCGAAAAACTGGGCAATCCCTTGTAATGAAGATCCTCTCCTGCCGTAAGTGTATCTCCGATCTTGAAGTTTCCCGTATCGGGCAGACCTACTATATCACCGGGATAGGCCTCGTCGACCGTAGACTTGCGCTGCGCCATAAAGGCCGTAGGGCTTGAAAAACGCATCATCTTGCCCAAGCGCACATGCTTATAGTTTTCGTTCCGGACAAATGTTCCCGAACAGACTTTCACGAACGCAATGCAACTGCGATGATTGGGATCCATATTGGCATGTATCTTGAAAACGAATCCTGAAAAAGCCTCTTCTTCGGGACGAACCTCCCGCTCTATCGCCTGTACAGGACGCGGAGACGGAGCAATCTCGACAAAACAATCGAGCAACTCCCTCACTCCGAAATTATTGAGTGCCGACCCGAAAAATACCGGAGCTAAATCGCCAGACAAATATTTTTCGACATCGAAATCGGGATATACTCCGGAAATCAATTCCAAATCGGCACGAAGCTTGGTCGCATCGGACTCTCCGATATGCTTCTCCAACTCGGGACTGTCGATATCCCGAAATTCTATCGCCTCGGTAACAACCTGCTTGCTGGGCGTATAAAGATTGAGATTCTTCTCATATATGTTGTAAACGCCCTTGAAACGTTGGCCGATATTGATAGGCCAACTGAGCGGACGTACCGCGATCTTCAACTCCGATTCTATCTCATCGAGCAGGTCGAACGGGTCTTGACCTTCACGGTCGAGCTTATTGACGAAAACGATAACCGGCGTCTTGCGCATGCGGCACACTTCCATCAATTTACGCGTCTGTGTTTCAACGCCTTTTGCTACATCAATTACGATAATAACACTGTCGACAGCCGTCAATGTGCGGTAAGTATCTTCGGCAAAATCTTGGTGTCCGGGCGTGTCGAGAATATTTATTTTATAATCGCCGTAATTGAATCCCATCACCGAAGTGGCTACCGATATACCTCTTTGCTTCTCGATTTCCATCCAGTCCGAGGTAGCGGTTTTCTTTATCTTGTTCGATTTCACGGCTCCGGCAACATGGATAGCGCCGCCGAAAAGCAAAAGTTTCTCGGTAAGGGTCGTTTTACCCGCATCGGGGTGGCTGATAATAGCAAATGTGCGTCGTTTCTGAATCTCTTCGGTAAATGTACTCACGTCGTATCGGTTGTTTTTAGTTTTGACTCTGCAATATGGCGATACACTTCCGCAAACTTTCCTCCCAGTGAGGTATCGCCACAGGGTAAGTGTTTTTTATCTTTTTCTTGTTCATCACACTGTAAAAAGGCCGCGTGGCCGCCGAGGGATAGTCGGCCGTATCGATAGGCACTACACGGCAGGCAGCGATACCGGCTATGCGATGTATCGTTACCGTAAAGTCGTACCAGCTGCACACCCCTTCGTCAGAGAAATTATATACACCGGGCACAAACTCTCCGTTATTGATTATAACAACAATGGCGGCGGCCAAATCGGCTGCATAAGTAGGTGTTCCTACCTGATCGGAAACGACAGAAAGAGACTCCCGTTCACGTCCCAACCGCAACATGGTTTTCACAAAATTATTTCCATAAGGAGAATAAAGCCACGAAGTGCGCAAAATCACCGAATTCGGATTTGCCGCCAGCAACAGCTGTTCCCCTTCGAGCTTGGTTACGCCATAGACCGACGCAGGAGCGACAGCATCGGTCTCGACATAGGGCATATAGTGAATGCCGCTGTATACATAATCGGTCGACACGTGTATCATTTTTGCTCCGACAGAAGCCGATGCTTTTGCTAAATTCTCCACGGCAAAGGCATTGATTTTTCGGCACAATTCTATTTCGCTTTCTGCCTTATCCACAGCTGTATATGCAGCGCAATTTACAATAAAATCAACCGCATTTTCCGATAAAAAATTTTGTACAGCAACGAGATCGGTTATATCCAATTCCCGAACATCGGTAAAAATATACTTGTTGGCATCATCGAGAAGGGACATATTGCGCATTTCATTGCCCAACTGCCCGTTGGCTCCGGTAACAAGAATCGTAGACATAAAGTATGATATGATTTTATTATTTATAGTTCCAATTCACCTGCCTTGTCCTGCTTGTATTTTTCGGAAAGAAGTGCAAGGAATTGCGAAATCTGGTGTATGGCCTTCTCGGTCTCGGGCGAGATCTCCTTTTTCTGCAATCGCAACATAAGAACACCGTAAAGAGCGTTGAAACAAGTTTCGAGTTCTCCTGCCTCAACATTTCCCGAACGCGCCCTCAACTCTACGATATAAGGGAGTGTCTTGAAAAACATCGCCCCGTAAAACGGTTCCCGGGGAGACTTCAATAACTGCTGATGCAAATCGGACAAATCGAGAATGACATTTTTATTGATTTGCAAATGCCCCTTCTCCATAACTCCTTCGAGGCGCATCATCTCGCACAAGTTCTCGTACCACTCGCGAATGGCATTCATCGTCTCGGGCGACTGTCCCCGATAACCGTCGATAATCTGCTTTTGGATAACGTCGATATTTCCTCCGCATGCCCGTATAATATCCTCGATCTGCCACATGTAAAGGAGATACTCGGCAATGTTTTCTTTTTTCTTCTGACGGGCAACTATCATAGGACTAACATCATTTTTTCAAAAAATCGGCCGAGACAATCATTTGATAAAAAGATTTGTCGGCCACCCCCAATTGCCGGCACACCAACCTTGCCGCATTGATGTCGCACAACAATTCTTCATCACAAGGATAAGACAACTGCATCTCGGTCTTCGAACCGGTCAGGAAACAAATATCGCCCTCTTTCCTATAAGAGTGCGCTTTATACGGTATAGCCGTAATATCTTCCCGCACATTCTCGGCCCACTCCTGAAAAACGGTAACAGCCTGATTGTAAATAACAATACCGTTGCGATCAATAGAGTTTACGACTTTATGCCATATATCGAGATAAGACTCGAATGTGGGATAATCGGGTGTTTCTTTCCATAAAAGCGAGGAAAGAACGAGGATATTCGATTTATAATTGCGACTCTCGGTATGCAACAGCAAATCGCCGTCGAGCAGACATATACGTGTATTTTCGGACAAAGAGACCTTGCGAGAAAGTCCCTGCATGAAACTCTCTGTCAAATAATCGCATTTACGCTTCTGTGCTTGCAGTACATGCCATATAATAGAAAGTATACGATTGGGATAGCGGGGATTGCACTCTACAACAAGCGCCTTGTTCTCGGTGAGAGATGTAAACAAATCCGACACCGGAATAACCGGCAGATGCAACACCTCGGCATATTCTATCTCGGGATTGACACCGAGAGCAGGAGAAACGACAAAATTCACTTTACGGCCTGCTGATACGGCCTGCTGCAAAGATCCGACAAACACGCCGCCATTCTCGAGCATCGTCTGCAAATCGGGAGCACAACCCGAACAAGAAACGGAAAGACCTTTTTCCTGCATGGCAAAAGCCACACGGGACAAGAGTTCTTCACCACAAGCAATAATATGAATATTATCTGTCATATATTTTCCATAATACCGACACACAACAATGAGAGGATAAAACTCCGACCATTACCGCAAGCCGACAATTATCGGACAAAGGTAGTATTTTAGTATTAAATTAGGAATATATCGCCGTCTTGTTTTTATCAACAAATTTGTATTTATTTACACTTATCAACATTCTATTTCTATAATATACATCAACTATCTGCCCCATAATCTTCCTTAGAACGAAAAATGCAAAGCAATACGCACACCGCCCTTCGCGACATCCTTGTGTTCGCGATAAGTCAACCGCCATACATACTCGATACGCAATATCTTGAAAATGTTGTCGAGACCGACACCCAACTCCATATACGGCCGACGAGGATTCATCTCATGCACGACATTCTCACCGGGGAATCGCCACAAGTCGGAATTAAGATTCGTCAGATAAGGGTTGTTCTTATCGGACAGATTTCCAAAAAATCCTTTGAAAGAAACCACTTCCCGTATACGCAACAACTTCACTCCCGGAATACGATTGAAAAGAATTCCGTTAGCAAAATAAGTTATATCCCAAGAAGCATACGAGTCGAGCACAAACTCCATAGGACTCAACAAGCTGTATGATCCCTCTTGTATGGTATACGACAAGTTGGCATTGGGCAGAATAAGCATTGTAAACGGTGCCTGATTCCATACATGACTGAACTGGAACTCCGACTCGATATGCCCGAACGCCGAGAACCAAAAATCTTTCGAAAAACGGAAATCGGTACGGTTTATCATATAGGAGCTGCCCAGAAAATCTTTTGGCGAAAACGTATGCGACAAAAAGAAAATAGGTGCATCTCTATTTATCGGATAACGCATACCCTTTGTCTGATAAAACTTTTCATTGGGGGCATATCTTATATGCAATTCGGTTTCGGCCCAATTATAGTATTTATGTTTCTTCCCGTTATTTTCTATGAAAGGAACCCAACGGGTCGACTCTTCGATCTTATAACGCAGATTGGCCCCATAAGACAATCCGAAATCATGTTCCCGCTGATACGACAACTCGGTATTTTGCAGATACGAAGTCTTGGTGTCGCTCATACGCTTCAACGCCAAAAACACATTGTCTTTATTGGTATACTGATATTGTTGTCCCAACTGGTTTATATCATAAGTATGAGTAAGCGCCAATGAATGGATCGGATACTCAGCCGGAGAATAGCTCTTTTCATTGAAAGAATATTCAACACGCGAAGAATATTTCACACGATGGTCGCGGAAACCGTAAGCAACATAGCCTTTCCAAAACCAATGCTTGTTGAGATTGGCTGTCGTAAAACCGCCGACCCGCAAACGGGCACCTTCGACCGAGTTACCGCTGATCGTCGTATTCATAGGCCCGAAATCGAACTTGCTCAGATCCTTATCTTCATTGGTCTCCACATAGCCGGTTATAAGTATCTTTATGATTTTTTCGAGCCAATAATAAACAGGTATGGCACGTAAGCGTTCGAGCAATTGGCTTACCATACCCTCTTTCTTTTTCAACTCAGCCTGACGGTTGTCTTCCCAAAACGAAGACGGCATCACTTCGGCCATCTCGTCAACGACAACTCGTTTTTCCTGATCGAAAAGAGATTGTATCTCTTTCTCCACCGGTTCTTCAAAACTATGTTTCCGGTACATAGCCAGCCGACGCGTATACAGCTTAGGTGTACCCGGCATCATCTGAAACTCGACGACCATATCGTCCTTCATCTTTATGCGAGTACCATCGGAAGTACGGGTAAATTCCTGACTGATAATCAAATCTTCGACAAAATTCAAATTGATATCTTTGGGAACTGCCATATCGAGTTTCTTGACAAAATAAGTGGAGTCGAGCGTAACATAAAGATTCCCGACAAAACCCGCCGACTCGGAATTGAACGGTACGAACGACAGTTTCAGACACTTTTCACCGTCCAGCATCAGGGTATCACCCAAATAATACTTATAAAATGCCGGCCCCAACGTCGAAAGAGGACTCACAAACCGAGTAAGCATGAGGGTTATATTGTTCTGAAATATATCGATTTCCTTGAATACCTCATTGTAAAAAGCCGCGATACCTTCGCGACTGAACATCTGGTCGACCCCCTCGGCATAAACACCTTCTACTTTCTGGCGGTGCGACTTCGGATCTTTGCGATAATAATTTTTAGAAACTTTCTCCCGAATAGAAACGGTAAGAATAGGCTTACCTGTTACCTCCGAAGTATCGACAAAATCAAAAAGGAACTGGAATTTCTTAAATACCCGTCTTTCTCTCTGCTCTTCCGAAAAATCATTTAAAGCCATCGTCATCTTATCGTACTGTTCATACGAATAAAAATCATGATTTTCGGGGTTGTTCTCATCCCGGCGTTCGATAAGTTTTTTGACAAACTCGACAGCCGGATTGTTTTTGCGACTGTACTTCTCTTTTTTAGGACGGATATTGACATCTTTCAGAATATAATCTGACGGACGCAACGCAATGTTTATCACATGAGTACCACCCGGCTTTATAGGTATTCTTTTTTCGCGATATCCGAGAGAAGACGCACCTATCTCCGAAAAATTGGTATTAGAAGTACGTATCGTATACCGGCCGTTATCGTCGGTCATTACACCCGTCGTCGTTCCTCCCAAAAACACCGATATAAAAGAAAGCGGCGCTTCGGTAATAGAATCGGTTACAACACCCGTAATGGTTGTCGTTTGTGCCCCGACTTTGGAAGTCAGACAAAAAAAAGAGAGTAAAATAAAAAAAATCGTTGTATATTTACTCATGTATCAGCAAATTTCTTTTAGGCAGCAAAGGTAGAAAAAATATCCACTCAATCCTACACAGTAATAGTAATCATAGATTCCTTAACACTCAAAATCGGGTATTTTATTTATCTTTACCGACCAAACGGACAAAACCCCTTCTTATGCAACAAGAAATAGAAAGAAAATTTTTAGTTATAAACAATATTTATAAAAACGGAAGTATCTCAACTTTCTATAAACAAGGGTATTTATGTACCGATGCTTCCCGCACAGTGAGAATACGCATTGCCGGAGAAAAAGGTTTCATTACCATCAAAGGAATTACAACCGGTTGCAGCCGGACGGAATATGAATATGAAATCCCGACAGCCGATGCCATGACGCTGCTCGATATGCTGTGTATAAAACCGCTGATCGAAAAAATACGTTACCGCTACAAGGCTTCCGACGGGAAAATATGGGAAATCGACGAATTCAAAGGCGAAAACGAAGGCCTTGTCATCGCCGAAATAGAACTGGAACATGAAGACGAAACATTCGCTCTGCCCTCATGGGTAGGAAAAGAGGTAACCGGAGACATGCGCTACTACAACTCGTATCTGTCCCAAAATCCTTACAAAAACTGGAAACAATAAAAACATACCGAAGGTCATTGCATATTAAAGGTTGTCCCATAGCAAAGACTTTCGATGCCATAAGATGGTGTATATGGTGTATATTGGAAAAACGATACTTCAAAAAATATTTTTCACATAGGGATTGGAGATTTAAAAAATAGTTTATACTTTTGTCCCCGATTTCAAGAACGACCTATGGAAAGATGCCGGAGTGGTCGATCGGGACGGTCTCGAAAACCGTTGTACCCTTACGGGTACCCAGGGTTCGAATCCCTGTCTTTCCGCAAAGAGAGGCCTCACAATTTTTGTGAGGCCTCTCTTTTTTATCTGATTTCCTTAATCTGTATCACCCATATCATAGACAGTATTTGACTATAAAAGAAACAGTAAATTTCTCTCTTATTTACTCAAAATATAAAAGTTTTCTTTTATTTACCGGCAAAATGATTAACTTTGTAGCTCATCAATCGAAAATACCATGAAAATTGCCATACTGCAAAGAGAGATCGCATGGGCCGACCCAGCAACTAACCGAGAACGTTTTTCCGAAACTTTTTCCCGTTGCGAAAAGGCCGACTTGTATGTCCTCCCCGAGATGTTCTCCACCGGATTTTGCACACACCCACAAGGTATAGCCGAGCCAGCCGACAGCCACACATTACAATGGCTGAAAGAATCGGCCATGCAAAACAACTGTGCTATGGCAGGAAGCGTTGCCGTCAAAGAAAAAGGTCTCTTCTTCAACCGTTTCTATTTCGTAAAACCTGATGGCAGCGTAACCTGTTACGACAAACATCATCTCTTCACCTTCGGTGGTGAAGATAAACATTACACGGCCGGGAAAGACCGTATAATTGTAGAGTATATGGGTGTACGCATATTGTTGCAGATCTGTTACGACCTACGCTTTCCCGTGTTCTCCCGCAATCGTAACGACTACGACATGGCGCTGTATGTCGCCAGTTGGCCGTCATCGCGAGCCGAAGCGTGGAAAGCCCTATTGCGAGCCCGGGCAATCGAGAACCAATGTTTTATCGCAGGTGTAAACCGCGTAGGCAACGACCCCACCTGTTCATATTCGGGCGACAGCGTCATACTCGATGCTTACGGCCGGACTTTGGCTTCCTGTACACCCGG
>HF999718.1:19108-19918 GCA_000434215.1 Bacteroides sp. CAG:144
TTGGCTTCCTGTACACCCGGTGTCGAGTGTGAAGCCTATGCCGATATAGATGTGAACGAATTGGAAAAATTCCGTCAGAAATTTCCCGTACTCAACGACGGGGACGATTTTTCCCTGAAATAATAGATTTTTACTATGACAGAGCAAACTCACAAAATTTTATTATTGGGCGACCAAGCCGTCGCATTGGGTGCCATACATGCCGGATTGAGCGGCGTATATGCTTACCCCGGAACTCCTTCGACCGAAATCACAGAATATATACAAGACAACACTCTTGCCCGAGAAAGGAATATCTTCTGCCGCTGGTGTGCTAATGAAAAAACGGCCATGGAGTCGGCTCTCGGCATGTCTTACATGGGCAAACGCGCATTGGTCTGCATGAAGCACGTCGGCCTCAACGTGGCTGCTGACGCATTTGTAAACTCGGCCATCACCGGAGTAAACGGGGGTCTTGTCGTACTTGTTGCCGACGACCCGTCGATGCACTCTTCTCAAAACGAGCAAGACTCGCGATTTTACGGGAAATTTGCCCTCATGCCGATATTGGAACCGTCTTCTCAACAAGAGGCTTACGACATGATGGGTTATGCCTACAACTTGTCCGAAGAATTAAAACTTCCCATACTCATGCGGGTTACCACCCGCATGGCCCACTCGCGCGCTGTCGTAAAAACGGCATCGGTACGCGAGCCCAACGAGATAAACAACAACGCCGATCCGTCCAATTTCATTTTATTGCCGGTGAACGCCCGCCGACGTTATGCCGAATTGGTAAGCCAACAAACACGGCTCGAAAACTTATCGGAA
>HF999718.1:19927-36737 GCA_000434215.1 Bacteroides sp. CAG:144
GGCTCGAAAACTTATCGGAAGAGTCTCCATACAACCGATATGCCGCTCCCGAAAAAACGGTAAAACGGGGTATCGTGGCCTGCGGAATCGGCTGGAACTATGTAAACGAATGTTTTCCTGACGGGTGTCATATCCCGTGTCTGAAAATTTCGCAATACCCTTTGCCTAAAAAACTTCTCCGAGACATGGCAGAAAAATGCGAAGAAATTATCGTCGTCGAGGACGGTCAACCATTTGTTGAAGAACAACTGAGAGGTATCCTGCCTACCCGTTGTAACATCGCCGGGCGGCTATCGGGACTATTGCCCCGCACCGGAGAACTGACGCCCGACAACGTTGCCCAAGCATTGGGCATAAGGCCGGCTGTTCCTCACGCCGCATCGCAAGTTGTCGTACCCCGCCCACCCGCCTTATGTCAAGGTTGCGGACATCGGGACGTATATGCCGCCATCAACGAAATCGTTGCAGAAATGCCCACAGCCAAAGTTTTCGGCGACATAGGCTGTTATACTCTGGGGGCACTTCCTCCTTTCAAAGCTATCGATAGTTGTGTAGACATGGGGGCATCGATCACTATGGCCAAAGGTGCAGCCGACGCGGGACTTTTTCCGGCCATCGCCATCATCGGCGACTCGACTTTTACGCACTCGGGTATGACAGGCCTGCTCGATGCCGTAAACTGCAACAGCCCTATAACCGTCATCATCTCGGACAATCTCACCACGGCAATGACGGGAGGTCAAGACTCGGCCGGAACCAATAAATTCGAAGCCATCTGTTTGGGATTAGGCGTCGATCCGGCCCATGTACGAGTGGTCGTACCGCTTGCAAAAAACATGGAAGAAATCAAGCAGGTATTGCGTGAAGAAATCAATTATCGCGGCACATCGGTCATCATACCCCGCAGAGAATGTATACAGACATTGAACCGCAAACATAAACAGAAAAAAGCAAACGCATGAAAACCGACATTATATTATCGGGCGTGGGAGGACAAGGAATACTTTCCATCGCCGCTATCATAGGAGAAGCCGCCCTTGCCGAAAACTTATACATCAAACAAGCCGAAGTCCACGGTATGAGCCAACGCGGAGGCGATGTGCAATCGAATCTGCGTATCGCCGACCGCCCCATAAACTCGGATCTCATAGCCTCCGGCAACGCCGATGTCATCATATCACTCGAACCCATGGAAGCATTGCGTTACCTGCCGTATCTCTCCCGAGAGGGATGGATCATCACCTCTTCGGCCCCCTTCGTCAATATACCCAATTATCCCGAAGAAAAAGTACTGAAAGCCGAATTGCAAAAACTGCCCCGTGTCATCATGCTCGATGTAAACGAATTGGCAAAAGAACACAATCTCCCCAAATGCGCCAATGTAATATTGCTTGGAGCCGCAGCCAAATCGTTGCAAATCATCGGGTACTCCGATCTCGAAAAAAGCATCGCCCGCGTTTTTGCCCACAAAGGCCAAGCCGTCATAGAAATGAATCTCAAAGCTCTATCGATAGGGTATAACGCCGTACAAAAAAGTATATGAAGACGATGAAACATCAGATATTCAGTACCGCTCTCGTCGAAGAGGCCGCCCGTAAAATGAAAGTGGCCAACTTGCAAGAGGCTACCATAGGCGAAGTCCTGCTGGTTGCCTCACACCTCGAAAAGGAAACTGGAATTCCTTTTATCCGCATGGATCAAGGCTCGCCGGGCTTACCGGCCAATCGCATAGGCATAGAAGCCGAAAAAGCTGCTCTCGACCGCGGCGTAGGGGCAACCTATCCGGCTGCTGCCGGCGTACAAGAACTGAAAGAGGCGGCGTCGCGATTTGTAAAGGCATTTATAAATACCGACATATCCCCCCGCTCCTGCATACCGACAACTGGGTCGGTCGCCTCGTCTTTCGCCTCCTTCATCGCCTGTACTCAACGCAACCCGCAGAAAGATACCGTTTTATTTATAGACCCGGGATTCCCCATACAGAAATCGCAGTTGCGTATCTTAGGAGTGAAGTGGGAACAATTCGACATCTATCATTTCAGGGGAAACAACTTGCGGGACAAGTTGGAATCGTTTCTCGAAAAAGGCCATATCGCTGCCATTATCTATTCCAATCCCAATAATCCGGCATGGATATGTCTGGAAGAAAGCGAACTGAAAATTATCGGCGAACTGGCAACAAAACACGATGTCATCGTTCTCGAAGATCTCGCCTACTTCTGCATGGATTTCCGCAAGGATATGGGAAAGCCCTTCGAACCGCCCTACCCTCCTACCGTAGCCCGATACACCGACAATTACATCATCATGCTGTCGGCTTCGAAAATTTTCAGTTATGCCGGGCAGCGCATCGCATTGGCTTGTATTTCCGACAAATTATTCGATCGGCAATTTCCTGCATTGGCCGAACGGTATGCCGACTCAGGTATTTTCGGTCCTACATTTATCGCCTCGATTCTGTACATGATTACGTCGGGCTGTACCGCATCGACCCAATACGGTTATGCCGAGATGCTCAACCGGTCGGTCGACGGGACGATAGACTTTGTTGCCGACACCCGCGTTTATGCCGAAAGAGCCTCCCAAATGAAAAAAATCTTCACCGATAACGGCTTCCATATCGTTTACGATCGGGACGTTACACAACCGGTCGGAGACGGATTTTTTTTCACCATCGGCTACGGCGACATGACAAGCGGAGAACTCATGCAAGAACTCCTCTACTACGGAGTAAGCAGCATTTCGCTATCGACCACCGGCAGCGACCAACAAGGCGTGCGAGGCTGCACATCGCGCATGCGCGACGAGCTTTATCCCGTATTACAAGAAAGAATGGAAAAATTCCACAAAGACCACCCCATTTTATAAACACAAATCCTAAGAACAAATAATACCATGATTTGGAACGAAAGTAAAGAATGTATGAGCCGCGAACAAATGCATGACCTCCAAAGCAAACGTTTGCGGAAACTCGTTTCGACCGTATACCACAATACCCCTTTCTACCGCCGTAAAATGCAGGAAATGGATATTACGCCCGATGATATACGCAGCATCGACGACATCGTGAAGTTGCCGTTCACCACCAAACAAGACCTGCGAGACAACTATCCATTTGGACTACAAGCCGTGCCTACATCAGAGATCGTGCGGATACATGCCTCATCGGGGACAACCGGTAATCCCACCATCGTAGGATATACTCGGCATGACCTCGAAATATGGCAGGAAAGCATTGCCCGATGTCTTACGGCATACGGGATCACACGCAACGATATTTTCTCGGTAGGTTACGGATACGGGCTTTTTACCGGAGGGCTGGGTGCCCACTATGGAGCCGAGTATGTAGGTGCAACGGTAATTCCTACGTCAACGGGAAATACCGAAAAACACGTCCGCCTCATTCGGGATTTGGGTATTACCGGCATAGCCTGTACCCCCAGTTATGCTCTTTATTTGGCCGAAACCATTGAAAAAATGGGTATCGATCCTCAAATGTTGAAATTACGGGTAGGTATGTTCGGCGCCGAACCGTGGACAGAAAATATGCGGAAAGAAATCGAATCCCGATTGCATCTGAGTGCCTATAACTGCTATGGCCTAAGCGAAATCATGGGGCCGGGCGTAGCACATGAATGCGAATGCAAAAACGGTTCCCATATACTCGAAGACCACTATTATCCCGAAATAATCTCGCCGGAAACCTTGCAACCACTACCTTTCGGACAAACAGGAGAACTCGTTTTCACCACACTTACGAAAGAAGGTATGCCACTCCTGCGTTATCGCACCAAAGACCTGACATCTCTCATCGAAGGGATTTGCGATTGCGGACGTACCAATGTACGCATGACCCGAATCGTGGGTCGAAGCGATGATATGCTTATCATACGCGGTATAAACGTATTCCCCTCGCAAGTCGAAAGCGTGATATTGGATATGCCGGAATTCGAGCCTCAGTATCTGCTGGTTGTCGACCGCATCAACAATCTCGATACGTTGCAAGTTCAGGTCGAAGTCCGCCGGGACTTTTTCTCGGACGAACTCAGTGCCATGCTGGCTTTGAAAAAACGGCTCGCCGACCGACTGAAAAGTGTACTGACCGTAGGTGCCGACGTGAAACTAATGGAACCGAACAGCATACAACGCTCCGAAGGCAAATCGAAAAGAGTCATTGACAAACGTAACATCGAATAATAAACAACAGCTATGATAACCATCAAACAACTATCCATATTCTTAGAAAACAAAAACGGCCGTATCAACGATGTAGCCAAAGTTCTGGCCAAAGAAGGCATCAATATGCAGGCTTTCAGTATGGCCGAAACCGCCGACTTCGGGATTTTGCGGCTCATCGTTTCCGATGTAGAGAAAGCGGTAAACGCATTGCGAACCTCCGATTTCGCCGTCATGCTCACCGATGTCGTGTGCATACAATGCCCCAACACTCCCGGGTCGCTCTCCGCAGTTCTCGACTACCTCGCTGCCGAAAATATCTTTATCGAATACATGTATGCATTCTCCGAGGGAGATACGGCACGAACAATCATTCGTCCCACCGATCTAAAAAAATGTATCGAAATATTACAGAAGAACCATTGTAAAATCATCGATAAATACAATATATAAAAACTTTTCCTCAATACAAGGCCGCCCATATAATGATTATATAGGCGGCCTTGTATTCTATATTAAAGAGGAAGGGACTCCTATCCTACATGAGACCCGAGACAGAAAGTTCGCATGCTTTCCGATATCCCGACGAGGTCATCAACGCAACCAAATCGCCTTGCTCATTGGTGATCCGCACCTCTATATAAGGGAGTTTTTTATGATTGACCAATTCCATAGCCTCTGCATATAAATATCCGTCGGACTCGGAACGGAAAAAACTGATATTCGACGATACGGACAACGTAAGAGTCTGATGACTGTTGGCGGCAGCGGCAAAAGCCAAATCGGCCAATGTAAAAATAGCTCCACCCTGACACACTCCACCGCCGTTAAGATGCTTCGGTTGCACCAGCATACGAGCTCGGGCATATCCCTCTTTTATTTCAAGCAACTCGACTCCGGCAGCGGAGGCAAAACGATCTTTTTCAGAAAGATATTCTTTTAATGTCATGATTCAATGATTTTTATGGGAATAAAGGTGAAGAAAATCGAGTACGTTATCACGAATATTATCTATATCCTGTCGAGTAAACGTCCGAAATGAATGGCCGGCATCGGGGTAAATAACCAATCGATGGGCAATCTTATGCTTTTCCAGCATCTTGGCAAGTTTTCGGGATTGTTTCAATGGTACTACCTTATCCTTATCGCCATGCAGCAAGAGCGTAGGAACCGACTCTCTGCCTACATAGGTTGTCGGAGAATAGTATTCGCAAACAGTTTTAATTTGTTTCCTATTTCTCTCCGTCCCCAAGAATACCGATAACATCATCTCCCGTTCTTTATAAAGTGAAGGTGCAAACAATTTCACACAACCCAGCAACACGGGACCGAGACGTGTACGGAACAACTTATTCAGATCGGCAGGCCCGTAATCATCAATCACATAATCGACATCGGCCGAAAAATCCGCCAACAACGTATCTCCCATGAAAAGGGTATCGGGTGTATATGCACACAACAACGAAAGATGCGCTCCGGCCGAAGAACCCCACAAACCGATACGAGCGGAGTCGAGACCATATTCACTGGCATGAGCCCTCACCCATCGCACAGCATCTTTGCAATCGATAACCGCTTCGGGAAAGGAGGGCGTTTTGCCCAACGTATCGGCAAGAAGATATTCTATGCTCACTACGGCATATCCCTCATCAAGAACGGAACAAAGGACCTCATCCATATACGGAATGACAAAAGCCTCTTTACTGCCGGTTATCCACGAACCGCCATGAATGTATATGACGACCGGGCAACGGGTCTCGGGTAAAATTCCTGTCGGTGGTAGATAGATATCGAGTTTCAAAGACCTGCCGTCGATTTCTTTGTAGACAATATCTTTCCATACCGGAACGACCGTCCCTGCCGACAAACGACAAGCAAAAACAAAAAAGAAAAATAGGATTACTGTTTGTCTCATAGTATACAAATATACATCTATAAATCAAGAAACAAATGTTCGGAGAACTAATTTATAAAAAAAATTCCCCGAAGGGAATTTTCTCTCTCCGATCAAAGGAGAAGTGGAATAAACACTACAATTATTATTACGGACTATTCTTCTTTCTTATGGATCGACCCTTTGACGTCATTCAGGTCGACAAAATGGTTGACAATGGCATAAATGGTAAGACCTGCCGCACTATGTATCTGCAACTTGGCAGCAATATTACGCCGGTGGGTAATTACCGTATGTGCCGATAAACACAATTTCTCCGCTATCTGTTTATTTGTCCAACCCTTTACGACCCCGATGATAATTTCTTTTTCTCGTTCGGTAAGTGGCTCTTGTAACGTTTCTTCTGTCGACAGTTCATTGAGTTTCTCGATTTTCTCCCGGATAGACTCGGCTGTATCATATACCGTTATGACTTCATCATAACCTTTCATAGTAGAAGCATCGGCAAGGGTGTGCTGCAAAGCGACACATTTCAATCCTTCGGATTCTTTTTTTATCTGTTGGAGAGAAAAGGCACCGAGTATGACCGAATCGACAATCAGAATATCGGGCTTTCTCCAAGACAAAGTCGATTGCAGCTGCGTAACATCGGCAATCTCTATTACCTCTATATTCAACGACGAGAGTCGCCGCAATACCGATAAAATTCCGTTGCGTATAATGAGAGACGGCTCTACGACAGCTATTTTCAACAACGACTTCATACGTTCTTGCTCCGTTCTTGTTCGAGTTTTTTAATGGCGGGGATAAACAATGCATCTTCGATATAATTATGCGAAGCCAAATCTTCTTCGCAGGTAAATATATCGAACAAAACAGAGTTCAATTCATTGCTACTTTCCGCCGGATAATATTTGATGAGAATATTTTTCAATTCTCCCAACTTCGCCTCTACCTGATCGTGTTGTTTACTGAAAACTTCGATACTATATCCTTTCGGAAGCGTATCTTTTTTAAGAAGGGCCGTTACGTACGGATAGACGACCTGCTCCTCATAAAGCATGTGTTTCTGTACTTCGGCTGCATACTCATCGAAAAAACATAGTATGGCAAACGAAACGTCTTTTTGCCCGCAATCGATCGCATCGAGCAAACGACGTCGGATAGCCGGCAACTTGAAGTCTAAGAAGTAATCATGGGAATTATGCAAATACTGCATCATCGCTTCAATCGAAAAGCGGGTATTCTCGACCTCGGCATGATCCTCGTCGAGCAAACAATTGGTTATAGAGAGAAAAGTATCTACATCGACCCGATTATCGCGGCACACCTCTTCGATCGTCTTATCGCCGAATCCCAAAGGGATACCAAAACGGCTCATAACCAACAGTATCGGATAATTTTCACACACCAACACACTCATCGGGTCGGTTTTCTTGTATTTGCCAAGTCTGTACATCATAGGCTGTATTCCATGTATATCGGTCATACAAATATAGTCATTTTGGTGTGAGAAAATCTATTTTATTATTTTTTACTACAAAGCAGAAGCAAAGTTTCTCTTGGGGACATGCCCCGAACGACGACAGCAAAAGCGCTCGCACTGCATCGTCAAGTCATAGCCCAGCATCACCCCCAACATAAAATCTTCTTCGGGGGTGAGCTGGTGTATGGGTTTGGAGATGAAATGCCGCACGACATCGAGGCACTGGTGTTTGCCGAAATAAAGATTTACCTTACCAGATCCCGCAGATTGCTTTACATAGTCGATATGCTGGCTTTCTAGTCGCTCGATCAACAATTCGGCGCACTCATCGGTCATTGTGCACAACACGAGATTACGCACCCCTTTCTTCAACTCGTAAATCTGGTGAAGATAGAGTTTCATCGAATCGAACCGGCCATACTCATCCATGCTCATAAAGCACCGTCGATTTTAAGGGCGGAAATCCATTGATCGAGGCGTTCTTCGGTCGCAGAGCTTTCATTGCACTCATCGACAGCAAGACCGACGAATTTTCCGTCTTTACTTATTTTCGAATCGGTTACCGAATATCCCCATGGCGTATAGGCTCCCACAAAGGTACAACCCGTACTGGCAAGAGCCTCATAGATAAGTCCCACTCCATCACAGAAAGTATCGGGATAAGACTCGGAATCGCCGCAACCGAAAAGACCTACCTTTTTACCGGACAAATCTTGTTTTTTCAAAGCGTCCAAAAAATCATACCAGTCATCTTGCAGTTCCCCATCGCCCCACGTCGAAGTTCCCAACAAAAGGACATCGTAAGGAGCTACAGCGTCGGCTTGCGTCTCACCTACATTGTGTACATCGGAGGCTGCAACATTCAGTCTTTCTGCAATTTTACCAGCCAACTCTTCGGTCGTTCCGGTCGTACTTCCAAAAAATATTCCTATCATAGCTTTTTATTTTTTAAATTCAGTACAAAGGAACAAAAGCCACAGCATCGGGACAATCCCTCAATTTCATTAAAATACAATCGTTACCTACCTACAAATAAGTAGTCAAAAAAATAAGCCCGGTTTCCACAAACAAGACTTACCCCGTGTTTTCTTCTCAATATAAATAACTCATTAAAAAATAACGAACCGACCGATTAGCATCAAACTTAGCTACAAAAAAACAAAGAATCGCTATCTTTGCAGCCAAAACAAAGAATATGTACTACGTCAAAAAACGCCTTGAAATAAGTGCTTCCCACCAGTTGCACCTGTCATACGAAAGCAAATGCGAAAATTTGCACGGCCACAACTGGATCATTACCGTATATTGTCGGGCAAAAGATTTGAACCGGGACGGAATGGTAATAGACTTTTCCGTCATAAAGAACGCGATCAAGGAAAAACTCGATCATAAAAACCTCAACGATATACTGCCGTTCAATCCGACAGCAGAGAATATGGCAAGGTGGATTTGCGAACAGATTCCACGCTGCTACAAAGTCGAAGTGCAAGAATCGGAAAACAACACCGCCTGTTATGAAGAAGATTAACGAAATATTTTATTCTTTGCAGGGTGAAGGTTTTTGGAGCGGTACCCCAATTATTTTCATTCGATTTTCGGGGTGCAACCTCCGGTGCGACTTTTGTGATACGGAACATTATTCCCATACCGAGATGAGCGATGCCGAAATCATCGATAGGATAAAAACGTTTCCCGCCCGACGTGTATGCCTCACCGGAGGAGAACCGTCGTTACAAATCGACCGTTTCTTTATCGACCTGCTACACAGCCACGGCTATATCATACATATCGAAACAAACGGTACTCACGCCATACCCGACGGTATCGACTGGATTACAGTAAGCCCCAAAACCTCCCGGATCGCACTCGACCGAGCCGATGAATTGAAAATCGTTTTTACGGGACAAGACGTCGATTCATGGTTACATTTCGACGCCAACCACAGGTATTTGCAGCCTTGCTCCTGTCGCAATACCCCGGAAGTCATACAATATATTCTTGCCCACCCAGAATGGTCGCTCAGCCTGCAAACCCATAAATACATCGATATTCCTTAAAAATCTACGATTTGCCATAGCCGGCAAATTTTTCCGTCTCCCCAATATAAAGCTATATGTTGCAAAAACTGAAAATGTATATGCTGCCGATAGCCATGATACTCGGTGCCATATTATACAATCCCATTACGGTCCTCAACGAAAAACTCCCACACCTTACGCAAGCGCTCATCTTCGCCATGTTATTGGTTCCCTATTGCCGCATTTCTTTACGGGAACTGCGCATCGAGCGTCTGCATATATGGCTCATCACCATACAGATAATCGGAAGTTTGGCCGTATACGGAGTACTATTGTTGTTCGATCCGCTTATCGCAGAAGGGACATTGATATGTATTTTGGCTCCGACGGCAACGGCAGCGGCCGTCATCACATTCATGTTAGGAGGCAGTCTTACTACATTGGCGACATATAGCTTGCTGAGCAACATGACGGTCGCACTTCTTTCCCCCATTATTTTTTCTTTTATCGGTATTCATACCGACATACCGTTTACCGAATCATTTTTCACAATTTGCCGGCAAATGATTCCGTTGCTCATTTTCCCCTTTATCACGGCCATTGCATTGCGCTATCTACTGCCGAGAGTACACTATATGCTGAGTAAAAGCCAAAGCCTGTCGTTCTATTTATGGGCCGTATCTCTTACCATTGTCATGGGACGCACGGCCGCATTTATCATCGATCAAGGAGCGGAAAATATAAAAGAAGAATTACTCATCGCACTATTTTCTCTCATCGTCTGCTCGGCCCAGTTTGCCATCGGGAAGATAATCGGACAGCGGTACAACGAACGTATTGCCGGAGGACAAGCCCTCGGACAAAAAAATACCGTTCTGGCTATATGGATGGCTCTCACTTATGTGCACCCCATCGCTTCGATAGGACCGGCATCGTATGTCGTATGGCAAAATTGCATCAACTCTTGGCAGTTGTGGAAGAAAAACAAGCAGGACAAGAAATATGTTTCTGCGAAATAATGAAATACCGATTTTCGACCATTCTCCATCACTTTACCGAGAAATCTGTTACAAATAATCCTATCGATAAGTACTTTCTTTTCCTATACATTTATATCATGAATCGATTATATATTACGCCATTGTACCACAAAGAGATTATATGTATCCTCATGAATCGAATATTCATATTTAGAAACCCCATATGGAGCTAAATTTTCCTTTTTATATTATCTTTGCTCCACAATCAATCAAAAACCGGACAACTCCGGTATTTTGGTAATATAAATTTGTTTTTGTTTCATTTTTTGCATAAAATCCATAACCATGTATCGGACCTATCTAAAACCGGCTTTACCGCATTTATGCGCCATAATCGTATTCATAGCCATATCTGTGGCCTATTTCTCTCCCGAAATATTCGAAAACAAAACGATTCTCGGACACGACAGCCGACAAGGAACCGGCCAGGAAATAACCGAATATGGGGCTCAAACGGGTAAAACCATTCGATGGACAAATTCCATGTTTTCGGGTATGCCGACTTATCAAATCGCCCCTTCTTACGAAAGCAGCTCTTTCATAAACAACATAAGCCGAATATATTCTCTTTTCTTACCAGCTCCTGTATCATACGTGTTTATACTGATGCTCGGCTTCTATATACTTTTATGTGTTTTAGGGGCTCGCAGCAGCATCGCTATACTCGGTGCTATCGGATATGCATTCTCGTCTTATTTCTTTATCATCATCATGGCGGGACATATCTGGAAAGTTCTGGCTCTCGCCTATATACCGCCGACCATTGCGGGAATGATTCTTGCCTACCGGGGTAAATATCTCTCGGGAGGACTCGTAATGGCTCTGTTCCTGACCTTTCAAATCAAGTCGAACCACGTGCAAATGACCTACTACTCTTGTTTCATCATGGGAGCGTATGCCTTGTGGGTACTGGTAGAAAGCATTCGTATGCACAAACTGTCCGATTTCTTCAAAGCGACCGGTGTGTGTGTCGCCGCCTTATTGCTCGCCGTATCGGTCAATCTTTCGAACCTCTATCATACATGGGAATACAGTAAAGAGAGTATGCGAGGAAAATCGGAATTGAAAGCCGATACCGGCAACCAAACCTCAAACGGTCTCGACCGCGATTACATGACCCAATGGAGCTACGGCATAGGTGAAACATGGAGTCTGCTCATTCCCGATGTCAAAGGCGGCGGAACAGCAGCCATAGGGAAAGAGGCGCAAAATGCGCCGGCTCAATACCGACAAATCATAGCCCAACAAAACCGATACTGGGGAGACCAGCCCTTTACATCGGGGCCTGTATATGCCGGAGCATTTTTCATGACCTTGTTCGTCCTTTCGTTTTTCTTGTTGCCGGGTCGCCTCAAATGGTATCTGCTGGGAGCCACGCTCATTACGGTCTTTCTCTCATGGGGTAAAAACATGATGTGGTTTACCGACCTATTTGCCGACTATTTCCCGATGTATTCCAAGTTCCGCTCGGTATCATCGATTCTTGTCGTTGCAGAACTGGTAATTCCATTGATGGCAGCCTTAGCCGTCGTCGAAATGGTAAAAAATCCCGACATCTTAAAACAAAAAAGAAAAGCTCTCTACATATCGTTCGGCCTCACCGGTGGTATCGCTTTGCTTTTTGCAATAGCCCCGGGACTCTTCTTCAACTTTTTGAGCGAACAGGAAAGTCAATATTTCCTGCCGCAGGCAGCCCAAAACAATCAAGTGGCCGCTATCATCGGAGCATTGGAAAACGTACGCATGGGTATCTTCCGCAGCGATGCATGGCGATCGGTATTCATTATCGCCATCGGCGGACTCCTTACATTCCTCTTCGCCCGCAAAAAATTGAACGCCAACTTTTTCGTTACTGGACTGATTGTTCTCTGCCTCGTCGATATGTGGACGGTCGACAAACGATACCTCAATAGCGAACATTTCATTCGGAAACAAGATACAAAAGACTTCGCATCGTTTTTTCCGAAAAGTCCGGCAGACAGAGTTATCCTGCAAGACAATGATCCATACTACCGGGTATATAACCTGACGACAAATACATTCAGCGACGGTGCGACATCGTTCTATCACAAAGCAATAGGCGGATACCACGCTGCCAAATTGGGCCGTTACCAAGAACTTATCGAACACCAGATAAGCAAAGGCAACGAGCAAGTACTCAATATGCTGAATGCCAAATACTATATCGTCCCCGGCGAAAACCGACAACCGCAAGCCCATCTCAATCCCGATGCATTGGGAAACGGTTGGTTTGTCGAAGAAATAAAATGGGTGAACAACGCAAACGAAGAAATGTCGGCACTCGATCATTTCGATCCCTCGAAGACAGCTGTTATCGACAAACGTTTCTCGTCGATTTTCGATACCCAAAACATCTCCGCAGATTCTACCGCATCGGTCAAACTCACCTCTTATAATCCCGAAGAACTCCGTTATGCGGTTTCTTCTCAAAAAGGCGGAGTGGTCGTGTTCTCGGAAATATATTACCCTCACGGCTGGAAAGCAACTGTCGACGGTATAGAAACCCCTATTGCCCGTACCGATTATGTACTGAGAGCCATCTATGTCCCGGCCGGAAATCATGAAGTAATCATGTCGTTCGAACCGACCTCCATACAAGTTACAGAAACCATCGCGTGGTGCGGATTCGGCATATTTGCACTTGTCATATTATGGAGTCTGTTCATCGCATACCGTAAAAAGAAAACATCATCGAAATAACCGAAATTCGACTTTCTTTCAAATGCACAAGGGGGCTATAAAGAACAGCCCCCTTGTTTTTTCGCAAAACGACTTTTTCAAAAGGTTTTCATAAAAGAGAATCCGATGCTTTCTTCATATAGAGTAGGAGTAAAATAGAATGGCGGGTCGTATTCGTCCCGGTGAGTACGATAGCGAGCTATGCAAAATATACCGGCAAGCTCGCCAAGACCGCAAACCACGCCCGTTATAATGATTCCTTTTGTACGTCGACCAATACTATTTAACTCGTTCGTATAATCTTGTCCATTATAAATATTGGAAATCCCCTTATTATAATCATCTCCGGCCTTCTTATATATCACCGGTATCGCAATAGCCGCCGATATGGTAGAAAGGGTTATCAAAGCCTTTCCGGCTCGCAAATAGCACATATTTATATCTCTGAGTCGATTCCATTCTTCCCTGTTTTTTTCTACCATGAGTTGACGAGTGGCGATAGCTTCTTGGAAATTCAACTTCGATTCCTCCGAAGCATAACGCATAGATTTCTCGATTGATTGACAATCTTTCAAAAATCTATCCCCATACCGGCTGGCAAACAGAGGGGCGGATATTCTTTTTTGTTGTACATAATCATATAACTCCGCATAGGTCCGAGCTTTTACAATCTCCGCGATCGATTGTTTGTCGAATATTTGTGAAGGCTCATTCTTTTTCTTAATTTCTGTTTTTGCCGCCTCTGCGACTTTTTTTACGAATATCTCCGTACAAATATGGCTGTTTACAAAAGCTTGTGATATAACTTTTTTCAATCTCTTATTGAATGGATATACCGTTTGCGAATAACACCCTTCTTCACGCCCGAACAAGTCTTTCGACAGATATTGATCGATACTCATTTCTATGTGTATTTTACCCTCCTCCACGTCTATACCAAAACCTAACATCACACAAACAGATGTTGGAGCAGCATTTGTACCTCTATATATCGAAGACACATTTTCGACAAAAACCGTTCCCCGTATCGATCCCACTTTTTTATCAATTTCCTCTATATGACATAAATCATCATCGGATAAAAGAGAGTACAGATTCCCAAACAATTCATCTTTTGTTTTCGGAATTGAATCTATTTTCACACTTCGACCGACTGTCAAACCATCTGCACCCGACTTATAAAAGCCTTTTATGTTCAAAGCCGCGTCCTCGTACTTTTGGACATACACTCTTTTATCGGTGTACTGCGATAAGTCGAACTTTTCCCATTCGCCTTTTCTGACAATTTGAGCGTCGATATTTCCTACTACCTCGATTAAAAAGAATAACATAAAGGGTACACACTTTCTCATGTCGTGTATTTTTGTATTATCTGCAATAATAAATTTTATTTTTCGCCAATCTTATTAAAAATCAGCAAGGCAAAGATATAATATATTTAAAGATTTATGAAACAGATGGTAAAAAAATATACAAAATTCACAGCAGATTTCGAGACGGGAAAATATTAGGAGAACTTATGTGGAAGAAAGAAAAATGCCGGATACAATTACAACAAGAGCCTGACAAAAATAAAAAAGCCGTACATAGAATGTACGGCTTCCACCATGAAAGTGGAGTATAGCGGACTCGAACCGCTCACCTCAACACTGCCAGTGTTGCGCTCTAGCCAGATGAGCTAATACCCCGTTTTTCTTTTTTGCGAGGCAAAGATAGGAAGTTTTTTCTATTCCGGCAACTACTTACAAAACTTTTTTTATCTTTGTATGTAGTTTTTACACCGAATCTTTTTTCTTTATGTATATATTCAACACGACTTACCATATCGAGAGCGATATAAAAGAGATATTCATCGCTTGGTTGCGCGAAGTGTATATTCCCACTGCCATGCACCGAGATGAACTGAGCGAACCGCAATTATGTCGCGTCATTGCCGAAGAAGATACCGGCGGAGATAATTTTTCCCTCCAATTCCATGTAGCCGATCCCAACCGTCTCGAAACATGGTATGACGAAACAGGAGCAGACCTCGACAACGCCATTCGAGAAAAATTCGGAGACCGCGTGTTGGGTTTCAACACCTTACTCGAAATCATCGATTAGTATGCCTGTTACCATACCGACCACACAAGAGCGAATCATTCTCGGCATCGACCCGGGAACTACCATCATGGGCTACGGTGTGCTGCGCATTGTCGGAAACAATCCCCAACTGATGACCATGGGGGTTTTACAGCTGGGTAAAATGGGAGACCACTATCTGAAATTGAAACGTATTTTCGAACGGGTACTGGGCCTCATAGAACAGTATCACCCGGACGAAATGGCGATAGAAGCACCCTTTTTCGGAAAAAATGTCCAATCGATGCTCAAACTTGGCCGGGCACAAGGTATAGCTATGGCTGCTGCCTTATACCGAGACATTCCCATTACCGAATATGCTCCGTTGAAAATAAAAATGGCGATTACCGGTAACGGTAATGCCGCCAAAGAACAAGTCGCCGATATGTTACGGCGCATCTTGCATATCCCGGAAGAAAACATGTTACCCCAACTCGATGCAACCGACGGACTGGCCGCTGCCTTGTGCCACTTCTACCAGACCAACCGTCCTTCTTGTGAAAAGGCCTATAAGAGCTGGAAAGATTTTATCAACCAACATCCTTCCCGAGTAGCCGGAGAAACGGCCCCACACAGGAGCTATTCCCGACATCCCAAAAGCGATGATACCGACGCCATATAAGAAGAACCGATTTATCATTTCAATAATTTCCTCACGGCTTTGCGGCAACGTTCCAAATCTTTCTCTTGTACAGGCCTCTGTTTCGTTCCTCCCCGCTCGATGCTTTTCACAACCCGAAAACCGCTCCATTTAAGAATCTCGCGCAAAGCATTCACGACACCGCGAGTTTGACGAAAGACTATGTTAAAAGGAAAAGGTGTCGTACATGTAGAAACCAAAATCGCCTTTTTCCCTTTATGGAGAGGCACAGGAATACCTCGGGGGCTTTCTCCCATCATGCCATAGACCATACGATCGAACAAAACCTTTAATTCTCCCGGGATATTTCCCCAATAGCAAGGTGCTCCGACAACCACTGCATCGCACCATTTCATGAGTTCCAATACCCGCTGCGCATCATCATCGGGTAATACGCATTGCAACGACCGGCGACAAACCATGCAACCGGTGCAAGGTTTTACACGCAAATCGGCGGTTCTCACCTCTATCGCCTCAACACCTGCCGACTCGACCTCGACACGCATGGCATCGAGCATCTTGGATAAGTTTCCTTGCCTACGCGGACTGGCATTTATCAATAATATTCTCATAGACTTCATCGGTATAGAAAAGATATAAATATAATCAAACAAAAGAGGCGTTCTTGTAGGAACGCCTCTTTATCTGATATGCCGTAAAAATTATTCTGCATTTTGTTCTGCGGCGGGAGCCTCAGCAGCAGGAGCCTCTTCTACGGGAGCAGCCTCGGCAGCG
>HF999718.1:36771-46618 GCA_000434215.1 Bacteroides sp. CAG:144
GGCTTGAGCGGCAGCTTCGGCTTCGGCAGCGGCTTTTTCTGCTTTTTTCTTAGCAACGGCCTCGGCAATATTTTTGTTTACCTCTTTCTCGGCTTCAAGACGTTTTTTGGCTTCGGCCACCTTTGCGTCTTTTACTTTTTCTTTTATAGCCTCGGTTGCAGATTGTTTATTGGTCAACCATGCTTGGAAACGTTTCTCTGCTTCTTCGAGAGAGAAAGCACCTTTCTTTACACCGCCCAGCAAGTGTTTTTTCAAGAGCACACCTTGTGCCGAAAGTATATTGCGAACGGTATCGGTGGGTTGAGCACCGGTTTGCAGCCAATACAAAGCCCTTTCGAAATCCAAATTTATTGTAGCAGGATTAGTGTTCGGATTATAAGAACCTACCCTTTCAATAAACTTACCATCACGTGGTGCCCTGCTATCGGCGATTACAATTTGATAAAACGGATAATCTTTACGACCGTGTCTTTGTAATCTGATTTTTGTTGCCATTTGAAATTTTGTTTAGTTTGGTTATTTTGCATTAGCGGTGCAAAGGTACGACAAATGTTTTTATTCCACAAATTTGGAGATGACATTTTTCGGATTTTCCCATTTTCCTGATTTTTAGATATAATGCGACTATTCAACAAATTATTCCGACTTCAAATATTGCGAAAGCCGTAAAGAAACAATATCTTTGAAATTCATATATAAAGAGTTGCCATGTCCCTTTCCAAGCGCCTATTTTTGCTGATGTGTTTCTGTATTTTCCCGTATATCGTTTACGGGCAACGGGTAGGTCTCGTTCTGAGTGGCGGAGGGGCAAAAGGCATTGCCCATATCGGATTGATAAAAGCATTGGAAGAAAACAATATACCTATCGATTATGTTGCCGGAACTTCCATGGGAGCTATCGTAGCGGCATTTTATGCAATGGGATATACTCCCGATGAAATGCTCAGGTTGATAAAATCGAAAGAATTTGCAAGTTGGTCGACCGGTGAAATAGACCCATCGTATATTTATTATTTCCGTAAACACGATCCCAGTCCGGCTTTTATATCATTCAAACTGAGCGGGACAAAAAGCCTGTCCAACGTACTGCCAGAAAGTTTCATCAACCCCCTCCCCATGAACTTGGGATTTTTAGAACTCTTTTCTCCTTATACAGCCGCTTGCCATGAAGACTTCGACAATCTATTCGTTCCTTTTCGCGCTGTAGCATCGGACGTTTATGAAAAAAAAGCGGTTGTTTTTTCTTCGGGAGATTTGGGTGATGCCGTCCGGGCTTCCATGACATTTCCACTCGTCTTCAAACCGATAGAGATCGACAGTGTACCCATGTTCGACGGAGGAATCTATAATAATTTTCCCGTCGATGTCATGATACGCGACTTCGACCCTGATTTTATCATCGGCAGTAACGTAACGAACGAAAAGAGAGATCGCCAGAAAAAAGACGTCATCGGTCAAATCGAAAATATGGTTATGCAAGAAACCGACTATACCATACCCGAAGAAATAGGTATATCAATACACACCGACTTACACAATTACGAATTGCTCGATTTCCCCAAAGCCGATGAAATCATGAAGAAAGGATATGAAAATACTTTGAAATTCATACCCCAAATAAAAGCACGCGTACAACGGGAAGAGAGCAAGCAAGAAAGGGAGAATAAACGGGAAAGCTTTAAAAAGAAAATACCGCCCCTTATTTTCAACGATATAGAAGTTACCGGAACGCAATCGAACCGAATAAAAAATTATATATCCCGCCAATTCGATTTGCGCGACGGCGACACCTTGAATATCGAAGATGTAAAAAAATCGTACTACAAACTCCTATCCGATGCACGGCTGGACGACCTGATTCCTCACGCCTTATACAACGACTCGACCCAAAAATACACTTTATCGCTACAAGGAAAAATGCGACCGAAACATTCGATCGGATTTGGCGGATATATATCATCGGGCAATACCAATCTCATCTATCTCGACATCAAATATCAAACCCTCAGGGCCTTGTCTTCGAGTCTCATACTGAACGGATATGTGGGACGCTCTTATTACTCAGGACGATTCGGAGCTCGATTTGAACTGCCGACTCACATGCCGACATATTTAAAAATCAACGGGGTCGTATCTCGCAAAAAATACTACGAAAGCGAAGAACTTTTCAAAATCGAAGAACTACCGACTTTCATAGCAACTAACGAAAGCTATCTGAAAATACATTTCGGGACTCCCGTCGGTATTCCCGCCCGTGTAGAAGTATCGAGCGGATACGGCTATCTTTGGGATACCTATTATCCCACAAATACCTATGACTATACACAAAAAGCTGACAGAAGTTCTTATTGGATAGGAATAAGTTCGATAGATTTCGATTACAACACTCTCAATGCACCTGTGTACGCCACCGAAGGCAGCCGATACCGAATAATCGGGTCGGTCGTTTACGGGAATGAGACTTACAGTCCGGCGTGGGCTCCCAAACAAAGCAAATTCCGCACATGGCTACAATTGTCGGCCAAAGCCGAACACTACTTCCCGATGTTACCACAAATCACCATCGGAATAAAAGGAGAAGTTTTCGCTTCTACCAAGAAACGTCTGCAAAGTTACACGGGAACTATCGTTCAAGCACCGGGATTTACACCTACCCCACACAGCCAAATGGTTTTCAATGAAGGATTCCATGCCAACCAATATGTTGCCGGAGGTATCATGCCCATATATAAAATCATCAAGAACTTGCAATTACGCGGAGAATTTTATGCATTTTCGCCATTCCGCAAAATATTGAGGGGAGACCACTACAATGCCATCTATGCCGACGGATATTTTACCCATATCGAATTTTTGGGAGAGTTGTCGCTTGTCTATAAATTTCCGTTTGCCACCCTCAGCGCATTCGGGAACTACTATACCTATCCGAGCAAAAACTGGAATTTCGGCTTCGCATTAGGCTTCCTACTCTACAATCCCAGATTTTTATACCCATAATTATACCTCACAACTTACTGACACATAAGGCTTAAAAGATTTTCCGACAAATTAATCATAAAAAAGTATCGCTTTTCTATTGCAGAGAATAAAATTATACCTATCTTTGCGTCCGAAAAATGGCCCCGTAGCTTAACTGAATAGAGCATCTGACTACGGATCAGAAGGTTACAGGTTTGAATCCTGTCGGGGTCACTCTTTTTCAACACCTCGCCGAGAGGAAATATTTTATGGGAATGGCCCCGTAGCTTAACTGAATAGAGCATCTGACTACGGATCAGAAGGTTACAGGTTTGAATCCTGTCGGGGTCACAAGATAAGCGGAAAGTTTTTCTGGACTTTCCGCTTATCTTTTATACATCGGAAAGAAATAGAAAAAAGAAAAAACCGATACGACCAGTCCGCTATGACAACTTATCTCACAACCATATCTTTATAGAAAAAATGATTGACTTCATTTCATTCTGTTTCGGGTTTGCACTATCTTTGTCTCATTAAAAATTCCATAATCAATGAAAATCGCAGCACTGGTATCGGGAGGAGTCGATAGTTCGGTTGTCGTTCATCTCCTAAAAGAAGCCGGATACGACCCTACCCTCTTCTACATACGTATCGGTATGGAAGACAAGGATAAAAGCCTTCACTGCCATTCCGAAGAAGATATAGAAATTGTCAGTTACACGGCCCGCAAATACGGTTGCCGACTCGAAGTCGTATCGCTTCACGACGAATACTGGAAGTATGTCATGGGATATACCCTCGACTCGATCAAACGCGGCTTTACCCCCAATCCCGATGTAATGTGCAACAAATACATCAAGTTCGGTTTTTTCGAACAATATTGGGGGAAAGATTTCGATAAAATTGCAACAGGACATTATGCCAGCATCGTCGAACAAAACGGTATCACCTATCTGGGGACAGCAATAGATCCGGTAAAAGACCAAACCGATTTTCTCTCCCAACTCAATACTCTGCAAGTTTCGAAACTGATGTTTCCCCTCGGAGGCCTCATGAAAAGCGAAGTACGCGCCATTGCCGAGAATGCAGGGTTGCCCAGTGCCAAACGAAAAGACAGTCAGGGTATCTGCTTCCTGGGAAATATCAATTACAACGAGTTTATCCGGAATTATTTGGGAGAAAAAGAGGGTGATATCATAGAACTCGAAACGGGTAAAAAACTGGGTAAACATAAAGGTTATTGGTTCCATACCATCGGGCAGAGAAAAGGTTTGGGACTGAGCGGCGGCCCCTGGTTCGTTATCCGCAAAGACATCGAAAGCAATACTCTTTATGTGTCGAACGGATTCGATCCCGACACGCAATACGGCACAGAACTCAATCTTACGGGATTCCGTTTCATCACGGGCAATCCTTTGGGCGACCTATCCGAACCGACCCGCATCACGTTCAAAAACCGGCATACCCCCGAATTTACCGGAGGCACATTACAACGTACCGGAGAAGAGAAAGTTCGTATCGTATCGGACAGCCGCATACAAGGTATCGCACCGGGACAATTCGGTGTGATATACAGCGCCGACCATCGGCTCTGCCTCGCCAGCGGCGTTATCGAATAACCCGTCTTGTTCACAACAAAAAAGGCCGCATAAAGCGGCCTTTTTTGTTAAATATAAATTACTTCTCGGGAATATCCTCGAGCAATGCCGTGAGGAACTTCCAATAACGACCCACAGAGGCAATCTCCACTTTCTCATCGGGAGAATGCGGGTGGCGCAAAGTAGGCCCGAACGAAATCATCTCCATCTCGGGATATTTTTCCCCTATGATACCGCATTCCAATCCGGCATGGATAATCATTATCTGCGGGTCGATACCGAGCGTATCGTGATGAACTTTTTTCGCCACGTTCAGGAACGGAGAATTCAAGTCGCTTTGCCAACCGGGATATCCCCCCGATGTTTCGACCCGAGCCCCGGCCAAAAGGAAAGTACTCTCGATCATCGAAACCAGATATGCTTTCATGCTTTCACTCGAACTACGAGCCAAGAACGTAACATCGATAGCCCCATCACCGGATTGCACTATGGCTAAATTGGACGACGTCTCTATCATATCAGGCGCTCCGGGAACACGACGCAACACACCGTCATGACAAGCAACAACGGCGTTGATAAGGTCATCTTGGACTGGCTCTGGTATCCAAGTCGAAGGCATGGCCGCTTTCTCTACTTTAAACGACAGACCATCTTCTATCAAAGCATACTCATCGGCCAGTACACGGGCATATTCATCGACTGCTTCCATGAAATCTGGGACATCATCGGACGGCAATGTTACTATCGCCGTCGCTTCGCGCGGTATGGCATTGCGCATATTTCCGCCCGATACCGACGACAACCGCACCTCGTAATCGCTTACCACCTCTTTGAGAAAACGGAAAAGAAGTTTGTTGGCATTGGCCCGCCCCAAATGGATATCGATGCCCGAATGCCCGCCTTTCAATCCCGACACCGTGATGGAATAAGCCTCATCGTTATCGGAGTTGACCGGCTCATCGCGATAACGGAAAGATGCCTGTATATTGATACCTCCGGCACACCCCACATATATCTCATACTCTTGTTCCGAATCGGTATTCAAGAGAATTTCTCCTTTTAAGAAGCCGGCTTTCAATCCGTTCGCTCCCGTCATACCGGTTTCTTCGTCATTGGTAAAAAGAGCCTCGACAGGGCCATGACGCAATGTTTCCGATTCCAGAACCGCCAATATCGAAGACAGCCCTATTCCATTATCGGCACCCAATGTCGTTCCTTGTGCCTTGACCCACTCGCCATCGATATACGGACGTATGGGATCTACCTCGAAATCATGTTTTACCGTACCGTTTTTTTGCGGTACCATATCGAGATGTGCCTGCAAAACGACCGGGCGGAGATTCTCCATACCGGGTGTCGCAGGTTTCCGTATCAAAACATTTCCTGCTGTATCGACAATCGTTTCAAGGCCCAAAGAGCGACCGAACTCAACGACATATCGGGTTACTTTCTCTAAATGACCCGAGGGACGAGGTATGGCACACAATTTTTCGAAGTGTCTCCATACTTCGACCGGTTGCAATAGTGAAATTTTATTTTCCATAATATTAGTTTTCAAGACGTATAAATATAAATATTATTTATCGACCTGCGTCTTTTTTTTCTCAAAAAGTATAGAAAAGAACGTATATATACCCAGCAAGACGATAACGACCATCTGCGAGCCATGTGCAACAAGAGCAAATGATCCGGCCACATTCTTATCGGTTATCCCGTAAATAGCCAGCGTCGCCATGACCGCCAAATGCCACGGGCCGAAACCGCCCTGCACCGGAATACCCATTCCTATACTCCCCATAACAAACAACGACAAAGCCGCCAATGCTCCCAAATGAGCCGTATCGGAAAAAGCAAAAATACAGAAATAGAGTTGCAAATAGTAACAGGTCCAAAGCAATACGGTATAGATAATAAAGCGGGTCTTCTGTTTCATGGTCAGCACCGTACGGAATCCGTACCAGAGATTACGCAGCATTCCCTTGACTTTCTCTATCCAGCGATACTCTTTTTTCTGCTTAAAAAGCCATATCATCGCCCCGACAAAAAGCAGAATGAAAACATAGGGATAGGGAGACGAAACGATGGAAAATATTGTCTCTTCGATCATGGGATATTGTTTCAGGAAATCGAGCAACACATGCATCTGCAAGAAAAACACCGCTATGATAAGACATATAACCGACACGGTATCCATCAGTCGGTCGGAAACGACCGAACCGAGCAACAACGTAAACGACATATCCTCGCGACGAGCCACGTAACCGCAACGCCAAACCTCACCCAAACGGGGAAATAACAAATTCATGGCATAAGTTCCGAAAATAGCATTGGTCAATGTGCGAAATGAAACAGGATTGCCCAACGCCCTTAACTGCAACTGCCAGCGCATGGCCCGCACAATGTGACTCACAACACCGACAATCATCGAAAGAATTATCCACCCGTACTTGATTTCGGATTGCAAAATACGGGTAATCTGTTCCATATCGAGACGACTGTAAAGTGCCCAAAATATGGCGATTCCGCAACACAACGGGATCAGAAACTTCAATATATTACGCACTATTTTTTTCAACTTTTCCTGAACTTATCCGATTAAAAAAAATATTATTGTACCTTTGTATGGTACAAAGGTAAGTTTTTTTACGAAAATAGGCCCTCGGTCTTACCTTTATAATTTACAGATCTAAAATAAAGCCATAAATGCGCTCGCCCGTAAAACCTAAAAAATTTCTGGGACAACATTTCTTGAAAGATATGGATATAGCCCGACGCATAGCCGAGACGATGATCGGGTATGCAGGCGTACCCATACTCGAAATAGGTCCGGGCACCGGTGTTCTCACACGATTTCTTCTCTCAGCAGGCCATGATCTTACAGTGGTAGAAATAGACCGGGAATCGGTCGCTTATCTCCAAGCACACTTTCCCGAACTCGACAACCGCATTCTCGAAGAAGATTTCCTAAAATTGCGTCTCGATAAAACTTTTCCCGGGCGTTTCTGCGTCATCGGCAATTATCCTTACAACATATCGAGCCAAATATTTTTCAAAGTACTCGATTACAAAGACCTCATACCCTGTTGCAGCGGCATGATACAAAAAGAGGTCGCCGAGCGCATGGCTTCGGGACCGGGCAATAAAAATTACGGTATATTGAGCGTACTGATGCAGGCATGGTACGATATAGAATACCTGTTTACCGTACCAGAACATGTTTTCGAACCTCCGCCCAAAGTAAAATCGGCGGTCATACGCATGACAAGAAACAAGGTTACCGATTTGGGGTGTAGCGAACAACTCTTCAAGCAGATTGTAAAAACAAGCTTCAACCAGCGGCGGAAAACATTGCGTAATTCCCTGAAACCGATACTCGGTAAAGAATGTCCGCTATACGAAAGCCCTATCTTTGACAAACGCCCCGAACAATTATCGGTAGACCAATTTATTTCACTAACAAAAGAAATCGAAGTCGTTCTTCCCGTACAATAACCTACCGACATGGATAAATTTACCGAAGAATATATCGAAAACATACGGAATATCATTGCAGAAAACAATTCCGAACAGGCTCAGGAAATACTCAAAGATCTGCATCCTGCCGATATTGCCGAACTGTACCAAAATCTCGATCTCGAAGAGGCCGAATTCCTTTATAAATTACTCGACAAGGAAACGGCCGCCGATGTATTGATGGAACTCGATGAGGACGACCGTAAAAAACTCCTTAAAGAGATGCCGAGCGAAACCATCGCCAAAGAGTATATCGACCACCTCGATACCGACGATGCCGTAGACCTGATACGAGACCTCGATGAAGAAGCGCAGGAGGAGGTACTCTCCCATATCAACGATGCCGAACAGGCCGGCGACATAGTCGACCTCCTGAAATACGACGAAAACACGGCCGGCGGTCTCATGGGAACCGAAATGGTTATCGTAAACGAAAACTGGAGCATGCCCGAGTGTATGAAGGAAATGCGGCGCCAAGCCGAAGACATGGACGAGATATACTATGTGTATGTGGTAGACGATGACAACAAACTGCGCGGGGTATTCCCTCTGAAAAAAATGATTACCCACCCCTCGGCTTCGAAGATAAAGCATGTCATGAAGAAAGACCCCGTCTCGGTACGTACCGACGATACGATCGAGACAGTGGCCCAGACGATCGAAAAATATGACTTGGTCGCTTTGCCCGTCGTTGACAGCATAGGACGACTGGTAGGCCGCATCACCGTCGACGACGTTATGGACGAAGTACGTGAACAGGCCGAACGCGATTACCAGTTGGCATCGGGTATCTCCCAAGATGTGGAAACGACCGATACCGTCCTTACACAAACATCGGCCCGATTGCCGTGGTTGCTTATCGGTATGATAGGCGGTTTGGCCAACTCGGTCATCCTGGGTAATTTTGAGGGAAATTTCTCCATCAATCCGGCTATGGCCTTGTTTATTCCGCTTATCGGCGGTACGGGAGGAAACGTCGGCATACAATCATCGGCTATCATCGTACAGGGCCTTGCCAACAAATCGTTGTCGCTCAACCATGCCGGCAAACAGATTTTAAAAGAGCTGGGTGTTGCCATCATCAACGCTTGCACCATATCGGTACTGATATTTGCCGCCTGCTATTTTTTCCTCCTCGGCGGTGAAGCATTGACGATATGCGTCTCCCTTTCCCTATTTTCGGTCGTTATTTTCGCATCGATTTTCGGGACCTGCGTACCGATAGCTCTTGAAAAAATGAAACTCGACCCAGCCATTGCAACCGGGCCGTTCATCACGATCTCCAACGACATCATAGGCATGCTCATCTACATGGGGATATGTAACCTACTTCTATAATCGTTTCTTTGCAATATATATGCAGAAATGGCTTCTCAGTTGAGAAGCCATTTCCCTATGCAACCCGCCACACTATTCAAACATGTGGCGCAATTTACTGAATATACGGTCTTTTACAGACTTGCTGGGTGTGAAGCCGGGCGTTCGCAATTCTTCAATCTTCTTACGTTCCTCGGCCGTGAGACTTTCAGGAACATATACCGAAAGATTAACCAACAAATCTCCCACACCATAACGATTGACCGACGGCAAACCTTTACCTCGCAACCGCAAAACTTTCCCCGGTTGCGTCCCTGGCTCGATTTTTACTTTCGCTTTACCGTCTATGGTAGGGACTTCGAGCGTACCGCCCAAAGCCGCAGTCGGAAAATCTATAAGTGCATTGTATATCAAATCATTTTCATCTCGCAACAATTCGGGATGCGGCTCTTCCTGTACAA
>HF999718.1:46656-53540 GCA_000434215.1 Bacteroides sp. CAG:144
TCTCCATTAATTCCACCATGACGGGCGGCATTTCCCGCACCACTCATCGACAACTGCATGCCTTCGGATACCCCGGCCGGAATATTGATCGTTATGACCTCATCTTCCTTCATAATACCCTCTCCGTTGCACTTCGGACATTTATGGGTAATGATACGTCCCTCGCCTCCGCATTTGGGACATGTCGTCGTCGACTGCATAGCACCCAAAATCGTCTGGCGCATCTGCGTAATAACACCGCTTCCCTTACACTGCGAGCAGGTTTCGTAAGCCGATCCGTTCTCGGCTCCTGTTCCTTTACATTCGGAGCAAGGTACGTACTTCTTTTCCTTTATCTTTTTTTCGACTCCTGCGGCAATTTCCTGCAAATTCAACTTCACACGCACGCGCAAATCCGAACCTCGATTCACACGTTTTCCTCCGCGCGAACCGCCTCCGAATCCGCCAAAGCCACTAAATCCGCCAAAACCGCCACCGAAAATATCACCGAAATGAGAGAATATATCTTCCATCGACATACCTCCCGCTCCGCCGAATCCCGAAGCTCCGCCTCCGTTTACACCGGCATGGCCGAACTGGTCATAACGGGATCTTTTTTCGGTATCGCTCAATACCTCATAAGCCTCCGCAGCCTCCTTGAACTTCTCTTCCGCTTCTTTATCGCCGGGATTTTTATCGGGGTGATATTGTATGGCTTTTTTTCTATATGCTTTTTTTATTTCCTCGGCCGTCGCACTCTTGCTGACCTCCAGCACTTCATAATAATCGCGTTTGCTACTCATGGGAGTTTTCTTGTTTTTTTACAATTTAATCACCGCTTATTCTCCGACAACGACTTTGGCAAAACGTATTACTTTGTCATTCATCGTATATCCTTTCTGTACACAATCGATCACTTTCCCTTTCTGTTCGGGTGTCGGTGCAGGAAAAGTCGTTACCGCCTCATGATACTCGGTATCGAAATCGGCATCTTGGGTCGGTATTTCTTTTACCCCGTGCTGGTCGAGAAAAGTCTTGAATTTGTTATAGATAAGTTCTATTCCTTGTTTTACAGCCTCGACGTCGGCACTTTCGCCGACAGCCTGCAACCCACGTTCGAAATCGTCTATGACAGGGAGAATATCTTTGAGACAAGACTCTCCGCCATTTCTTATCAAGTCAGCTTTTTCTTTCAAAGTCCTTTTCCTGAAATTTTCAAGATCGGCACGAGCCAACAAGTAATCTTTTTTAAGTTGCTCGACTTGTGCTTTCAACTGTTCATTTTCCGCTGCCAAAGTGTCAGTTTCTTCGACAGGGACAGAGTCCTCGGCTGGCATTTCTGTATGTTCTTCTGTCATCTCCGAATTTTTCCCGACTTCCTTTTCGGGCGTTTCAGCTGTTTGTTCTTTCATCTCTATATCTTTTTTATTTTTCATTATCAATCAATTAACATTTCATCGCCTTCTATAAGCCTACAAGAAACTTCCTGCGACACCCCTTATATATAACAAAAACACTGCCATACCGACAAAAGGTCTTTTTGTCAGCCTCATCGAAAAATAGTTCCAACGTCAATTGTCAATACGCACAAGTCCCCGTCCATATACGGCTATCAGGAAAGTAAAGCTCTTTGGGCAATATTTCGAAAAGCCCGTACATGGTCGAACCGGAACCCGACATCGAGACGTATACCGCACCCTTATCGTAAAGCTGCTGTTTCAAATGGGACAGAACAGGATAATGCTTGAAAACACTCTTCTCGAAATCGTTTACCAACAACTCTTTCCACTCGACAACAGGTCGCGACAAGACATCGGGCAAAGACAAAGAGGGGACGGCAGGTGTTACAAGCGAATAGGCATCGGCTGTGGAAACGGAAATTTCGGGTTTTACCAAAACCAAGAAATATCCCCGTAACGATATATCGATCGGGGATAATCGCTCGCCGATACCTTCGGCCAACATCGGACGATTGTATATGAAAAACGGGCAATCGGCACCCAAACGAGCTGCATAAACGGCCAAACCGTCATCGGACAACGGCAAAGAAAACATATCTCTCAAAAGACGCAACATACAGGAGGCATCGGCCGAACCGCCACCCAATCCCGCACCGAACGGTATTGCTTTATGCAGATAGACTTCGACCGAAGGCAATGTATAATCTTGCGCCAACATACGGTAGGCCTTAACGACCAAATTATCTTGCACATCGCCGTCGATAGGTAGTCCGGAAAGATGCAGCCGACATTCTTTCCGATCATCTTCGGCAGAAATCACTTCGAGAGCATCGCTCCACCCAACCGGATAAAATACGGTAGAAATATCGTGATATTTATCGGGCCGGCGAGATAAAATATTCAACCCGAGATTTATCTTGGCATTGGGAAAAAGAAGCATAAAAACGATTTTCGAAATACGGAAAACAAAAGTAGAAAAATTCTCCTATATAGAGTCTATATTTCACCGAATAAATGAAGTTACAGAATCGTTTTTTAAAGTTGTCCTATACAAAAAGATTGTAGCGCTATCGATTGTAACGGCTGAACAGTATCCGGAAAAAGAATCGGTAACTCTCCTGCCTTTTATGAACGAAATACCGATTCTATTTTGTATGTTTGTAGCCCGAAATACAAACATACACCGTATCTCCCAAAATGGAAATCATATCCGGCAGAAAAACCTCTACCCGCAAGAAAAATACGCCTATCTCTCCGATGGTCGACCTGGGTAAACTTCAACCCCAAGCCCGCGATCTCGAAGAGGCGGTACTCGGCGCACTGATGCTCGAGAAAGATGCTTATTCTATCATCAGCGACATATTGAAACCCGAATGCTTCTACGAGTATAAACACCAACTCATCTACACGGCAATCGTTGATCTGGCCATGAAACAAGAGCCTATCGACATGCTTACCGTATGCGAGCAGTTGCGCCGCAACGGGAAACTGGAAGAGGTAGGCGGTGAGTACGTGATTACCGAACTGACCGGCCGGGTTTCTTCGGCCGCCAATATCGAATTTCATGCCCGCATCATCGCCCAGAAATATCTGGCGCGGGAACTAATACGGTTCACCGGTGAAATACAAGCCAAAGCTTACGAAGAAACGTACGACGTAGACGATCTGATGCAGGAGGCGGAAGGGCAACTTTTTGAAATTTCCCAACGAAATGTAAAGAAAGATGTTACCCAGATAAATCCCGTCATCAACGAAGCCCTGCATATTCTCGAAATAGCCTCGAACCGAAAAGACGGTTTGAGCGGTTTGCAATCGGGATTTACCGACCTCGATAAAATGACGTCGGGCTGGCAAAATTCCGACCTCATCATCATTGCCGCCCGTCCGGCCATGGGAAAAACGGCTTTCGTTCTCTCTATGGCCAAAAACATGGCTATCAACTACAATACACCCGTTGCCATCTTCTCTCTCGAAATGTCGAACGTGCAGCTTGTAAACCGCCTCATCATAAACACCTGCGAAATACCGGGTGAAAAGATAAAAAGCGGACAACTCGCCCCGCACGAATGGGAACAGTTGAACGCAAAAATCAACGACTTATACGATGCACCGATTTTTATCGATGACACGCCCAGCCTTTCGGTGTTCGAACTGCGGACCAAAGCTCGTCGTCTGGTAAGGGAACACGGTATAAAAATGATCATCATCGACTACTTGCAACTGATGAATGCCAGCGGCATGAATTTCGGTAGCCGCGAGCAAGAAGTCAGTACCATATCGCGATCGCTCAAAGGATTGGCAAAAGAGCTGAATATCCCCATTATCGCCCTTTCGCAGCTGAACCGTGGCGTCGAAACCCGTACCGGAGAAGAAGGAAAGCGTCCGCAGCTGGCCGACCTGCGTGAATCGGGTGCAATCGAGCAAGACGCCGATATGGTTTGCTTCATACACCGTCCCGAGTACTACAAAATAAATGAGGACGCGAAAGGGAACTCTCTTATCGGTCTGGCCGAAATCATTATCGCCAAACACAGAAACGGAGCCGTAGGCGACGTGCGATTACGTTTCCGAGGAGAACTCGCCCGCTTCCAAAATCTGAAAGACGACACGGTCATTCCCTCGAAAATCAACAGAAAAAGGGATACCGTACCGACTCCCGGAAATGCGGGAACAATCGGCCCCAACACCGATTTTCTGAGCCAACAAGACGACGATGTTCCTTTCTAAATACACAACAATGTCCGCTACTGCAACCGATGAACAAATAAGAGAAATAAAACGTCTATTCCGCAAGTCGATGAACGGCGTCGTTGCCGCCAGCATGCGGGAAAAAGGCATGGCATATCGTGTAAACTTCGGCCTTACTCTCCCGTTGATAAAGCGCATCGCCTCTTCTATCACGCCAAATGAAATACTGGCAGAACGGTTATGGAAAGAGCACGTCAGAGAATCGAAAATGCTGGCCACATGGCTTTATCCGCCCCAAAAAATGGATATGTCCACGGCAAAAAGGTGGATCGATGAAACGCCTTATACCGAAATTGCTGATGTATGTTGCATGAACCTTTTTCCATATATCGACGATGCCCCTCAACTGGCAACCGACTGCATCGCATCGTCAACCGATATGACACGTTACATAGGATACCAACTTTGGTACCGGCTGCTTTCAAACGGATATATTCTATCGACAGCAGAACTACAAAACATACTATCATCATGCCTCTCGCATATCCATGAAAAAGCTCCATTGCACACCCTTTCGGCGGCACTCCGCTCCATAAAACAAGCAGCAGCAAAGTGTCCGCAAAAGCTCGAAGAAATCATCGCATTTTTCTCCTCTGTCGATGCTTCCGAAGAAAACCAACCTCTTATCGAGGATATTATCGAAGAATGCCGCTACCTGAAAGACAGATAAAAAAGATGAGTTTTCTCTCTGGCTGAATAGGAAATCATCTCACGCAACCGCAGTATCGATAAACATGGTATCCCAATCGCAAGTATCTTCCTTTTCGCATACGATATTTCGGTTTTATTTTTTATCTTTGCCTCGTTTGGCATAAAAATAGAGCCATGATTGAGGAGAAAACCCGAGAAATCGTACGACAAAAATTGTCTCAATATCTAGAAGCAAAGAAGCTGCGAAAGACTCCCGAGCGATACGCCATATTGGACAAAATATATGCAACGAGCGAACATTTCGATGTCGACCTGTTGTATGAAATGATGTCGGAAAGCGAATATCGGGTAAGCCGGGCCACCGTCTATAATACGATCGACTTACTGGTCGATGCAGGTCTCGTGCGCAAACACCAATTCGGAAACCACCCTGCCCAGTATGAGAAATCATACAATATGGTCAATCACCATCACCTCATTTGCACCCGTTGCGGAAAAATAAGGGAGGTAAAAGATCCCAAACTGCTCGAAGTGCTGACTCAAAAAAAATTCGCACGGTTCACCACTGCTTACTACGCACTCTATGTCTACGGCATCTGCTCGTCATGTACGCAGGCCGAACGGAAAAAGTTGCGCAAAAAAAACAACGAAAAAGAAACAAACAACAATAAAAATAACCACACACTCCAATCATGAAATCAGTAGATGTATTATTAGGATTGCAATGGGGCGACGAAGGCAAAGGCAAAGTCGTCGATGTTCTCACTCCGAAATACGACGTCATCACTCGTTTCCAGGGCGGGCCAAATGCCGGCCATACACTGGAATTCAACAGTGAAAAATACGTACTCCGTTCGATTCCGTCGGGAATTTTCCAAGGAGGCAAAATCAATATCATCGGTAACGGAGTCGTACTCGATCCCGTACTATTCCAACAAGAGGCCGAAGCATTGGCAGCCAGCGGGCACGACATTACCCGCCAGCTTTATATTTCTAAAAAAGCACATCTCATTCTGCCGACTCATCGTATCCTCGATGCTGCTTACGAAGCAGCCAAAGGCGATGGGAAAATAGGGACAACAGGTAAAGGCATAGGCCCTACTTATACCGACAAAGTAAGCCGTAACGGATTGCGCGTAGGAGATTTATTACACGACTTCGATGCCAAATACGCCAAAGCCAAAGCCCGCCATGAAGCCATACTCAAATCGTTGGACTACAAATACGATATGGCCGATCTCGAAGCCAAATGGTTCGCTTCGCTCGATTACTTGAAGCAATTCCGCCTCATCGACAGCGAACACGAAATAAACCGGTTGTTGAAAGAAGATAAATCGGTATTGGCCGAAGGGGCTCAAGGCACATTGCTCGATGTAGATTTCGGATCATACCCATTTGTAACTTCTTCAAATACCATCTGTGCCGGAGCTTGTACGGGACTGGGCGTAGCTCCCGGCCGTATAGGGAAAGTGTACGGTATCTTCAAAGCATACTGTACGCGGGTTGGAAGCGGTCCCTTCCCCACCGAACTGTTTGATGAAACAGGAAAGAAAATCAGAGACATCGGACACGAGTACGGAGCTGTAACCGGACGCGAACGCCGCTGCGGCTGGATAGACCTCGTAGCTCTGAAATATGCAATCATGGTCGATGGTGTTACCGACCTCATCATGATGAAAAGCGATGTACTCGATACGTTCGAGACCATCAAAGCCTGCGTGGCTTACCGCATAGACGGAAAAGAAACTGATGAATTTCCTTTTGAAATCGATGATAAAATCGAACCTGTTTATGTGGAACTGCCCGGCTGGAAATGCGATATGACCCAAATGCAAAGCGAAGACGAATTTCCCGAAGAATTCAACGCATACCTCTCTTTCCTTGAAGAAGAATTGGGCGTTCGCATCAAAATCGTATCGGTAGGTCCCGATAGGGAGCAAACGATAGAACGCTATACCGAAAACGACTAATATCTGAAAACCAGATTATCCTATGTTAGCACCCTTAGCCGAACGATTGCGTCCTAAAACACTCGATGAATACATC
>HF999719.1 GCA_000434215.1 Bacteroides sp. CAG:144
GCCGCCGCGCTATCGGGCGGCGGCGATATACGCTACTCGATGATTGTCAATAATTTTGCTGCCAACGGCGGCGGACTGGCTCTCTATAATCCGACTGGCAGTACGGGAACGCTGGCCGATTACCTCAATATGTCGGCCGTCTCGACGATCATTGCCAACAACACCGCATCGAACGAAGCCGGCGGTGTGTATCTCCATAATGGCGGCATACTCAATAACCTCACGGTTGTCGCCAACCGCTGCAACGGTACGGGAATCACCATCAACGACGTGCAGAACGGCAAAAGCGCCGGCGTGTATGTCAAAAATTACGGCTGTATCATCAATTCGGTCTTTTGGGGCGGAACCGTCGGTACGACAGGGTTTGTGCAGTATTACCACCGACCCGATGCCGACAAGACGAGCGCCATCACTTCTCTGGTCTTTTATTCGGCCTTTTCCGACCAAGCCATCACCGAGTGGACCTATACCTACCGGTCGTCGGTGCTGTCGCTCGAGCGAGAAAATACCGCTTCCGTTTCCGAGGCCGACAATTACCCTGTTTTCACCCACCCGCCGCTCGATGCCGATGGGAGGCTGGCGAGGGCGGGTGTGCTTTCCGAGGCCGACAATTATACGGGAGACGATGATTATGCAACCCGCTACGATTGGCAACCCGCTCCCGTTTCTCCTATGAGGGAGTACGGCCGGCGCATATCCGACCTCAAAGAACTTTCGACCTATCCGCTCGACCGGGCGGCCACGACGACCGACATCTGCGGCGACTCCTATAATATATGTCCCTCTTTGGGTGCCTATCACATAGGTAGTCCCGAAATAACTCCTTACGAGAGCGACGATACGGTCGCCTTGTTCGTCGATCCTGAGGTCAATAGTATGGCCGAAGGCGGGCTGGGAGGCAGTTGGGAAACCCCGCTGGCCTATCTCAATGTTGCGTTGGAGCATTTTCGCAACAACCTCTATGACGGCAAGAAGCGGATCATCTATGTAAAAGAGGGAACTGTGTCGCCGCTCTGTTCTTATTTCAGCGACCGTTATCTCTCGGCCGGCATACAACTGGTTTCGGGGGTAGAGGTTTACGGCGGGTACGCCCGGTCGCTTGCTGGTACCGACCGTTCCCTGCGGAATCCCGTCGTGTACCGTTCGGTCATCGACGGTAAGGTGGGCGATAAGGAGTTTGTTTACCATTGTGTCGTTTTCAAGGAAGTTTCCGATGCCGTACTCGACGGCTTCCATATCATCAACGGCGATGCCACCCAGACAGGCAATCAGTCGTCGCTTATCAAGCACGGCGGCGGTATCGTCATGGTGGTCGATCCGCAGATGGGAGCGGTCGCCGGCGGTACGATGACGGGCAACGTCATACGCAACTGTATCATCGAGAACTGTGTCGGCGAAAAGGGGGCTGCCCTCTATGCTGCTCCTCATAAGGGTGCCGACTTCTCGTTGACGATGAGCAATTGCGTTATCAACAACAATACCTCGACCCACAGTGATGCCGCCCCTTCGGCGGCCGTCTATTTCGATATGCCCGGTACGGCAGGAAATGTTTCCGTGAATATGGATCACCAGACTATCGTAAAAAATGTCGGCTACGGTGTTTACGCCACCCTTCCCGGCAAGGTGTCGCTCATCGATTCGTGGGTGTGGAGCAACGCCCGTTTCGACCTCTCCGATTGCACGCAACTCAAAGCCGAAGATGCCCTTACCATCGAGAATGTATCGGCAACCTATTGCGCGTTCGATACCGGGGCGGGTTTCGATGCCGACGGCAATTTCTCGACCCTTACCTATAACAAGAACGAAGCGAACTATCCCGTGTGCGAGAATCCTACCCGCAACATAGGGCGTAGCCTCGACGTATTCAATACCTATAACGGCGGGCTTACCAGCTATATGCCCTCCAATATGAGTCCTCTCATCAATCGGGCGTGTCCAGATACCGACCATACGCTTACCGATATTACCACCGTTACCCTCCGCACGACGGGCGGTGGCCCCGACATCGGCGCTTACCAGAACTCAAAACTGCCCCTCAAAGGCCGGGTCTTCTATGTGCGCGACTACCGCGATGCAGAAGGAAAGGTCGACCTCTCCCGAGGCGGCGACGGCTCGTCGTGGGCCGAAGCTATCAACGGAAATGCCATTTACGACATGGAGACGGGAGGGGCTGTTATTGAGAATAATCGGAAAATCTCTACAACAGATAGCCGGTATACCGGTTACTACGATGCCGACGCCTGCCCCTACGGCGAAACCTCCAATGCCAGCAAGCAGTTCTGGGGGACTATTGAAGAAAGTAACATTAATACTGTTTTAGAGAGTGTTGACGAGCAATTTGAAGGTCGTTATTATACCTATACCTATACTTGCACGTGTACGTGGAGTAATGGCGCAAACGGTTATGAAAATACCAAAGATAATTCTTATCAAGCAACAGGGTCTGTTCGAATATATAAGACTTGGTTGGGGGGAGAACCCAATAATAGAGAAATAGAAAGGGCGGTGAGGAATAATATTTCTCAGCCTTACCGTATCACCAACACGCGTGAGGAGCAGTATGTGGGCGGATTGCAATATGCGGTGGAGATGGCATCGAGAGCCGCACGCGACTCGATGAGACGCCTTGAAGTATGGGTGTCCGGCGGCATCTATACCGACTACAAAGGTTTCGTGATACGCGATTCGGTAACCGTGAAAGGAGGATTTCCCGATGTCGATACCGGCTGTCCCGGAGAGAGCGAACGCCGTCCGCTCTTGGCCAAAGGGATTCCTCTGAACGACGAGAATAGCGGGTATGCCGACCGTATCGCCGATTATGAGACGATTTTGCAGATACAGATCGACTCTCCCGTAACTGTAACCGATGCGGTTAACGGCGGTTATACGGCATCGGGCAATTTACCCCCGAATATTCGTAAATACGTGCTGTCCCAGCCCGACGTGTGCCTGCCTACCCTGGCCCCGTTGGACGGAACGTATTCACATGGAAGTACGGGTACATCTTCCGGTGCGTCGGACAAGCGCCGTGAGGACTACGTAAAATATAACGGCGCCTTGTGGGACGGTTTTACCATACGGCACGGTTTTATCAACGGCTTGTCGGCCAATCGCGACGGCGGAGCCGGCGTGCGTCTTTTTCAAGGGGCTTCGTTGAAAAACTGTGTTGTACGGAATAATTACAACAATACCGGAGATCGTAACCGGGGCGGCGGCATCTATTGCGACTCTCCCGACGGAACGGTCGAGAACTGTTTTGTATATAATAATGTAACACGTAGTAACGAGGCTTATGGCGGCGGTATGTATATGATTCTGGGAACAGGATATAACTTGCTCGTGAGCAGTAATTACGCACAAACCCACGGTGGAGGTATCTTTATCGAAGATGCCACGTTCTACAACAATACGGTGGCTTATAACGGTTCTGGGGGTACGGGCGGTATGCACCAATATACGGGAGGTTACAATCCCGATGTGGCATTGAATGTATTCAATACCCTGATTTACGGTAATTCGGGGGCAGCCGTAGGCGCGCAAGACGCCAGCAAACTCAATCCTTTTAGAAACTGTTATGTGCAGACGGCGAATTTGTTGCCCTACAACATTACTTCTAAAATAACCGAAGGAGACGGGAATAAGCAGGGAACGGATTTAGCCAATCCGTTCGAACTCGGAGACAAGTCGAAAGACGAGAACAACTACCGTCTTGCCGCTTCATCTCCGTGCATCAATGCCGGCCTTAATGAGCCGGCGGGTGTATCGTTGCCGTCGACCGACGTCGATTTTGCCGACCGTATACAAGACTGTACCATTGATATAGGCGCTTACGAGCACAACGGCGCATACGACATCAAGCCGCATCTCGAAGAAGTAAATATCGGAGGTCAGGATGTAGATGCCTATATCTATTATGTAACGTATGCCGGCGGCGAGGGTAATGCCTCGGCCGACAGTCCCGAGAACGCCGCCTGCTGGATGAAGTTGCAGAAAGTGCTCGATGCCGCTGGCCGGGCGAAAGCGGCCAATCCTCATCTCCATTATATCGTGAAGGTAGCAGGCAGCACGACTGCCTATGCACCGCGGCGCACACTGCCTATGCACCGCGGCGCACGGCTGTCGTACCGGGCGAAGACCAAATGCTCGACGATGAAATCGATGTGCGCAGTTATGCCCTTATCGTGCCGAGAGGCGTAGAGGTATGGGGCGGTTATGACGAGACGTTTGTCGAGAGGGAC
>HF999720.1:0-20883 GCA_000434215.1 Bacteroides sp. CAG:144
ACACAATACCACCTTATTTCTCTAAAAAAAACAGATCTGCCCTCCTGAACCAACAGCCGCCTCCCCAAAAAAGATCTCTAAAAATAACTCATGACAATTCTATCCTAAGGAAACTGTAAATACAACTATTTATCCCTTCATAACAACTCTAAATACACACTCCTATAAACAAATCCCTTAATGAATTTCATTATTATCCAAGAAATGAGGTATAATGAACCAACTCGTAACGGATATATTTAAAGCATTACATATAAAAAATTTTTATTTCCAAACCTCACGCTTAAAAATAAAGTTCACCATTAAGCTATAAAAAACAACAAGAGACAGATGACCACAAAAAGATTATACAAATAATATAGCTTACGTCGGAATAGTTTTTACAAAAAAGTAAAGCCTTGAAATTTTCAATTTCAAGGCTTTACTTTAATCGCGGTGCGGACGGGACTCGAACCCGCGACCCCATGCGTGACAGGCATGTATTCTAACCAGCTGAACTACCGCACCTTTTTCAGGGTCTGCAACCGGTATCTCTACCGAATTGTGGTGCAAAGATAGTTATTTATTTTTTTCCTGCAATAGCTTTGAACGATTTTTTCGTTTTACCTCGCAATTCTTACGATTTTTCCAACGCAAATCCCGTCCTTCAAAGTTCTCGATTTGCTATTTTCCCTTTTCTTTTTCCGCCATACAAGGCTCAAATTCAGTCCAAAGGAATTATAGACTCTTCGCAATCGGTCAGTTTTTCCACACCATCAGCCGTTACACAGAAAGAATTCTCGATTCCTACCGGTCCCACTTCGGGAATAACGAATTTCGGCTCCAAAGCAAAAACCATTCCCTCTTCGAGTATATCTCGTGAACGGGGAGCAAGTACCGGCTGCTCATTGATTTCTATACCTATGCCGTGCCCCACGAATCCCGCTTTCTGCCGATGACCCATAAAATAATCGGCAACACCACCGGCTTCTGCTATTTGCACAGCTCTGTTATAAAGCTCCGCAGCCGATACACCGGGGCGTGCCAATTCCATGATGGCCTGCTGTATTTCTATGGAAACTCGATGGGCATGGAGAGCACTCTCGGGAATATCGCCCAAAGAAAACACTCGGGTAAGATCGGTCATATATCCGGTAAAATTACCATTTATATCGACCATAACCGTCTGCCCTCGTCGTATAGTGGTTCCATTACAGCCAATAGGTAAAGAATCATCGAGACCGGCCCCACCCATAGCAAAATCATAGGGAGTTGGCGTATCGGCATTTTCTCCGGCCAACACATTTCCCATAAATATCTCCATACTGCGACCGAATATACGGAATATACCCAACGAACCGTGCTGACGGGCCGCATGTTCTATTTCTATTGCAAACTCCTGATCGGTCATACCCTCTTTATACAACTTCGGGATATGGCGATACAACATATCGTGCGAAGCCGCCGATTGCCGAATCAATTCCATTTCATACGGAGTCTTGACGGCTCTCACCCTCCGGATAAGAGCCGTTCCACCACCGAGAATACGAGAGGTCGAAAATACCGATGCCAAACGGTTATACTCGTTGAACGAGAGCGAATCGCCTTCGAGCATCAAGGTTGCGGGCATAGACAGGCCCCGTTTTTGCATCTCTCCGGGTATCTGCTCGGGCTTGTGTATATATACACAGTTATCGCCTGTCAACCCGACCGGACGACGAACAAAATAAATCATATCGCCTTCGGCCGGGACATATGTATAACCGCAAAACACACGGCCCGATGTGTAATAAAGATTGGCATTATCGGCCAGCAACAAAGCATCGGCCGACATCTTGCGCAAGGCGGCCTGTATTTTCTCTTTCCTTACAAGTGCTTCGGAAACAAAAGCTACATTATACATATTCTTCGTTTATTTATATCGTTACAAATAATCTATACATTTTTCAAGTTTCATGAAGCGGGAACCTTTGATAAGAATCGTCCGCCCTGTAATAACAGATGCCTTCAAAAAATCGATCAGAGCTTCGGTATCGGAAAAGCAAGTCATTCCCCCGGCCGCTTTCATAAATTCGGAACCGACCCACAAAATTTCAATACCGGATTCTCCTGCCAATCGCTCTACGACACGACGATGTTCGGCTTCGCTTTCATTTCCCAATTCACCCATATCGCCCAATATAGCCATTTTACACGGCAATTCCGCCGCACAAAAATTATCGAGTGCCGCCCCCATACTGGTAGGATTGGCGTTATAAGCATCGACAATGAGAGTATTTCGAGAGGTTCTGATCAACTGCGAGCGTTTGTTATGCGGTTCGTAAGCAGACAAAGCCGCCACAATATCCGACGGCTGAACATCGAAATAAGAGGCTACCGCAGCAGCAGCCAAAGCATTCGGCAAATTATAACTGCCGATAAGCTTTGTATCTACATCGAAATGCTCTTTTCCGACGACAAAAGAAAACGACAAATAGGGGGCGCTATTTTCGAGATGTCCCGAAACAAATAATCCGGGTGTTATACCATATTCGGCGGCAACAAGACCGACCGCCCGTTGCGACAGAATTTCATCTTCATGACGTAAAAATACTTTTCCGCCATGCGTACGCAAGAAATCATACAATTCGCATTTGGTATCGACAACACCTTCAAAAGAACCGAATCCCAACAAATGACCTCTTCCTACATTTGTAATCAATCCGAAATCGGGCTCGGCAATATCCACCAATTCCGCTATATCGCCGGGGTGACTGGCACCCATTTCTATAACCGCCATTTCATGCGACGAGTCGAGCCGTAAAAGGGTAAGCGGCACACCGATAGAATTATTGAGATTCCCTTCGGTCGCCAATACCTTGTACCGACGGGACAAACAGGCCGACATCAATTCTTTGGTTGTCGTTTTCCCGTTCGTTCCCGTTATACCTACAACTGTACCTCCCCACTCCCTCCGATGATGACGAGCCAATGCCTGCAATGCCTGCAACACATCGTCGACCAACAAATAACGGGAATCGACGGCGACCGACGGGTCATCGACCACGGCATAGGAACAACCGGCAGACAATGCCTGAGAAGCAAATTTATTCCCGTCGAACGATGTTCCCCGCAGGGCAAAAAACAGGGATCCGGGCGGACAATTTCTACTATCGGTCGTAACAATACCCTGGGACTTGAACAGTGTATATAAAGATTCTGTATCCATTTAGAATTCCGATTTTACGACGGCGAAAATAATCATTTTTAGCGGATTCTTCCTGCAAAAACAAGAAATTTCGGATCAAAAATCAAAGTCTTTTTTAGATATACCCCCTAACAGAATTTATGAGAAAACTTTCCTAATTTATTTTCTAAAATCTTTCAACGTCTCTTGTAACTGCACTCGACTCGCATGTATGCGACTTTTTACCGTACCCAGCGGAATCCCCATCTTCTCGGCAATCTCCTGATACTTGTACCCCGACAGATATAAAGACATAGGAATTTTATACGGTCTGTCCAACGTATCAATGGCTCGCTGTATATCGCTCATATCAAATGCAATCTCCGCATTATCGTTCAATGCGTTTTCTCCCAGCTGCATCATACGTTCGATATCTTCTTTCTCCATACAGCAGCATCGTCCTGAATGACGGGTAGTATTGAAAAATATATTTCTCATTATCGTATAAAGCCAACCCGAAATATTATTTTCTTCGGTATACATTCCGACCGATTTCAAAGCACATAACAATGTCGATTGCAATAAATCCTGCGCATCATCATAATTTCGAGTCAAACGGTAAGCCCATTGGTACATTTCTTCCTGATTGCCGATCAAATAATCGGTCATTTCTTCTTTTTCCATTCAATAACAATTCTCCTTTTGTTTCTGATTTCTTATATTCCTTTTAGTTTTATAAGTAAATCACATAACAAAAGAATATTGTTCGGCTTTTTCCTTATTATTTTTTACAATTTAAAACCCGTATATTTTCAACGACCTATATGTCTCTCTTTCAGGCCAAAATTTCCGGGGATCTTCAAAAACGGCAACACAATAAAAACCGGAACCGTACAGATCATAATCCAAATAAAAAACAGAACATATCCCATGTGGTCGGCAATCCAGCCGGCAACCATTCCGGGCAGCATCATACCCAAAGCCATGAAAGCGGTACACAACGCATAATGCGCCGTAGCGTGTTTCCCTTCTGAAAAAGCTATCATATAGAGCATATAAGCAGTAAATCCGAATCCATAGCCCAGCTGCTCGACAGCGACACACACGTTCACAACAATCATGCAAGAAGGCTGCACCAACGATAGGTATAAATATACCAAATTGGGTAATGTAAGAGCCAATGCCATAGGCCATAAACATCGGCGCAAGCCATAACGGGAAACGGCCCACCCTCCTACAATACCACCGACAGTAAGAGCTATAACACCCACCGTACCGTAAACAAACCCTACTTGGGCTGTTGTCAATGCCAACCCACCATCAGTTCCCTCATCGAGCAAAAAAAGAGAAGCCAATTTTACCAACTGAGCCTCGGCAAGCCGATAAGTAAGCAGGAAAAGCAAAGCGATACCGATACCGGGTTTGCGGAAAAATGACACAAAAGTCTCGACAAACTCCCGCCATATGACCGCAACAGCCACCGTTCCCACCTTATCGCTTTGAGGGTGCGGCAATACACGCAGATGATACACGGCAAAAACGACAAACAGCAACGCCATAGCACCGAAAGTCAGCGACCATGCGACCTCTACCCGGGTATAAATTTCGAGTTGCCCGGCCACCATCACCAACAATCCTTGTCCGGCAATCATGGCTATGCGATAAAAAGTACTGCGTATACCGACGAAGAAAGACTGTTCATGCGTCGAGAGAGCCAACATATAAAATCCGTCGGCAGCAATATCATGCGTCGCCGAACTGAATGCCATAAGCCAGAAAAATGCAAGCGTCGCCCGAAAGAAAAACGGTGCTGGTAACGTGAACGCAACGCCTGCCATTGCCGCTCCCAGCAAAAACTGCATGACAACAATCCACCAGCGACGCGTACGCAAAATGTCTACAAAAGGACTCCACAACGGTTTTATCACCCAGGGCAGGTAAAGCCATGCCGTGTAAAAAGCAATATCGGTATGCGAAATCCCCATACGGTCGTACATAATCACGGCAATCGTCATGACTGCCACATAAGGAACACCTTCGGCCAAATAAAGCGTCGGTATCCAAGACCAAGCCGAACGAGAAGATCCGGTGATATTTCTCATCTATGTCCTTTTTTAAGATGGGCCAAACAAAGATCTAATAAAGCCGGTGAAGCCACCTGACGATATATATCGTCCATTTCCGAAGCTGTTACCGAGGAAAAATCGCTTTCCCGGGGAGTAATCACCACCCCTGCCATATCTACTGCTCCGGGGCTGATAAGACGCCCGTCCTTACGTTCTCTATCATATTGTCGCGGACGATGACAGGAGCGCAGTATCAGCCAGCAACGCCAAAATCCGCCGGTAAAGGTACACAATACATTTACCAAAGGCTCGACTTCTCCGGGAAAAACTGGCAAAATAGACCATACTTCACAAAAAAAAGATTGCAAAAGCCCGATAGATTCCCCTTCAAAAACCAACATCGCCGCCGGCCAGCGAGTAAGCCAAGAATATGTTACGCCACCGTTCCATCTCTCCGATTCTCCTTGTTCCTTCCAAAGGGACTCCCATTGCGACTCGATCGGAACAAAGCCCCTATTTCCGGCTTGGAAATGCATATGGTCGGGAGCCGAAGCCCCACAACGCGCTCCATTATAAAAGATAACATATTCGGGCAGAAGCGATGCCAATTCCAGCATATCGGCAAAACGACCGGTTATGGCCTGTGGGGTATGTACAACAGAGGGAAGCGTAAAATGGCGGGAAAAAATAGGATACGGATTGACCAATAATTTGTATTGTCCACCTATTGGCAATGACAACTGCTCGACCGGGCGGTGGGCATCACACAAGAAACAAGGACGCTCCGACAATGAAACCGCATCGACTTTCGAGGCTGTGGAACGAATCCGCGCCGGATTATATTGCAAACGCACCGATACCCCGCCGACTTCGATCGTACGCATACACAAAGCCTGTAACGCCCTATAATTATCGGCAACCAGAGGCCACTCATGCAACTGCCTCTGCAATAACGCCTCGGCCTCATCTGCAAACGAATTCCGATTATTGATTTTCATGGTTCATCTTTTTCCGAGCGGCAAGCTCTATAAACCTCAAGCTATCTTTATATGCGTTATTCCGATTGATTTGTTCCATATCGAGTGCCGCATCGGAATTTCCTTCCCAACGACGACACAGATAAAGCGAATCGTAAATACGACCGATTTTATATTCGCGGGAAAAACGTAACCCGACAGCATAGTCTTCACCATAACTTACATCGGGAAACGGATTCTCCCTCAATAACGGAGTATAAAAAGCCCGCGGTGCACCCAAGCCGTTAATGCGCAAGGCGTTGTTACGACCGTTCTCATCGCTCCACTCCCGGTGGTCGATAAGTCCGGGAGGCAAAGGCCGCAAATTCCAATCGGTCAGTTCATAACTACCGACCACCATAGCGCACTTTTCGCGATGAAATACTTCTACAATCCGCTGTAACGCATCTGTCCCTTTGTACAAATCATCGCTATCGAGTTGCACGGCAAACCGACCGCAAGCCTCATGACTCACGGCATAATTCCAACAGCCGCCGATACCGGCGCCTTTTTTCTCGGGGACAAGATGTATCAGCCGAGAATTTTCAACGGCAAGCGACTGTAACAATTCGGTTGTACCATCGGTCGAATAATTATCTACTACGATAATATTATACGTAAAATTCCCCTGCTGTTCCGACGCCGAACGCACCGCATCGGCAATCGTCCGCACCCGATTATAAACCGGTATGATAACAGATACATCGACGGGGAAACCTATCTCTTCATCATATACGACACTGCGTTCTACGGGAGGCAGCCATGCGCCGACAACCTGCAAATGACAGGTACACGCACGTTCCATTTCTATTTGCACCGACCTGTTACGCGGATCGACATAATCGAACTGTCGTTCGCCTCCCGACCCGACAACGGGCTGTTCGGTATAAAGCATTTCTCGTAAATGGAATAAACGGCCCCGTCGGGAAAGGCGCAAACGGAGATCATAGAATGCCGCATAAAGATAATCTGTTTCCATTTCGGAAACAGCCTCTACAAAATCTTCGGCCCGAATAAAGACCAGCGTTCCGAAATCGAAATCGTCTCTCAACGATCCTTCATGGCAATCAATGCGGAGACTCGGCCGTCTCGTACCGTTTTCTTCTTTCCATGAATCGGTATATATAAAAGGGGAACGTGTATCCTCTGCCACCGCCAGCAAACGGGAACAAAGATTACTGCCGAACACGAAAGCGGTTCCGGGCAAAGAAATCAACATATATCCATCGCCGGCTTCCTCTGCCATACGACGCAAAGTCGAAGTTATATGCACCGAACCGGATAAATGCCGGCAACCGGGCACGACAGCCGCGTCATCGGTCGCCAAGAGATATATGCACTCGACATCGGGAGAGACCGAAAAACTTTCAACCGACGACCGAACTTCCCCATCGGTGGTATAAGAAAGGAAACATCGTATCTTTGGTTTCTTCATCTCTACAAATCTTTATTCCCTGAAAGACGGCTCTCCTTGAAAACTTCCACTGCCCGACTTACTGAGCCGTACAACCGTAACCACTCACACGCTTCATCATAAGGCAACCCCGTCGACTCCGCAATCATGCGAGCTCCCCGGTCTATCAATTTCTTATTGGTAAGTTGCATGTGTACCATGCGATTATCCTCAACCCGTCCCAAACCGATCATCGTTGCCGTAGATATCATATTCAGCACCAACTTTTGAGCCGTACCGGCTTTCATACGTGTGCTACCCGTTACATACTCGGGGCCAGTAACCACCTCGATCGGGATTTCCGCAACTTGCGATACCGGCGCACCGGGATTACAGGCGATCGATGCCGTAAGAATTCCCTCTTCCCTGCACCGACGCAAAGTGCCTATCACATAAGGAGTCGTACCAGAAGCGGCGATACCGACGACCGTATCGAGAGACGTTATGCAGTAAGCCTTCAATTCCTCCCAACCACTCTGTTCTATATCTTCGGCCGACTCGACCGAGCGACGCAAAGCCGTATCGCCACCGGCAATAAGACCGATAACCCGTCCTTGCGGCATTCCGTAAGTAGGAGGTATTTCCGAAGCATCGAGTACGCCCAGACGACCACTCGTTCCTGCTCCCATATAAAAAAGCCGGCCACCTTTGCGCATTCGCGGTACAAGCTGTTCCACTAAACGGGTAATCTGAGGAATGGCTGCATGCACGGCATCGGCCACTTTATGATCTTCGGCATTGATTTCCGTCAAAATTTCTCCCGCCGTTTTTTTTTCGAGATGGTTGTATAACGACGGATATTCTGTCAACTTCTGAAATTCTTTCATATTTTTATTCGGACATACGCTCCGCATGATAGTGAGCCAACGCTTCTCCGGGAGAAGATAATACCGGTCCGAGATTTACCGACAAAGTATCGGCAACTTCCCGCAATAAACCGGAATAATGATAAGCAACTGACCCGACACAACATACCGGATACTCCTTATAGGGATATGCAAAAACATTTCGTCGGAAAAACGCTTCAAAACGTTTTGCAACAAGTGCCCGCAAATAAATGTCGTCGAGATGCTCTCTTATGAACAGCGAAAACTGCGCGACATACCGATTGGGCAACGGACGTCGATAAACAGCTTCCAAAACATCTTCTTTGGAAACGGCATACCGGTCAAAAAAAGCCTTTGCCAGTTCTTCGGGCAACAATCCTTTCATCGCATCGGACAACAAGTGTTTTCCCAAATCGCTACCGCTTCCCTCATCACCGAGAATAAATCCCAATGAAGGAGTCTGGAGAATTATATCGCGACCGTCATAAAATCCCGAATTAGACCCCGTGCCGAGAATAGCCACAATACCGGCTTTATCGCCAAACAAAGCCCGTGCCGCACCTATCAGGTCGCTGTTCACCTCTACCGTATCGGGGCCTATCACCCGATGCAGTTGCAGGCACAACATCTCTCCGGGCAGACCGATACAACCCGCCCCGTAAAAATAGACATCGGTAATACGCTCGATGGGTAATTCTACAAGAACTTCCCGGGTAAGGACACGACGTATTTCTTCTTCCCCGAGAAAATAGGGATTGATACCCGAGGTACGGAATGTACGCTCAATACCCTGTTTCCCCACCAGCAACCATTCGGTCTTGGTCGATCCGCTATCGGCGATCAATATCATACACAATGCTTATAATTACGGCGCAAGATAATGATTTTTCCACAAACTTTGCCGCACTCCCGCCGGGAAATCAACGATAATAAATATCAAGTTCGGCTACGGGATAATAATGACGAAGTATAGAACGGTAATCATATCCCCGATGCGCCATAACAGCCGCACCTATTTGACATAATCCCACACCGTGTCCCCAGCCTGCCCCATCGAAAACAAAATCATCTCCGTCGCGCCGTACAACAAAAGCCGAGCTATACAAGTGCGAAGAGGATAATATACGTCGAATGTATAGCTCCTTACCGACAATCATTTCACGCCGCGTACCGACAATGCGCAAACGGATTATACGACCCGAAGCACCACGTTCTACCGGCTCGATCGCTGTTATCGTACCGAAATCGATTCCCGAACGATCAGCTACCAATGCCGAAAGGTGCGACCGGGTATAGCGAACCTGCCAACGGAAAAAATCGGGTGTTTCCCTATCATAACTGTTGAGCACTTGTGAAAGGACCTCCGCATCGGTCGTATTGCAAAAAACATCGGGACGACTATCGATAAAATGCTCGGCCTCCTGCTCTACGGTAAGATCCATGACCGATTTATCATCGGGGGCATCATATACCGGCCGGAGATACACATGTGGCTCTTCTCCCCAGCAAGCATCGAACCTCTCGCTCATACCGCCGCAACATTTCGAAAAGCGGGCATCGCAAACCTCGCCGCCATACATCAATACCTCTCCCCGGGTAACTTTCACCGCCTCGACCACTTGCGGGGTAGCCACCCGCGTTACACCTTGATAACGCTGGCAGTGATCGTCGGCACAAACATCGAAAAGCAGATGATCATCTCTATCATACCATCGGACAATCTCCCCGGCCGAATGCACATCTCCGCACTCTCCTCTCTCACGTACCCTACGCCCGCTAAAACGAGGCAGTTGCGCCAACAACCAACTGCGGGAAACCACAGCATGGGCTTTCAATAACTCGAGAGAAGATGTCGCACTCATTTCCGAAGATATGACACTGGTAAGGTAATCTTCGACGGACACTTCGTTGATCGCATAAATTTCCCCCCTGTCGCACACCAAATGCAATATACCGCAAAAAGTCTGACACTCCTGCCGTTGCCAGTGAAAATCGATACCAATGGTTACATGTGGCAAATCAAAAAGGGTTTCGGAACTTAATGGAACGAGTCGTAGATCTTCATAATACTCCATACCCAAAATAAAACCTCTTTTCCCGGTCGAAATCTCCACCCGATACTCTCCGGGAGGAAAAAGGCGACCTTCGGGAGTCGTAAATATTCCGCACAACCGGAAGTCTACCGACTTGCCATGCTGAATACCAACCGTAATATGAGGTTCTTCCTGCAAAATCATTTTTTTACAAAGCCTTTAACAACCGGGCGACCGACAGCCGACAACATCAACCCGACAAAGGTTATCAACCCGTTGAGCATCAATAATTCATAACCCATATAGTAACCATAAGCCGCAGCAAGCCACCGTTGCAAAGCATAACATAGCAACGGAGAAACAAACGCTATCCCCGGTATATAACGGTCGCGCGGGCTTCCCTTCATAAAAAGTCCGTAGGCAAAAAGCCCCAGCAACGGGCCATACGTATATCCGGCAATGGTATAAATCGCATCGATCACGCTGGTATCATTGAGCATTTCGATAACGCACATGATCAAAAAAAAGAGAACCGATATAACGATATGGGCCCGCTTACGGATAACAATCGCCTCGATCGTCGGCCGACGATCGACCCCCAAAATATCGACACAAAACGACGTAGTCAGCGCCGTCAATGCCGAATCGGCACTCGAAAATGCCGCTGCAACTATCCCTATACTGAACAGCAACAATACGCCGAAACCGAGATAATCGGTCGCCATCATCGGCAACAATTCATCGGTTTTTTCGGGCAAGGCAATCCCTTCCTGTCCGGCAAAAGCCACCAGCAAAATACCCAAAACGAGAAACAACAGATTGACAGGTACAAAAGCCGAACCATAGATATACATATTTTTCTTAGCCTCCCGTAACGTGCGTATCGACAGATTTTTCTGCATGATATCCTGATCGAGGCCCGGCATGACAATCGTAATAAAAATCCCGCTGAAAAACTGCTTGAAAAAATTCTGTTTCGTCTGCCAATCGTCAAAGACAAAAATACGATCGATACCACTGCTCCTTACCGTATCTACGACACCCTCGACATCGAGGTGCATACGCAACATGAGTTGAATCAGAATAAGCAACAGCGCCCCTATCATGAAAAGGGTCTGTAATGCATCGGTACGCACAATCGTCCGCATTCCGCTACGGTGTGAATAGAGCCAGATAAGCAAAACAACGGTCAATGCCGTAAGCCAGAAAGGTATATTCCAATCGACCAACACGATGCGCTGTAAAATCAACACGACAAGATAAAGACGGGCGGCAGCCCCTATTATCTTGGATATGAAAAAAAACAAAGCTCCGGTTTTATAGGAACAGATTCCGAAACGACGTTCGAGATATGTATATATCGATGTGAGTTCGAGGCGATAGTAAAGAGGCAACAGAATCTTGGCGATCACGATATATCCCACGACAAATCCCAAAACCGTCTGCATATAGGTCATATCTATCGTCAACGGCATACCGGGAACCGAAATAAACGTTACCCCCGAAATAGACGTACCTACCATACCGATAGCCACCAACCACCACGGAGACGATTTCCCGGCCAGAAAAAAATTTTCATTATCATCGGATTTACCTCCCGAAAAACGCCCGATAAGCAATAATACGGTAAAATAAACCGCTAATATGACAAGTAAAATAATTCCGTTATTCATCGCTCATTTTTCCAAAGCAAGACAACTTTTCCCGACAAGGTTCTCGTTCCCGACGAAAAAACGGCTACCCGTCTCACCCCAAATATCAGTTCTGTTTAAAGTAATAAGTAATAGAACCCCACTGATTCTCATTACCCGAAGACTTATGTTCAAACACAGCCTTCCGTGCGGCGGCTTCGGCACGGCTGCGAAGCGTAACATTGGAAGCCGCGGTTCCTTTGCTTCCCGAAGGCGTAACATTTGCCTGTACAACCCGTCCTTGCGGGTCGACCAATACTTCCACGACAATCGTTCCCTCATCGTTCGTTCCTGCATACTCGGGCTTGGGCAGACGGCCTATCAACCCCCGACCTCCCAAATCGTAATCGCCATAACCGGGAGAACCCGCCAATGCACCGGACTCGGCCGATCCTTGCGGCGACCCTTTCTTTTCTCCTTTTGCCGCAATACTGTCGGCCACCTTCCCTTTATTCAGCGCATCGGCCCATAAATCATCTACTTGTGAAGTTTCGGGCTCGGGTTGAGGCTCGACTTTTTTATCCGACTCTTCCGGTACGACAACCGGCTCGGGTTTCTCGTCATCGAGAGAAACCGTCTCTTCCATATCCTGCGTAATCACAGGTTCGGGTTCGACCGGCTGCGGATGAGACACCATCGCCATCGGCGTAAAAGTTCCTGCATCGGCATCGATAACACCCAATTGCAAAACAACCCCGCCACCGTCATTCTCCCGTATAACAGGAGCCGACAACGTATAAAAAAGCAACAGTAACAGTATGGCGACGTGGACGACAATCGTTACCGTCAACGCAAACAACCGATTCTTTTTTCCTTCTTCCACGTCGATTCTATTACTCCTTTACTGGTTGTGTAGCCAACACCATACGCAACTGATTATCGTTGGCGACATTCAGCACTTTCATTATTTCCCGATAAGGCACACTCTCATCGGCATATAACGCAAAATACATTTCGGGGTCTTGATTCCGGGCCTCGACCAGATATGACGGCAACTCCTCATACGCCACTTTTACCGCTTTGGCCTTCCCCACCGAAACGTAATAATTGAGCGATGCATCGATGGTAACGCGAGCCAACGGTTTCACAGCAGCCTGCTGTTTGCTCTGCGGCAGATTCACTTTTATAGCATTCGGGAAAACAAATGTCGACGTTACCATAAAAAAGATAAGCAACAAGAAAATCACATCGGTCATCGACGCCATACTGAAAGAGGCTTCGATACGATTTCTGCGTTTGAGTGCCATAACGATATTCCTCCTTATTTTTTGTTGGCCGGCTCGTTAAGCAGATCCATAAACTCCATCGTACTGGCTTCGAGCTGATTGACAACCGTATTGACACGCGAAACGAGATAATTATACGCAAATAAAGCGATAATACCCACCACAAGACCGGCAACCGTCGTAACCAAAGCCTCGTAAATACCACTCGACAGCGTCGTGATATCGGCCGCCTCACCGGCCGCCGCCATACTATAAAACGCACTTACCATACCGGTTACCGTTCCCAAGAATCCGAGCATGGGTGCGCCTCCGGCAGTAGTGGCAATCCATGTAAAACGACGTTCGAGTTTCGCCACTTCGATATTTCCCACATTCTCAATAGCCACCAGCACATCATTCATGGGACGTCCCAACCGGGTAATACCTTTTTCTATGAGACGGGCCACCGGCGTAGGATTCTTCTTACACAGGTTCAATGCCGATTCTACATCTCCGGCATGAATATAATCTTTGATTCGCTGCATGAAAGTATTGTCTTGACGAGCAGCATCGCGCAACACCAGTAAACGCTCGACAAATATATAAATCGTTACCAGCGACAACAACACGATAGGAATCATGATGAAACCGCCTTTAAGCGATAACGACCAAAGATTCAACGGCGGCACTGCGGCTTGAGCGTCAAGGGCGGCAGCCTGCACCGGTTCCACCATATTGGTCTGAGCCAAAAGAGAAAACAAAAGAGTCATGTCAAATATTTTTATTCTAAGAGTATTTATTTCAAGCAATCCAAATAACGTCGAATCGTTTCTTCAAGACCCAAATACAAGGCATCGCAAATCAGGGCATGACCTATCGATACCTCGTCGATATAGGGAACCTGCTCATGGAAATAACGGAGATTTTCGAGACTGAGATCATGACCGGCGTTCACACCCATACCCAATTTATGCGCCAGCTTGGCAGCTTCGACAAACGGGGCAACGGCCTTCTCACGATCGGTGGCATAACCCGACGCATAAGGTTCGGTATACAATTCGACACGATCAGTACCCGTCTTGGCCGCCCATTCTATCATTTCAAGGTCGGCATCGACAAATATAGAGGTACGTATCCCGGCTTGGATAAAGCGATCGACCGTCTCGCTGAGGAAATCGAAATTATCACGCGTATTCCACCCTGCATTCGATGTTAAGGCATCTACGGCATCGGGCACCATCGTTACTTGCGCAGGCTTGACCTGCAAAACAAGATCGATGAATTTACCGATAGGATTTCCCTCGATATTGAACTCGGTATGCAATGCCGGACGCAAAGCATATACATCGGCATAGCGGATATGGCGTTCATCGGGACGCGGATGCACGGTAATTCCCTGTGCTCCGAAACGCTCGCAATCGAGAGCGACTTTCAATACATCGGGAACAACCCCTCCCCGCGCATTGCGCAAGGTAGCGACTTTGTTTACATTTACGCTTAACTGTGTCATAAAACAATAATGATTATTCCGTTTTTCGGATTTCGATATAAGCATACAAATTTTTTTTGTTATTTTTGTACACAGATATTACTTGCAAAAGTAATAGTTTTTGTTCAATTCAGAAAAAAAACTATCACACATTTGCGTGTTTATTTATAAAATTTCCACTAATCTACCACTGACGACCCATGAGAATTGCTATTTTCGGAAAATCGTACGCCTCGGGCAAACAAGATGAGATAAATACATTGTTTTCTTCCTTACAAAAATATTCTCCCGAACTGCTCGTCGACCGGGAATTTTTGCGGGTCATGCAGGATATGGATATTAGGCTGCCGGAAATAACGGTTCTTTCGGGAAATGATTTCTATGCCGACATTTCTTTGAGCTTAGGCGGAGACGGAACTTTTCTGAAAACCGCCGAGCGCATCGGAGACAAATGCATTCCGATTCTGGGCATCAACCTCGGACGCATGGGTTTTCTCGCCGATGTACAAAGCAGCGAGACCGAACAAGCCATCGATGAAATCATGGCTGGTCGCTACCATATCGAGGAACGGTCGCTGTTGCATATCACCGACGGCAGTCGGGCAACATGGCCGTACGCCCTAAATGAAGTCGCCGTATTGAAACTCGACACATCGTCGATGATTACCATACACGCTTATCTCGACAATACATTCCTGAACACATACCAAGCCGATGGATTACTGGTAGCCACTCCCACCGGATCGACAGGATATTCCCTGAGTGTCGGCGGTCCCATAGTTGCCCCCAAAGCGTCCAATTTCATTATCACGCCTGTCGCACCGCACAGCCTCAATGTGCGCCCGCTCGTTATCGGCGACGATGCCGAAATCAGGCTCGTCGCCGAAGGCAGAAACAGACACTTTCTGGTCAGTCTCGATGGACGTTCCGAAGAAAAGACTTCGGGAGAAAGCATTACATTGCGCAAAGCGCCGTTCCCCATACGGGTTATCAAACGCAACAAGCAACTCTTTACCGACACCCTACGAAAAAAACTCATGTGGGGGGTCGATTTGCGAAGCAACATCTGAATATAACAAACTCTCACAGAGATACATATTTTTTATTTTTAGATCCAAAATACTATTTATTTCATTTTATTAACCAAATAAATAGTATTATAGCTGATTTATATCATATTTAATTGGTTTGTTTTTATTACTTTTGTCATAAAAATAAAAACAAGCCATATGATGAAAAAACCAAACAAAAAAGAATTAGCCGCCCTACTGCAAACCATGATCATACTTGCAGGAAATCGCACCTCTCTCACAAAAGAGAAACACAATCTTATCGAAAGCGTCTGTAAAAAATACGATTTCTATCCCGATATATTGGAAATAACTTCGGTCGATCCTTATGAAATCTTTTCGACCATAGAGGAAACAGAAATCCGTTTACAGTTTGCCAGCTATCTCATTTATATGACCGGCGCCTGCCCAGAAAAACTGATCGACGCAACGCATCTGTCCTACTTATCAAAGCTACTTTCCATACTCAGCCAACAATAAATAAAAAACGTACTCCATCGAAAAATTTCTTGTAAAGCCACCTCCCCAAAAACACACAAAAACACATTCGCAGAACATCTTTTACAATCACTCCGGATTGTTTATATTTGCGACATGAAATTTACGACCATTACCGACCGGGAATTCGGGGAAATAACCCTCCTCGAACGTTCTACGGCCAAACATCTCATCTTTCGCATTCGATACGGTTCTCTATCCATCACTCACCCGTGCCATACCCGGATCGACATCATACGGCAAAGCATAGAAGAAAAACGAGCCGATTTACGAAAACTATTCCAACGGGCCGAAGGACATTTTTTGCAACCGGGCGATATTATCTATACCCGTATGTTCGTCATCATGATATCGTGCGACAGTTGTCGCACGATAAGTAGCCGACTACACGACAATACTTTGCATATCGTTTTACCGCAATTATCAGAATACAACGATAAAAACATACAAAAATCCATTGCCAAACACATACACCGGCACCTGAAAAATGCCGCAGAAAATTTTCTGCCTCAACGACTGGAATACTGGGCACAAAAAACCGGAAACAGCTACAAAGAGCTGGTCATCACCAAAGGTTCCCGACGATTGGGAACATGCCGAAGCGACCGGCGTATAAGCTTGTCGTACCATCTCATGTATTTACCCGACCGCCTCATCGACTACGTCATACTCCATGAACTTTCCCATTTGAGCGAAATGAACCACAGCGCCAAATTCCACGAAATATGCAACCGATATTGTAACGGGAACGAATTGATATTGAGAAAAGAACTCCGAAATTTTCCTTTTCCCACAAATTATTGAGCGCCTTACATGTTAAATAAATATAAATACGTACCTTGAAAAACGATTTCTCCAACAAAAAAGAGAGACATGTTTGCACACACCGAAGAAAACAGCTATATTTGCCTCGTAAATAAGCCGAAAGAGAGGGGACAGATTTGTCCCCTCGTTTTATTCTAAATCGGTCGATATATCCAAAATCTATGATAGATCCTAAAATTGTAGAAGAAATCGTAAAAGAGGGAATACAGGAAACCGACCTTTTCGTGGTCGACATCACCGTTACGCCCGACAACCGTATCGTAGTGGAAATAGACAACGATGAAGGTGTCGATATAGACCGTTGCATGTCATTGCACCATTTCATCGAAAGCCGGCTCGACAGAGATGTCGAAGATTACGAACTCGAAGTAGGATCGGCCGGCATAACATCTCCATTCAAAGTGGTACGGCAATATCAAAAGAACATCGGTAATGAAGTAGAAGTTCTTACCCGCACAGGCGTAAAACACAACGGAATACTCAAAGCTGCCGATGACAAAGCATTCTCCTTGACGGTTACAAAAAAAGTAAAACCCGAAGGAGCCAAACGCAAAATCGAGGTCGAAGAAGATTTGACCTTCTCTTACTATGATATAAAATACACAAAATATTTAATCAGATTCAAATAAATAAAATGGCCAAGAAAGAGGAAACTATGAGCATGGTCGACACCTTCTCCGAATTCAAGGAATTGAAAAACATCGACCGTACCACCATGATCAGCGTGCTGGAAGAATCTTTCCGCAACGTATTAGCGAAAATGTTCGGTACAGACGAAAACTTCGACATCATCGTCAATCCCGATAAGGGGGACTTTGAAATATGGCGTAACCGTGAAGTCGTAGAAGACGACAAGGTCGAAGACACCAATCTGCAAATCTCTCTGTCGGAAGCAAAAAAAATCGACGAAGATTACGAAGTGGGCGAAGAGGTTACCGACGAGGTATTCTTCGAGAAATTCGGTCGTCGCGCCATATTGAACTTGCGCCAAACATTGGCCTCGAAAATTCTGGAACTCCAAAAAGACGCGATTTACAATCAGTACAAAGATAAAATAGGACAATTGGTAAGCGCCGAAGTATATCAAATCTGGAAAAAAGAGATGCTGCTCATCGACGACGAAGGCAATGAGATGATTCTTCCCAAATCCGAACAAATACCCGGTGATTTCTATCGCAAAGGAGAAACCGCGCGTGCAGCCATTTTACAAGTAGATAACAAAAACAACAATCCCAAGATTATCGTTTCTCGCACATCGGAAGATTTCTTACGCCGTCTTTTCGAACTCGAAGTTCCCGAGATACACGACGGCCTCATCACGATACACAAAGTCGCCCGCATTCCCGGCGAACGCGCAAAAATTGCCGTAGAGTCGTATGACGAGCGTATCGACCCGGTCGGTGCCTGCGTAGGAGTAAAAGGTTCGCGTATCCACGGTATCGTACGGGAATTGCGTAATGAAAATATCGACGTCATCAACTATACGACCAATACCTCTCTCTTTATACAACGGGCACTGAACCCGGCCAAAATATCTTCGATACGCCTCAACGAAGAAGAGAAAAAGGCAGAAGTATTCCTCAAACCCGAAGAGGTATCGCTCGCGATAGGAAAAGGCGGCCTCAACATAAAACTCGCCAGCATGCTCACCGGTTACACGATCGATGTATACCGGGATATAGACGAAAGCGAGGAAGAAGATATCTATCTCGATGAATTCAAAGACGAAATCGACGAATGGGTCATCGAGGCACTGAAAAGCATCGGTTGTGCCACGGCGAAAAGCGTACTGGCAAAAAGCCGGGAAGAGCTTATCGAAGGCGCAGACCTCGAAGAAGATACGGTCGATGAAGTTATCAAAATTCTGAAAGCAGAATTCGACGACACCGACGAGGAAGCATAATCTTCGGGCAACCCAACCGTTCCGTCCGGTTCTACGCTCTCGCAGCCACAAGAGAAAAAGAAAAGTGGCAAACAACATTCATCAACGTTAAAAAGCAACTATGTCGATAAGGTTAAACAAAGTAACAAGAGATTTAAACGTAGGTATACAAACAGTAGCCACGTTCCTGCGAAAGAAAGGTTTCGAGATCGAATTGAACCCGAATACAAAAATTACCGACGAACAATATAATTTGCTCGTCAAAGAATTCAGTACCGATAAGGACCTGAAAATAGAATCGGAACGCATCAGCCAAGAACGGCAGAAAGAGAAAAAAGCCGCTCAGGAAGATGTCATCAATGAGCCTCAGGAAATCGAGACTGTTATCGACGAATCGCTCAAACCTCATATCAAAGCCGTAGGTAAAATCGACTTAGACAACTTACACAAAAAAGCCGAAGAACCGAAGAATCACCTCGAGGAAGAAACCACACCGTCCGAAGAAACAGGAAAAGCAGAAGAAACAGTAGAATCTTTTTCCGAATCCCATTCCGAACCTCTCGCAGAAACGGAAGAAGAAATCGTATCTATGGAAGAGGCGGAAATCGACGATACGGTTGAAGCAGAACCCGAAAAAGAGGAAATATCCGAACCGACAAATATCGAGAATGAAAAAGAAATGATTCCCGAAAACGCTGATGAGGAAAAGAGCGAAGAAAAAGAAGAGGCCGAAATCGTTACCCCCAGAAACGAAGAAATATTCAAATTGAATACGGTCAAAACACCGGGTATCAACGTCGTCGGTAAAATCGATTTATCGGCCATCAACCAGCAAACCCGTCCCAAGAAAAAAAGCAAAGAAGAAAAACGCAAAGAACGGGAAGCCAAAGAAAAACAACGTTCCGATACCAAACGTCCGGTTACATCTCAAAACGAAAATACAAATACAGAAAGCGACGGCGAGCGTAAAAAACGGAAACGTATCAAAAAGGAACGTATCGACATCGAACACAGCGTCGACAACTCGTATAGCAGCGATCGCCACAACAGCGGCAAACAACCCCCGAAATTGAAAAAGCCCGTCAAGGCCGAAGTCAATGAAGAAGACGTGCAAAAACAAATCAAGGAAACTCTTGCCCGTCTCACGTCAAAAAGCCAGAAAAAAAGCGCAAAATGGCGTAAAGAAAAAAGGGAGGCTTTCTCGAACAAGGCACAAGAAGCTGCCGAACGCGAGATGGAAGAAAGCCGTATACTGAAACTTACCGAATTTGTAACGGCCAACGACTTGGCCAGCCTCATGAATGTGCCGATAAACAATGTCATCGCCACCTGCATGAGCCTCGGCATCATGGTATCGATAAATCAACGCCTCGATGCAGAAACCATCAATATCGTCGCCGAAGAATTTGGCTATGAAACCGAATATGTAAGTGCAGAGGTTGCCGAAGCGATGGACGACGAAGAAGACCGGGAAGAAGATCTCACCCAACGTCCACCCATCGTAACCGTCATGGGACACGTCGATCATGGTAAAACATCGTTGCTCGACTACATACGTAATGCCAATGTCATCGCCGGTGAAGCCGGAGGTATCACGCAACACATCGGGGCATATAATGTCGTTCTCGAAGACGGCCGCCGTATCACATTCCTCGATACTCCCGGTCACGAAGCGTTTACCGC
>HF999720.1:20906-28501 GCA_000434215.1 Bacteroides sp. CAG:144
GCCATGCGTGCACGAGGCGCCAAAGTAACAGATATCGCCATTATCATCGTTGCGGCCGACGACAATGTCATGCCGCAAACGGTCGAAGCCATCAATCACGCGTCGGCCGCAGGTGTTCCCATTGTCTTCGCCATCAACAAGGTCGACAAACCCAATGCCAATCCCGACAAGATAAAAGAAGAACTTGCCAATATGAACTATCTGGTCGAAGAATGGGGTGGCAAATACCAGTCGCAGGATATTTCAGCGAAAAAAGGTACCGGCGTAAAAGAATTGATGGAAAAGGTTCTGCTCGAAGCCGAATTACTTGACCTGAAAGCCAATCCCAATCGTCGAGCTTCGGGTTCGATCATCGAATCGGCACTCGACAAGGGTCGCGGTTATGTTGCCACCGTACTGGTAGAAAACGGCACATTGCACACAGGCGACATCGTACTGGCAGGGACACAATTCGGAAGGGTTAAGGCCATGTTCAACGAACGGAACGCGCGCATTAAAGAAGCCGGTCCCTCGGCTCCCGTCCTCATACTCGGATTGAACGGCGCTCCGACTGCCGGCGATCAGTTCAAAGTACTGGGTAGCGACCAAGAAGCACGAGAAATAGCGAACAAACGCGAACAACTGCAACGCGAACAAGGGTTGCGTACCCATAAACTGCTCACTCTCGACGATATAGGACGCCGTATCGCCATCGGTAACTTCCAAGAGCTGAATATCATCGTGAAAGGCGACGTCGACGGTTCGATTGAAGCATTGAGCGACTCGCTCATCAAACTCTCGACCGAAGAGATACAAGTAAATGTACTGCATAAAGCCGTAGGACAAATTTCGGAATCGGACGTTACACTGGCAGCAGCCTCAAATGCCATCATCGTCGGGTTCCAAGTACGTCCCTCTATCGCAGCCCGTAAACTGGCCGAAAAAGAAGGCGTGGATATACGTCTCTATTCGATCATTTACGATGCCATCGAAGAAGTAAAAGCGGCTATGGAAGGTATGCTCTCTCCCGAAATCAAGGAAGAGGTTACTGCTACCGTCGAAGTTCGCGAGACATTCCACATTTCCAAAGTCGGAACTGTTGCCGGCGGTATCGTAAAAGAAGGCAAAATAAAACGGACCAACAAGGTTCGTCTCATACGCGACGGTATCGTGATATACACCGGTGAGCTTGGCTCATTGAAACGATTCAAAGATGATGTAAAAGAAGTCGCCACCGGCTATGAATGCGGTCTTAACCTCGCCAACTACAACGATATAAAAGTAGGCGACCTTATCGAAGCCTATGAGGAGGTAGAGGTAAAGAAAACTCTCTGATAACAGAGATAAGGCGGTATCGATACCGATAAACGGATACCGCCTTATCATCTTTTTTTGACAGGACAACGATGAACGTACAGATTATAGATATTATCGTTGGCGCCATTCTCGCTTACGGATTGGTACACGGTTACTACAAAGGTATCGTACAGCAACTCGGTTCTTTGGGAGGATTGATCGTCGCCATTTTGTTCGCCAATCTTTTTACACCCATATTCGAGAACCTGCTCAACAAATTCGATTTCGCAAGCCCCGGCATAACCCACAAGTTAGCCTATCTTACATCATTTCTCGTCCTTCTGTTCGGGTGTAACTTCTTGGCCCGCCTCCTCAAAAGAACACTACACATGTTGCATCTGGGGTGGTTCGACCGCATTACCGGAAGCATTTTCTGCTGCTTCAAATATCTGCTTGTAGCAAGCGCCCTACTCAATCTGTATACGATACTGGGAGGAGAAGGAAAAGACGCCGTACCTCCTATTCCGCAGGAAGCAAAACTCTGCCAAATTGTACTGAAAGTAGCACCTTTTGTTATCGATTGGTCCAAAGAAAAAGTAGAAATTCCCGACATAAATATCTCTCTGCCGGAAATAAACAAAGACGAACTTCCGGCGTTTTTACAGTAAACGAAGGCTTTACCGCCTAAACAGCGTAACGCATGGCAATGAAAAAAGAAAGTCTCAACCATTCATATAAAGATCTCCAACCTCAAAAGAAAAACGAGGAGTCGGAGAAAATCATCGATGAAGTAACTTCATCGGACTACAAATACGGATTTGTTACCGACATCGATACCGAAGTCATACCCAAAGGCCTTAATGAAGAGATCATACGGCTCATTTCTTCCAAAAAGAACGAGCCCGAATGGTTACTCGATTTCCGCCTTAAAGCGTTTGCCCATTGGAAAACGCTCGAAATGCCCCGTTGGGCTCATCTCGACATACCCGAAATCGACTATCAGGCTATCAGCTACTACGCGGCTCCCAAAAAGAAAGAATCGCCCAAAAGTCTCGATGAAGTAGATCCCGAGTTGCTCGATACGTTCAATAAATTGGGTATCTCGCTCGAAGAGCAGATGAAACTTTCCGGTATTGCCGTCGACGCCGTCATGGACAGTGTCTCGGTCAAAACCACATTCAAAGAAAAGTTGGCCGAATTAGGAGTCATATTCTGTTCTTTCAGCGAAGCCGTAAAGGACTATCCCGACCTCGTCAAGCAATATCTCGGTACGGTCGTTCCTTACCGGGACAATTTTTTTGCAGCCCTCAATTCGGCGGTATTCAGCGACGGGTCATTTGTCTATATCCCCAAAGGGGTACGTTGCCCTATGGAACTGTCAACCTACTTCCGCATCAATGCGGCAAACACCGGGCAATTCGAGCGTACCCTCATTATCGCCGACGACGACAGTTATGTAAGTTATCTCGAAGGCTGTACAGCCCCCATGCGGGACGAAAACCAACTGCATGCCGCCATTGTGGAAATCAGGGCTCACGAACGTGCCGAGGTAAAATATTCGACAGTACAGAACTGGTATCCCGGCGACAAAGAAGGACGAGGCGGCATCTACAACTTCGTAACCAAAAGAGGTTTGTGCAAAGGCGATCATTCTAAAATATCTTGGACACAAGTAGAAACAGGGTCTGCCATTACATGGAAATACCCCAGTTGCATTCTTGCCGGAGACAATTCCATAGGCGAATTTTACTCGGTAGCAGTAACCAATAACCACCAACAAGCCGACACCGGAACCAAAATGATACACATCGGCAAGAATACCCGCAGCACCATCGTATCGAAAGGAATCTCGGCCGGTTACAGCCAAAACAGTTACCGCGGATTGGTACGCGTATCGCAGGGTGCAGAAAATGCCCGCAACTATACCCAATGCGACAGCCTATTGCTGAGCGACCATTGCGGTGCGCATACGTTTCCCTACATGGATATAAAAAACGATACGGCAATCGTCGAGCACGAAGCTACAACGTCTAAAATCAACGAAGACCAAATATTCTACTGCAACCAACGCGGTATTCCTACCGAAGAAGCAGTCGGCCTCATCGTCAACGGATATGCCAAAGAGGTGATGAACAAACTCCCTATGGAATTTGCCGTAGAAGCACAAAAACTCTTACAAATCACCCTCGAAGGCTCGGTCGGATAAAAAACCAGCCGTCCGGTAAGACAACATTATATATAAATAAAATTTACAGAAATATGCTCACCATAAAAAATCTGCACGCCAGCATCAACGGCAAAGAGATATTGAAAGGTATCGACCTCATCGTAAAACCCGGTGAAGTCCACGCAATCATGGGACCCAACGGTTCCGGAAAAAGTACCCTTTCATCGGTACTCGCAGGCAATCCGGCATTCGAGGTAACCGAAGGCAGTGTCGAATTCTACGGGAAAGATTTGTTATCGCTCGCTCCCGAAGACCGCTCTCACGAAGGAATTTTCCTGAGTTTCCAGTATCCGGTAGAAATTCCGGGGGTAAGTATGGTTAACTTCATGCGTGCTGCCATCAACGCCAAACGTAAATATTGGGGGGAAGAACCTTTATCGGCCACCGACTTTCTGAAAATGATGCGGGAAAAACGGGCTATCGTCGAACTCGATAACAAGTTGGCCAGCCGTTCGGTCAACGAAGGATTCTCCGGTGGTGAAAAGAAAAGAAACGAAATTTTCCAAATGGCGATGTTGCAACCCCGTCTGTCCATTCTCGATGAAACCGATAGCGGTCTCGACATCGATGCCTTACGTATCGTTTCGCAAGGTGTAAACCAACTGAAATCGGATAAAAATGCAACGATCGTCATCACGCACTACCAACGGCTGCTCGATTACATCGCACCCGATTTCGTGCACGTACTTTACAAAGGACGCATTGTAAAATCGGGAGGCCCTGAGCTCGCACTCGAACTCGAAGAAAAAGGATACGATTGGATAAAAAAAGAGGTTGACGCATAAATTCCTCCGACTATGAATGCAGCACAACAATATATCGATCTCTTCCGGGAAAATAGGGATCTCATCGACAAGCACTCTTCCGCCATACTGAATGGGCGGCGAGAAGCGGCAATTCGCGACTTTGAGTTACTGGGACTACCGGGGAAAAATCTGGAAGAATTTTTACATACCGACGTCGAATCTTTTTATGCGCCGGATTACGGGCTGAATCTGGCCCGGATAAAACCGGCGGAAAATATCCGGGAAACGTTCCGTTGCGCTGTTCCCGATCTCGAAAGCCGACTCTATTTTTTCATCGGAGATACATTCTGTCAGGGAACAAACGTGAATCTGCCCGAGGGTGTCATCGCTTGCAGTCTGTGTGAAGCGGCCGCCCAACATCCCGAACTGGTAGACCGTTATTACGGGAAACTCGCCCAAACGGATAAAGACGGGACAGTCGCCCTCAATACCGCTCTTGTACAAGACGGCTTTTTCCTTTTTGTCCCCCGTCATGTAAAAATCGAAGAGCCTCTTCAAATTGTCAACCTTATGCACGGTTCCCACGATTTCATGGCCAACCGGCGTCTGCTCGTCGTACTTGAAGAAGGGGCGCAAGTACGCCTGCTTTCCTGCGACCATACGCTCGACAAGGGAAACTTTCTGACTTCAACGGTCAACGAAATTTTTATCGGGGCTAATGCCACCTTCGACTACTACGACCTCGAAGAATCTACTCTCAACACGCACCGCGTCTCCTCGACATTCATACAGCAGGAAAGTGCATCGAACGTATTGGTCAACGGTATCACCCTGCACAACGGCTATACCCGCAACAATTACTATATCACTCTGGCCGGAGAACATGCCGAGACACATCTCTATGGCATGGCCGTAGCCGACAAGCGGCAGTTGGTCGACAACTTTACCTTTATCGACCACAAAGCGCCCTACTGCACAAGCGACGAACTCTTCAAATATGTGCTCGAAGACTCCGCAACTGGCATTTTCAACGGACGGATTCTCGTGCGTCAAGGTGCGCAAAAGACCTCGGCCGTACAGACCAACCGCAACCTTTGTACCACCAAAGAAGCGCACATCTATACCCAGCCGCAACTCGAAATATATGCCGATGATGTAAAATGCAGCCACGGTGCCACAGTGGGACAACTCGATGGTAACGCACTTTTCTACATGCGCTCGCGCGGTATTCCCGAGTCCGAAGCCCGTATGTTGCTCATGGTGGCCTTTACGCACGATGTTATCGAAAAAGTGCGCATCGAGAAATTGAAAGAACGTCTGCATAAAATGGTCGAACGCCGATTCAGAGGGGCTCTCGATAAATGCGCTGGTTGCCGCATATGTCAATAATTAAAGAAAACACTATGCTGGATATACATAAAATACGGCAGGATTTTCCCATTCTTTCCCGGGAAGTATACGGTAAACCATTGGTATACCTCGACAACGCCGCCACGTCCCAAAAACCGCGCTGCGTCATCGAAACCATTACCGATGGCTATACCCGCATCAACGCCAACGTACATCGCGGCGTACACCGCCTCAGCCAAGAGGCCACCGACGGACACGAGCACGCCCGACGACGTGTACAACAATTCCTCCATGCCGCCCACGACAGAGAAATCATTTTTACACGCGGCACTACGGAATCGATAAACCTCGTAGCCCATTCGTTCGGAACCGCATTCCTGCACGATGGCGATGAAATCATCATTTCGGAGATGGAACACCACGCCAACATCGTCCCCTGGCAATTATTACAAAGTTCCCGTAAAATAAAGCTGAGGGTCATTCCTGTCGATGACAAAGGCGTACTCGATATGAATGCCTTCCGGGCTGCTTTCAACGAAAAGACCAAATTGGTCTCCATCACTCATGTATCGAATGTGCTGGGAACAATCAATCCCATCAAAGATATTATCGACACCGCCCACAGCCACAATGTTCCCGTACTTATCGACGGGGCGCAAGGCGCACTGCATCAACCTGTCGATGTGCAGGCACTCGACGTAGATTTCTATGTACTCTCGGCTCATAAAATGTATGGGCCCACCGGTATCGGCATTCTCTACGGAAAAGAAAAATGGCTCGATGCCATGCCACCCTATCAGGGAGGCGGAGAAATGATAGGACACGTAACTTTCGAGAAAAGGACATTCAACGAACTACCGTTCAAATTCGAAGCGGGTACTCCCGACTACATCGGAACAATGGCTTTCGCCCGGGCCCTCGATTACATCGATAGCCTCGGCATCGAGAATATCGCCGCCCACGAAGACGATTTATTGCGATACACAACCCGAAAACTCACTGATGAGATAGACGGCATACGAATTTACGGGACTGCTCCCGAAAAATGCGGTGTCATCTCGTTTCTTGTCAGGGACATACACCCCTACGACATGGGTATGTTACTCGACAAGTTGGGATTTGCTCTGCGATCGGGACACCACTGTGCACAACCGCTCATGGAAAAATTTGGTATCGTCGGGACGTTACGGGCATCTTTTGCCGTATATAATACAATCGAAGAATGCGAAGCATTCGTTGCAGCCGTGAAACGGGTCTCCCAGATGTTTTGACAACTTTTCTACATATAAATTCGACAGATAGTGGCGTACAAAAATTACGCCACTATCTGTTTTTCAAATCAATTTACAAGACAAAACCGGTTCATAGACGACATCTACCGCATCGAGATGGAAACGGGAAGAAACCCGTCCCGAAACCGATAACCGGTGGTATTTATACGGCGGAGCAAATGTACGCAGCAACAATCGTCCGGGAAGCGCTCCGTTCGCTTCGGCCCTATAAATACAGCCGTACCCCTCCTGAGCCCTGTTCGCTCCCCAAACCGAAAGTGATAAGGCCGCATCATCATCACTACACCGCAAAGCCCAGCAGGTAATCCGTTTCAAAACGTCGGGCAATAATTTTACGGCACGGGTTACAAGAGCTATTTCCACATCACCAGACTCCTGTTCGTCGCACAAATCATATACACGGGAATCTTCATCGATTGCCAACAAAGAAGGGTAAAGCGAATGAAATGCCTTATAAGTGGTCATACGCCGAGTCCATTGAGCAGAAGCCAAATCAAATACCCACATATACGGATAACCGGGTGATAAAAAAAGCAGTTCTTTTTCGATATAATTATACCCTATAACGGCATTCTTCACAAAATTCCCGAACGGTGTCGCATCGACGGCAATAGAAGTTATCGACAGCCCCGTATCCAAAACCGAAACCGTATCGCCGGGCAACGTATCGGGTAGTCCGTCAAAAGGCCTCGACAATAAAACGAC
>HF999720.1:28550-34089 GCA_000434215.1 Bacteroides sp. CAG:144
ATCAATCCCTGTTCTGACAAATACAACACCGCATCATCGACCGAAACGATATGGCGGGGTGACAATGCAACTTCCCGATTCACAGGCGACTGGCTGGCATAAAGGATATCGCCACTCCCCTGCCGCAACGCCCATATTCCGTCTGTCGTAAACACATACAAAGGAAACTCCCCGTATTGCCCCTGCGAAAGCGCCGCCGTAGCAGCTGCCATGCCGAGAACCGAACCAGAAGAAATCGTATAGGTATTGGTTTGCGGGAAACTGAACGGATTGTAAACCGCCGACACCCGTAACTTTCCGGGAACATACTCTTCGGGATTTTTTACTTCGGGGAATAATGTTCCCCCCATAGACGATTGGATGGGATGCAACGTTATGGGATTGAATCCGGGATTGAGGTAATAAGCCATATTTTCATTAGGAGCGGCTTTCAACGGAAACCGGTCGTAATAATTAGGTGATCCCGAAGTGGTTATTCCTATAATCTCTATCGACACTGCCCGGCTATCGGGATAAGAAAGATAAGCCGACAACTTATATGTATCCGTTTCAAAAGGCAATATCATTTGGCTTTGGCCCATTGTACCTTTGAGCGAAACTCGTACAAACCCGCGCTTCGTATAAGCCGGCATTGCCACGCCGTGATAGGTTTCCTGTGCTACCGAGAACAACGAAAGCGGATACCCGTCGAAAAACCGCGTCGTAACATCGCCCAAATGTAAACGTCCGTTATAGACATACGACTCTTTCGCCCGGAGGGTATGCAGCGAAAAATTATCGAGCGGAAGCGTTCTCTGGTGTATCAAATTGGAAAGCGAACAGGTATAGGCAAGCGGTTCGGGAGTTTGGGAGTCTCCCTTTATATCTTCTATATCCAACGAAGCGACTTTGTAGAAAAGGGTCTCGCTGATGATCTGTTCCCGTTGTTCGTCATCGGGAAGTACCGGCAACGAAAAGCGCAACACCCGGGCCGGATTCCCATTAGCATCGTCTTCCTCTACGATACGATAATTATCTTCGATCGCTCCCTCTTTTACCAGAGGCAACTCTTTTGAAAAAAATATATCTATCCCTTTTACGACATCGCTCCATTCCGAAAGATCGGCCTTTTTTATCGTATAGTAAACTTTTTCGCCCGACAAGGAAAACGGATTATGAAGAAACTTTTCCACATTTCCGTCTTTTACCCGGCACATCGCAGCCAAATTATTATTGAAAGACAAAGCGTCGGAACCGCACAACAACACCGGCGGCGACGGATAGATATAACTGTCGTCATAAAGACGCAATGCATAGCGCACCATAAACGGGAAAGAAAGATAGCCGTCATCGAGCAAGGCACTTTTGGCCCGGCTATAAGTACCATACACCAGAGACGAGAAGCGTACCTTATCGTTATCGGAAAGGGTAAAGGAGGCATCATCGGAAGTGGGTGAAACCAATGCATAATCGCTCCACAACTCCTCTCGAATCGTCTTTTCTCCCAACGAAAACGAAATCTCGGGAAACTCCGGCCGAGTACCTAAAAGCCGGTAAGAGCCATCGATATAAAAAAGATAATGCATGGAATCTTCGGCAAAGGCGATCAATGCATTTCCCACAGCCTCCATACGTTTTACCCCCGTGAGCTCAAAACTCTCGGGCCTTTCCAACGGGACTATTTCCCCATCGGTTTCTTGCGCTTCGTAATAAAGGAACGAGTCGTCATAAGTAAAGAAATGCTTGTACGACTCATTTACATGGACAAAAATAAGGCGATGCGAGGGATCGGCCGGGGTATAGCAGCATGACGGTGTCCCCACCGGACGCCAAACATCGTCCCGGCAACGGAGATTGACAACATGGCTACACTCCCCGTCGGGAGAAACCGACGGAGGTAAAAGAGCGGATATTCCGGTTATTTGTAATCTTTTCTGTTCTTGCATTTTTTCGAGATTTAAATTTTTCTGACTGCGGCAAATGTAACCGTCAACCGACATGCCGGCATGGGGAATTTATCAAATCTCCCACCAAGAAAGTCCTTTTTATAAACTTCACATACAATCGGAACAAATCCCCCCTTTATTTGCCCCAGAAAAAATCCCATGCGGTAAAAACCGCTTCACGTCAAACCAACTTTATTTTTATATGATGAAAGAAATCAATTATCGTATTTTCAACAACCGGTATCTAATGCCGCAACAGACTGCAGAAAAAAAACATCGGGCATCCGATGACAAGATGCAAAAACCACCCGACGAAACAGACTACGAAGTCTTGTGGCTGGCCAAACGCGCCTGGGACAACCTCGACAAATATCGGCACACACGCACCCGCAGCCGTAACTATACCTTCGGCAATCAATGGAGCGATACCATAAACCTACCCGACGGACGCAGCATAAGCGAAGAGCAATACTTGAAAGAACAGGGAAAAGTTCCCCTGAAAAACAATCTGATACGCAAACTGGTGAAAAATGTAGTCGGACAATTCCGCGCCATACAGACTCAACCCGTGTGTATAGCACGCAACCGCCAAGACCAGCCGTTAAGCGAAATACTAAGCTCGGCATTGCAATATGTGCATCAACATAATCACCTGTGGGAAATCGACGGACGCTCACTCGAAGAATTTCTCATATCGGGCAGTTGTTTTCACAAAATAGAATACGGGAAACGCAATAACAAAAACGACGTATGGATCGATGAAGTAAATCCCAATCGCATTTTTTTCAACAGCATGGAAGATTCGCGGCACTGGGACTGTACCCTCATAGGTGAATTGCACGACGTCCCCATAGCCCAAGTACTCTCTCACTTCGCACACGGATCTCGTAAACGAGCGACCGAACTGCGTGAAATATACTGCAATGCGACCGAAAGCCAGCTCAGGGAGACTTACGAAAACTTATCGAGCGAGCCCCTCGACAATATCGATTTCTTCATGCCGACCGACAAGCATCTATGCCGTATCATCGAGGTGTGGAGACTCGAAAACCGAGAACGCCTCATGTGCCACGACACGCTGACGGGTCGATATTATAAAGAAGAAATCGACCACGCAGCCGAAATAGAGGAGGAAAATCAACGACGCATAAGCGAAGCCCGTTCGAAAGATATCGCCGAAGAAAACGTACCCCTGATACATACCGAATGGTTTATCGACCAATTCTGGTATTACCGATTCTTCACGCCTTTCGGCGAAATACTGGCAGAGGGTGAAACTCCCTATTGGCACGGAGAACACCCTTATACCTTTAAACTCTATCCGCTTATCGACGGAGAGATACATTCGTTTGTCGAAGACATTATCGACCAGCAACGATATATCAACCGCCTCATCACACTGGTAGACTTCATTATGGGATCGAGCGCAAAAGGAGTGCTTCTTTTTCCCGAAAACCAAATTCCCGACGGCATGACGATCGAAGATATAGCCGAAGAATGGACACGCTACAACGGAGTCATTCTCTTCAAGCCCAAACCGGGAGAGGCTCTGCCGCAACAAATCGCTATCAATGCCACCAATATCGGCGCTTACGAGTTGTTGAATTTGCAAATGCAACTGCTCGACAATATTTCGGGTGTACACGGAGCCATGCAGGGACAAGCACCCAGTGCCGGAACTCCGGCCGACTTGTACAGCCAGCAGGTACAAAATGCGGGTATAAATCTGATCGATATTTTCGAATCGTTTAAAAGTTTCAGGGAGCGTCGCGACACCAAACTCCTGAAAACCATACAGCAATATTACGACCGTCAACGTTATATCGATATTGCCGGAGACAAAATCGACGAAAGAAATATTCCTTATACACCCGACGAGGTACAACACGCCGAGGTAGACATCAACATTACCGAATCAACTTCATCTCCGGTATTCAGGTCGGCTTCGAACGAATTCCTGCTACAACTTTTCCGTATGGGACACATCTCTCTCGAAATGTTGCTCGAAAACGGAGCATTTCCTTTCTCCGACCGTCTGCTGCAAAGTATCGAAAAGCAGAAACAAGAGCAACAGGAGATTCTCACATCGGCTTTACAAGCACAACAGACCCCGACTTTTTCTCAACCGATGGTATGATGTCGGGAATACCCAACCCGTCGATTAGAGATGCCGAGATAAGGATAATAAAGGAGAAGGGGCGAATAATCGCCCCTTCTCCTTTATTATTCATCGACAAACTTTCGCTGATACTCTTCGAGAATACGACTCACGTTGAAGTAAAATCCTCTGGCATTACCTATAAGGTCGTAGACCTGAATATAATCGTAACAAGGAGGACAGAAATCGTATGACTCGGCGATGACCCCCAAAGTATTGAGCAGATCATACGCATGGACAGGTTCTATGATATACCACGCCGTCTCGGGGGTACAACCATCACCGGTAGAAATAATGGCATCGACCAAATGATGGATACGCGCCTGCCAGAAAAGTACTTCGGATTCATTATCCAACAGATTGTTGGCATAGACCAATACGGCCATACGTCTCAAATCGAACGGGTTGTCGGCAAGAATACGGTGGGCATACCGCACAAGCTCCTTGCATTCTTCGGGTGTATGACTACACCGATTGTAGAGCGTATCGATTGCCGTGTTGTAAAAAGAGACTCTATACGGATTATAATCTTCCTGAAAAGAATAACCCAGATAAAGGTATCTATAATCATCGGCCGTAAGTGTGGTATCTCTCCGGAGATACCGATCCATCAATACAGGATAATAATAAGGCGACGTGCGATCTTGCACGGCAAGTCTTACAGCCGACATATCGGGAACAGACATCGCCAACGTATCGGGCCCCGTATGCGGACGGGTAACCGCCCAACTCACGCACGGAACGAACAAACACAAAAAAAATACCAATTTCTTCATAAACAAAAATATATCGCCTCCCCAACTACACATTACCATCGACAAGCGTACACAACAGACCGTCGCACGCATCTTCGAGCAAATCGAGAACCAATTCAAATCCGTCGGCTCCACTGTAATATGGGTCGGGAACATGGTCGTGGAGGAAGTGCCTATTATACTCGGTCATGCGGTGAATTTTTGCCAACGAATCAACGTCGGGTGCCAAACGACGCAAATTCTCGACATTCATATCGTCCATGCCGATAATCAAGTCGAAACGATCGAAATCTTCCCCAGTTATCTTACGGGAGCGATGCTCGAGCGAATAGCCTCTGCGGGCAGCATGAGAACGCATACGGGGATCGGGCAAGTCGCCGGCATGTCCGCCGTATGTCCCGGCCGAATCGATTACAAACAAATCGGTCAATCCCCGTTCTTCTACCAAATGCCGCATGATACCTTCGGCCGCCGGCGAGCGGCATATATTCCCCAAACAGACAAAAAGTATACGATAAGAACGGGTGGTATCGGAGGGAGAAGCCATATGCAACAGTATGATTTTCTTAAATTTCCTGCAAAGATACGTTTTTCGACCCGTCTCTCAAATTAATCTTTATAACAAAGACTTAAAAATTACGGAGAAACCGATTCCGAAAAACCGCTGCTTTCCAAAGCAAAACAGGGTGTATCGGATTGAC
>HF999720.1:34205-34770 GCA_000434215.1 Bacteroides sp. CAG:144
GGTTCAACCGAAACGTATGAACGGTTGTCTTGTTTTTTACGGAATACGACAACACCGTCGATAAGTGCAAACAAAGTATGGTCTTTACCTATACCTACGTTTACACCGGGGTGATGTACCGTACCTCTCTGACGCACGAGGATATTTCCAGCTTTCGCTACTTGTCCGCCAAAGATTTTTACACCTAATCTTTTACTTTCTGATTCGCGGCCGTTCTTCGAACTACCGACACCTTTCTTGTGTGCCATTTTCTTCTCGTTTAATCAGTGGTTTAAGCAACAATATCTTTAATTAACACTTCGGTAAAGCTTTGGCGGTGGCCGTTGCGTTTACGATATCCTTTTCTTCTTTTTTTCTTGAAGACGATGATACGTTCGCCTTTGAGATGAGAGAGAACTTCGCAAACTACTTTTGCACCTTCTACGGTGGGAGCGCCTACTTTCACGGCTCCGTCGTTGTCTACCAACAATACTTTGTCAAATTCGACAGCAGCGCCTTGCTCTGCGGCCAAACGATGAACATACAGTCTTTTGCTGGCTTCGGCTTTGAACTGTTGTCCTTGAAT
>HF999721.1 GCA_000434215.1 Bacteroides sp. CAG:144
ACATCACCGCAAATAGCCGTCTGGATTCCCAATATACTATACGCTTTTATCGCTATCGGCCTTTATTTCAAAGCCCCGAAATAAGCAGTTATAATATTTAACAGGTAAGAAAAATGAGTAATCCTCAATATTGCGTAGCCATACGTACATTAGGTACTGCCGGAGAAAAATATCGGCAAACATTACTATCCCTACAACAACAGACAATCCCACCTAATAAAATATTGGTGTATATCGCGCAAGGATATCCTATACCCCAAGAAACCATCGGTATAGAAGAATATATTTATTGTCCCAAAGGAATGGTAGCTCAACGTTCCTTACCTTTTGACGAAATCGATACTGAATGGATATTATTTCTCGACGATGATATTTATATTCCTCACGATGGTGTAGAAAAACTATTCGCAGGATTGAAACAATTCAACGCCGATTGTATAGCCCCCAACACGTTTCCTAATCATAACATGTCTTTTAAGAACAAAATAAAAGCGATTCTCTGTTCCCAAACTTTTCCACATAGGGATAAACGATGGGCGTTCAAAATAAGACGAAGTGGACACTATTCTTATAACAATGCTCCAACATCCGTCATGCCGACACAAAGTAGTGCATTTACATGTCTATTATGCCGAAAAGAAGCATACAAGGCTATACACTTCGAAGATGAAAAATGGATCGACCATTTCAAATATGCACTTGGCGACGACCAGTTATTCTTTTACAAATTATATTTGTATGGATACAATATCCTTATACATTATAAATGTGGTATCACTCACTTAGATGCCCAAAGCGGGAACAACAAAAATTATAGAGAGGCACATTTAAACACCATCATATTAAGATTTATAATCTGGTGGAGAACCCGATATTCCATACAAAAGAAACGTCGAGAAAAACTATTCTGTATTTTGTCTTTTGGCGGAGCCAACCTTATATACCTTTCCTACTCTATCATACACTTTATTGTCAAAAGAAAATGGTATATTCTTTCCGACCTCTGGATCGGTAATCGAAAAGGCTATGAATATGTCCACTCCGACGAATACCTATCATACCCCGATTACCTTGCTCATTATACAAGCAAAACCAAAGATATTCATCCGACCTTTTATGTATGAACGAATACCTTTTCCGTGGTTCGCAAT
>HF999722.1:0-37497 GCA_000434215.1 Bacteroides sp. CAG:144
CGGTGTGTCCGACGGGCTTGTCGTCATAAGGAATGCCGGTAAGACCCGCCTTTCGGTATATCAGGACGAGTCGGCCTATTATCATGCGTCCGATACTTTTGTTGTGGAATTACAGGTCGACAAAGCGATGTTGACAGTTTCCGTTTCCGATACATCGCGTTGTTATCGGGAAGATAATCCGGTATTCACTTTTACATATAGCGGTTTTGTCAATGGTGATGATACGACGGCAGTCAATGTCGAGCCTGTGGCTGCGACCGAGGCGGGAATGGATGCGAAAGTCGGCGAGTATGTCGTAACGGCATCGGGTGCGCAGTCTTCCAATTACGATTTCACATACGAGCAAGGTACGCTGTTTGTACGTCCGGCCGTTTCGGTTCTCGAAATTGCGACTGTTGATACGCTGGTTTACGGACAATTGTCGTTGCCGTTGCCCGAGGTACAGAAAAACAACGATGAGCAGGAAATGACATTCAAGACGCTCGATGCCGCAGTCGCAGTAGTAAAAGAGGGTAAAATAGAGATTACCGGGGCTGGAACCACGTCGCTCGTTGCCGTACAGGAATTGAGCGAAAACTACCTTCCGGGTTCCGATACGATAGAGATTGTCGTGAAGAAAGCCCTTCTTTCGGTACGCGCGGTCGATACCGAGCGTTCTTACGGCGAGGCCAATCCGGAGGGAAAACTCTCTTATGAAGGTTTTGTATACGGAGATGATACGACGGCTTTGTCGGTAAAACCGGTACTTTGTTGGGAAGCCGATTCGTTATCTCCTGTCGGCGTGTATGCCGTGTGGCCCGAAGGTGCGGAGGCCGACGATTACAAGTTTGAATATCATGCCGGCGAACTTACGGTAAATCCGGCTCAGACGGTTATCTCGATTACACTCCCCGATACGGCGATCTATGGAGATGAACCTCGGGCGCTCGATATTTTATCGAACAATACCGAGAGTGAAATCATATATGCCATATCCGATCCGACGATCGTGGAAATTACCGATGGCCGTTTGAATCCGAAACGGGCCGGTTCGACGATGGTTATTGCTATGCAGACGGGGTCGCAGAATTATACACAAGGTGTGTCTAACTTCTTTACGTTTGTCGTGAAAAAAGCTCCTCTTACAATTTCGGTAGCCGATACTTCTCGCAGTTACGGAATGGAAAATCCTGCGTTTACACTTTCTTACGAAGGCTTTGTAAATGGCGATGACGAGACGTCGTTGCTGTCGTTGCCGCAGGTGGAGTGCGCTGCGGTATCTATCTCGGACGTGGGTGAGTACGATATTGTTGTTGGCGGTGCGGCTGCCGGTAATTATGAGATCTCTTATCGTCCGGGAACATTGTCGGTCGTTCCGGCCGCAACGACGTTATCGGTCGGAGAAGTCGGGCTGAAATATTATGGTGATGATTCTTTTGCCTTATCGGTAACGACCAATAATCCGGAATCGGAGATCGATTATTTTGTCGAAGACACGCGTGTTGTCAAAATGGCCGATGATCGTGTTGTAGTGGTGGCGCCCGGTACCACCCATGTTTTGTTGAAACAAGAGGCCTCGACCAATTATGCGGCTTCGGAGGCGGTCTCTGTTCCGGTTACGGTCTCTAAACGACCTTTGTATGTGAGTGTGTCCGATGCTGCACGGGACTACGGGAAACCCAATCCCGAGTTTGAGATTTTGTATGACGGTTTTGTACTTGGCGAAAGTGATGAAGATCTGACGGCGAAGCCGGTGGCATTGTGCTCGGCCGATTCTTTGTCGCTCGGTTCTTTCCCGATTGTTTTGTCGGGAGGCCGTTCCGATAATTATGAGTTTGTCTATTCCAACGGGACATTGTCTATCGGTTCTGTAAATACCGAATTGACAGTCGCTTCTATCGAGAGTAAAACGTATGGCGATTTACCGTTTGCCTTGCCGTCGGTAACGACCAATAACAATCGGGGAGAGATCACCTATACGGTCGCCGATGAAAACGTGGCCGTCATTGCAGACGGGCGCGTACATATCCGGGGAACCGGCGAGACGACCCTTACGGTGCGGCAGTCGGCGACCGACAGCCATACGGCGGCAGAAGTAACAATTCCCTTGACGGTATCGAAAGCGGTGCTGACGGTAACGGCCGAAAACAAGGAGTGCCGTCAAGGCGACGAAATGCCCGGGCTGACTTATGTCTATAAGGGATTTGTTACGGGAGAAGATGAAACCGTCCTCTCTGCCGTACCCGAAATTTCGTGTGAAGTATCGGAGACCGTCCAAGCCGGGACGTTCCTGATCACTGTCTCGGGAGGAGAAGCCACCAATTATGATTTTTCTTATAAGTCGGGACTGTTGACGGTATCAACATACGTTCCTACGCAATTATCCGTAGCCTCTATCGAGGGTAAAACGTATGGCGATCTACCGTTTGCCTTGCCGTCGGTAACGACCAATAACAATCGGGGAGAGATCACCTATACGGTCGCCGATGAAAACGTGGCCGTCATTGCAGACGGGCGCGTACATATCCGGGGAACCGGCGAGACGACCCTTACGGTGCGGCAGTCGGCGACCGACAGCCATACGGCGGCAGAAGTAACAATTCCCTTGACGGTATCGAAAGCGGTGCTGACGGTAACGGCCGAAAACAAGGAGTGCCGTCAAGGCGACGAAATGCCCGGGCTGACTTATGTCTATAAGGGATTTGTTACGGGAGAAGATGAAACCGTCCTCTCTGCCGTACCCGAAATTTCGTGTGAAGTATCGGAGACCGTCCAAGCCGGGACGTTCCTGATCACTGTCTCGGGAGGAGAAGCCGCCAATTATGATTTTGTCTATAACTCGGGAACTCTTACGGTCGGTAATTTCTGTGAAACGACTCTTTCCGTGGCAGAGATAGGAGAGAAGGTGTATAACGATCTGCCGTTTGCCCTGCCGTCGGTAACGACCAATAACAACCGGGGAGAGATCACCTACACAATCGCCGATGAGGGTATTGCGGTTATTTCCGAAGGCCGTATTTACATCAAAGGAGTAGGAAAAACCTCTTTGATTGTGAGACAGGCTGCTACCGAAACATACTCTTCGGCCGAAGTCGAAGTCGGGTTTACGGTATCGAAAGCGGTGCTGACGGTAACGGCCGAAAATAAGATTTGTTGTCAGGGAGAAGTCCTGCCGGAGCTGACGCTTGCATATAAAGGTTTTGCTATGGGCGAAGACGAGGCGTCTCTCGATGTCCTTCCCGGTATTGTTTGCGGAGTGTCCGATGCTTCTTGTGCAGGAACTTATGAAATTATCGTATCGGGCGGAGAGTCGGATCATTATGATTTTGTATATCGCCCGGGCACGCTTACCATAACGGAACTGGCCGATATATCCCGTGCTACGTCCGACAACATCGGGCTGTATTATGCGACCGGCAATCTTCACATATCGGGAACTGTTTCCCGTATTGTCATCTCCGATATTCGGGGAGCAGAGGTGAAACGTATCGTCCGTCCGCAAGCTACGGAATCGATAGCCGAGTTACCGGTGGGACATTATATCATACGGGTAGAGTCGGCCGATAAAAAGATATTGCGATACAGGATTGTGAAAGAATAGTTTGGGTTAAGTTTTATTTTTTTGTTCGGGGCAGGTCGTCGGGACTTGCCCCGATTTTTTATAAAGAGGTGAAAATCTTTTGTATGAATTTGTCGGGTTAAAAAAAAGAACTATCTTTGCCCCGATTTTTAGAGACCATATAATGTCTAATTTAGTAGTAAGAAAATCAATCATTTAAAAAACATGGAAGAAAAACAAATTTCCCCCGTTGAAAACTTCGACTGGGAAGCCTATGAAAAAGGCGAAGTAGTCGGCGAAAAAAGCCGCGAGGAATTGGTCGCTACTTATGACCAGTCGCTCAACACCGTAAAAGACAAAGAGGTAATCGAAGGAACGGTTATTTCTATCAACAAACGTGAAGTTGTTGTCAACATCGGTTACAAATCCGATGGCGTTATTTCGATGAACGAATTCCGTTACAACCCCGAACTCAAAGTGGGCGATACGGTCGAAGTTTATATCGAAAACCAAGAAGATAAAAAAGGCCAGTTGGTACTTTCTCACAAGAAAGCCCGCGCAACCCGTTCATGGGATCGCGTAAATGCTGCTCTCGAAAACGACGAAGTCATCAAGGGTTACATCAAGTGCCGTACCAAAGGCGGTATGATTGTCGATGTATTCGGCATCGAAGCCTTCTTGCCCGGTTCGCAAATCGACGTTAAACCCATTCGCGACTACGATGTATTCGTAGGCAAAACGATGGAATTCAAAGTCGTTAAAATCAATCAGGAATTCAAGAATGTCGTTGTTTCGCACAAAGCTCTCATTGAGGCCGAGCTCGAACAACAGAAAAAAGAAATCATCGCTAAACTCGAAAAAGGTCAGGTACTCGAAGGTACGGTCAAGAATATCACCTCTTACGGCGTGTTCATCGACCTCGGCGGTGTCGATGGTCTTATCCACATCACCGACTTGTCTTGGGGCCGCGTAAGCCACCCCGAAGAAGTCGTTTCGCTCGACCAGAAGCTCAATGTCGTTATTCTCGACTTCGACGACGAGAAGAAACGTATCGCTCTCGGTCTGAAACAACTTACTCCGCACCCCTGGGATGCTCTCGATCCCAATCTCAAAGTGGGCGACAAAGTCAAAGGAAAAGTTGCCGTCATGGCCGATTACGGTGCATTCATCGAAATTGCTCCGGGCGTAGAAGGTCTTATCCACGTATCGGAAATGTCGTGGTCGCAACACTTGCGTAGCGCACAAGACTTCATGAAAGTGGGCGATGAGGTAGAAGCCGTAATCCTTACACTCGATCGTGAAGAGCGCAAGATGTCGTTGGGTATCAAACAACTCAAACCCGATCCCTGGGAAAATATCGAAACCAAATATGCCGTCGGTTCGCGTCATCAGGCCAAAGTTCGTAACTTCACCAACTTCGGCGTATTCGTAGAAATCGAAGAAGGCGTAGAAGGTCTTATCCACATCTCCGACCTTTCTTGGACAAAGAAAATCAAACACCCCTCAGAGTTTACTCAAATCGGTGCCGATATCGAAGTTCAAGTTCTCGAAATCGACAAAGAAAATCGTCGTCTCAGCCTCGGACACAAACAACTCGAAGAAAATCCCTGGGACGTATTCGAGACCGTGTTTACAGTAGGTTCTATCCATGAGGGAACGATTATCGAAATGCTCGAAAAAGGTGCGGTTATCGCATTGCCTTACGGAGTAGAAGGTTTCGCAACTCCCAAACATCTCGTTAAGGAAGACGGAACTCAGGCTCAGGTTGATGAGAAACTCGACTTCAAGGTAATCGAGTTCAACAAAGATGCCAAACGCATCATTCTTTCTCATAGCCGTATCTTCGAAGATGTGGCAAAAGCCGAGGCTCAAAAAGAGGCTTCTGCCAAAAAAGCTGCTAAAAAAGCCGCTAAGGCCGAAGAGTCTGCTGCCATTTCTTCTCCCGTAGAGAAAACGACTCTCGGAGACATCGAAGAGTTGGCCGCTCTGAAAGAGAAACTCTCCAAAGACAATAAATAATTGTTGCAACAACTTATCATGGCAGGCGCCGACCTTATGGGGTCGACGCCTCTTTTTTTGTAGAACGGAAGGTGGATTTGCAGAGGAGAAGTTCGTTTTGTGAGGGTTTTGAAAATGTCATCGAAACGAAATCTTTAAAATTTGCGATACCGTTGTCGAATGACTATTTTTGTATTCAGAACGAAAGTGAAAAATCTTCGCATGAATAGTTTTGAATTGTCGGTGTTAGGTTGTGGTTCGGCATTTCCTACCAATCGTCATAATCCCAGTGCGCAAGCGCTTTGTCATCACGACAGGGTATTTCTTATCGATTGCGGGGAAGGTACTCAGCAGTATTATCGTCGGCAGGGGTTGAAGTTGGGCCGTTTACAACATATTTTTATTTCGCATCTGCATGGCGACCATTGTCTGGGGCTTGTCGGGCTTATATCCACGTTGGGGCTTTTCGATCGGGGTGGAGAAATCATTGTGCATGCGGTTCCCGATGCGTTGCGGGTATTCCCGCCTCTGTTCGAGGCATTCTGTCATGACCTTCCTTTTCAAGTGCGTATTGAACCGTTTTCTCCGTTTTCTCCGGAAATAATTTATGAGGATAAGACGCTTACGGTGAAAACTTTGCCGTTGAAGCACCGCATTCCTACTGCCGGTTTTCTATTTGAAGAGAAGGAATCTCCCCGTCATTTATTGGGTGATGTGGCAGAATTTTATAAAATACCCAATTTCCGCCGGGCTGAAATAAAAGCCGGAGCAGATTTCGTTTTGCCCGACGGGACGGTCGTTCCCAATGACCGTCTTACACGTCCTGCTGCTCCGCCGAAACGTTATGCCTATTGTTCCGATACGGCTTATAGCGAGAGGTTGATACCGTGGGTCGAAGGCGTCGATTTGCTTTATCATGAGGCGACATTCGCTCATGAGTCGGTTGTATTGGCCAAACAGACCACCCATTCTACGGCACGTCAAGCGGCTACCATCGCTTTGCGGGCCGGAGTGAAGAAGTTGATGATAGGCCACTTTTCGGCTCGTTACAACGATGAGAAGGATTTGTTGGCTGAGGCTTGCGAGGTGTTTCCCGAGACGATATTGGCTTATGAGGGATTGAAATATTTATTTTGACAGATATGAAAACAACGATTTTCCGGACATTATTTTTCTTTGTGGCGGTATTCCCGTTTACGACGGCTTTTGCGCAATTCAATAGCTATACCTCTCCCGAGAGACAGGCGGTTTACACTCCTACGTACCGGACCGACGGCTCCGGTGGAAAAGTGAAGAACGTTATCCTTATGGTGGGCGACGGTATGGGACTGGCGCACATGACGACTGCATTGCATGCAAACGGGGGAGACCTTACGATTGCTCGTATGCGCCATATCGGGTTGGTCAAGACGCAGTCGCAGAACCGTTATATAACCGATTCTGCCGCCTCGGGAACCGCCTATGCGACGGGGCATAAAACAAATAATGGGAGCTTGGGTGTCGATAGTGAGGGAAATGTTTTGTCTAATATGACCGAAATACTTTCTTCAAAAGGGTATGCTACAGGTATTGTTACGACCGATAAGATTTCGGGAGCTACGCCGGCTGCTTTCTATACGCATCAGCCCCGGCGAAGCATGACCCGGGAGATACTCTCTGACTTGATTCGCACGAAAGCTCTTTTTGTTGCAGGTAGCAGTGTCTCTCTTTTTGAAAATATCGGAGTAGAATATTTCGACTCTTTGAGGCATCGCGGATTCGGTGTTATCCATGATTTCAGGGAGTTGCCTCGTGTTTCCGCAGATAAGATTGCTCTTATTGCGTGCGATCGTGATGCCGAGTGGGTACAGAATGGGCGCGATACGGCATATTTGAGAAGTGTTACCGATTTTGCCCTCTCTTTTCTTGCCGAAAAATCGAAGAAGGGATTTTTCTTGTTGGTCGAGGGTGCGGAAATCGATCATGGGGCTCACGCCGGGAATATCGAAGGAGTCGTGAGGGAGACGCTCGATTTTGACAAAGCTGTTGCCGAGGCGTTGCAGTTTGCCGATGAAAATGGGAAGACGCTCGTCATTGTTTTGGCCGATCATGAGACGGGTGGTCTGGCATTAGGCGAAGGAAATATTTCCGAAGGTGTGGTTTCCGGTCATTTTGCAACCGGAGGGCATTCTCCTGTATTGGTCCCGGTCTATGCCTATGGCCCTCATGCGCAGGATTTTTGCGGGGTTATAGATAATACCGAGGTCTTTTCCCGCATTCTTTCGGCTCTGAAAGTAAAGAGATAGGGACTGTGATTGATTGAATGGACTAAAAAGGCTCTACCCGACAGGTAGAGCCTTTTTGTTTGTTTCTGTAAATTTATTTTATGACATGTATCGTACCGTCGGGGGCGAAGTCGACGGGGACGATAGCCGGCATTTCTCGGAAAGGGGCTTGGTTGTCATTTCCGAAAAACGTACACCACCATTTGCCGGTACGGTCTTTGAAATAACAGGTTCCGCCTCCGCAGGGAACGGCTTCATGGCGCATGCGGTAAGGTCCGTATATCGATTCCGACATGGCTACCATACTGCTGTAACGTCCCTCATAAGAGTCAGCTGCCGTCAGATAATAGATACCGTTACGTTTGAAAAGAAAAGCTCCTTCGCGGCCGATGTCTTTACAATCCCGCCGGGTAAGGCATGTGGAGGCGTGGTGCGATGGATTCGTGTCGGGGTCGATCAATACGGGTTTCACAGGTTCTTCGGCCAGCCCGCTCATATCCTCTTTCATACGGGCGATGTAGCCTCCCCCGTAGACAAGATATACGCTGCCATCTTCATCTTCAAAAAGTGAAGCGTCTATATCCTCTTTCCAATAGCCGTCGTCGGCCAAAGCATTTACGTAAGGTCCTTCGGGAAGCCCTGTCGTACTTTTCAATAGGCCTCTATCGCCAGGGGGCATACTGAGGGTGATATAGTAGTTGCCTTTTATATAGTGGATTTCGGGAGCCCATAAAGCTCTGACGGCTTTCTTATGGAACCTCCACTGCTGCCATGTGGCATCTTGCTCGAAACTCCAAACCAAGCCCATATATTCCCATTTTTTCAAGTCGGCCGACCGCCATAACTCTACTCCGTCGTTGGCGTGCCAAATGTCGTTGCCGGTCGATCCCGTGAGATAATAAAGCCCGTCGCCACCCACGCAGATGACGGCATCTCGTATTTGTGCATTGATGAGGGGCGTAATGGGAGGAATCAAGCCTTTTTTTACAGCGCTTCCGCTGAGTTTCGGATTGTTTTTATTGTATTTGAGCCATAGAGGACTCGGGCCGCCCAGCGTCGTTTGGTCGGGGCCGCTGATACCCAAGTGTATGTTTCTGGCTTCTCCCCGATGTGTGGGAATGTCGAAATTCCGGGTTTGTACGAGAAATGTGTATTGTCTGTTTTTCATATAGGCGCAACACATGGCGGCATCGCCGGGATAGTCGTTTGATTTCACGCGGAGGGTGAGTGTGTCGTTACGGTGCAGGGTGCGGGGTGTGCTTTCCCATACTCCGCTATTGATACGGTATTCACCGTTACGCACGGTCAGATGCAGGGTGTCATCGCAGATGACAATGGGTGTGGAAGCTATCCATGTGTCCGGTTCTACCCCTTTTTGTGAGGGAAAGGAGTAGTCATGGGAAGACGGGGTACAGGCTACTACCGAGAATAAGGTGAGGGCAATGCCTGTGCAGTAAAGGCTGTTTCTCATAACGTGAAGATTTCTGTCCGGAAATTTCTGGATAAATATGGAGAATTATTTCTTTTGTAATTCGGGATAACTGATACGGGTATGGTACATAGTTTTGAGTTTTTCGATGAAAGCCTCTTTTACATCGCGAATATCGCGGAAGCTGATAGGACTGTTGTTCAGTAACCCGTCGGCGATTTGGCTATCGATAATCGTGTTGACCAGTTTCGAGATATTTTCTTCGGTATATTCTTTCAGGCTTCGCGACGCCGCTTCTACTGCATCGGCCATCATGAGCAATGCCTGTTCTTTGGTAAACGGGTTCGGGCCGGGATAGGTAAACAGTTCTTCGTTGACCTCCTCATCGGGGTGCTCGTTTACATACGAATTGTAAAAATACTTGGCTTTACTTGTTCCGTGATGTGTTTTTATAAAATCGATAATGGTTTGGGGAAGATTCAGTTTTTCTGCGATCTTTACCCCGTCTTTTACGTGGCTGATGACGATTTGCGCACTCTCTTCGTAAGGAAGGTTTGTGTGGGGATTCACCCCGTTTTGGTTCTCTGTAAAGAACGTAGGATTTGCCATTTTACCGATGTCGTGGTACAAAGCTCCGGTGCGTACCAATTGCGCTTGGGCTCCAATGCTGTCTGCCGCTTCGGTTGCGAGATTCGATACCTGCATCGAATGTTGGAATGTACCCGGGCATGTTTCCGATAGCTGTCTGAAAATAGGCAGGTTGATGTCCGATAATTCCACCAGCGTTACCGTCGATACAAATCCGAAAACTTTTTCGAGCAGATATATGAGCAGATAGGTGAAGAATAGCAGTACACAGTTGATGCCCAAGTAGAAGAAGAGCTGTGGGTCGAGTTTGGTCCACTCTTCGAAAATAAGCGTGTATCCCGTGTACGTGAAGCAATAGGTAACGTATATGAGTATAACGCATCGTAATAGTTGAGAACGCCTTACCAACTCCTTCATGTTGTTTATGGCCGTAACCGTTACGGCCATTTGCAGGAATATGAATTCCAGCGGATAAGGGACGGCAAAGGCGCATAGAAGTATCGATATGAGACTTGAAATCAGTGCAATCGATTTTTTCAGGAATACGACGATCGTAATGGGCAGTATGGCAAACGGTACCAAATACATTCCCGACGTCGTGAACATGCCGCACAGGAAGTAACAGATTACGGTCGTACCCGTAATCATAATCATGATGAATGCGAGTTTCTTGGGGTCGTTGAATGTGCGGGGGTAGAAAATAGCCAGGTAGCGATAAAGAAAAATAAACAGGCAGATGATAACAATGGCCTGCCCCAGCATGATGAACATTTCCTGCTGGTGGGTTCGGGTATTGTTGCGCTGGTTTACGGTTTCGAGCGATTCGAGAATGAGAAATGTGCGAGGTGTAACAATATCTCCCCGGTTGATGATTTTTTCCCCTTTTTGCACCATGCCTATCGACGACGGTATGCGTTGCAAAAGTTCATATTGGGCGTTTTGCGATTTTAAGCTGTCATAAGTAAGGTTTTCCGATAAGTAATTATTTAGGTTGCATGTGTTCAATATTTTTTGTTGTTTGGCAGTGGCATGGGCCATAATATATTCATAGGCCGACCTTAGCGAAAGCAAGTCCGAAACCTCGCATTCTTCTTTTACTGTATTCCGGTTTATGATGCGCACGCCCGGAGTCCCTTTGTGTATGAGACTGTTGTAGGTATCGGTGGCGATGATGCCTCTTTTATAGACTTCCGATAATGCTTGCAGTACATAACGGTAGGCATCGGCCGATTCTGCATTTTGCAACAACTCCGGGTGTTCCCGTTTGAAGTTGTTTATTTGTTCCGTACCTACACGGGATTCTTCGGTGAAGAATGGGCGCAGCGTTTTTATGACACTGTCTTGTTCGTGTTTCAGTTGCGCTTCGCTTTTATAAATAGGAAAGTCGTAAGCGGCCGTCAACAAGCCGTATTTCCAGGGTTTCCCTTCTTGAAAAACATATTCCGATTTTTCTTCTCTTGGGAAAAAGTAGAGAATGAGAGCAATGGCACCGATGAAATAAGTGGCTTGCCATAAGCCGATACGGGTCATGAATATGTGTCGTAAAGTTTTTTTCATTGTGGTAGTGGTTACAGACAGATTCCTTTTTCTCTATTTATCGAACGGTTATACATTGGTCAAAACGAGTGCAATTTATGGAAAATATTTTATACGACAAAGTCAATCGGGGCGTATTGAGGTTAAGATTTGTTTCTATTCGGTTGTCGGCAGAACGGTGATTGGGGAGACCCCACTTGTCTGTTCTGTGAAAAAATAGTAAAATCGGGGAGAGACGAATAGAATAATCCGTACTTTTGTGGTCGAAAAAGGTTTATGGGTATTGATATGGAACGCAAAGGAGAGATTGTTGGCGATTTGGACTGGGACGGATTGCATCGTCCCCGCATTTATTATGCTATGGTTGCTACCTTTTCGGGGTTGTTTCTGGCCGTTCTCGACGGGACGATTTGTAATGTGGCATTACCGAGTATTTCGGAGGATCTACAAGTGTCTTCGTCCGATTCCATTTGGATTATCAATGCCTTTCAGTTGGTCATCATGATGTCGCTTTTGCCCTTTTCTTCTTTGGGAGAACTTTTCGGGTATAAGCGCATCTACCTTTTCGGCGTGGCTGTTTTTACCGTTGGCTCGTTGTTTTGCTCCCTTACGGCGACGTTGCCTTTGCTGGTTGTGGCCCGTGTCTTTCAAGGAATAGGGGCGGCGATGATTATGAGTGTCAATACATCGCTTGTGCGTATCATCTATCCGAAGCGGCATTTGGGAAAAGGCGTGGGCCTGAATGCGACGGTCGTCGCCATAGCTTCGGTAGCCGGCCCTACATTGGCGGCGGCTATTTTGTCGGTAGCCTCTTGGCCGTGGCTTTTTGCCATTAACGTACCGGTCGGTATCATTACGTTTTATTTGGGGCGGAAATATTTGCCTGCGAATCCCACTCGGGTTTTAGGCCGGCGTTTCAAATGGAAAGAAGCATTGTTCAATGCTTTGACTTTCGGGTTACTCATCGGCTGTATAGAGGCTTATTCGCACGATGTCTCCCATACGACGATTCTTGCAGGGGCGGTCTGCCTGCTTTTTGTCGGTGTGCAGTATGTGCGTATGCAGTTGCACGACAAATATCCGATGTTACCGTTTGATTTATTGAAGATTCCGGCATTCTCTCTGTCGGTCGTAACCAGTGTCTTGTCGTTTACTTCGCAAATGCTGGCTATGGTTGCCATGCCCTTTTTATTGGTCAATACATTTCATTATGAGGCAGTAGGGACGGGATTGCTTATGACCTCATGGCCTCTTGTCATCGTGTTTGTCGCGCCGATGGCCGGGTGGCTGGTCGGTAAGGTACACCCCGGTATTTTAGGCGGAATAGGACTTACGATTATGAGTGCCGGCTGCTTTTTGTTGGCTTTTGTTCCCGTCGATACGACTCCTCTCGGACTGGTGTGGCGGTTGATGTTGTGTGGTATGGGATTCGGTTTCTTTCAGTCTCCCAATAATCACATGTTACTCAGTTCGGCACCTCCGCACCGCACGGGAAGTGCGAGCGGTATGCTGGCGACGGCTCGGCTTCTCGGGCAGACTACGGGTGCCGCATTGGTAGCTCTTTTGTTTCATTTGTTCGGCGATACCGCTCCTCACGACGCGATGTTGCTTGCCGGTGTACTCACGTTGTGTGGTGCGTTTTCTTCGGTAACGAGATTGAAGTTGGTATAGAAAAACGATCAATGCTTATGTTATCTTTTAGTAATAGTGAGATACCTATGGCTGCATAAAAAATAATAATAGGCATAAACGGGTAATGGTAGCGCATACCTCCGTAAGTAATTATATGCATAAAGCAGCCTGCAATAACGGGAATTAGAAAAATACCCCAATATCCCCATATTTGTCGGCCTAATTTGAAAATTCCGATACAAAAAAGAATTAAAACAATATAGTACCCTATCGAGTGGACAATAATATCCGTAATGTGGCTTATATTGGATTTCTCGGTTTTATTATCTTCTAGAAACAAATGGGAATAACTATCGGCCCACCAAAGGCGAGCCATTTTTACCGGAGTGTATAAAATATATTTGCCGGGGTTTTCTTTTATCCAATCAATGCTTCGGGACATATAGATCGAATCTTTTTGAAAAACATTGTACTCTGATGGGTTTTCGATATAACCGATTTTCCCTTTTTGAAATACTTTATTGGTATATGTTCCGTTTATGTCATCATTTGCCCCGATAATTAGGTTTATACCACTTGTTGTAGCTACAATATTCGTTGTCCCATTTATTCGATAGTTGAAAAGAATCAATAAAAGAGTCATTATTCCTATACCGCAGAAATAGCTTATATAGTATTTCCAATTGAATTTATGATAAAGGACATAAAAGAATATCGGTAGGAGAAATAGGATTGTGAATGGTCTTATGTAGTTGGCGTAGGCTATGAGTAGGCCGGAAAGTAGAAGGAAAAGGTGTTTTTCCCGTATAAGAGCAATGGAGCAGAAAAGAAATGTCGTGAAAAACAAATCGCTTGTTGTGGGTACTACTATCGAAATGTTACTAAATAAAATACAATAAAGAATGACAAAATAATGTGCGATTGCCGGATTGCAGATTTTTTTACTTATATGATATAATGCAAAAAGTTGCAGGGAGTTGAGTAACAAATTGATGATGGGAACAAATTTGAATGTGTCAAATATGTGTAAGTAAGCAATGAGAAAATTGATATACCCGGCATAACAAATATAGGGTTCTGACTGGAATTGTTCGGCTCTGGGATACCAACAGCCTTTCTGATAACAATCCAAAGCCCATTTTTGAAAGTTAAAAGCATCACTATATTGTGGCGCGTCCCAATATATTCCGATAAATACTATTTGTGATAGTAACCATATACCTATGAAGATAAGTGCTATGAGGGGCAGATGAATCTTCTTTTCGAAACGGAGCATGATATATTTCTTGGTTTGAAAATATGTTTTAAGAACGGTACTGATTTGACAGAAAGGAGCCTGCTTAATTCTTTCGGGCTGCCGATTTTACGTCTTCTATTTTTTTCAGTCGGTTGCACAGTTTCTCTATGTCGCGGGCATCGTGTACCATTACGCCCACTTCTCCGTGAAATAAGCCTTCATTGGTAGATATTGTCAGGTTCCGGATATTCACGGCCATGTCATCGGAAATGATATGTGTGATGCGGTTGAGTACCCCGATGTTGTCTATACCGTCTATTTCGATTTCTACCGGAAAAGATTCGCTCAGGTGTTTATCCCATTTTACCGAAATCAGCCGGGGGCCGAAACTGCTTTTCAGTTTCATGGCTATTGGGCAGGATTGTTTGTGTACGATGACCTCGCCTTTTTCATTGACGTATCCCAGAACATCGTCTCCCGGAATCGGTTTGCAACATGTGGCGATGATATAGTTGCGTTCGGTTTCGTTGCTTTTGAGTATATAGGTCGCTTTACGATCTATTTTCTCGGGAATAACGATGTTTTTATCGATTGGGATTCTTTTCTCGGCGTGTTTGTGGGTCGACTTGTTGTTGCTGCTGAAAGGATTTCGCAAATAACGCATGAATACGTTTTTGTTTTTTCCTCTGAATAATTTTTTTACTCCTTCGTCGAGCGTGATATCGTTTTTACCCAGTTGATAGAAAAGTTCCTCTTTCTTGTCTATGTCGAAGTAGTTGAGTATTCTGTCGAGTATACTCAGATCGTTGGTGATAAGATGGTTGCTCGAAATAAATTTGTTGTAGATTTCCTCTCCTTTGGCCGCGATGATTTTCCGCTCTTTACGCAGGGCTGCTTGTAACTGGGTTTTGGCTTTGGCTGTGGTTACGAAATTGATCCATTCTTCTTTGGGCGTTTGCGATTTCGAAGTAAGGACTTCGACCTGATCGCCGCTTTGTAGTTTTTGGCTCAACGGTACCAGCTTGTGATTTACTTTTGCTGCGATGCAGTGGTAGCCGAGGTCGGAGTGGAGAATGAATGCGAAATCGAGGGCTGTGGCGTCTTTGGGCAGGGTTTTCAATTCGCCTTTCGGGGTAAATACGAATATTTCCGAGGCAAAAAGATTGAGTTTGATCGTATCGAGAAAATCGAGAGCGTTGGGTTCGGGATTTTCGAGTATTTCTTTGATTGTTTTCAGCCAAATATCCAGTTCCGATTCTTCGTCGGCACCACCTACTTTGTATTTCCAATGAGCCGCAAATCCCCGTTCGGCGATTTCGTCCATTTTTCGGCTGCGTATCTGTACCTCCGTCCAGTTTCCGTCGGGGCCCATGACGGTTACGTGCAAAGCCCGGTAACCATTGGCTTTGGGGTGGCTTACCCAGTCGCGGGTGCGTTCGGGGTGAACTTTATAAATATCGGTGATCACCGAGTAAATGTTAAAGCATTCGGTCTTTTCGTTTTCCTCCTGCTTGGGGTCGAATATGATACGCACCGCATATAAGTCATACACCTCTTCGAATGGAATATTTTTACTCTGCATTTTATTCCATATCGAATAAATCGATTTTACGCGGGCTTTCATTTCGAATTGGACACCCATTTCGTGCAACTTCTCGGTGATCGGCGCGGCGAAGTCGTGAAATACTTTCTGTCGGTAGGCTTCGCTCGATGCGATGTTGTGTTGTATTTCAGCGTATGCCTCGGGGTGTTCGTATTTGAAGCTCAGGTCTTCGAGTTCTGTCTTAATGGCAAAAAGCCCTAATCGGTGAGCCAGCGGCGCATAGATGTAGAGTGTTTCTCCGGCGATCTTGTATTGCTTGCTGGGTAACATAGAACCCAATGTGCGCATGTTGTGCAGGCGGTCGGCCATTTTTACGAGAATGACGCGAATGTCTTCCGACATGGTAAGCAGTAATTTCCTGAAATTCTCGGCTTGGGCAGAGGCTTGGTCTCCGAAAATACCGCCGGATATTTTGGTCAGCCCCGAGACGATCATGGCGATTTTTCGGCCGAAAAGGTTTTCGATGTCTTCGACCGTATATTCCGTATCTTCTACTACGTCGTGCAATAGGGCCGAACAGATGGAGGTCGAACCCAACCCCATTTCTTCGCAGACGATTCTTGCTACGGCAATGGGGTGCATGATATACGGCTCTCCCGAACGCCGCCGAATCCCGTGATGGGCTTCTTTGGCGAAACGGAAAGCACGTTCTATGATATCGACTTTTTTCCGATGATTCGAGTTGAGGTATTCAACAAGCAAGCCCTGAAATTCTTTTTCAATCATGATGTCTTCTTGCTCCTCGGTCTGATGGCTTATTGGATCAGTTCCTATCGGAGCCGGATTTTTTTCACGGATAGATTCGCCGGTTTTCTCTATGGAAACCGGTTGTTGTCCGCTGTCGGCCGATCCACCTTCTTCCGGGTGAATTTCTGCGTTTCGTTGCTTGTTGTCCTTCGTTTCGCTCATAGAAAATAGGAGATATTTATCGATATTTCTTGGAGCCTTAAATCGAGAGAATACGCAATGTATTGAGTAATTCTCGGTTGATGGGCTTATCGTTTTTTATAGCTTTGGAGAACGGGACATATACGATTTGGTCGTTCTGTATGCCTATCATCACATTGCGTTGGCCTTCGATAAGCGCATCGATTGCGGCGGCTCCCATGCGGCTGGCCAATATACGGTCATGGGCCGAAGGAGAACCTCCGCGTTGCAAATGTCCCAAGATAGATACCCGTACATCGTACTGGGGAAATTCGTTTTTTACACGTTCAGCGAGATGTATAGCTCCTCCTGTCGAAGGACTTTCTGCTACCAGTACGATACTGCTGTTTTTCGATTTTCTGAATCCGTTTTTGATGAGTTCTCCCAGTTGGTCGACCTCTGTGGCGATCTCGGGAATAATTGCGGCTTCCGCACCCGATGCGATGGCGCCGTTCAATGCCAGAAAACCGGCGTCGCGTCCCATGACTTCAATAAAGAACAATCGCTCATGCGAAGTTGCCGTATCACGTATTTTGTCGACTGCTTCCATGATGGTGTTCAAGGCCGTGTCATACCCGATCGTGGTGTCGGTACCGAACAAGTCGTTGTCAATAGTTCCGGGTAAGCCCACTATGGGGAAATTGTATTCGTTGGCAAAGATACGGGCACCGGTAAGCGTGCCGTCGCCGCCGATGACTACCAGGGCATCGATTTCTTCTCTTTGTAGTGTTTCGTATGCGATTTTACGTCCTTCTGGCGTTTCGAACTCTTTACAACGAGCTGTTTTCAAGATTGTACCGCCTTGTTGTATGATGTTGCTGACGTTTTGCGTTTTAAAAGGAACGATTTCTCCGCTTAACAAGCCTTTGTAACCCCGATAAATGGCTTTTACTTCGAACTCGTTGTATATAGCTGAACGAGTTACCGCTCTGATGGCGGCATTCATGCCGGGTGCATCGCCTCCCGATGTGAGGATTCCGATACAAAATTTTTCTTTTTTTGTTGCTGTTTCGTCCATTTTGTTTTTTACCTTAATGAAACAATCTTTTTTACAAAAACCTACTTGCAGGTATCGCAAAAGTAAAAAATAAATTGTTATCGGAAACCTATTTAGTGAAAATTTTTTACAGACGTTTTTGTTGTGTACGGGAAAATGATATGGACGACTTTTTTCGGTTGAGCATTATAGAACTTTTATCTTTCAAAAACAGAAATGGTAATCTGATTTATGGTAGCGCGATATAAATGGGAATCCGATGAAGTCAAAACGTATATTGGCTATGATTTAAGATGTTGTTTTTTTTGTCGGAGGTCTCTGTTTGTATGAGAAACGTCTTCATTCACAGTATAATATTTGACAATTTGTAAGATGCTAAGGGATAACAATGCGCACTACCTCTTTCCCGCAACGAGTTATATAGTATCCTTGTGAGAATGGGGTGGTATCCAATTTCCCTTTTCCGCTGCCGACCAATACCCCGTTTGCCGAGTAAAGGTATATAGGAAAGGAGGAGTCGGCGGCAACAATCTCGGTTCTTGTAAATACCAAGGATGGGGAGGTATCGCATTCGTTTCTTGCGCTCGTCTGGTTGGGTGTCATATCGAGCGGCTCTTTCAGTGTATTGCCGGCACCGGTAATGGAGTTGCTCACCGTAGCTTCGACTTCGGAGGCATTGTACAAGGTATAGGTGTAGGGAATATGCACCGAGCCGCGGTCGGTTGGTGTAAACGGTTCGCTGAACAGATTACCATGCCATACATAGGCCGTAGCATTTTTTTGAGAAAAAATACGATTTACGCCGGGAGAGAAATAATTGTTTTCGATCAAGAAATCGCTCTCCTTTTGCGGGTTTATGCACACCGAAGCTCCCGGACAATCATAAAAGTTGTCATATAGGTGGATTACACCGAAGCGAGCCATAGGCATACGATTTTTACAACCGGATTTCCACCAACAGTTTGCCCATGTAACATTCAGATTGTATTCGCCTTGACTCGGATCGTCCGATCCGGCGATCAAGTTGCTGAAAGCATGGGCATAACTACGTTCGCTATAAGCAAATGTACACCATGAAACCGTAACGAAATCGGCTTTGTTGGTTATATCTAAATTCCCGTCCATGCCATCGGTGAACGAACAATGGTCGATCCACAGATGAGTGCTACCGACGACCGAAATCAAGTCGTACCCGCCTACGTCTACCGAACCCGGACCGATAAACGAAAGGTTGCGGATAATGAAATTTTCGCAGCCATTAATAGTGAAGACACCCGATTTTCGATACCTTTCGGATTGGTCTCCCGACAACTCGATCAGAGTCTTTCGGGTGAAAAATTCCCCTTCTTCTTTTACATAGCTTCCATTGACGAGAGTCCCTCCTCCGCTTGATCCGCTCATGTTTTTTACGCCGACGCTGTCCAGAACGGCCTTTATCTCGTCTGTTACATGGAATTGGGTACATAAGCGGGCATTGTTGATGCCGACGATTGTCTTGTTGCAGATGTTTTTCAAGGAAAGAGAACTCGATACCGTAAAGTCTCCTGCAGAACCGTCGAGAATGATGACATCGTAGTTTCTTATGGCATTGTCGATACTCGTTCTCATGTCTCCTCCGTTGCTTTTCAATGTGATGCTTGTGCCGTTACCGCCTCCGGTCAATGCATAATCGTCTCCCGAAGTCAACGATGTGCAGACCGCCCAACCGAAAGGCGCATTGTAGTCGTATGGAGATAGTTGGGCTTGTGCGCAGTATACCGCAGCAAAAGCCAGAAAAACTGCCCGTATTTGTTTTCTCATGGTATAGATAGTAGTTTTGTCGTAAGGACCTTGTATTGCAAAGATATTTTGTTATTTTTTCAAAAGCAAATATTGCAGTTGATATAATGCTCCTGTTGCAAAGGGCGGGAGGAAATGTGCCTTTCTTTTGATTCTATTTTGCGGGAAAGGGGAGAAAAGCCTACCTTTGTCGCCGAAATAAGACGCCGTGAATAACGGCCGTGTATTCTAGGATAACCACGTAAAAAACAGGAGTGATGAAACAAACCGTGAATTTGGCATTTGCCTTGATGGGCATATTGTTCTGCGTATGCCTTACGATAGCGAATATTTTGGAAGTAAAAATCGTTTCGGTCGGCTCTCTGACCATGACAGGAGGGCTTATCGTATTTCCCATATCTTATATCATCAATGATTGTGTGGCCGAAGTGTGGGGCTATCGTAAAGCTCGTCTGCTTATTTGGACGGGATTTGCTGCGAATTTTATAGCGGTAGCATTTATTCAATTGGCGATTTGGCTTCCACCTTCGCCGGTTTGGTCTCAACAAGAGGCTTTTGCCTCTCTTTTCGGACTTACTCCCCGTATCGTTTTGGCCAGTTTTATCGCTTTTTTGGTGGGATCATTTATCAATGCATATGTGATGAGTCGCATGAAGCTGGCCTCGCAGGGACGTCGTTTTTCGCTGCGTGCTGTTGTTTCTACCGTGTTAGGAGAAGGGGCCGATTCTTTGCTGTTTTTCCCTTTGGCTTTCGGCGGTATTCTGCCGCTTGAAACTTTGGGAGTGATGATTCTTTCGCAGACGCTGTTGAAGTCGGCCTATGAAGTGATAGCGCTTCCCCTTACGGTACGGGTGGTACGTTGGGTAAAGCGCTATTCCGGAACAGACGTGTACGATAATGATGTGTCGTACAATGTTTTTAAAATCAAAAATTTGTAGACTTTGCAGGAATGTCGAGGACGATTCCTCCGCTGTGGGCGGTTTCTTGTGGTGCGTAAAGGCTTTGTATAGAAACACCTCCGTCGAGATAACGTCCGGGGCGATCCACAAATGTTTCGTAGCGTAAGATGTAATGCCCTTTGGGAAGATGCTCGATGTAGAATCGGGTGGCTGCATCACGGGTTTCTTGGAAGTAGGAGAGCCCCTCTTGGAACATCATTCGGGACTGTTGTTCTGCCGGTTCGAGACAGGCTGGCCGATTATCTTTGATAGCGACGAAGTCGAGGTCTCGATCGCTGGCAATGATAAGACGGGTTTGTATTTTATCTCCGACTTCTGGAGTTGTTTCGGATAGAGATAAAAGGCTGTCTCCCCGGACGACGTAAAAGCGCTTCTCTATGGAAAGTCCGTTACCTTGCGATTCGATTTTATCGGCATCGACGAAGTATTGCCGATAGAGTCCTATCCACGGCTTTAATCCGTTATTTTCGGTCGTGATGGATACCGTGCCCAAATCGGGTGTAATATCCGTTTTTTCTTTGATGATTTGAGTATAACCGTCAATGTCCGAACTTTCGGGGGCTATGGAGTCTTTTCCCCATATGATTTTTATCGGTTCGGAACTTGCGTCGAGGGTCAGTGTGTTGTGCGAGATAAGTGCCGATATGGCATCGAGTGTGGCTGGGATCGATCCCCAGTCCCGTGTTTCTTTTTGTTGTAACAGCCAAGCGGCCATACCTGCCAGTTGGGCGTTATGGGGAGTAACCAGAGCCACGGTGTTCATAAGAAGTGTATGTAATCGTATGTCTCCGAGGGTATTTCGGTTTGAACGTATATTTTGCCACCAGATTTCCTCGTCGGTTATTGTGGCATAACCGAGTAGAGAATTGACGATGCGTCGGGCCGCTTCTTGATTGCCGGTACGATATAGGAGCTGGGCGGTCAATGCTTTCCCTTCTAAATCGAAACTTTTCCAGCCTTTCTCCGTTTTTTCGCACAGCATTGTCCGACCGGCTCCTTCTGTTTCGGAGAGAGGAGTGGCGAGAATTGTCTGTAATACGAGATAGCGTAATTGGCTGTTCGATAATTTTTCTGTCTGGGCTATTCGGGCAGTATCTCCAGCAATTTTTTTATTTAGGAAATTTATGGCCTCCGAGCGTAACCGCACGAGGCTTTCGTTATCCCCAAGTAAGTTTTGCGTGTATAATTGGGCATAACATTCGAGAACCGAGAGTGTCTGTTCTATGTTGCTGCCCATTCCTTTTTTCCAGGGGAATCCCCCGTCGTCATTTTGCAGAGCGAGTAGTTTTGTTAGTGCACGATATTGCATTTTTACGCATTTTGCTCGATCGAGAAGTTCTGCCAGCTGGGTTATCCGTTCGTTTTCATTCCGAGCGGTAAGAACCCACGGTGTCTCTTCGAGAAGCAGCATTTTTAGTGTTTCGTTTTGGGTAAGGGGCGATGGTAGAGTATCGTTTTTTTGCCGTTGAGCTTGTATGGCCGCAACAAACATGGGATTCTTCAACACAATGGCTTCGGCCAGGGTATTTCCGTAAAAAGCGGCGAGAAGAGAGGGAGTTGAGTTGTCGTCGGCCTGCTCCGTCAGTCCCGGGAGGGCTTGCAGAACAAACCATAGGGGAGACGGGGCGTAGCTCAATGTCGCTCTGAAATTTTCTTCTCCGTGAGATGTGTCTGCCAATTTCTTCATTTCGATTCCATACCGGTTTCCACCTTTTTTTTTCGGTGATGCGGCTTCTGTCAGGAATACCCGGTACGGGAGAATCGGTAACAAATGTTGTTCTCCGTCCGATGTTCCGTCTTCGGCCATGGCTTGCAGTCGTATACCTATGGCCGGAATGTTCCACTCCTCGGCTGTAAAGGTATTGGTGATACTTTGTGTTTTGCCCGCATCGGTTTTAAAGGGGAGTTCGGTGCGGTATAGAATGGAGTCATTTTCCGGATCGAATATCTCGAATGTGAATAATCCGCTGTAACCATTTCGGGTTGTATTGCTGATACGGGTTGAGATGGAAACTTTGTCGCCGGTACGGACGAAACGGGGTAAATTGGGATTTATCATGAGCGGTTTCGATGCGATAATAGTATCCATATAGAATCCGTTTTGCATATCCTCGGTTATAGCTGCCAGCATCAATTTCCATGATGTGTGGCTGTCGGGGAGAGAGAACGGTATTTCGACGATGCCTTTTTTATCGCTTTCAAGAGTGGAATAGAAAAATGCCGTTTCTCTGAAATCCCTTCGTAAATCGGCAAGAGGCATACTGTTTTCGGTTTCTGCTTGGTCGGTACTCGTTTCAGCTTTGGCCTCGGCAAGTACCGGAGATGTTTTGGCGAGCAGGTTTCTCGGGGCGATGCCGTTTCCATACATGGGTATGATGTCTCTGTGCAAGTAGAACGTGTTGAAGCGGTCGAGGTCGAATGGCGGGCAATCGTCTGCATCGGGAGTACGGGCCGAAAGGTAATTATTGTGAGGAGAATGGGTGTAGAAAAAATATGGAACAGGCGTATATCCCGGGTAGAAATTCCAGTACAGCGGTGCGATGGCGTCGAGAGCTTGGTCATACATTGTTGCGATGAGGCGTGCCTGTACGGCTTTTCCCCGGCTGTCTTTTATTTTGAATTTCCAACGTTCCGATGTTCCGCTGACGAGGTGGTCTCGGAATGTTTGGGGGATAATCATCAATTTTGTATCGGGGCTTTTGCGGCGAATGATGATTTCCGATGCGTAAAGTCTGTTTTCTTTGACGAAAGACAGTGCGAGGGTCAGCGATGGACCGTAATTCTTCTCATAAGGAATCTCTATTTCGATGTTTTTGTTGTCGACATTCAGTCGATAACATTTTTTTTCCATTCCCTTGTCAAAGAGTTGGCAAAGAAGTGAGACGTCCTCAAACGAGGTGCCGCAAGAGATAGAGGCTTTCTCTCCCGGTTTGACGTAAATTTCTTTCCGGGGAATCCATAAGGCCGATGGAATCGGCGGCCGTTTGTCGTCATTGCCGTAAAGAATGACATATCGGGATATGCTGTCGGCGATACCTGTATCTGTGGTTGCTTTCGCAACGATGCAGTATAACCCCGATTCCCATTTTTTTACTTTTAGTGAAATCGTCTTCTCTGCTTTGAAATGTCCCGATGCCATTTTTCGGGCTATTTTCAGTGTATCGTAGTTGCTATCCGATCCGAAATTATTGGTAATGTTTGTCTTTTCGGGAGCCTGTAAAGCGTATATTTCGTATGTGCGGTTGTTTAGCTTGGGAGCATTCGGAGCTGCCGTTATTGTAGCCGGCAGTGTAAGCGGTTGCTTTTTGTCGTGTATGTTTGGAAGATCCAATTCCATGTGTATGGGATTGTCCGATACACCGAACCATTGTCGGACGGTTTGGGTCTCTCCGTTCGCTGCGGTTACCGAGAACTCGGCTTGGTACATTCGGTACGAGGGTTTCTCTGTTGAGGGGCGGGGAACGAATGTGAGTAGGAAATTTCCGTCGGAATCCGATACCGAAGATCCTGTAATCGTCTGATTTTCACTCCTTCCGAAACGATAAGATGTCTCTTTGATCGAAAAATTCACGGTGGCATGTGCAATGGCATCTCCGGCATATCCTGTAACATGTCCTGATAATATAATAGGGTTGCCGGAGAAATAGGGTGTACGGTTATGGTCGATGGATATTTGGAATGTGGCTTTTTTGTATTCGACGATTTGTGCGCTTTGTGAACCGTTGTACCCTTCGAGCCGGATATATCCCGTAATTTCTTCGGGTAAGACAAAGTAATCGGTAAATACGCCGTAGTTGTCGCTCTTGACTTGACGCTCGGCGATTTTCCCGTTTACGCCGTAAAGGGTTATGTTTTGGTCCTCTCCGGCGATGGCTTTACTTCCGGAAATTTCTCTCGAAAATATGACGCCGGCAAAACGCAGTGTATCGCCGGGACGATATACCGAGCGGTCGGTAAAAAACACCGTCTGTATATCATCGCCTTCGGTAGGGATATTTTCTTTATTCCCGACTGTTATACGGGTGATGGGATAGAGCGAGTCGTTCTCGGCGACCGGTCGGAATCCTCGTATATCGGGATTGTTGACAAACAGAATTCCGTCGGAGTCGGTGTATGCGCTTTTTTCGTAGACATAGTTGTCGGAGTAGCGGGGAACGGTCGTGTACAATCGTACTTCACAATTACTTTGGGGTTTCCCGTCATATCCGTCGGTTACGACGATATTCACTCCTCCGTTATGGAGGCGGTTTTGAGTGTAAGTATAAAATTTCGATACGGCGAATGTCGTTTCTGCGTAGGTGTCGGTTGTCCCTTCTATCTCGAAATGCAGGCGGTAATTACCCGAGGGAAGAGGCGGAAGGGTATCTTTTCCCTCTTGGGATTCGCCTATTCGGGTAGAAATTACAGGTATTTCATAGCGTTTGACAGAAGTGGAATCGATTGTTGGTGCAATAGACATTACCAATCGGTCGATATGGGAATAGGTGAAATCGAAAGGTGTGTTTATGCCCGGATAGACGATTTGGGGTATGGAGGTATAAAAAATCGGTGCGGTGATTCTTTTGTACAAGTTCGCCAGACAGCCGATGCGGAAATAGTCGGCATATCGATTCATCTGTTTCTCGCAGGCGGAGAGCCATGAGGAAAGATGCGGATCTTTATCGGTTATGGTTTCGCCGATACGTATCAAAACCTCGGTCGAATAAGGAGATGCTTCGTATTCCTGATAAAGGGAGAATAAATTGTCGATATAAGTCGAGTCGGGAGCTTGTTCCTGCAAAAATGTTTCTTTATCGAGGCGAGCCATAAGCAAAGAGGGAGATTGTGGCTCGGTGTTCCACAGGTCGATGAGACGGTCGTAAACGTCAATGATACGTCGGCGTATGGCATAATTATCGGCCATATCGGGAAATGACGGAGGAAGAATGAGGCTGGCTCGTGTAAATACCTCGTTTTGTACACGAAGGGACGGGTAACGCTCTATCAGGGATTTATATAAGTTTATGGCTTGGTGGGAAAGAAAGTCGTAAAGCGTAGGTTGCAGAACGGTTGCATCGGCTCCTTGTTTTAGGGCATCGGCATAGCTGGACAACGGAGTGGTGAACAATGTTTTTTCATCTTTCAACGAAGCTTCGAGCCGATCGCTTATGATATATATGAATCGGTCGGTGTCCCATTCCCGTATGTCGTCGGTATGAGTGTCGGCGACGGTTTCTCTTTGGCGTATGGTGTAACGGTTATTATCGTAGTAGCGGTTCAATAACCCGGCCTCGTAAGAATAAAGCAGCGATTGGCAGGCTGCTTCGGGACAGGTTCGAGCCTGAGTGTCGACAAGTTTTATCAGGGCTGGCAGGCTGTCGGTGGCGATGAGTAATTGATACTCACAGCATTCTATGATATGACGCACTACGGCAGGGTAGTTTTTTTGAGCGGAAGCTCGTTTGAGCGATATTTGGGAGAGTCTCAGACTGTCGGACGGATTCTCCGGAAGCTCAGTCCGATTCGGAGATTGGGATAATCGATTTCCGGCTATGCTTTCGATGGAAAACAGAATCCCGGTCAAAAGGAGAAGGGTTGTCAGATGACGAAATGTTTTCATGTTGTTCATGAGGTATTTATTTACAAATATAGAAATTTAAGCGGCGGTATCTGTTTTATTTTCTATAAACAATTGTTAAGTACCAAATCTCTTGTCGCAAAATTTCTTACTTATTGTCATTCTCCTTATTTTTGCATATAAAAACCTATCCGAAATATGAAAAAAACAGAAAGAGATTTCATTATACGGTTGATAAAGCGGGAGGTTGTTCCCGCCATCGGTTGTACCGAGCCTATTGCGGTTGCCTTGTGTGTGTCGAAAGCCGCCCGTTTGTTGGGAAAAGAACCCGAAAAGATAAAAGTATTGTTGAGCGCGAATATCTTGAAAAACGCTATGGGCGTAGGTATTCCGGGGACGGGAATGATCGGGTTGCCCATTGCCGTTGCTTTGGGTGCTTTGGCGGGAAATCCCGATTATCAGCTCGAAGTACTGAAAGATATAACCTCCGATGATGTAGAGCGCGGGAAACAAGTGATAGCCGAGAATCGTATCGATATACAGTTGAAAGAAAATATTGCCGAGAAACTTTATATCGAGGTGATTATGTCTGCCGGTCCCGATGAGACGACAGCCATTATTTCGGGTGGGCATACTTGTTTTGTTTATGAGGCACGAAACGGAAACGTATTGCTCGATGAGCGTATTTCTGCTGTCGCAGAGGAATCGGAAGAAGACGGCTCTTTGTCTTTGCGTAAGGTCTATGATTTTGCTCTTACCGCACCTCTCGAAGAAATTGATTTTATACTCGATTCGGCACGATTGAACAAGGCGGCTGCCGAAGCTTCTTTCAAAGGCGATTACGGGCACTCGTTGGGTAAGTCTTTGCGCAATGACAATGAACGACGTGTAATGGGAGACAGCGTTTTTACCCGTATTCTTTCTTACACGTCGGGAGCGTGCGATGCACGCATGGCCGGAGCCATGATTCCTGTCATGAGCAATTCGGGTAGCGGTAATCAGGGTATTGCCGCGACGTTGCCTGTCGTGGTGTATGCCGAGGAAAATCAGAAAAGCCGGGAAGAAATGATTCGTGCGTTGGTATTGAGTCATCTTACCGTGATTTATATCAAGCAGAGTCTCGGGCGGCTTTCGGCATTGTGTGGTTGTGTTGTTGCGGCCACAGGTTCGAGTTGCGGAATTACTTATCTTATGGGAGGCGGATATGAAGAGATGACCTATGCCGTGAAAAATATGGTTGCCAATCTCACCGGAATGATTTGCGACGGGGCGAAGCCGAGTTGTGCCATGAAACTTACCAGCGGTGTTTCTACGGCTGTGTTTTCGGCCATGCTGGCGATGGAGCACAAATGTGTTACGGCAGTTGAGGGAATTATCGAAAATGACGTCGATCGCACCATACATAATCTGACTCGTATCGGTGCGCAGGGAATGAATGAGACCGATCGTCTCGTGCTCGATATTATGACGCACAAATGTCCGTAATTCAGGAGTTAGTTATAGGATAATAGAACGGGGACGCTTTTTTCTGCGTACCCCGTTTTGTTTTATCATTTTCCCTCCTTGAATATACTGTTGAGTTATGACCATAGGATAGGATTTTTCCCCAAAAACACATGTCATTCTGAAAGGCTTTGTCTTGAAGAATCTCCTGCTAAATGAGTATTTTGTGAGAGATCTTTCACTCTCGTTCGAGAGACAATAGTGTAGCGTGTTAGAGATTCCTCGATAGGCCCGGAATGACAAGGTGTTTTGTCATTCTGACGACCGTAAGAGAGGAAGAATTTCAACGGATGGAGAATCGGGATCCTCACACTTGACCATAGATTTCGGTTTGGAATGATGATATATTTGTTCGTTCGGAATGTCCGGTATTTCCCACATTGGGGATATCTCGGGAAAGAGTCATCAGAATGGGTAACCTACTGCAAAGTGGAATGATGCGTCGCGGCTGAAAGTATGGTGAGCGATGACCCACGGACGATTGCCTATGCGGGACGGATCGTACATTTTAAGACCCATGTCGACACGTATCAGGAAGTAATTGAAGTCGAATCGTACTCCCAGGCCGTAGGCTAAGGCAATTTCTTTATAGAAAGAATTGAATTTGAATTTTCCGCCCGGTTGGGAGGGATAGTCTTTGATCGTCCAGATGTTTCCTGCGTCGAGAAAAAGGGCGAGTTCCAGTTTCCAGATGAGTTTACTGCGGTATTCGGCGTTCATGTCGAGGCGTATGTCGCCGCATTGGTTCATAAAGTCGGCCAAAGGATTGTTTCCCGAGTAGGTGCCCGGTCCCAATGTCCTCACCGACCAGCCGCGTACACTGTTGGCGCCTCCCGAGTAGTATCGTTTTTCAAACGGTACCATGTCGGAGTTTCCATAAGGGTATATAATACCGCCTCCGATGTGGAATGCCAGTGCGTTTTTTTCATTCAGGTTCAGTGTATAGGCATAGTCGAGATCGGCTTTGGCGTATTGCGAGTAACTGATGCCGAGTATTTCATATTCGCCCGAAGGGGAGCGTTTCATCGAAGAAAGAGATGAAATGGCGTATAGCAAGTTTCCTGCGATTTCCCAAGCCGATCGCAAAGTGTAGATTTTGCGTTGCTTGGCCGAGTTGGCGATATTGCTTTTCAGGTTCGACATATAAAGCACGTAAGCCGATCGCATGATGAAGTGATCTTCATAACTGTATCGGAGCAATGGGTTATCGGCGGCAATACTGTCGAGGTTGTTTTTGAATGCCGTTGTCATCTGGGGCAGATACACGTAGTTGATGTCGACGAGGTCGAAATGATGTCTGAACCGGTTTCCTCGCGTATACCATTTGTAGTTCCAGCCTACGCCCGATATGACCCTCACGTACTCGGGTCGTTGCTGGTAGTCGATATTGATGGTGAAATCGGTGGTGGCTCTCATACGTCGCAGGAATGAGGTACTGACAAAAGGAAAAAGAAACTTGGGGAAAGAGACACCCAATTCTCCACTCAATTCGAGATAGTTATTGGAAAGAAGTCCACCCAAATCGCCGGTAATATTCTCGTATGCGGCTCTGAATTTGGCGCTGAATGTCTGAGAGCCGTGAAAGATGTTTCGGTGTTGGTAGGTGAGCCCGAGGGAAAAACCGAAGTTTCCGGCCGAGTTTGTCCCTTCGAGTTCTGTCGTTACCAACTGGGTTTTCCCCTCGGTGAGCAGGATATGGCAGTCGAGTTGCGGTGTATCGCTGCCGGCTACGGGGGTAAATTGTATATTGACGTATTTTAGGACTTTCAACCGTGAAAATGCCGCATAGGTATTGTCGACCATGCGGGTGGAGTAACTCATGCCCGGTATGATATAACAATTCTCGACCAGTGTGGCGGGATGCAAATACTCTTTTTCTCCGTAAAGAATATAAAATCCTTTATATAAAATCGTGTCTTTTATCGAATAGCGTTCTTCCGGGCTACTGCCCATCGGGTTGTAATCGGTGATGAAATAGACGTCGCGTACGGTGTAGGTATCGTGTCTCTTGAACGACACGAGTTCTTTCCGTGAAGAATCAGCGACAGGAATATCCGAGAGATTGAGTTCGAGGTCGACACCTTTATTTCCGATCGTCGTATCGGCGGTATAAGTGATATATTCCTTGTTGAATGCGTAATAACCGGCATTCCGTAGTTGCGCCGTAATGCGTTGTCGTTCTTGTTCGAGGATATTTCGGTCGAATAATTTTCCCGGACGAACGAGAGAATTGGTCGAGTCGGAGATAACGATTTTCCTGATGGAGTCGTTGAAGATACGGTATGTCATTCGGTCGATATGATAAGGAGTTCCCGATTTGACATCGTATTTTACCTTGATGCGTTTTTTGTGTTTGATTGTGTCTACGGTTACTATTGCATCGGTGTAACCCTTGTTGTAGAGGGCTTTTTCGATTTGGCTTCGTGATTTTTCCGTCAGTTGGCTGTCGTAGATGACAGGAGGCGTACCGATGCGTCGCAACCAGCGGTTCCAACCGTTATCTTTATCGTTTGACAAGTTGTAGAAGAAAAGGGGGAGACCTATGAGCCCGAAAGTTTTGTGATTGGGCTCTTGACGTATATACGATTTTAATTCACTGTTTTTCAGATTCCGATTATCTGTCGAGAGCGATATGCGGTCGAGCAGATATTCGCCTTCACCCACATGCTTGGTTGCCCGACAGGAATATAGCAGCGGGATAATGACCGGTATGAGCAGCAACAGGCGAAGTTTCATCATAAAAACAGGCTCCGGACTTGAAAAATGAGATAACCGATATTTTTGCATACAAACGTACATAATTCTCGTTTCATACACAAATTATGGCATTTCAAAAACCATTACTTTCTGTTATGTAATATATGCGCCGTTTTGTATCGTTCAGATTGTTTTATGAAAATTTTTCTTGTCGGGAAGAATGTTTTATGTGTAAATAGATTTTTTCTAAATGTTTATAGACAGAAAAGCATTGGCAAATAATCTTCTTTTTTCGATAAATTGATAGAAAAAGTATTGAAAGTCGGATATTTTTCTATCTGTATCGTTATTTTTATCGCCTTTTTTTTGGAATATTCATATAATGATATACCTTTGCAACATCATTACCGATAAGCCATAAAAAGCTTGATTATATGATTAGCACGATTCTGCATATTTTCGATCTACTATCAGTGATTATCGTCGTCGTGGGCGCATGATAAAGAAGAAGGGTTATGCAGATGTTTATGTAAAAACATAAGGATATAACGACAAGGAAAACCTTTCTTCTCAATTTTTGAAGAAAGGTTTTCCTTATTAATAGGGAATATATGAAACACGAGTTGCGTAGTGCGACCTGTACGCAAGGCCGACGAATGGCCGGCGCACGTGCCTTGTGGCGCGCCAACGGCATGAAAGAAGAACAGATAGGACGTCCGGTGATCGCCGTCGTCAATTCATTTACACAATTTGTACCGGGGCATGTACATTTGCATGAAATCGGTCAGATTGTTAAGTCCGAAATCGAAAAATTCGGTTGTTTCGCAGCCGAGTTCGATACCATAGCGATCGACGATGGTATCGCTATGGGACATGATGGTATGCTTTATTCGTTGCCTTCCCGGGATTTGATTGCCGATAGTGTCGAGTATATGGTAAATGCTCATAAGGCCGACGCTATGGTGTGTATCAGTAATTGCGATAAGATAACGCCCGGTATGCTGATGGCGGCGATGCGGTTGAATATTCCCGCCGTGTTTGTTTCGGGAGGGCCTATGGAATCGCATAAATACAACGGCGAGAATGCCGATCTTATCACTGCTATGGTAAAGGCGGCGGATACATCGGTAAGCGATGAGGAAATCGAGAAGATAGAGGCTTGTTCTTGCCCCGGTTGTGGAAGCTGTTCCGGTATGTTTACGGCCAATTCGATGAATTGCCTTACCGAGGCCATCGGGTTTTCCTTGCCCGGCAACGGTACGATTTTGGCAACGCATGCCAATCGTGTACAACTCTTTCGCGATGCAGCGCAGCTTATTGTGAAGAATGCTTTAAAATACTATGAAGGAGGTGATGACAGCGTTCTGCCCCGTAGTATTGCCACACGGGCGGCTTTTCTCAATGCCATGACCCTCGATATTGCCATGGGTGGCTCCACCAATACGGTATTGCATCTTTTGGCCGTAGCCAACGAAGGAGGCGTCGATTTCAAAATGGCCGACATCGACCGCCTGAGCCGTCATGTACCTTGCCTGTGCAAGTTGTCGCCTAACACGCAGAAATATTCCATACAAGAGTGCAACCGTGCGGGTGGTATTCTCAATATTCTCGGTGAGCTCGATAAGGTCGGTTTGCTTGATACCTCTTGTCGCCGTGTCAATGGTTCGACATTGGCCGAAGACATCGAAAAATACGACATCGACAAGGCTGTCATCGATCCCGAAGCCCTTCGTATTTATTCCAGTGCTCCCGGCGGCGTATTCAGCAATAAAATGGGCTCTCAAAACAATACCTATCCTATGCTCGATACCGATAGGGTCGCCGGTTGCATACGCGATGTGGAACACGCATACAGCAAAGATGGCGGTTTGGCCGTACTTTTCGGAAACATCGCCTTTGACGGGTGCGTTGTGAAGACCGCTGGTGTCGATGCCGGTATCTGGAAGTTTACAGGGCCGGCTCGGGTTTTTGAGTCGCAGGAAGCTGCGTGCGAAGGTATTCTCGGTGGTAAAGTTGCAAGTGGCGATGTTGTCGTGATTACGTATGAAGGTCCCAAAGGCGGTCCCGGTATGCAGGAAATGCTTTATCCGACATCATATATCAAATCCCGTCATTTGGGTAAGGAATGCGCACTCATTACCGACGGACGTTTTTCCGGGGGTACATCGGGCCTTTCTATCGGACATATATCGCCCGAGGCGGCAGCCGGAGGGAACATCGGTTTGGTACGCGACGGCGATATGATAGAAATAGATATCCCGGCACGCAGCATTCGGGTCAAGGTGTCGGACGAAGAATTGGAACGCCGTCGTGCCGAAGAAGAACAGAGGGGAAAGAATGCTTTTACTCCTCATGGGCGGGATCGCCATATATCGAAGGCTTTGCGTGCTTATGCGGCTATGGTAAGTTCTGCCGATAAAGGCGCTACCCGTATCATTGATTAATGCGGTTGTATCGATAGAAAACGAAGTAGAAAAGTAATGAACGATAAAGAATTGATAACCGGCGCAGAAGCATTGATGCGCTCGCTCGAACATCAGGGCGTCAAGACCCTTTTCGGTTATCCCGGAGGCTCTATTATGCCCGTTTTCGATGCTCTCTATGATCATCGCCATATTTTGCATCATATATTGGTGCGTCATGAACAAGGCGCTACTCATGCGGCACAAGGATTTGCCCGTGCTTCGGGACGTGTGGGCGTTTGCCTGGTAACCAGCGGTCCCGGAGCGACCAATACGATCACCGGTATTGCCGATGCTATGATAGACAGTACGCCGATTGTTGTCATCGCAGGGCAGGTAGGGACTTCGTTTTTAGGTTCCGACGCTTTTCAAGAGGTCGATTTGGTGGGGGTAACTCAGCCTATCACGAAGTGGAGCTATCAGATACGTCGGGCCGAAGACGTTCCGTGGGCGGTAGCTCGGGCCTTTTATATCGCGTCGAGTGGTCGGCCCGGCCCGGTTGTTCTCGATTTTGCCAAGAATGCACAAGTCGAGAAGTTCGAATACGAACCCGCGACAGTCGATTTTGTACGTAGTTATATCCCTGTACCCGATACCGATTCGATGTCGGTTATCCGGGCGGCCGACCTTATCAATAAGGCACAGCGACCATTGGTGCTTGTGGGGCAAGGCGTGGAGTTGGGCAATGCCCAAGACGAATTGCGGAATTTTATCGAGAAAGCCGATTTGCCGGCAGGTTGTACACTTTTGGGTTTATCGGCGTTGCCCTCGGAACATTATTTGAATATGGGTATGCTCGGTATGCACGGTAATCTGGCTCCGAATGTGAAGACCAACGAATGTGATGTCTTGATCGCCGTAGGTATGCGTTTTGACGACCGGGTAACCGGCAATCTCGGTACGTATGCCAAACAGGCCAAAATCATACATTTCGATATAGATCCGGCCGAAATAAACAAAAACGTGAAAGCCGATGTTGCGGTTCTTGGAGATTGTAAGGAAACGCTCCGTTCGGTAACAGATCTGCTTGTACCGGCAAAACACAAGGAGTGGATCGATTCGTTTGCTCCGTATGCCGAAGAAGAAAGAACGAAGGTCGTAGAACCGGAAGTGAATCCGACCGGAGGGCCTCTCAATATGGGAGAAGTGGTACGTGCCGTGAGCAATGCCACCCGCAATGAAGCGGTTTTGGTTACCGATGTGGGGCAGAACCAGATGATGTCGGCGCGTTATTTCAGGTATTCCCGCAATCGCAGCATCATTACATCGGGGGGGCTGGGAACGATGGGATTTGGACTTCCGGCTGCCGTAGGAGCGACGTTTGCCGTTCCCGACCGTACGGTATGCGTATTTATGGGCGACGGCGGTTTGCAAATGAATTTGCAAGAGTTGGGAACTGTTATGGAGCAGAAAGCGCCGGTGAAAATGATTTTGCTCAATAACAACTATTTGGGCAATGTACGTCAGTGGCAGGCTATGTTTTTCAACAGAAAGTACTCTTTTACGCCGATGCTCAATCCCGATTATATGAAGATTGCCGAGGCGTACGGCATTCCGTCGAGGCGGGTGATAGAACGTGCCGATTTGGCTTCGGCGATCGAGGAGATGTTGGCTGCCGACGGGCCTTTCCTCTTGGAAGCCTGTGTCATCGAGGAAGGTAATGTTTTACCCATGACACCTCCGGGCGGTTCGGTAAACGCCATGTTGTTGGAATGTTAAATGCGAATGTTTATGGACAAGAAATTATATACGATGATTGTCTACTCCGAGAATATTGCCGGACTGCTGAATCAGATTACGGCGGTTTTCACTCGTAGGCAAATCAATATCGAGAGTCTCAATGTATCGGCGTCTTCGATAAAGGGTGTACACAAGTACACCATAACGGCTTGGACCGATGAAGAAACGATAAAAAAAATCGTGCGGCAGATCGAGAAAAAAATCGACGTACTGCAAGCGCACTATTTTACCGATGAAGAAATATTCGCTTATGAGATAGCTCTTTATAAGTTGTCTACCCCTGTCTTTGAACGAGAACCGAAAGTCTCGGAACTGATACGTCGCTACAATGCCCGGGTGGTAGAGGTAAACCCCACCTATTCGGCTTTGGAAAAGGACGGAACGACCGAGGATATTACAGCTTTTTACGACGAGTTACAGAAACTCGGTTGTGTCTTGCAGTTTGTGCGTTCGGGACGTGTCGCTCTTACAAAGAGTTGTGTAGAGCGGGTAAACGAGTTCCTTGCCGATCGTGAAGCCCGTTATTTGAAATCGAAGCAAACCGAATAGTATATGGCAGATTATCAGAAAGTCGGTTCGTACGATTTTGTCGCAGAACCTTTTTGTTCCGATTTTCGGGGACACATGGCCATCGGCGTTTTAGGAAATCTCTTGTTGAATGTCGCTGAGTTTCATGCCTCCGACCGAGGATTCGGCATTATTACCATCAATGAAGGACATTATACATGGGTTTTGTCCCGATTGGTGTTGGAGTTTGTCGATGATGCACCCCGGCAGACCGAGAAATTTACCATAGAGACATGGGTTGAGAGTGTATATCGTCTTTTTACCGAAAGAGATTTTGCCGTACTCGATAAGGCGGGGAATCCGTTGGGGTACGCACGTTCGGTATGGGCGATGATCGATATGGATACTCGTAAGCCGGTAGATCTTCTCAACACATATGAGGGGGGGATAACCGGTTATGTTTGCGATAAGGAGTGTCCTATCGAACGTCCCGGGAAAGTGAAAGTAGCTTCTTCCGATCCGGTATGTACATTGACGACCCGATATAGCGATATCGATATCAACGGACATGTAAACAGTATCAAGTATATCGATCATATTTTGGATCTTTTCCCGCTCGACCTTTATAAGAACAAGCGGGTGAAGCGATTCGAAATAGCGTATGTCAGTGAAAGTCATTACGGTGATACATTGCAATTTTTCTGTGATGACAAAGGAAGCGACGAGTACCATATCGAAGTGAAAAAAAACGACGGCGAAATCGTATGCCGTAGTAAAGTGATATTTATTTAATTGTTTCATACTAAAAAACAAACACAAAATGGCAGTAATTAATTTTGGCGGAGTTGACGAAAATGTAGTTACCCGTGAAGAATTTCCATTGGAAAAAGCAAGAGAAGTCCTCAAAGATGAGGTGATCGCGATAATCGGTTATGGCGTACAAGGCCCGGGACAGAGCCTTAACTTGCGTGATAACGGTTTCAATGTGATTGTGGGACAGCGTAAAGGCGGAAAAACATGGGAGAAGGCCGTTGCCGACGGTTGGGTTCCCGGTGAGACGCTTTTTGAAATCGAAGAGGCTTGCAAGCGTGCCACCATTATCCAATACCTGCTTTCCGATGCCGCTCAAATCGAGGTTTGGCCTCGCATCAAACCTTATTTGACAGCCGGAAAGGCGCTCTATTTCTCTCATGGTTTCGGCATTACCTATAAGGAGCGTACCCATATCATTCCTCCTGCCGATGTCGATGTAATCATGGTTGCACCTAAGGGTTCGGGAACCAGCTTGCGTCGTATGTTCCTGCAAGGTCGCGGTTTGAATTCGAGCTATGCTATTTATCAAGATGCTACCGGCCGTGCAAAAGATCGTGTTATTGCACTCGGTATAGGCGTGGGTTCGGGTTATCTGTTCGAAACGACTTTCAAGAGAGAGGTTTACTCCGACTTGACGGGAGAGCGCGGAACTCTTATGGGGGCTATACAAGGCTTGTTGCTTGCCCAATATGAAGTATTGCGCGAAAACGGCCATGAACCCTCCGAGGCCTTCAACGAAACCGTCGAGGAGCTTACCCAATCTTTGATGCCTCTTTTTGCCGAAAAGGGTATGGATTGGATGTATGCCAACTGTTCGACGACTGCTCAACGCGGTGCACTCGACTGGATGGGTCCGTTCCACGATGCCGTAAAACCGGTATTTGAGAAACTTTACAAAGAAGTAGCTTGCGGTAATGAAGCACAACGTTCGATCGATACCAATAGCAAACCCGATTATCGCGAAGGTCTGGAAAAAGAACTCGCCGCTTTGCGTGAGAGCGAGATGTGGCGTACGGGAGCTGTTGTACGTAAACTGCGTCCCGAAAATAACTGATAGATTTTTCGTTTTTTAGAATACGGAGTAGATAACTTGATTGGTTATCTGCTCCGTATTCTGTTTTTTATGGGAACAAAGCCGTTGGAGAAATGTTTCCAAGATGAAAGTAGATTTCCTGTGGAAAAGACAGGGCGATACGTCTTTTTTCCGTAACTTCGTCGGTGAATAATGAGGCGATTTTTTAAATATGTTTTTATCGGGTTCTCCGTCTTGTTGGGGCTGCCGTTTTTACTCGTGGCATTGTTGTATGTGCCTCCGGTACAGCGTGCTGTCGTCAGAACTGTTTGTTCTGCGGTATCCGATAGTGCGATGCAGGTTTCGGTAGGAGATTTCCGTTTGCGTTTCCCTTTGCGTCTTGATGTTTCCGATGCATGCGTGATGACGGGCGGAGACACGCTGTGTGCGTTACATACTTTACATATAGAAGTCGATTCGTGGTCATTGTTGCGTCTGGTTGCCGATGTCCCCGATTTATTTCTCGAAGATGTTCTGTTCCGTTATGCCGATACGACGGGATTCTCTATCGATGTCCGTCTCGACAAAGCATCGATGGCATCGGTATCTGCCCGATTGAGGGAAGAGTCGGTCGATGTCGGTCGTATTGCGTTGAGTGGAGGGGGCATAGGCTTGAAGTTGGGTATGGCCTTGCCCGATACGGCCGAGATCGTCGATAC
>HF999722.1:37536-37794 GCA_000434215.1 Bacteroides sp. CAG:144
TGGCATGGCGTTTTAAGGTAGACGCTCTTGCTGTCGATGATATTTTGTATCGTATGCAGGACGCTAACAAAGAGTCTTTTCTTACGGCCGGTGCAGATTCGATAACTGTCGGTAGCACGTCGGTCGATTTGGGTGCTCAAACGGTCGATGTTGCTTCTCTTTATTTACTGGCAGGGAAAGTGTCCATGATTGTCGATACAAGTGTTGTCGTGCCAGCGGAGATACCCCCCTTAACCAATGATGATATTTCGGAAGAGC
>HF999722.1:37813-41862 GCA_000434215.1 Bacteroides sp. CAG:144
CGGAAGAGCCGTCGCTTCCGTGGACTGTACGTGCCGGTTGTGTGCGTATTGCCGGGACAGAGGCTGTTTATGCGCTGGAAGGACACATTCCGCAACCGGGTTTCGATGCCGATTATATGCAGATTTCATCATTGGCGTTGGCTGTCGATTCGGTATATAATAGGGGGAGCGATGTAGCGGCTCGATTGTTGTCGCTTTCTTTGGTAGAACGGTCGGGATTGGCTGTTCGGGACGGGAAAGCTTTTTTTTCGATGGACTCTGCTGTTGTGAAGGTTGACAGTTTGCATTTGACGACTGATAATTCCGTATTTTTTGTCGATCTTTTGGCCGATGGTTCTATTTTGTCTATGGACAAGACCGCTTCATTGAGCACATCTATCGGTTTGGATGTCGGGTTGCGGGACGCGGCCTTGTTTCTGCCGGGACTCGATTCTTCACTGTCGGCTTTGCCATTCGATGCCGTCTCTTTGGATATGGCGGTAGATGGGGTGCTTGACAGCTTGCGGTTAGCCCGTCTTTATGTGGATCTGCCCGGAGCAGCCGATTTTTTTGCGGAGGGAGATATAAAGTCGTTGACCGAGACAGATTCTTTGTCGGCGAAAATGGCTCTTACGGCGCATCTCAATCGTTTGGATTTTCTTCCGGCATGGATAGGAGCGGAGATCGCTCATGAAGTCTCCTTGCCCGATTCGATGTCGTTTTGTGCCTCGCTCGATTTTGAAAATGAAAAAGCCGCGAGAGTACAGCTTTTTTTAGGAGCTTTGCAAGGTAGGCTGACTCTTGATGCCGATTATGCTTTTGTCGATACGGCTTATCGGATCGATACCCGATGGCAGGAATTTCCTGTGGGTGCATTTCTTCCGCAGGAAAATTTCGGATTGCTTTCTCTATCCTTGTCGGCTCGCGGCTGCGGGTTCGATCCTTTTTCAGACTACATGCGGGCCGATTTAGCTCTTTATGTCGATACGCTTGATTATGGCGGTTATCGATTCAATGATTTGGGCCTCGATGCCGTTCTTGACTCCGGAATTGTTTCTGCGCATATCTTGGGTGTCGATAGTGCTGTGCGTCTCGACTTGAATCTTTCCGGCAGCTTGTCTCCTGCGGAATATACGGCACACCTTGCCGGGGAAATCGATTGGCTCGATTTGAAAACGGCTCGTTTTACCGATGATTCTTTGACATTATCTTCTTCGGTCGATATTCGGGCGTGGGCCAATGATAAGAACGAATATTCTGTTAAGACCCGTTTCGATATGATGGGTTTGCATTTGTTCGATATGGATAATCGTTTCGAACATATTGTCGTTACGGGTGATATGTTGCGGGATTCGCTTGATGCCCGTATTGATTTTCCCGGTGTACGGGTTGCCTTTTCGTCTCCGGCGGGAATCGATTCGTTTATATCCCGAACGACTGCTTTCAGCGATTATTTACAAAAAGCAGTCGACGAAAAAGATTTTGTCCCTGCTCATTTGTGTGCTTTGTTGCCCGATTTCTATTTAAAGGGGAAACTGGTTCCCGAGCAGGTTGTGGATAAAGTTTTACAAGAGAACGGGCTGAAATTGGATTCTCTCGATTTTATGGCGGAGAATGGTATCGACAGTAAATCTTTCGGCATTGAGGCCGAAGCTTTGGGGCTCTCTTTTTCTTCTTTCTCGACCGATACGCTTACGGCTTTTTTGCGGCAGGACGATGAATTATTGCGTTATGCTGTACGTATGGGAAATACGCCCGAAACGTCGGAGCTGTTGGCACAGGCGGGTGTATCCGGATTCATAGGAAACGGAGAAGTTTATACGGCGTTGCGGCAGAAAGATCAGAAAAATGAGCCCGGACTGGTACTGGATATCGATACCCGTTTGTCCGACTCGTTATTGCATATAACATTGGGCCCCGATGCCCCGACGCTGGGTGTTCCCGACTGGTCGCTCAATACCGGTAATTTTGTCGATTATTATTTCGACGGACGGTTGGCCGCCGATTTACAGTTGAAACACGACGTACAGTCATTTTCTTTACAATCGGGTTCTCAGCCCGGAGCCGATACGATATATCTCGATGTGGAGAATCTGAGACTTGCACCGATTTTGCAGACGATGCCGGGAACGCCTCCTATATCGGCTCTCTTGTCTACGGCCCTTGCGACCGATTTTTCGGGTGGTTATCCGATGGTCGGAGGGTCGATACGTCTCGATTCGGCCCGATATGACGGCAAGTGGGTGGGGAACATGGCTCTGTCCCTCGATTATCGGCAACTTTCGTCTTCGCTTATGGAGATGGACGCTTTTCTCGATGTGGATACGACGCGGGCTTTGTCTCTTTCCGCTCGGTACGATACCGATACGTTGTCGGCACTTCCTCTTGACGCAACAGTGCAGATACCGGCTTTCCCTTTGTCTGTGGCAAATGCTTTTTTACCCGATGATGTGGCTCGGATTGAAGGCGTTTTGCGTGGAAATGTTTCGGCTTCGGGGCATGTAGATGCACCACGACTTAACGGTCGTCTTTCCATCGGTAACGGTAAAGTCGATATACCGATGATAGGGGCCTCTTTTCGGTTTTCTCCGGCAGTCGTTTCGATGTCCGACAGTCATGTGAGCATCGATACCTTTAATATTTTAGGGCCTAATAACGAACCGTTGAGTATCAACGGAAATGTGAATTTGAGCGATTTTTCTCGTCCTTATCTCGATGCAAATGTAAACGGTCATAATTTCGAACTTTTCAATCTCCCGAAAAACCGTACATCGATGCTTTACGGGAAAGCTGCGGCCGACATCGATGCTTCTGTTCGCGGATTCATCGATGCTTTGTCGCTGAGGGGGAATATCGTATTGCTGAACGGTACGGAAGCTACATACGTTTTGCGGGATAACAATTCGTTGCCCGGAGTGAGCAATTACGGTGATATGGTTGTCTTTACATCGTTCGTCGATACGGCGAGCGAAGAAACCATCGTCCCTTTTCAGTCGGTTTCGGGTATGGATATGCTGGTGAATGTCGACATCGGAAATGCCGTATCGTTGTCGGTCGAATTGACGCCCGACGGAAACAGCCGCATAGATTTACAGGGAGGTGGCAGCCTGACGTACACAATGAATGCTTTGGGAGACAGCCGTTTTACCGGCCGTTATGAGCTTTCGGGTGGTACGGTTTGTTACACTCCGCCGCTTATAGGCCAAAAACTTTTTTCGATAAAAGAAGGTAGTTCTGTCGTGTGGGAAGGCGAGATGGCCAATCCCGTACTTGATATTACGGCTATCGACAAGTTGCAGGTCGATGTGGCTTCGGGTGGCAGTACGAGATCTGTTCAATTTCAGGTATCTATTTCCATTACCAATTCGCTCGATAATCTTTCCATCGTATTCGATGTCGCAGCCCCGAATGATCTTACCATACAAAACGAACTTACTTCCATGACTGCCGAACAGCGGGCTTCGCAGGCGATGAGCCTATTGGTGTATAATACCTATACAGGTCCGAGTGCTTCTCAGGGAGACTTGTTCTCGGGAAATCCTCTCAACCAATTTTTGCAGAACGAGCTGAACAAATGGTCGCGTAATAACTTGAAAAATGTTGATCTTAGCTTCGGAATCAATAGTAAAGGAGATGCCGATGGAACGACACGTACGGATTATTCTTACCAATTGTCCAAGAAGTTTTTCAACGATAGAATACGTATCGTCGTAGGCGGGAGTTATTCTCCCGACGATAATTCGGCCGATGCGCTGAAAGAAAATCTTGTCGATGACATCGCTATCGAATACAAGCTCGATAAGCGTGACAATATGATATTGAAAATATTCCGCCATACAGGGCAGGAGACGATTCTCGAAGGCGAAGTAACCGAGACCGGGCTGGGGTTTGCAGTACGTAAAAAGCTGGCTCGCTTATCCGAGTTGTTCCGTCGTTCTTCCCGTAGGAATACACCTCAAACCGCACAATCTATACAGCCGTGAAAAAGATATGTTTCTTTATATTGCTTTTACCGTTTATTTGGGCGGGTTGCGATACGACGAGTAAGTTGGGGGCGGGAGAGGTATTGT
>HF999722.1:41959-53813 GCA_000434215.1 Bacteroides sp. CAG:144
CGATGCCGAGTCGGCTGTCCGCGACGCCCTTTCGGTCAAACCCAATAATGCGTTGTACAGTCCCTATGTCCGCTGGCCATTCCCGTTCGGTTTGTGGGTGTATAACCATGTCGAACCCAAAAAGGATCGAGGTTTTAAACATTGGTTCTATGAGCGATTTGCCAAGACTCCGGTATTGATATCGACCGTGCAGCCCGATTTACGGGTGGCGGTTATTCCCGATATTCTTGCAAATTATGGATATTTTTCTTCGTCGGCGGCTTATTCGCTCGATTACAATCGGAAAAATCCTAAAAAGGCGCGTATTACTTATGATGTAACTTACGGAAAGCCGTGGCGTTATAGCTCTATATCATATCCTGTGCCGTCGTCGCCACTCACGTCGATTATCGATTCTACACGTTCCTCTTCGCTTTTGAGAGAAGGAGATATTTACCGGGCCGATGTTCTCTCTTCCGAGCGGTCTCGTATCACTTCCGTTCTCCGTAACAGGGGCTATTACTTTTTCCGGCCCGATTATCTTTCTTATCTTGCCGATACGACAGTTGTTCCCAATGAGGTTGCGTTGCGGTTGCAGTTGCGAGGTAACATTCCCAGTGAAGCATTGCGAACTTATCGGGTGGGGCATATTACATTCGATTTGAAATCTGCCTCGGGAAAGGGAGAGGTTGATACAGTCGAATTATCCAATGTAACATTTGTTTACCAGAAACCTCTTAAAGTCAGAAAACGGTTTATCGAAAGAAATATTACATTGAAGACCGGAGAAATCTATACGCTCGACCGACAGACCGAGTCGCTCAACAGTCTTGTGCGTATGGGTATTTTCAGATATGTCAATTTGGCGGTTTCTACACCCGATTCGATAAGAAGGGATAACAGTCTCGATATTACGCTCGATGCGGCTATGGATACGCCGATGGAAGCGTGGTTTGAGGCGAATGTTACCTCCTCAACTAATAGTTTTATCGGCCCCGGTGTTATTTTCGGATTGGCCCATAAGAATGTTTTCGGAGGAGGAGAGCGGCTTTCTCTCGAATTGTCGGGGTCGTATGAGTGGCAGACTGGGAAACGGCAGTCTGCCGGGACGAAAACATCTCTTCTCAACTCGTATGAGTTCGGGATAAAGGCATCGCTTGCCTTTCCTCGTTTACTGCCTTCGGCGCTGTTGTGGGATTCCCGCATCGAGCGTCGGTACGGTGGAAAAACCACCGTGCAGCTTAGCGCCGATTTAATGAATCGCCCGCAGTATTTCCGAATGCTCTCGTTGAATACCTCTTTTTCTTTTGATTTCCAATCATCGCGAGTAAGTTCCCATACGATACAGTTACCTAAAATCGGTTATAATTATTTGATCAACTCGACGGCTTCTTTCGACAGTACTTTACAGGAAAATCCTGCCATAGCGTTGAGTTTCCGTAATCAGCTCATACCTTCGTTGGGATATACTTATCGGTTCAATAAGCAGTTCGGCCGTCATGACGGGAATCATATTTTTTGGCAGACTTCCGCTTCTACGGCGGGGAACTTCCTGTCTTGGGTCGTTGCGGGAACCGAAGGCCATAAAAAATTTCTCGGTATACCTTTTTCCCAGTTTGTAAAAGCAACGACCGATTTTCGGTATTATCGGCGTTTATGGGGGGAGGCTTGGCTGGCGACACGTTTTCTGGTTGGGGCCGGTTGGGCTTACGGCAATTCTACCGTATTGCCGTATAGCGAACAATTTTATATAGGTGGAGCCAATAGCATAAGGGCTTTTACCATACGCACGGTAGGCCCCGGAAGTTATGCCCCGCCGAAAGGCGATGCCGATGCCTATCTCGACCAGACGGGTAACTTCAAACTCGAAAGCAATATCGAGTTGCGATTCCCGATTTTGGGAGATTTGCAAGGTGCGGTTTTTCTCGATGCCGGAAACATTTGGTTGCTCAAAGCCGAGGAAAGCCGACCCGGTGGTACGCTCAATGCTAAAACATTTTGGCGGGATATCGCTCTTGGTACGGGAGTCGGGCTGCGATATGATATAAGTTTCCTGATATTGCGTATCGATATGGGTATAGGCTTGCACGCTCCCTATAACAACGACAAGTCCCGGTATTATAATATGGATAGTTTCGGTAAAAGTCTGGCTTTCCATTTGGCCATAGGTTATCCTTTTTAGAAACTATTTGCATATTATATTTTGAAGGTTGGTAAAAAATAGATATATTTGAGATCAGTCGAAATATATTTATCTGTTTATTACCATGAATCGAATTCTCTTATTTTGCTTTTTCGCATCGTTACCCGTTTATTTGTTTTCGCAGAATGCATTTGTCGTGCACGGTCATGTCGAGGGTTATCCCGATGGTACGGTGTTTACCTTGAAGCCTTTCGGTTCGGATACATTGAGTCAAGGAGAGTTTGCCATAAGAGGGGAAACGAAGAGAGAATTTAGGAGTTCTTTATATATCGGAGAGTCTTATTTGGAATCCTGTCTTGTATGGGTCGCTCCCGGAGCTGAAATATTTATATCGGGAGATACGGCTGTTGTACCGAGATGTTGGGAGGTACGGAGCAATGTACCTCGTCAAAGGGAAGAAAATCGATATAAAGAGGCAACGAAAGATTTACAAGAGCGGTATGCCGATAATCTGTTGCGGTTGGAAGAGGTGTATCGTTCGATTCCATCCAAAGTTTCGCCTGACGATACGGTAAATATGAATAAATGGGAGGAAGTGAAGCGTTTACAACAGTTGAGAGATTCGTTGGAGGCAGAAATTTGCAGCAGGGAACTCGATTTGATGAAAGACTTGCCCGTAACTGCGGATTGGTTGTCCCGCTTATCTCGTTATGCCCGGGCGGTAGCCCAAGAAGAACGATACAGGGGATATCGGCCGCTTATACAAGATTGCTACGGTCGCCTCGATGAGCCCCAACGGAATAGCGAAGACGGGAAATCGGTTTTGTTTTATTTGGCCTTAGAGATTATAGAAGAGGGCATGATGTGTCCCGATGTGGAGCTATTCGGCTTGGACGGGACTCGTTATCGCCTTTCCGACTTTCGGGGAAAATATATATTGCTTGATTTTTGGAGCGGGAGTTGCGGGCCGTGCAAAGCCTCGATACCCGAATTGGAAAAAATCGTACAGGAAAATGAGCGATGTCTTACCCTCGTGAGTATTACGACAGACGGTGAAAAAAGTTGGCGAAAGTATTCCGATAAGCATTCTTTTGTATGGCATAATCTTTGCGATGGAAGTGGTTGGAAAGGACTTGTCGCCCGTTTCGGATTTAATGGAGTTCCCGCTTTTGTCCTTCTTTCGCCCGAAGGTAAAGTTCTGTCCAAGCGGATAGGTTATGGAAAGGGAATCATAGACTGGTGGTTGGAGAAATTTATCGGAGCATCATATACGCGGGTAGAAAAATAAATTAAGAGATGATGTGAGAATTCGAATACTTGATTTAATGTATTTTGGCTATGAAAAAACATGTAGTATCATTGTTGCTGTTGTGGAGTGTCGTTTTCGGAGTTTGGGCCGAAAAAGGCTTTGTGATTCAGGGAAGTGTGGACGGTATTACACCGCAGTCGATGATTTCTCTCTATCGTGTTGATAATGGGAAGCGTTCGCTTTTGGACAAAGCTTACGTTACCCGGGGACGATTCAAACTCACCGGCAAGACTGCCGGCAGTACGGCCGAGGAGGTTTATATCATGTTGAGTGATAAAAAATCGCCTTCACGGACACTCGCATTGTGGGTATTGCCCGGTGCGAAAATCAAAGTGTTTGGCGATAATCGTATTGCCGCTTTGTGGACGGTTGAAAGTGATGTCGCTGAGCAGAAAGAGTCCAATCTTTATGTTGCCGCTGTGCGACCATTCTTGGCGGAGTATTGGAATTATTACCCCGAAAAAGCGAAATTGGAAGCCCTCTATCGGGACAAGAATACGCCTCGGGAAAAACGTTCGGCGGTGCGAAAACAAATCAATGCTATAACGGCGAAACAAGATTCTATACAATCATTGATGTATAAGGCCGAGATAGATATTATGCAGACAGCTCCGGTCGGAGATATCTGGCTTATGCATTTGGCCCAGTTGGCAATGGTTTCGCGTACACAAAAGAATTTCCCGTATAAAGCAGAACTTGTCAACTTGTATGAAAACCGTATGACCGATGTCTTGAAGGCCAAAGAGTATGGAGTCGTGGCTCGGGCGAATCTTTTCCAGAGGACGGTCGACGTGGGTGATGCTCTTGTCGATGCCGATTTGTATGATTTGGCCGGAGGCGTGCATCATCTATCCGATTATCGGGGTAAGTATGTTTTGCTCGATTTTTGGGCGAGAAGTTGTGCCCCGTGTCTAGCTGCGATGCCCGAACTTGCGCAACTTTTTGCAAATAACTCCGATAGCCTTGTCGTAGTGGGTCTCAGCCTCGACGATGAAGATACTTGGTTACAGACGTCTCGGGAGAAAAAAATCTCTTGGGTAAATCTCAATGAGAAGAAAGGGGCTGCGGGATTGAATGTCGCTTATAATGTATCTTCGATTCCGCATTATGTACTTATCTCTCCCGAGGGAAAGGTGTTGAGTATCTTCAAAGGTTATAAGAAAAACCGTATATATAATGAGTTGAAGAAGTATATCGCGGTAAAATAGTGGTGGAAAAGATTGGGAAGGAAGTTTTTGAGATCGGTATTTATAAAGAATAGAGTCTTGCAAGACTCTATTCTTTTTATAATATCAACTGAAAACGCCGCTCAGGTATTGCTTGGTAAGCTCGTGTTGCGGATTTTTAAACAACTCTTCGGCTGTTCCTTGTTCGATGACTTCGCCCATATACATGAAAACCACGTAGTCGGCGATACGCAAGGCTTGGCGTAGGGTGTGGGTTACCATGATGATTCCGTAGCGTTCGCGCAATTTGGCGAAGAGGTCTTCGATATGTTTGCTCGATATGGGATCGAGAGCCGAGGTCGATTCGTCGGCAAGAATGAATTGTGGCTCTACGGCAAGACCGCGTGCCAAACACAGTCTTTGCTGTTGGCCGATAGAGAGTGCCGACGCCGGACTATGCAGGCGGTCTTTCACCTCTTCCCACAGATTGACTCCTTTCAAGTATTTTTCTACCGTTGCATCGAGAACCCTCCGGTTGCGCACGCCGTGTATGCGGCAACCGTATGTGATGTTATCGTATATCGACATGGGTAGAGGAGTAGGGCGTTGTGAAAGCAGCCCTATTTTTTTTCGTATATGAGTGATTTCGGCTTTGTGGTCGTAAATGTCTTCTCCGCTGACCAATACCCGTCCTTCGACCCGTAAATGTTCGGTCGTGTCGATCATTCGGTTGATGCTGCGCAACAAGGTCGTTTTACCGCACCCAGAAGGGCCGATGATACAAGTTATTTTTTTATCGTGCAGCGTAAGATTGACGTTTTTGAGAATATGGTTGTTGCGGATATAGATATTCAAGTTCTCGATTTGGATAACGGCGTCTTCATCACGCCCGCTTTCCTCGGCGAGAGAGACTTCCTTTTCTTGCCGGTTTATCGGGTTTAAATGTCCAAATATGTTGAATAGGGATTTTTCTTTCTCCATTATTTGATCTTGTTTTTAGAGAAACGGTGAGTAATCATGCGCCCCACGATACTCAGTACCAAAACGATAAGCGTAAGCAGCAGGGCTGCGGCGTAAGCGCGTTCGCGAACTTCGGGCAGAGGACTGCTCAGCTGGAAGAAGATCGCCAGCGGTAAGGTTGCCGCCGGTTGGTCGAGAGAAGTAGGTATGCTGTCGGTGAATCCTGCGGTAAACATGACGCCCGCTGCATCGCCTATGGCGCGTCCTATCGATAAAAGAGTTGCGGTCGCGATACCCGGTGCGATTTGCCGTATGGCGACTTTTATGGTTTCATAACGGGTCGCTCCCAGTGAGTAGGTTGCTTCGAGCAGATGTTTGGGCAACTGGCGGGCGACTTCGTCCATGGAGCGGACAAAGATCGGTATAATGAGCAGTGTAATGACGATGATACCGCCCAGCAACGATGTCCGCAATCCGAGGAATATCATGATGGTAAATCCGAAAGCACCGTACACAATCGAGGGGATACCATATAGTACGTCGAACGAAAGACGCGTAATGCTGGCCAGTTTGGAATCGTTTTTCAGATAGATGTTGATGAAAAATACAATGGGAATACTGATGAGCAACCCCAGTATCGTCGATGCTCCTACAATGTAGATCGAACCGACAATGGCGTTGAGTACACCGCCTTCTTTGCCTATGTAGAACCCGCCGCCGGGCAGTTGGGTAATCATATCCCAAGACATAGCCGGCCAGCCGTTGCGTATGATCGTGATGAGGATACTGCCTAAAAAGGCAAATACGAGGATTACCGAGATGATCATCAACCCGAAGAATATTTTCTCAACGATAAATTTTGTTTTCATACGTCAGGACTCCCTCCGGTTACATCTTATAGCTCCGCTCGATATTTCGTAATATCCAGCGGGATATGATATTGAACACCAAAATAATAAAGAACAATATAAAGGCGGCGAACATGAGAGCCGACTCGTAAAGAGGCAGCGACAACATTTCACCGTAATTGTTGGCGATAAGTGCGGGAAGCGGGTAACAGGGGTCGAAAAGCGACCGTGGTATGGCGGCGTAATTTCCGCATACCATCAATACGGCTATGGTTTCGCCGAAAGCTTTCGATATGGACAGTACAACGGCAGCGACGATTCCCGGCATGGCTTTTCGCAGGATAACCTTTGAGCAAGTCTGCCATTTGGTTGCTCCCAGTGAAGCCGAGGCTTCCCGGTAATCTTGCGGGACGATGGTGAATATTTCGATGAGCAGACTTACCAATATGGGCAGTATCATGATACCCAATACGATACCACTGGCCAGAACGGTATATCCGCTGGTATAGTCGACAAATCGGGGTCCGAGTTTATCGGCAATCCACGGTACAATGATGAGTGTGCCCCAGACACCGTATACGACCGACGGAATGCCGGCCAAAATGTCGAATATGGGAAATACGATACGTTTTACCCACGAACTGGCATATTCGGTCAGGAAAATGGCCGAGAGCAAGGAGATGGGCAACGCGATGGCAATCGACAAAGCCGTTACGAAAAGTGTTCCTACGATAAACGGCAGGAATCCGAATTCTCCGCTGAGGGGTTTCCATGCCGATCCCGAAAGCAGTTCCCATAGGGAATGTTCCGATAAGATAAGGCGGCTTTTGAAAAATAGCCCGATTCCTATGGCGATAAGCAACAACAGCGATAATACGGTAAGGACAAGCATGACCCACCGGGCTGCCTTGTCCTTGAATATGCGTCGTTGTAACAGCGATAAATCCATCGGCGACGTTAGGGATTGAGTTTTTTAAGACTTTGATCTATTGTCGTTTGGGGAAGAGGTATATATCCTGTCTCGATGGCGTATTTTTGGCCTTCGGAGAGAGCGTATTTGATAAATTCCACGACTGCCGGATTTCGAGGCACACCGTTACTTACCAAGTACAGGTCGCGAGCAGGGGGAGACGGATAACGGCCTTCGCCGATCGCTTTGATAAGGTCGGCACTGTTTCCATAAAATTTTTCGTCCTCATCGATTTGTCCGTTTTCGTTTATGTCGAGAGGAATTACAGCCAGCCCTTCATAGGGTTTATGGGTACGCATATCATACGCGTAAGCGATGTTGTTGTAACCGATGCCTACACGGTCTTTTTGTACGGCGGCCGATACGCCGGGATCTCCATATACGGCAGTACCTTGCAGTTGTTCTTGCCGTTTACCGAACCATATGGCCCATGTCTCGGCTGCTCCGCAGGCGTCGGAACGGGTATACACATGCACGGGAATTGTACTTTCGATACCCAATAAGTCTCCGTATGTGGCGTATTGATTGTTCCAAAGAGCAGCGGCAGTTGCTTTGGTCAGACCTTTTTTGCAGACGTCGTCGAAATGCGGATTGGCGACATTGATTGTTGCTACGACCGCGTCTTTTACGACCGCGAAACCTAAGGCGCCCTTTTGTGCTTCTACTTCGTATATTTCCCGGGAAACCATGCCGAGGTCTACGACTTTGGCCAATGCATCGGTCATGCCTTTTCCTGCGCCTCCCCCCGATATGTCAATGCGTACATTGGGGTGAAGTTTACGAAATTCGTCCGCCCATTTGACAACCATCGGATAAAGGGCGAATGCCCCCGAAAAAGAGATCTCACCTTTCAGCGTGTCTCCTGCGGCAATTTGGTCGTTTTGAGATTCGTTTTTCCCCGACGACGGTTTACAACTTGTCGTTAAGACCAGAGAAAATATGCTTGCGAGCCATATTAATTTTTTCATAATCCGAAAAATATTTGTCCGTCTTCCCTCGGCTTGTATTTGATCGGGAAAGAAAGTCGGTCATTTCTTTGTAAAGATTTGCAAATCTACGAATAAAACTCGATATGCGGGTCTTGTTTTACCTTTTTTGTGTAAAAGGGGCACGTAGGGAGTGTTATTCCCCTTTCAGTTGGCGAATTTGTTTTTCTGCTTCATCGGCAAGGCGGTCGGCTTGCTTTTTGGCCTCTTCCACCAATTTTGTTTTAGCTGCTTTTGCTGCAATTTTGGTTACGGGATTCGATGCCTTTTCTACCAACTTTTCTCCCTCTCTTTCTGCTGCTTCTACCAGTTTTTGTCCTGCTTCTTCGGCTTTTTCCCTGATATTGGCCACTTGCTCTTCGGTTGTGCCTTTACCCGCAAGAGCCTCGACCACTTTATTCCCAACGGCTTGTTTTACGATCGATTTGGTATCGATCTCTATTGTAGGTTTGGTAAAGGTCCCGCCTATATTGGCGTTGATGACACCTACATAGTCGCTGATGCCTTTCTCATTACTCAGGTCGATGACAGCCAAATAATCGATGCTCTGATCGAGCCCGGTAGTACCTGACAGCGTGAGTTTGGTATGACCGATTTTCAAGTCGAACGGAGACGTCTGTATGCGTCCGTCTGAGACAGAAAATGAAATATTGATATCTTTGGCTTCGACTTTGCGCAACTTATCGTTTTTTAACAAGTTGGCCAGTAGGTCGAATACTTCGAGATTTTGTATTTCTACGTTGCTCGATTTCAGAGATCCTTTGGCCGAGAGTGTTTGGAGTATAGGCGACATTTTCGAGTCGAGACGTGTGTTCAGGTCGATGGCAATCGAATAGTTGCCTCCGGTTTTTGCGAACAGGGGAACCATTTGTCGGATTAAGTCGAGTTGCTCGAAAGTTTCTTTGAACGAGGCATCTTTGATGTTCAACGCGAATGCCGCTTTCGGAGATGTCGTAGATAGGGCCGTACTATATGAGCCGTTGGCCGATATGTTACCGCCGAGAGCGTCGACCGAGATGCGGTTCAGTGTCGCTGTACCTTTTTTTATGCTTACTTTCCCGGTAAAGTTATCGAGAGTCATACCGTCAAAAAATATCTTTTTTATGTCGGTCTGCAAGGAGAGATCCAAATCTTCCGGTACGACGAGAACCCCGACTGAAGTCGTATCTGTATCTTCTTGTACATCGGCTTGTTCGTTGGAAGAAGACGTCGTTAAAAACTCGTTGAGATCGAGTAGAGAAGATGTCAGCGAGAGATTTCCCGATAGAGTCTCTCCGGTCATAAAGTAGGGCAGATAATTGCTTATTTTGCCTTTGGCTTGCAAATCGCTTTTGCCGATGGTGAGGTCGAACCGGTTTAATGTCAATTCTTTGGGGGTGATTTGAGCGTCGGCTTGCGTCAGAACGACAGGCGGGAATCCCGTGAGAGCGAGATTCATGTCCGAAATCGAAAGATTACCTTTCCCTTTTATATTTTGATAGTTCTCTTTTTCTATGTCCGACATTCGTCCATCGAGTGTAAGGGCTGTCGTAATGATACCGTTGAGAGAAATGGAATCGCCCAACGGATAAATTTTTTCTATCTCTCCGAGGTTGATGGTTCCGTCGGCCGAGATATTGAAAAGCATATCGGAAACAGGGTGGGCTGCGTGCAGCGTAATGGCGAACGGGTTATCGGCAAACGTGAATTTAAACGTGTTTATGTCTATGGTCGTCAGGTCGAGATCTCCTCCGGTGTTGGCGACTTGTAAAGCAATCGTTATGTCGTCGACCGAACGTGGCATACCCGTATAGAAAACTTTGGCTTTGTCGACATCGAGGGCGAGGGTAAATGCCGGTATCGTTTTTTCGTCGAGACGCCCTTTGGCTTCGGCCTTTAATGAAACATTTCCCGAGGTTTGCAGGTCGGCGAAATTATTTTGGTAAATGGCCGGAATCATCGATAAAATATCCTTGAAATTGATTTTGGGCGTAGAAAGATTTATATCCATTTCTATACCGTCGTCGGGCAATGCTACCCAGCCGTCGAGGGCCATCTCTATGGCATTGAGGCGTAAACGATTCTCGTCGAAAGTGAATTTGTAATTATCGAGGTCGGCGAGCAGATTCATGTCTATCTCTATTTCCGCATCTTTGAGATAAGTAACCCTATCCATCGAAAGTAAAATATCCTGTATCGAAGCCTTGCATTGTAAGGCGGTCTGCATGCCGCTGAGTTTTCCCGTAAGGGCAAGATTCAGTTTTCCGGTAGAAAAGACGGTTCCGCTTTCCATATCCGTATAGGAAATGCTGGCATCGGTGATGCGGAATTTGCGCAGTTGCAAATCGAATGCGCTGTCGCTTGTCTCTTCGGTTATTGCATTTTCTTCTTCGGTGTCGTCGCTTTTCATGATGTCCCAGTTTACCGTCCCCCCCTTATGTATGAAAGCGTTGACTATCGGTCGATCGAGTGTAACATAGGAAATTTCATACCCCGAGTCGCCGAAAAGGCTCAGTAAGTCGACGGCTGCCGCTATTTCATCAGCGGCGACGAGCGTATCACCGTCGAATTCCCCGATGCCTACCACACTCAAATTTTTCAGTTCTATGGTTGCTTTGGGAAAATTGCGTAACAGGCTGATGTCGAGTTCTTCAAAATCGAGTTTAGCATTCAGCATTTTATTGGCTTCCGTTTTTACGATGTCGGCGATTTTCCCTTTCAGCAATAACGGTATGGCTATGAGCAATACTATGAGCACTGCGATGACAATAGCTGAGATTTTCAAGAACTTTTTCATAATAATAATTTTTGCCGGTCGATCATTGTCGTCGAAAAACGATAAGAAAAGCCGGTGATGTTTTTGGCAAGAATCTTTATACAGACAAACAAAGGTAAGAAAACTTTCTCATAATGGGAATTGCTGTGGTTTTATTAATTGTTCCGAAAAGTCGTAATTTGTGATAAAATTTCTTTTTCCTTTGTTATATAAGACCTATTGGGTATCTTTGTAGGAGAAAGTAGCTGAAAAGAGATTTTTGTGAGTATAAAATTTTTTAGGTTTGGTATGAATATTTTGAAACCAGATGTGCCGGTAGGATTGGCTTGTGATCATGCCGGTTATGAATTGAAACAATTTGTCATAGACTTACTTTCTCAAAAGGGTATTCCGTATAAGGATTTCGGGACGTATTCGACCGAGAGTTGCGATTATCCCGATTTTGCCCATCCTTTGGCTTTTGCTGTTGAGAGTGGCGAATGCTATCCCGGTATTGCGGTATGCGGGAGCGGCAATGGTATAAATATAACGCTGAACAAGCATCAGGGTGTGCGGGCGGCACTTTGTTGGATAGAGGAAATCGCACGTTTGGCACGTCAACACAACGATGCCAATATCTGTGTCATGCCTGGTCGCTTTATCGATCATGATACGGCTCGTCGCATTGTGGAGGCTTTTCTCGATACCGATTTTGAGGGCGGCCGGCATCAACGCCGTATCGATAAAATTCCGGTAAAA
>HF999722.1:53844-58546 GCA_000434215.1 Bacteroides sp. CAG:144
TATTCGGTAAAACGAATTCTTGTCATAGATAAAAAATAGCCGATATTTTATGTCGGCTATTTTTTATTCCCTGTATGATCAAGTATTAGATTTCATGTATTACTTTGTAGGAACGGCTGCCGGTGTTGCAAATCTCTTTCACGATGTATATGCCGGGAGCAAGGTGGGTGAAGTCATTACTGTTTTTCATCAATATACCGTTGATACTGTATATTTGGTAGCTTTTTTCACCCTCTTCGGTTGTTGTTGCTCCGATAGCGGATATTTCGGTATCGGCATAAAGATTGATGTTTCGGGTCATGGTTCCTGCGTTATCGTTGTCGCTGGCTGTAACTTGCAAGGTGTAGAATCCTTTTATATTCTGTGCCGGTGCGATTTTCAAGGTTGAACCCGATACGGTGGCTGTAATATTGTCGGTGGTGGATACGTTGTAATAGGGCGCATTGTCAAAACCAGCGAACAGCTTGTTGAGGTCTATTTCGGTTGTCGAGTTGGCGGGAATCATGTAGTGCGGTTCGGCTAGCCAGTTGAGGTAATCTTCGAGGTCGGTGTAACCGTCGCGGTCATTGTCGTCATTGTTGTTGGCAATGTTGGGGTCGAGACCTTTGGCTATCTCCCACCAGTCGGGCATTCCGTCTTGATCGGTGTCGTAATCGGCGGGGCGATGTTCCTCTACGATATTCAATCCGTCGAATCCCTCGGAATCGCTTTCTTTATCGATAAGTCCGGGCTTACCGGTTTTCCAGCCTTTGTAGGTGTATGTGCCTTTGAGGGTCTCTTCTACCATGCGGGTATCATGGTTGTCAAAAAACGGTTGATTGCAACCTACGTCCGAAAGTACGGTTTTGAATGCGAGTTTTGCCGGCTCGATGGTTGCATATGACGGAAAGAAGGGCTTATCGACGAATACGGTCCAATTGAGAACTTGTCCGTTCGACAGCCGGTAACGGTAGGTTTCATTTTTGGCGTCGGTAGTCAATGTCCCGTTTTTGTTTTCACGGATATTTCCGTTTACATAATAGGCTTGGGTACCGCCACCCGTACCTTCGATGTCGGCCGTGATCAGATAAGTGAGTGTTGTTGCCGGTCCCATTTTGTAGTAGTTGTTTACAAATTGTCCCTGGTGGGTGCCTCCGTCGGTGGCGCGACCACCCCAGTTGTAGCATACGTTGTTGAACATATCGTGGTGTCCGGCATAATTCCCGTCAGAAAGACCTCCCGACATACTCCAATTCCTACCCTGGTTGTGGGCGAGCAGGTTGTGGTGGTACGAACCGTAATCGCCTCCGATGGTGGCCGCATATCCGTGTTCCACGTGGTGTCCCTGTTGTATAAATTGGGTGTTATGCCCGGCATAGTTCAGAGACTCGGAAATGAGCGTACGTTGCAGTGTGATATTTTTTGCATTGCGGGAACTGAACGCTTCGTCGATCGTCCAGCCCACCGAGCAATGATCCATGATACTGTGATTGTTCCCGGCCATACCCAATCCGTCGGCGGTGTTGGGGTTGCCCGATACTCCGTCCCAGTCGTCGGCACCGCCGAGGCGTAAGCGGATAAATCGGGTGATTCCCTCGTTTGCCATGCCGAACGGACGTCCTTTTAGCATGATACCGGTACCGGGAGCCGTCTGTCCGGCAATGGTAACATACGGGTCATGTACGGTAAGGCGAGATTGAAGTGTTATGCCACCCGAAACATCGAATACGATGGTACGAGGGCCGCTGAGTTTGGAAATACCGTATCGGAATGTTCCCGGTTGGGGATTCGAAGCATCGTCGTCGAGTGAGGTTACGTGGTAAACTATGCCGCCGCGACCTCCGGTCGCATAACGACCGTAACCTTCTGCACCGGGAAATGCGAGTTGGCGGGCACGGAATTGCCATATTTCGCCTGTGTAGACGTTACCGTCGGTATCTTCTTCATCGACACGCCAAAAATAAGTATTCATCGAATATACATCGGTGAGCGTATATTTGTTGTCGGTTACAGAAGCAATTTTCTGCATGTCGTCGATGGAGGTTCCTATGTAAAGGTGATTTTTGACCGCCGATGAAGCCATTGTCCAAGAAAGTTCGAGTGTGCCGTTGTCGGCGTCGACATGTATATCTCTGTTTTGGGGGAATGGATCGAGTGCGGTGGTTTTAGGATTCGACTGGTCGAGAATGATAGCATTGATATATACGCAACTCGTTCCGTATGTTTCTCCGGCTACGGGTTTGCTGGTGTAACTGATGGTTACGTCTTCTCCGTTGGCGACGGTAAATTTGATGTAAGATTGTCCGCTATTCGATGGGAGAGTCTCTCGTGATGTCTGTTCGACACCAGAGAGCACAGTCTCTCCATTGACGGCAATTTCGATGGGAGCAGAGGAACCTTTGCCGTCGATATCGTTGTGGTAGGCAAGAATGGAGTGCTCCCCGGCAGAAAGCCCGCTCAGTTTGACGTTTATAGTCATGCTCTTTTCCGGGCAGTGTATAATACCTCCGTCGTCGGCAAGACCATATACGATAGCAGCGTCGCCTACCAGTTTTGCCCCTTGATTTACGACTGCTGCTTTATAATATTTGGTGCAGAGGGTCGTTGTCGTTTCGCCAGAACAGCTTAGAGTAAAGGTGATTCCGTCGACCGTGAGCGATGCCGATGTCGTTTGTGATATGGCCCACGGAGTATAATCGGGTTCTGTTCCTTCCGCTTCGTTGCGTCCGGTCATGTTGAAGTCGATTTTCTGGGCATAGACAGTGCAACAAAGAATGCTTAAAAACGTGTAGAGAAGTATTCTTTTTTTCATGGTAAAAGTATTGGTTAGAACAAGTAACAAATATAGAATAAATTTTTTAGGAGTTGTTATGTTCTTCAATAAATTATTATTTTGCATTATAATGAGCCGAATGGAACAGCCTGTCGAGAAGACAGGCTGTTATTGGATTGGGAGGGTGTTTATTGGCGTAACGGTATCGTGTACGGGTATCATCCCTGCTTGTTTCACTTATTGTTTGTCTAGTCTGAATTACCGGCCCTTGAAAGATAACTCCATATTGGGGCTGGTTTCTCATAAAGAAACGGAGGTTATTACTATCATTTTGCAATAACCTCCGTATTTTAAAAACAACCTTTTTTACCTTTTATTTTTCTTGTGCCGAATCCTTGTCCCACGGGTATCGGCGATTCGGATTCTGGGGAAACCAGCCTTTATGTACGCGTTCTTGTTGTTGCGTGATTTCTCGTATGCTCCAAAAAGAAGAGAAAGCGGTAACGCCGCACAGGGCCGACACAAGTAGATTATTCACCCATATAGAGGCTATGATGCCGATGATGCCCAGTGCGAAGAATGCCCAACGACTGTTTGTTCCCCAATAATACTCGGCTTTAACGACCAGCGGGTGAAAAAGTCCGATGATGAGGAATGTGGCTATGCCTATGATTAAACCTTGCAAGTGAAACCAAAGGGACCATTCGTTTTCCATTTTTCTTTTCTTCTTTATAAGTTATACGGGAGGATTTCCTCCCGTATAACCAGCAGGGTTTAGTAATTGTTCTTTTTGCGTTCGAAATAAGCTTTCGGGTGTTGACAGGCGGGGCATACTTCGGGTGCTTTTTTCCCTTTGTGTATGTATCCGCAGTTACGACATTGCCATTCGATCTCTTCCTCGTCTTCGAATACCGTACCGTTTATCATACGTTCGTAGAGTTTGAGGTAGCGGGCTTCATGTCCGGCTTCGACTGTTGCGATGCGGCGGAAAGCTTCGGCAATTTGAGGAAATCCTTCTTCATCGGCCACTTTGGCAAATTCGGGATAGAGTTCGCTCCATTCTTCGTTTTCTCCGGCAGCAGCTGCTTTCAGATTCTCGACTGTGGTAGAAAGAATGCCGGCCGGATAAGATGCCGTGATTTCTACCATACCGCCTTCGAGGAATTTGAAAAATCTTTTGGCGTGTTCCTTTTCTTGTTCGGCTGTCTCGTTGAAGATGGCAGCGATTTGTTCATAACCTTCTTTTTTTGCGATACTGGCAAAATATACGTAGCGGCCGCGAGCTTGCGATTCTCCTGCGAACGATTTCAGCAGATTTTGTTCTGTTTTTGTTCCTTTGACACTTTTCATAATGATTGAATTTTAGGTGTTAATAATAATGATTTTACTTTTCGGGAGAGGTATAGTGCCCGATGAGTTGTATTTTTATATCTTGTAATTCGAAGTTCGATAGTTGTTTGTTCTTTTTTATATGTTCGAGAATCAAGCCGGTAAGTTGTTCGTCGTGAAGGTCGGCAATACAATGGCTGTGATTGTCATAGAGATGCTGGTGGGGGCGGGTATCGGCATCGAAATACATTTTGTTATCGAGTGTGAAAACTTTTTCCGCCAGTTGTGATGATACTAGACATTCGAGCGTGTTATAGATTGTAGCAACTGTTATTGCCGGGATTTTTTTACGCACGGCTTCCCATACCTCTTCGGCTGTCGGGTGATGCAATTCGCACAATGTCCGGTATATATTCATGCGTTGTGGCGTGAGGCGTAATCCCTTTTCCCGAAATAATAGTATGATATCGTTATCGCTCATTGTTTCAATATCTTCTTTTGCAAATATATTAGAATAATTCTAATATAAAAAATATTATAAGAAAATAATTAGTTATATATTGTTAATCGATCTGCTGTCGTTGCCGATAAAAGAAACAGGGCCGCAGTCAATAGCGGCCC
>HF999722.1:58556-71740 GCA_000434215.1 Bacteroides sp. CAG:144
AGTCAATAGCGGCCCTGTTTCTTTTATGAAAGAGATGTAGTATATATTATTTTACATGATTCCTTTTTCACGTAAATGCAGTTGCCATTTCCATGCCGACTTCAAAGTTTCGGCAAGTGGCGTTTCTGCTTTCCAGCCCAATATCGTATTGGCCTTTTGTGGATCGGCCCACACTTGTGTAATGTCACCTTCCCGGCGTTCCGCGATTCTATAATTGAGTTTTATGCCGGTAGCCTCTTCGAAAGTATGGATAAGTTCGAGTACAGAAACACCTTGCCCCGTACCGAGATTGAATATTTCGACGTCCTCCTCGCTTTTATGTCCGAGCATACGTTCTATGGCTTTGACGTGAGCTTTGGCCAGGTCTACCACATTGATGTAATCGCGTATGCAAGAACCGTCGGGGGTATCGTAATCGTCTCCGAAAACGCTGAGTTGCTGACGTACTCCGATGGCGGTTTGTGTGATATAGGGTAGTAGGTTCTGCGGAACTCCGAGCGGGAGTTCTCCGATTTCGGCGCTGGGGTGAGCACCTATGGGATTGAAGTAACGCAGCAATATCGATTTGAACGGAGCTCCCGAGTGTATGGTGTCCGTAATGATTTCTTCACATATCTGCTTGGTATTTCCATAAGGCGAGAGTGCCGGTTTTATGGGAGCCGATTCATCTACGGGCAGGGTATCGGGTTGGCCGTAGACGGTACACGAAGAAGAAAAAACAAGTGCTTCTACACCGTATTCGGGCATAAGGTCGAGCAGGTTGAGCATCGTTACCAGATTATTACGATAATAGAGCAAAGGTTTCTTTACCGATTCTCCTACCGCTTTACTGGCTGCAAAATTGATAACGCCTTTAATGCCGCTGTGTTTTTCGAAGAGCTTGCGCATGGCCTCTTTGTCCTGCATATCGATTTGCTCAAAAGCCGGGCGTGTACCCGTGATGCGTTCGATACCATTGATGACTTCGGTATTGGAGTTGGACAAATTGTCGAGTATGATGACTTCATACCCTGTATTTTGTAGTTCGACTGTTGTGTGCGATCCGATGTAGCCGGCACCGCCTGTAACCAATATTTTTGTTTTCATGATTGCTGTGTTGGAGGATTAGTATAACGACAAAAGTAGAAAATATATACAAACAAAAGATATGAATTTGAGTTTTTCTCTTTTAGCGTTTTTCTATCAATACCAATCGAGTGCATCGTAAGAGTTTCCGCTCTTATCGTATTTCAAGTCGCTGAGTATCGACGATTTTACACGAATGCTGAAATTGTAGGATTTGTATGCCCCTACGGGTATGAAGCTGGCGCTCATCGACCAGCAGTGCATATCCCGGGTAAGATTACAGTTCATATAAGCAAGACGGTGGGTAACGAAATTGTAACTGGCCGAGAAAGAGAAAGACCAGTTTTTTGTAGGCTGTATGCTTCCTGATATACTCAGGTTCTGATTGATGCGGCCGTCGTATTCCATTTTTTCTTTGTTGAAATCACCGTAACCGTAGTTGATGGAGTAGTTTATGGATAGACTCCACGGAACTTCCCACACCATATAACCGTCACGCATTTTCAGTGTTTCATCTTCTTTGTCTTTCTCTTTTTCTTGTCCCGACTCTGTAATTTGATCGGCGTTGGAAAGGATTTCGTCTTCGGGATTTTCGACGGGGTTGTCGTCTGTCGATGATTGGGATTTATTTTTCCGTTTGAATGTGCTGTTGTTGAATGTATAAGAAAAAGAGGTTCCTGCACTCGACAGTCGGGCGAAACCTTTCCCTGCTTTCCAACGGGGTACGTTTACCCTTACGGGAGAACCGTTGGCGCTAAGTTGATAGGTATATGGATCGAATACGGCGCTTACTTGTAGATTGAACTGCTTGGTGAGTTTTATGAGGAGAGACGTATTGATATTGCTCCAATTGAGAGAGTCGGCAGCCATGTTATAGCTCATGCTGGCCGACAGGTTCTCTATAAGACTTACTTTACGCACACCCGTAGTATCCTTGTCGGTGTTGACTTTCATTTCGAGGTTGTTGGCTACCGAGAAACTTACTGTTCCGGTTTTCCCTCGATTGGGAACACCATAGGTGCTTCCTGCAAACGGAGAGTAATAAACCTCTTCGGGCGTACCATTGGTATTTATGCGGGTATAGCGCTGCCAATAACCGTAGCGGGACGAGCCGAAATCGGGTGCACCCGATACACGTATCGTAGGTGTCAGGACATGTCGTATCATCGGAATCTTTTTCCCGATAAAGGGCAGCGGTCGGTAATATCCGTATAATTTGGTTTGTGCGCTCACGCTGAACGAGTAGTTATAGACGTTGTAAAAACCGTATGTCGTATCTCTGACGACCGATGCGCTGCGGGGATCCCATTCCTGCATGATGCGGTGGGTATACATGCGGTCGGTAAACGAGAACGAGGGTGTGATATTGATGTATTTGAATACACTGAATGTCGCCGATATGGGTATATTGTGCTGCATGCCGTTGCTCCAATCTCTGATAAGATTGGATTTGAGAAACATGTTTTGTTTGGTCTGTATCGAGTTTTTGAGATTTCCGGTGTAATTGAAACTTATTTTTTCATACCACTTTTCTTTTCCTACCCGGTTTTTGCGTTTGAAGGGGTAGATACGGCTCATGTTGATGGTAAGATTGGGGAAGGATACGTTTAGGGTGGAGTCGGAATTTCGTTGCGTTACGTTGGCGGTAAGAGCTATGCTGAATGGCGAATTGGGTACGTTGTATGAAAGGCTGACGGTAGAGCTGGTCGTATTGGTCGTAAAAGCGGTCGAGTTGCCATAATTGGTTAGGTTATTGTGGCTGTAACCGCTGGTGGCGAAATTCACACTGGCCGAGAAAGTAAGATTGGGATTGGCTTTTCGGTCTTGTGTGTGCGACCATGTCAACTTGAAGTTGGTCTGTTTGGAATAGTCGGGCATACCCTTGTCGCCGAGTACGGTAACGAGGTAACTGAGGAAAAAGTTTCCGGAGAATTTGTAGCGTTTGACGTATGCCGATTGAGCGTTGAGACCCCATGAACCTTTGGTGTAGATCTCTCCGGTGAGGGCAAGGTCGATGTAGTCGTTGATGGCGAAGTAATAACCTCCGTCGCGCAGATAGAAACCGCGTGCGGTTTCATCGCCGAATGTAGGCATGATGATACCCGAACTGTATTTTTCGGAGAACGGGAAATATCCGAACGGGATAGCCAGCGGTAACGGTACGTCGCCCAATACCATATAAGCAGGACCGGCTACTACATCTTTCTTGGGACGCATTTTTGCCTTTGTCAGTTGCAGATAGAAGTGTGGGTGCTCGTGATTGTCGCAAGTTGTGTACTTTCCGTCTTTGAGAAAGTAGGAATCGTCGGGATTCTTTTTGGTTTTGCCTCCGGTTAGGTATCCCTCTCCTTGCTGGGTGATAACGTTGGTGATGAATGCTTTTTGGGAATCGAAGTTGTATTTCATCGTGGAGGTTTCGTATTCGCCGCTGGGGTCTTTGAATACGGGTTTACCCACGATGTCGCCGATTGAGTCGGGACGGCCGGTCGCGAAGATTTGGCTGCTGTCCATATCCATGTGCATTTCGTCGGCGGTGAGTTCCATGGTTTGGTAAGTAACGATGCTTCCGCCGAAAAGAAATCCCATGTTGTTATTGGTAAAAACGGCCGAGTCGTTGGCATGGTAGGTGATGACATCTTGGAAAGCCTCTTTTCTCGGTACTTTTGCCGAATCGGTAGCCAGACTGTCGGTCGTCAGGATTGTCGAATCGTTTATTTCAATCGAGTCTCCGTATGTGATGGAAGAATCTGTCGGAAGAATGAAGTTCCCGGCTGCCGAATCCGGAGAGGATTCATTTTCGGGGAATAATTGTTCCGGCATTATCGAGTCTTGTCCTTTTCGGGAAGAGTCTGTGGTATATGCCGGGTCGGAACGGAAATCGTTTTTGTCTCGACGGCGTTTGTTTTTTCTTTTATCGATGTTGTCGCCGGTTTCTTCGGAGTGGCTACCGTATACGGCACTTAGATAAGCGTGATATGCTTCGATTTTGTTATCGGATACACCGAAAAGATTCTCGTGATCGTTCTCCGCAGCCGAAGAATATGCGGGGAGTAATCCGAGAAAAAGGAGTAGCAGGGCTATGTAGAAAGTCTTATTTTTCGGTGGCATTCACTTCTTATGTGAGCAATCAGCCCACAAAGATAGGCAATCTGCCCGACATAGGGGTGTCGGGCAGATGTTTTAATAATTTTTAGATGAGAACGATAAGTCCCATTGTTCAAATCTCTTGACTGAGGCTTCACCGTATTTCGAAAGACTTTTTCGTATTTCTTCCGGTGTTTTTTCACAGTCGGGTTCCGATTTCGTGTAAAATTTGTCGGCGTAGCAGATAATTTGTTCCTCGATACTTACGGGTAACATATCGCGGTGGGGAATCGGTAAATTTTCACGAATAATGTCGTCGAGTGAAAGACCTGCTCCGGTATGTCTCTCGCATACGAGGGCGTGGCGGAGCAATCCTTCGTTTTTCAGTAATTCGCTGCCGAGAGTTCCGTGGCAAATGTAAGGACGAGTACCGAAACACTGTATGTCGGGTGCGTGGGTAAGATAGATACCTATATCGTGCAACATCGCCGCCTCATAAAGGAAATTTTCGTCGGCTTCGAGTTCCGGATGAGAGTTGGCTATTTCCTGGGCTTTCTCGGCCACCCGCCGGCTGTGAGTTACCAATATATCGTATAAAGGCGAACCTTTTGCGTAATATTTGTCGATAAGAGTAAACGGATCCATTCCCATAAATTTATTCCAAGACGGTTACCCAGCCGTGCGTATCGGGTTCGTCGCCGTATTGAATGGCACGCAGCTTGTTATACAATCGAGTACATACGGGCCCCGGTTTGCCGTCTTTGGAGATGACATATGATTTTTTATTTTCGAGGTCATCGATGCGTTCGATAGGAGAGATGACCGCTGCGGTTCCGCAGGCTCCGGCTTCTTCAAAAGTCGATAGTTCTTCCTCCGGAACAGGCCGGCGTTCAACTTTCATACCCAAGTCTTCGGCCAGTTGCATGAGGCTGCGGTTGGTAATCGACGGAAGTATTGAGGTAGATAGGGGCGTGATATAGGTGTTGTCTTTGATCCCGAAGAAATTGGCAGCTCCGCATTCGTCGATGTATTTTTTCTCTTTGGCATCGAGATAGAATTCGCAAGAGTAACCCAGGTCGTGTGCCATTTTATTGGCACGCAGACTGGCGGCATAGTTGCCGCCTACTTTGTAGATACCTGTACCCAATGGGGCCGAGCGGTCGTATTCGCGAATGATGACATAAGGATTGGTGGCAAAACCGCCTTTGAAATACGGGCCTACCGGCGTTACGAATATGACGAAAAGGTATTCGCTGGCGGGGTGCACCCCTACCTGAGCACTGGTGCCGATGAGCAGCGGACGTATGTAAAGAGCGGCTCCGCTTTCGTACGGGGGAATAAAACGTTCGTTGGCTTTTACGACTTTTTTTACGGCGTTTACAAAAAGTTCGGTCGGGAGTTCCGGCATAAGAATGCCCCGGCATGTACTTTGCAGGCGTTCGGCGTTGGCTTCGGGACGGAAGATTCGTATTTTTCCATCTTTGCCCCGATACGCTTTCAACCCTTCAAATCCTTCCTGTCCGTAGTGTAGGCAGGTTGCGGCCATGTGCAGGTTGATGGTCTCTTCCGAGCAAAGCTCCAATGCTCCCCATTCCCCGTTGCGATAATAACAGCGTACATTATAGTCGGTACGCATATACCCGAACGGCAGATTCGACCAATCTATATTTTTCATGATGCTTTTATTTTATATGTTTTACTTATAGAGAATCACAAAGGTAAAACTTTTTCAATAAAAACGTTCTTTTTTCTTCTGATTTTTACTTTGCTGGTAAATTCTTCTTTTTGCACGACGAATGGAATTTGCTGGATAGGAAATGTAAGCCGGGGAAGTAAAAAGAAGCCTCAACTTTTTAGGGGTTGAGGTCTTCTATATCGAAATCAAAGTCGAATTCGGGGTCATCTTCCGGCATCGTGCCAAAAAAACTGTCTTCGGTAAATTTTTTCAGTTCTCGTCCGTCGCGTTTCGTGGGGCGGCCTTCTCCTTTGGCTCGGTTCACAAAACCGCTGATTCGTATCATTTCTATCAGTTCGTATTGCTCGGGTGGAGTTACATTTTCGAGGTATTGCGGTACGAGTTTGGCTCCCATACGGTTCTCGGCGAGGGCAAGGACTTTGAATGAATAAGTGATCGGCGGTTTACGCACTTCGATAATTTCACCCGTTTGTATGGGGCGGGAGGGCTTTACATGAGTACCGGCAATCGAAACCCTCCCTTTTTTACAGGCATCGGTGGCGATGGTACGGGTTTTGAAAATGCGGGTTGCCCAAAGAAATTTGTCGATTCTTATCTCTCCGTCTTTCGGCATGATATTATTTGTTGTTGAAATGGTTCATGGCATTTTGTATGCCGGCAAGACAAAACTCTTTAATGATTTCGCCGGCACGTTCGAGCCGTTCCGGTAACAGCTTTTCTTCTTCGGTAGGGAATGTCCCGAGAACGAAATCGATTTGTCCGCCACGCGGAAAATCGTTGCCTATGCCGAATCGCAGACGGGCGTATGCGTCGGTTCCGAGAATTTGTTGGATATGTTTCAATCCGTTATGTCCCGCGTCGCTTCCCCGGGGTTTCAGGCGCAGCGAGCCGAAAGGCAGCGCAAGATCATCGACGACGACGAGTAGGTTTTCGATAGGAATATTTTCTTTTTGCAGCCAGTAGCGTACGGCGTTTCCGCTCAGATTCATATACGTAGAGGGCTTCAAGAGCGTGAGTATATGACCTTTCAGACGCATCTGAGCAACGAATCCGTATCTCTTGTCTTCAAAAACGAGATTGGACGCCTCGGCAAAGGCGTCCAATACTCTAAAACCTATGTTGTGCCGGGTAGCGGCGTATTCATCGCCGATATTACCCAGGCCTACAATCAGGTATTTCATGCCGTTATATCCTTATTATTCGGCTTTCGCTGCGGCACCGCGAGCGGCACGAGTCAGTTTTACTGCGCAGACAACGGCGTTTTTGGCATTCATGATTTCGAGGCCGTCGAAGTGCAGGTCGCCTACTTGCATGGTTTTACCCAAGCCGAGGTTGTCTACATTGATAACCATTTTTTCGGGAATGTGGGTGTAAACGGCTTTTACTTTGAGTTTTCTCATTTCGAGGCTCAGTTTACCACCGGCTTTCACACCTTCGGAGTGTCCTTCGAGGGATACGGGAACTTCCATTACTACCGGTTTCTTTTCGGTTACTTCAAGGAAGTCCATGTGAAGGATTTTTTCCTCCACAGGGTGGAATTGTATGTCTTTGATGACAGCCATTACTTTCTTTTTGCCGATGGTCAGTTCTACGGCGAAAATATCGGGTGTGTAGACCAGTTTACGAACGTCGTTGGTGGTAACGGTGAAGTCGGTTACGATAAGGGCTTGGTTGTTGCCTATTTCTACGACTTTTTCGCCTTCGTTCAATTTGCCGGTGTAGGGGAGGTTGAATACTTCTCCGCCATTGAGTACGGCAGGGATAAGACCGTTTTTACGCAAAGCCTTTACAGCTTTTTTACCCAGATCGGTTCTGGGAGTTCCTTCTAATTGGAATGTTTTCATTTCGTTTGTTTTTTGTGTTACTCAAAATTAAGATTATCAGCTTCTTAATTTCCCATCGCACGGAATACTTAAAAAAGCACGGCAAAGGTAGGTACTTTTTTCGGAATCTCCAACATTTACGGACCGAATATCTGGCGTTTTATGGATTCCGATAGTCCTTTTATAGGTTGTGTCGTTAAGGGAAAACGGATTTTTTCTTTCTTTTTTCAAAGATGATTCGGTAGAGAATCTTTTGTGGCGAGATGGGCGGGCGTTTCTGCGTCTGCAAAAAAACGGTTGCCGATTTGGTGTTTACAATATAATCTCTTACCTTTGCGACGCTTTTTCGATGAAAGAGTTTCGGAAAAGTGGCCGGTCGGGTAGCTCAGCTGGATAGAGCAACAGCCTTCTAAGCTGTGGGTCGAGGGTTCGAATCCCTCCTCGATCACGAAAGCGAAACGAGACATCAATGATTTGATGTCTCGTTTTTTTGTTTTTGGGAAAATATGGATTTGGATCTTTTTCGGAAGAGTTTAGGTACCGACCATTTTTTTAAGTACGGTGGTATAGAAGTGTGGTCAGGTCGTGAAAGTCGGAGATGATGTACGGTGCGGAATTGAGGTCGTCCTTGTCGTTCCAGCCCCGGCCTTTGAGCCATACCGGTGTGATACCCAACGAAAGGGCGGGAGCGATGTCGTTTTTGTAACTGTCTCCCACGACGATGGCTTCGGCCGGAGAAAGCTGCAATGTATCGAGGGCGAGACTGAAAATTGCCGGGCTGGGTTTGCGAATCCCGACGCATGCCGATTCGATAACGGTATCGAAACAGTTTTTTAGGTCGAAGTCGTCCAATACGGCAGATAGATTGCCGTAGAAGTTCGACACCAATGCCAGCCGGTAATCGTTGTGCAGTTTTTTCAGTAAAGGGAGTATCCCGTCTATATGATCGCGGGCTGTCGCATAACATTTTTCGGCGATAAGAGCCATACGGTTTCGGGTATCGGTGTTGTCGGATAAAAAACCGTGCGTTACACCGTAGTCGAGTTCGATAGCAAGTTTTTTTTGCAAAACTTCCCTGAACGTATCGTTGGTAGCAATAACCGGTTGCGCAGCCAACTGGCGTTCGCCTTGCACGTATATTTCCCGAAATATTTTATCTTCCAGTGAAAAACCCACCTCACGGTAAGCCTCTTGTAACATGATACCCCAATGTGTCCCGTTCGTATCGAGAGTACCGCCGAAATCGAAGAGTATTCCTTTGATGCCGTTCATGCCTTATCCTCCTTTTCGATAGTTGCGATAAATCGCCGGCATATACGCTCGTGTCGTGCGATCATATATATAAGGATAATGTTCATGACCGTGAGTTCAAACAGAAAGTAATATAGCGGCTTATCGAGTAACATGGCGGCGAAAAGCACAAAGATGCGGGTATTGAAAGTCAGAATATTGGTATATTTCATCAGCGGTTTGCTTTCGTGGCGGAAAGCTTCACGTAACGGTGCTGGCCATTCGTCTCCGTATCGGTTGTCGAGCAGATGCCTGAGTTTTTGGAGCGCAGGGGTGGAGCGTTCTTGCTCCCGAGTATAACCGAGATAGATGAGTGCCGACAGCTTGGCGAAGATATTGGGAAACCAGGGTATTTTCGGATATTCGGAGGCGAGCTGAGCCGAGTCGTCCCATTCGCTTTGTTGTTTACCTTTGAGGATAAAAAGATGGAAGTTTCGGTAATAATCGGCCATAGCCGCTTGTTTCACATGGAATATGCCGGTAAAAACGCCCAGTAACCAAGCGTAGGTGCTCCATCCCTCTTGTCCCGACAGTCGATAGGCGACAGCCACATATATCGTTACAAACCAGATGTCGCCACACATGCCGTCAAGGAAACGTCCCAAACGGGAATATTGTCCTGTCATGCGGGCCAACTGTCCGTCGGCGCTGTCGAGCGAATTGGCAATGACAATCAACACGATAGCCCATAAAGTGAGCGGCAGAGAGCCGAAGGCGAAAAGTACTCCTCCTGCCGTTCCTAAAATAATGGCGACAATCGTTACCGCATTGGGGACGATTCCTAATCGGCGGCAGATAAGCGCCCATACATAACCGATGGGACGATAGAAAATGAGGTCGAAGGTTTCTTCGGTGTCGCGTGATTTCACTGTCGATGCCAGTGTAGGTCGTTTGGACGACGATTGGGCTTGTGCAGTTTGTTGTTCGGACATGTCAACGATTGAATTTTTTGATGATAGATGAGCCGATGTGTGCGACCGCTTCATGGAGGCATGGCGAGAAACTCGGCCAGTCGTTCAGGTCGATGAGGTGTATCGAGCCGTCGGGCGATACGATAGCGTCTCCGCCGTATATATACAATCCCAATAGCCGGGCTGCCCGTGAGCAGATGTCGCGCAACATATCTTCTTTGAACGGAATAAAAGTGGGGCTTCCGTTTATGCGTTCGTAGCCGAACTTGTCGAATCCCTTACGGCTGGGATAGCACCAATAAAAGAAAGGAGTTGTATCTATGCCGTAAAATTTTATGAGGTCTCCCGGTAGGTGTCGGTTTACGACTACACTGGCAATACCCCGTTCCGAAAAAGTTTGCAACAGATGTTGTGCGTCATTGCCGGTTCGGGCGAAACAGATGTCTTCGGGACACATGGCATATGTATCGCTCCGTTTCAGCCAACACGATTCTATGCCCGATTGTCTCAGATGCATGTCTATCGGCATCGAGGTATTAGCCGTGAAACTTTCGGGATAAGGAATTCCGTTTTGCAGTAATATGTGCGTGAGAATATCGCGGCGACAGTTTTTGATGCTTTGTACAGAATTGACAACGATAGAACCTCTGGATTCTTTTTCGGCCAGATATTCGAGTGTCTCGTGTCCCCGTGCCATGTGGAATATCCATCGTTCGTCCCCGTCGGAGCGAATGAACTCTTCTTCGGTATAGGTCCGTACCGAAAAGCCGTTTTCTTCCAAGTAATTGACAGTTAAGGAAAATACGGCGCTGTCGTTGCATTCCCGATTGGGGGAAAACCGGCTGGCCCTGCTTATCCCTGCACAGATAGGTCTCATTGTTTGGGTCGTTCGTGGGTGTTTATAAAAGATTCGGCTTTTGCTATATCTGAGGCATGGTCTATGTCTATGATGCAGGAAAATGCATAGGCATTCAGTCGCAGACCGTTCCCGATAAGAGCGCGTTGGAAATTTCGCATGCGGGACATACCTGTTTCGATACCATCTTTCAATATGGGCAGTACAGAACGTGTAAATGCGTAAATTCCACCCGAAACATAACGACTCTCGGTTGTGGCCGAGTCGCCGAAAGCCTGAATATTCATATTGGTGTCGGTCTCTACATAGAGAGGCTTCTCGTCATCGATGAAATCAGTTACGGCCATATATCCGTCGAGAGTATCGTCTTTCCTGAAAATGTCGATGTAACGGGCAAATTCCTGCTCGTCAAAAACGGGATCGACGGTCGTCAGGCAAAATTTTTCCCCGGTTATACCCGAAGCCAATTCGTAGAAACTATGCATCGAACTGGGGGTGTTTTTGATAATGAGGCGTATCGGGTAACGATGTTGCAAATTCTCGACATGGCGACGTACCTCTTCCCGTTCTTCGTTGATGATGATGTGTATGAGGGAGGCTTGGTTGTCGGAGAAAATACGGCACAACCGGTCGATCAGCGGTTCTCCGCCTACCGGTACGAGCGGTTTGGCGTATACTACCCCTTCTCGGGCGAGTCGCGATCCTTCTCCGGCAGCTATGACGGCATATTCCATATCGTTTATTCTTGGATTCGGTGGCTTTGCAAAAGTCTGAATTCCGATTGTGAATCGACTTCGCTTTTATGATTTATAGTTGTCCGAAAAGATATAAATATCTGTTTTTGTTATCGGCATACAAAATTAGGCAAATATTCTTTCCCGGCGATATATTATCTATTATATTTTGCACGGCGAGATAAAGTGGAATATATTAGTAATATTTATCTTTTTGTAGAATTTCGACTTTCGATCTGCTGGAATTGATAACGCGGTAAGCCTCTTCGGCTGTTGCCGCCAGGGGACCCGATTTTTCCAGTTTGAGTGTCGATAACGCTGCGGCGAAGCAGCCGGCTTCGGGGTATGACACTCCTTTGTTCCGCATATAGAGATATCCCATGACATACGTGTCTCCGCAGCCAGTAGCATCGATTGTTTGTAGGGGCGGATAGGCTGGTATCTTGTAACAGACGCCGTCGGCAAGTATGATAGACCCGAGGCTGCCCAGTGTGAGCAGAACTTCTTTTACGCCCCACGCCGACAATTGTTCTGCCGCTTGTTGGGGATTGGTGTAACCGGTAAGTACTGTGGCTTCATGCTCGTTTACTTTCAGAATGTCGATGTATTTCAGAATTTCCTGTTTTTCAGGCCAGTCGATGGGAGAGACTTTGTCTCCTTTTACTTCTCGCAGATAACCTTGTGCGTCGACCGAGAGAATGGCTTTTCCCGATAGGTACTTGATGACTTCTGGCGGGAAGTCGTCGGCCAATAAACTGCCCAAGTGAAAAAAACGGGCATTTTCTTTGTGCAAGGCATCGATAGTGAAGGGATCGGCTTTTGCCAGAACCCGCTGTGTGCGGTTATCGCTGTTCTCGCCGTACCGATTTTCGAAATAAACGGTATGCCGGCTCGGTAGTACATCTATGTCGATGCCGGCCTTTCGCAATTCGTCTACGACTGGATACTCTTTGCTTCCCAGTGCGGTTATCAGTTTATAACCGGTCAAGGCGTGCAGACTGGCCATACCTCGGGAAAAATAATAGGCTGTTCCACCCGGCATGTAAGAGATGTGTTGCGGGGTAATTATTTTGTCGAGCGTGATGTGTCCTATACAGCAGATGTCGGTCATGCCATGTGTTTTTGGTGTGTAAAACGGCCGCAAAGATAGCGCTTTTCAATGAAAAACAATCGGTTGTATCATCGTGTTATTACAGAAATTTCAGGTAAATAATGCTGCTTTTTATAAAACTTTTTGCTGAATATATTTAGATATATATTAAACATGCAATATATTTGTAAACAAGCCTGATATGTAAAGAAAAAATGAAATGCATCGAGTTTGCTTTCGGGAAGATCGGATAGCACTGATAGATGAAATTTTATGCGTAAAGCCTTTGTTTTTATTGTCGGTATACTTCTTATTTGCGAAGGGCTTTCGGCCCGGGATAAGTCAGAAAAAATGCGTCGGGTATCATTTGGCGCTGCGGCCGGGTGGGCTTATCTTTTGGGGCTTGATGATTATGCACAGGAACTCATACATTCCCATCGTACGCTTTTTTATACACTGAATGCCGCATATCGGGCTTTGCCGGGAGACAGTAGCTTGTACGACAGTGCTTTCGGATACCCTATGCTCGAAGGCGGATTTCTGTTGGCCGATTATAGTCATATACGTTTGCATATGGAGAATAGGCATACGCCTTATATCTCGGGGCTTGGTTATATGGCGGCTGCTTATGGTGC
>HF999722.1:71773-81896 GCA_000434215.1 Bacteroides sp. CAG:144
TGCATTCAGGCGGGATATTGTGAGATCGGGACGGTTTTCATTATCATATTCGTTGGAAAACGGCATCGGATTATCGACACGCCCGTATAATCGTGTCGATAATATCGATAACGAGTTGATCGGTTCTCCGGTTTCCGTTTATTTCGGTTTAGGTTTGCAGGGGAAATGTAGGGTGGCACGGCATTGGGAACTCTATGCGAGCGTCGATTTGAAACATTTCTCAAACGGTGCATTGGATCGCCCCAATAAGGGTGCCAATACAGTCGGTTTGTTGGCCGGTCTACGTTACTACCCTGTTTCTGAAAAGTTGACATTCCCTGTTCGACACAGGCAGGGAAAAACTTTCGACAAATATTTTTATTGCGATATTTCTGTCGGGTGGGCGGCCAAATCCCTGATAGACGAGTGGTTTTTGTATTATTACATGATTTCTCCACAAGATCCGCGTTACCGGACATCGGTTTTCCCCGTTTATTCGGCTCTTACGGCTACGGTTGCACCTATGTTCCGGTATCGGTTGAAATACGCTTCGGGAATAGGTGTCGACTATATGTATATGCCTTATGTCGATCGTTTGAAAGAGGTGGATAAGGAAAAGGGCATGAAAGGATTGGTGTATAGCCCGCATTCGGTCGGAATTTCTTTACGGCATGAAGTGTTTTATAAACGTTTTTCTCTCTATTTCAGTTTCGGGTATTATCTGTTTCGGAAGATGGGCGTCGAATCGTCGGATTTCAATAAGGAACAGTACAAGTATATCCCGGTCGAAAAAGAGAAGCCTTATTATGAGACGTTGGGTTTGCGTTACACCATCCCGGGGCTGGAATGCGTGTATATCGGTTATCAGGTAAAAGCACATTTACTCAAAGCCGATTGTATGGCTTTGAGTGTAGGAATAAGGCTGGAAAAATTGAAAAAACGGGGTGGTTGTACGATTTGATTTTTGCTATGAACAATTTAGACGATTATCCGTTTCTTTTGATGCTGAATTGGTCGTTTTGTCGTTGTTGATGCTCGTTTTATCGTAATGCAATTTGTTGTCGGAGTATGCGGTAGAAAAGTAATAGATAAAACTGTTTTTTAATAAAAAAAGAGTTATCTTTGTCGTCGCAATTATTTTGCAGGAATTAAAAATAAGGAAAAAGTATTTTTATAAGAAAATGGAAAAAATGAATGTAAAACCGGCAGACGGTAAATTGGGCGTCTTGTGTGTCGGCCTGGGAGCCGTTACAACGACGTTTATGACTGGTGTGTTAATGGTTCGTAAAGGGCTGGCTAAACCGGTCGGTTCGATGACTCAGTATGACAAGATACGGGTAGGTCGCGGTGCCGACAAAAAGTACCTGCATTATAATGAAATCGTACCTATGGCGCAGTTGAGCGATATCGTATTCGGCGGTTGGGACGTATATCCTGCTAATGCTTACGAGTCAGCCATCAATGCCGAGGTTCTGAAAGAAAAAGACATCAATCCTGTAAAAGACGAGTTGCAGAAAATCGTCCCGATGAAGGCTGCTTTCGATCACGAATATGCCAAACGTCTCGACGGTGATAATATAAAAAATTGCGCTACCCGTTGGGAAATGGTTGAGCAATTGCGTGAAGACATTCGTAAGTTCAAGGCCGAAAACAATTGTTCTCGTATCGTTGTGCTGTGGGCCGCATCGACCGAGATTTATGTGCCATACAATGAGACGGTACACAATACTCTTGCCAATCTCGAAAAAGCCATGAAAGAGGACGATCGGAAACACGTCGCACCTTCGATGTGTTACGCTTACGCGGCTTTGGCCGAAGGCGCTCCTTTTATTATGGGTGCTCCCAATACGACAGTCGATATTCCCGCTATGTGGGAAATGGCCGAAAAGACAAAAATGCCTATCGCCGGTAAAGACTTCAAGACAGGGCAGACTCTTGTGAAATCGGGATTTGCACCTATTATCGGTACCCGTTGCCTTGGCCTTTCGGGTTGGTTCTCGACCAATATACTCGGTAATCGCGACGGATTGGTGCTCGATGAGCCGGCAAATTTCCATACCAAAGAAGTGAGCAAGCTCTCGACGCTCGAGTCGATTCTTGTTCCCGAAAAACAACCCGACCTTTATACCGACTACTATCATAAGGTGCGTATCAATTATTATCCCCCGCGCAACGATAATAAAGAGGGCTGGGATAATATCGATATTTTCGGCTGGATGGGTTATCCCATGCAGATAAAGATCGATTTCCTCTGCCGTGATTCTATTCTTGCAGCTCCCCTTTGTCTCGATTTGGTTTTGTTGAGCGACCTTGCAGCTCGCGCCGGACGTTATGGTATACAACGTTTCTTGAGTTTCTTCCTCAAAAGCCCGATGCATGACTATACGCAAGGCGAAGTGCCAGTAAACCACCTCTTCCAACAGTATGTCATGTTGAAAAACGCCCTCCGCGAAATGGGTGGATACGAGGCTGATGAAGAGATCGATTAATCCCCGTGGATATATAATTGAAAAGAGAAAAGAGGTTGTGTCCGCAAGGCACGACCTCTTTTGTTTGGATAGTATCCCGTCTGGGCTTGGGGGATTATGATATTTCGGTGTCGGAGTTATGTTATGGGAAGTTTGTAAGAGAAGGTTGTTTGATGAATTTATAGAGGTGGAATGTTTTCTGAAAATCTAAAAAAATATAAGAAAAGGAGTCGGGCAAGTCAAAACCTTGTATCTTCGCATTTGTTCTTTTTTTCGTATGGAAATATCATTTCGACCTATCATTCTTGAATCGCGATCAGAAATCGTTCGCTATACGTTGTCCGGCCTTTATCGTAATTGCGATTTTGCCTTTGCCAACATGTACAGTTGGCAGTTCCTTTATGGAAGCGAGTATGCTGTCGTCGAGGATACGTTGTTTGTCCGGTTTTATATCGATAACCATCGTCCCGCTTATATGATTCCGCAAGGGGCTTTGCCATTGCAGGATAGTATAGAGATGTTGCAGGCCGATGCCCGGAATTTGGGGCATGCCTTATGTCTGCTCGGTATCTCGGAAGAAGGTCGTACAGCCTTGAACGAGGCTTTTCCTGAGCGGTTTCGTTTTGTTGTAGAGCGTGATTATGCCGATTACATCTATTTGAGGGAAGATTTGGCAACACTCTCGGGAAAACGATACCAATCGAAAAGAAATCATATCAACCAGTTTGTCAAAAAATACCCCGACTATCGTTATTTACCCCTTACGCCGGAACTTGTTCCCGAATGTTTGCGCTTTGGAAAATTGTGGCTCGATGGTAGTCTGCCCGAGTATGCCGAAGGTCTGTCGAACGAACGTCAAGCTATAACCCGGGCGTTGGCGCATTTCGATGAGTTGGGTTTGCAAGGCGGTACATTGTGGGTTGGCGATAAGATGGTGGCATTTACCTACGGATCGCCCATTACGCGCGATACCTTTGGCGTCCATGTCGAGAAAGCCGATGCCTCTGTTGATGGTGCATATACGATGATCAACCGTGAGTTTGCCCGTTCTATACCCGGGTCGTATGTATATGTCAATCGGGAAGAAGATCTCGGCATACCCGGGTTGCGGCAGGCGAAACTTTCGTATCAACCGTTTCGTTTGCAGGAGAAGATGGCGGCGTTTTATTCGCATAGTGAGACAAAAGACAAGGAAGAGGTTTTATTCGGGAGTACGGCTGTTTCCGATCCGTTGATATTGCGTCGGGCGACCTCCGCAGATAAGTCGGCTGTTATGGATTTGTGGCAGACCTGTTTCCATGACGATCCCCGTTTTCTCGAACTTTTCTTTTCCCGCAAGTTTTCTCCCGACAGGTGTTGTGTCGTAGTTCGCGGGGAGAGACTTTGTGCGGCATTGCAACATCTGCCATATACATTGTCGTTATGGGGCGGAGAAGAGCCGATGTCTTATTGGGCCGGATTGTCGACTTATCCCGAAGAACGTGGCCGCGGATTCATGGGTGCGTTGATGACTCATGCTTTTACCTTGTTGTGTCGCAGGGGATTCTTGTTGGTTTCTCTGATTCCGGCCGAGAAGTCTCTGTATGGTTATTACGGGCGTTTCGGATTTGAAACGGCATTTTATTGCCGGAAATATCTTTATGAGATAAATGGGGTGTTGCCTGCGTCAGATGCGGTGCTCGACAATACGTTCGATAGTGAGTGGTTGAGCGGAGAGTGGTGTCGGCTCACGATGGCGTATTCTTGTCGTGTGTTGCATGATACCGATGATTTCGATGTGGTTCGTACCGATGTACGGTTGGCGGGAGGCGATGTTTGGGCCACTTCGGTCGCTAGAACGGCGACGGCAGTGGCCGTTGTGGTTCCCCGGGGAGATTCGTTGATTATTCTCGATATCTGTGCTGACGGAGAAATGGCAATGGCCGGAATCATTTCGGCTCTTTGTCGCCGGTATTCGCCGAGGCGGTTGACGCTTTCGTTGCCCGACGGCAGCGAAGTAGGAGAGATTCTTCCTTCTCTTTTATCGGGGATTGCTTTGAAATCGTCCGAAAGGGAGGCATCGGGAATGACTCGTATTGTCGATGCGGAAACACTGCTCGGCCGGTATGCCGATGCTTATCCGAACAGGACACATACGATACGTCTGAGAGATGATCTCTTGCCTTCCAACTCGGGGATATATACGATAAAAGAGGGGCGCTCAGAAAAGCAACCCCTCTCGTTATCGGGCGCAGATACCGTATGTGATTATGATTTCGATGTTCGGGCGTTGACCCGATGGTTATTTCTCGAAAAAATCGATACGGCTCCTTATATGTCGCTGATGCTCAGCGAATGATTATTATTATTTCTTTTGTCGGGATACCGGTATTTCGATACGTCCCGGTACAATAGGTCGTCGCAAAGCTCTGATGATAAGCCATACACCGGCAATGACGAAAGGTATGCTGAGCCATTGACCCATATTGAGGAGCATATCGGCTTCGAAGGCTTCTTGGTCATTCTTGACGAATTCGATGAAGAAGCGGCTGAGAAATACACCGACGAAGAAGACCCCGAGTATCAGTCCGGGGCGATCGCCTGCACGACGTTTCCAGTACATATACATGAGCAGCCCGAAAACAGCGAGGTAACACAATGCTTCATAGATTTGCGTCGGGTGCGACGGTTCGGTGAAGATGGGCTGTGCTCCGTAAGTATGCCACACACTCACATTTTCGATAAATCGGAATCCCCAGGGCAAAGAGGTTGCATGTCCGTAGATTTCGTGGTTCATGAGATTGCCCATGCGGATAAGGGCACCGACAAGGGCCGTAGGGATAGCCAACCGGTCGACGGCCCATAACATATCGCGGTGGGTAACCCTTCGGGAGAAAATGTAGAGGGCGATGAGGATACCTATTGTTCCCCCGTGGCTAGCAAGTCCGCCTTCCCATATTTTAAGAATGTCCAGCGGGTGAGCCGAGTAATATTCCCAACCGTAGAATAGGCAATGACCCAGACGGGCCCCGATGATTGTTGCGATAATTGTGTATATGAATGCTTTGTCGCACCAGCCGGCGGGGGCATTGTCATGTTTGTAAATGCGTTCTTCTATGGCATAACCCACAAGAAATCCTACGGCAAAGAAGAGTCCGTACCAGCGAACCTCACGCCCGAAAATAGAGAATATCGCCGGGTCGGCCGTCCAAGTAATGGCGTCGATCAACATGAGAGGAAATTAAACAAGATGCTTGATAAGGTCTTCGCGTTCGCCGTAGAGCATGTCGATGACTGGAATCTCGATCATCGTATAACAACCCGGTTGCTGGCGGAATGATGCCCGAGCTACTCCTACAAGGATTTGCGCCGTAAGAGCGGGGTTGTTGATTTTCATGTTGAACTCCAAAATCTGGTTTTGCGTTTTCCCCGATACGCCTTTACGTATCATGTGTACACCGTGTCCCATATCGAGGAGATCGTTGACGCATTCCACTTGCATGACGTGTGTTTCATCGTTTGCGAAATAAGGATCGCTTTTGATGGCTTTGGCTACGTCGTCGAACTTATATCCGTCTTTCAACTCGATATATACCATACGGCGGTGAATTCCTGTTCCTAATGGAATAGTCATGGAGAGTGCGGCATTTACACCTTCTACGGCTTTTACGGCAACCGTATGGCCCATACTCATGCCCGGACCGAAATTGGTATAGGTTATGCCTTTTGGGGCAGCGGCTTGCATGAGGGCCCGCACGATCGAATCGCTACCCGGATCCCAGCCGGCGGCTGTGATCGCTACGGTATCGTGTTTTTTACAGATGTTGTCGAGACGATTGCGGAGACCGGCTATCTGTGTGTGTATGTCGAAACTGTCGACCGTATGAATACCTCGTGCGAGTATTTTTTCGGCAAATTCTTCGACTTTACGGGTTGGCGTACACAATATGGCTACGTTGATATTTTTTAATTCGTCAATGTCGGAAACGACAGAATAATTTTTCAATTCATCGGGGACATTAGTTGCATCTCGGCGAACGATGCCGGCAATTTCGAAGTCGGGTGCGGCCGATAACGCGTCGAGTACATACTTTCCAATGTTGCCATAACCAATGATGGCTGCTCTCATTTTTTTCATTTTGTTATGTATTTTATCATTAATGAGTTGAAAATGTCTATTTTTATGCCACAAAGGTAGCTTTTTTATTTGAATAATGGTAGTTTTGGTGTTAAAAATTTATTGCGTATCTTTGCTCGTGGAAAATCTTCGCATTTATGATACATCAGCAACTTATCGTCGTACCGGCTCGTTGTCGGGGATATCATTTGATAACCAGCATGATATTAAAGAAGTTGGGCGAATTGCCCGATGCAGGCTTGCTCAATCTTTTTATCCAGCATACTTCGGCGGCTCTTACCATCAATGAAAATGCCGACCCTTCGGTACGTACCGATTTCGAGTCGGCCGTGAATCGCATTGTGCCCGAAGGTGCATCTTATTATACCCATACCCTGGAAGGAAACGACGATATGCCCGCCCATGTCAAGAGCTCGTTGTTCGGCCCCTCGCTCACTATACCTGTTCGGGACGGTCGGCTGGCTCTCGGTACGTGGCAGGGTATTTATCTGTGTGAGTTCCGTGATTATGGGGGAGACCGCCGTATTTTGGCGACATTGTATTATTGAGGAGGAAGAAGCGAACCGTATTTGTCGAGTAGGACAAGCCTTTTTTCTACGAAATCCCGTATCAGGCGAGCCGTTTCTTCCGGCCCTAAAATAGATGAGTTTACCGACAGGTCGTACGAAGAAGATACTCCCCATTCCTTGTCGGAATAAAAGTTGTAATAGCCGGCTCTTCTTTTGTCGATTTTCATTGCTTTTTCCATAGCCTCTTTTTCCGATAGAAATTCATTTTTCTGAATTCGGGCGATCCGGTCGTTCATGGCGGCATGTATGAATACCGAAATGCAACGCGGGTTTTCCCGTAAGATGTAGTCGGCGCAACGACCTACGATGACGCAAGAGTGTTTGCGGGCGATATTCTGTATCACATCAGCTTGTAACTTGAAGATGTTTTCATTGCAGAGCGCCCCCTCATAATTGAATGAAGAAAAACCTAACATGGCGTGGTAGAGACCCGTCGGTGTCGTTTCATCTGCTTTTTCGAAATAATGCGGGTCGATCCCGCTCTCTTTGGCTGCTTCCTGTATCAACTCCTTATCGTAATAGTTGATATTCATGAGCCGGGAAAGTTGTCTCCCGATTTCCCGGCCGCCACTCCCGAATTGTCGGCCGATGGTTATGATAAAATTCTCGTTCATAATAACAGGCTTTTTCTGCATACAAATATACAATCTTTACCTGTAAGCCGGTTACGGTACGGGCTTAAAAAAGTTTTACGATTCGGACTTCTTTCTGCGTATAAAAACAGACCTTTTTTATCAATTCGTTATCGCTCGGGAGAAAAGCCATAAAAACTGTTATATGCTAATTGTTTTGTCGGAAAATATGTACATTTGTACAGCCCTTGCCGCAAGTTGCGGCAGGCCGATGCAAATGATGAGTAAAACCATGTGCCAACGTCTGTTTCTCTATCTGTTGCTGTTGCCTTGTTGCATATGGCAGGCAGCGGCTCAACTCAATACCGAACGCATTACCTATATCGGTCGCAATGCGCTTTATTTCGAGGATTATGTGTTGGCAATACAGTATTTCAATCGGGTCATACAAGTAAAACCCTATTTGGCCGACCCCTATTTTTATCGTTCGGTTGCCAAGTTGAGTCTCGAAGATTTCAGAGGGGCCGAGGAAGATGCGACCGAGGCGATCGAGCGGAATCCGTTTATTGTAGATGCCTATCAGGTGAGGGGAATAGCCCGGCAGAATACCGGTAATTATCAGGGTGCAATAGATGATTATGCGGCAGGCTTGCGTTATGCCCCCGAGAACAAGCAGATGTTGCTCAATAAGGCTATTGCCGAGGTTCAGTCTGAACAATATACCCAAGCCGACAGCTCTTTTTCCCGGCTTGTAGCCATGCATCCCTCTTATTACAATGCCTATGTGAGTCGTGGACAGTATCGAATAATGCGAGGAGATACGTTGGCGGCACTTGCCGATCTCGACAAGGCCATAGAAGTCGATAAGTACCGGGCGCAGGCCTATGCGCAGCGTGGCATACTGACGGCTATTTATAAGCATGATTACGATGCGGCTTTGGACGATATCGATAAGGCTTTGCGCTTGGAACCGAATACACCTTCGTATTATATCAATCGGGCACTGATACGTTATTATCGCGAAGACCTGCGCGGGGCTATGGACGATTACGATAAGGTGCTCCGCCTCGAACCTACCAATCTTATTGCCCGTTATAATCGGGGGCTGCTCTCCTTGACAGTCGGAGCGAAAAACGATGCCCTTGCTGATTTCAATTATTATTTGCAGCGGGAACCCGATAACCTTATTGCCCGTTATAATCGGGCTATTTTGTTGAGCGATTTGGGCGAATACCGCTCGGCGGTGGGTGATTTCGATGCCGTACTCGAAGCGTATCCCGATTTTTATCAAGGATTTTACGCCCGTTCCGAGGCAAAACGTTTGTCGGGCGATATGGCCGGCGGCAAAAAAGATTATGAACGGGCTATGACGCTTTATGAAGAATCGAAAAAACGCCGTTCCGATGTTGTACGGAACGATGACGGAACAGAAGACGATACAGAAAAGGTGCGGAAAGAGTCGGATCGAAATATCAATAAATTCGACCGTCTTTTGGTTGCCGACAATACGGCGGGAGTAGAACAGCAATATGCCAGTGAAATACGCGGGCGCATACAAGACCGTGTGCAGAAAGTCGAGATATTCCCGTTGTTTACGCTTACTTACTATGAGAAGAGCGATGCCGTGCGACGGGGTGTTTTTTATGTGCCCGAGTTGGCTGAGCTCAATCATACCCGGTTGTTCGGCAAGCGTCTTTTGCTTTCCAATACGACTCAACCGCTCGATTCGTTGCAGGCTTTGTCGCATTTCAATTCGGTATCCGATTATTCGCGACTTATCGGTATCAATCCATCCAACCCTGTTCCTTATTTCGGTCGGGCGATCGATTTCATGTTGTTGCAGGATTTCGATAATGCGCTTGTCGACCTCGACCATGTTGTGGCATTAAGTCCCGATTTTATGTTTGCCTATTTCCTTCGGGCGTATGTCCGTTATAAACAGATCGATTATCGCCTTTCTACGACGGATACCGAGAGTCGGGCATCATATTCCATTTCATCGACGCCTGGCGTAATGACGCAACCGAGCAAACTTTCCGATCTCGGTTTGGTGAGGGAGCCTTCAAATGTCGAGTATGAGATGGTCTTACACGATTATGATATGGCGATTGCTTTGGCTCCCGATTTTGCCTATAACTACTATAATCGGGCCAATGTACGGTGCAGTAGGCAGGATTTCAAAGCGGCGGTTGCCGATTATACGGCGGCTATCGAGCGCAATCCCGATTTTGCCGAAGCCTATTATAATCGAGGTCTCGTCTATATCTATCTCGGGCAGAACGATGAAGGAATTGCCGATTTGAGCAAAGCCGGAGAATTGGGTGTCGTGTCGGCCTATAATATCATTAAACGCCTTAGCGATTGAGTTCTGACCGCAGGAAGGAAAAACTTTTGCTAATCGGATATATCCCCTTATGG
>HF999723.1:0-39098 GCA_000434215.1 Bacteroides sp. CAG:144
TACAACTGTCGGAATTGCAACCGGCCGACCATATATACCTCCTGTTCTCTCTTTACCGCCACTACTCCGACTTATGTCCGCAAAAAGAGAGTTTCGATGAATTTGTTCCATTGGGAGAAACCCTTCTCAACGACTTCGACGATGTAGATAAATATATGGTCGATGCCCGACAACTTTTTACCAACATTCACGATCTAAAAGAAATCGATTCCCGATTCGGCAGTCCGCTCACCGAAGAACAAATTTCGTATATACGTCGTTTCTGGAAAAACTTCATGCCCATCGGCGAAAGCGATAATAAAAGCCATTTTATCACCCTTTGGGAGATTCTATACTCCCTTTACGAAAGGTTTAGGAACGACCTGCGCAACAATAGTATGGGCTACGAAGGCATGATATTCAGAGAAGTAGCCGAACGTGCCGATACCGGACTGATTCTCCCCTATCAAAAAATCGTATTTGTGGGTCTCAATGTCCTGAACCGGGCAGAAGAGAGCCTAATGAAAACATTGAAAAAGAATGGCATAGCCGATTTTTACTGGGACAACAATGCTCCCACCCTGCAAGACGAATACAACAGAGCTTCCTATTTTCTAAAACCGAACGTCAAAGAGTTCCCCTCTCTACTTCAACTCGAAAAAGAGCAGGGAAATTACGTTTATCCCGATATAGAGCTTTTGGGTGTACCTTCGGCAGTAGGTCAAGCCAAACAATGCGAAATCATTTTGCAGGAATTGATGAAGAGCAATGCCATACCCGCTCCGCAAAAAGCACTCAACACAGCAATCGTCTTGCCAGACGAGCATCTGCTGCTCCCCATGCTTTACGCCATTCCAAGTACTATATCTCCCATAAATATCACTATGGGATATACACTGTCTAACACAACGGTGGCCGGTCTGCTGGATATTCTTGCCGACTTGCAAAAGCACACGCGCCCCAACGGAGATGAAACGCTCTTCTACCACCGAAGCGTATTATCCCTACTCAGCAACCGATACCTGCAACTCTCGGGACAATCTGCAATAAACCGTCTGACCGACGACATTCGTAAACACAACAAAATATTCATTCCTCAAAAAGAGTTGGGGGTAACTCCGTTATTAAAGCGCATTTTCGTACCACTAAAAAACGCAGATGAAGTATGCGATTATTTATTAGATCTGTTGGCAATGCTTCAAGAAGAATTAAATGTAGATACGACCGACAATCCCGACGAAAATTCTCCTGAAATATCCGTCATCGCCCTCGAACGGGAATTTATCTACCATTACTATTTGTCCATAAACCGGTTGAAAGGCATCATGCAGGAAAACCGAATAGAGATGAACGTGGTAACATTTTTTAAATTATTGAAAAAACTCACTGCCGGCATTTCGATTCCATTCGAGGGAGAACCGTTGTCGGGCCTTCAAATCATGGGCGTACTCGAAACCCGGGCCCTCGACTTCGAAAACGTCATTATCCTATCGATGAACGAAGGTGTCTTCCCGGTGAAAAAAGTCGCCTCGTCCCTCATTCCTTATAATTTACGCAAGGGATTCGACCTATCTACTACAGAACATCAAGACAGTATCTACGCATATTATTTCTATCGGCTGATACACAGAGCCAAAAGGGTCTTCCTCCTTTACGACACCCGAACAGAAGATATGGCCAGCGGCGAAGTGAGCCGGTATGTGTACCAAATGAAATACCACTACCGCCTTCCTATCGAAGAAAAAATGATAGGTTATCCTATCATGGCCAAAAAAATACGCGACATCGTTGTTCCGAAAGACAAATATGTCATGTCGCAACTTCTCCGATACCACAAAGGGGGAGATCGCTACCTCTCGGCCAGTGCCATCAATACCTACATTACCTGCCCGCTGCAATTTTATTTGAGCTATGTCGAGAAATTTCAGGAGATCGATGACGTATCGGAAGGTGTGGATGCCGGGGTCTTCGGCAGCATCTACCACAGCGTCATGCAACAAATCTATGACCGTATGACCGGCTCACCCATACAGGCGGAATCACTAAAAGCCATAGAAAAAGACGATAAACAGATTACGGCTTTTATCGAACAGGCTTTTGCCGAAAATTATTTCAAAACGCCTCAAAAGCCGAAAGCTCTCACGGGACAAAACTACCTCGTAGGTGAAGTCATACGTAAATACGTAAAAAAGACGCTTGAAATAGACCGCGCCCTCACACCCTTCACCTATCTTACTTCGGAAAGGGAAATAAAACAATCTCACGCCATCGATACCGACCGGGAAATATTACTGAAAGGTTTTATCGATCGCATGGATATGAAAGACGGAAAAATACGCATCGTCGATTATAAAACAGGAAAAGACAAAATAGACTTCCGAAATATCGAAGAGCTGTTCGACAAAGAAAAGAAAGACCGGCGTAAGGCAATCATGCAAGTCCTTATGTATGCCATGATGGTTACCGACGAAGACCACCTGTCTAATCCTATCGCACCGGCTATCTATCGGGTACAAGAGCTGTTTTCGCCTCAAAAATTCAGAGTAGACATAAAAATGGGATTTTCTTCGCTCGATGATTACGCTCAGGTCGACCAAGAATTCCGTAAGGAATTCGACAAATGTTTACAAGAAATCTTCAATCCCGATATGCCATTTGTCCAGTCGGCCCATATAGGGGAAGACGGACCATGCTCCTATTGTGCATTTGCTTCGATCTGTTTGCAATCGGCCCAATAAAATAAAAAGGCATCTGTTACGGAAACAGATGCCTTTTTTACATTGTATTATTTTTTATCAATAAGCCCGGGCAAAAAGAACTCTACGTGCCGAAGGTTTACCGGTTACCATACATACTCCCGGCGTCATATCTCCTTCGAGCGGAATACAACGTATCGTAGCTTTGGTTTCTTCTTTGATTCGAGCTTCGGTCTCGGGTGTACCGTCCCAATGGGCAAGAATAAAACCGCCCTCTTCTATTTTCTCTTTGAACTCGTCATAAGAGTCTACTTCGATGATATGTTGCGAACGGAAATCGCACGCCTTCCGATAAATATTATTCTGAATTTCTTCGAGCAAATCTTTGACATACTGTTCGATATTATCGCAACTACGGGTTTCTTTTTCCAACGTATCGCGACGCATAACCTCTACGGTATTGTTTTCGAGATCGCGTCCTCCGATAACCAAACGCACCGGAACGCCTTTCAATTCGTAATCGGCAAACTTAAATCCCGGCCGCTTATTGTCGGCATTATCATATTTTACCGAGATACCCATACCGCGTAAAGTTTCGGCGATACCGGCCACTTTGGCATCGATTTGAGCCAATTGCTCGGCATTTTTGTAAATAGGTACGATAACGACCTGTATAGGTGCGAGATGAGGCGGCAATACCAGTCCGTTATCATCGGAGTGCGACATGATAAGAGCCCCCATCAATCGTGTCGATACACCCCATGAGGTCGCCCATACATATTCGAGTTGATTGTCTTTATTGACAAACTGCACGTCAAACGCTTTCGCGAAATTTTGTCCGAGGAAATGAGAGGTTCCCGATTGCAAAGCCTTCCCATCTTGCATAAGTGCCTCGATCGTATAAGTCTCCAAAGCGCCGGCAAAACGTTCACTGGCCGATTTCACGCCTTTAATGACCGGCATGGCCATATACTTCTCGGCAAAATCGGCATATACGTTGAGCATCTTCACAGCCTCTGCCTCCGCTTCTTCGCGGGTAGCATGAGCCGTATGTCCTTCTTGCCAAAGGAACTCGGCCGTACGCAAGAAAAGACGTGTACGCATTTCCCAACGCAACACATTGGCCCACTGGTTACAAAGAATAGGAAGGTCGCGATACGACTGTATCCAATTTTTATAGGTACTCCAAATAATCGTTTCCGATGTAGGGCGAATAATAAGTTCTTCTTCGAGACGTGCGGCCGGATCGACAACAACACCCGAACCATCAGAGGCATTCTTCAACCGATAATGAGTTACAACGGCACATTCTTTGGCAAAACCTTCAACGTGTTCGGCCTCACGGCTCAAATACGACTTGGGAATAAGCAGGGGGAAATAGGCATTTACATGTCCGGTCGCCTTAAACATATCGTCGAGCTGCCGCTGCATCTTTTCCCATATTGCGTATCCATAAGGCTTTATTACCATACAACCGCGCACAGCCGATTGTTCGGCGAGGTCGGCCTTTACGACCAAATCGTTATACCATTGCGAATAATTCTCGCTCCGTTTGGTCAACTCTTTCAGTTCTTTTGCCATATCTTGTTTTTTAATTATTTCCGTCTTGCAAAGATAGGGATAAATGCCGAATCTATAAAACGGATTATCCCGAATCAAAATGTTTTTTACTGCACAAAAATTATTTCTTCTACACGACCGATGAAATGCACGCCTTATTTACCGACCCGCATGAACCGGAACAATAAAAATCGTTCTGAAAAATTTCCCCGATTGTAATGCAGAAGATTTATTTCCCCGTCAACTTTTCTATCAACGATACCGACGGGATGAGCCATACCTCTATCCGACGATTTTCTTCCCGTCCCTGATAGGTGTTATTTTTGGCAATCGGCTCGGTATCTCCCATTCCAAACGGAATTACAACCGATTTATCTCCGAGAATACGTTGTAACTCCACAGCCGCGGCATCGGCCCGCTGTTGCGAAAACCGAGCTATATGAGCAGAACTGCCGGAGTTGGCTGTAAACACGGAAATCACGACACGGAAATCGTCCTTTCCAGAAAAGATTTTTGAAAGCTCTTTCAAAAATGTATTTCCCTCGTCCGATAATATCGTATCATTCGGGACAAAGACACGTGAAGAAGGTAGCGTTATACAAGCGATGAGACTATCACGCAGCGCTGCTACGGAACTGGGAAACCGCTTATCAAGTTTTAGGAACTCTTTCTGCATATAATGCCGTACAAGAGGTTTGGTATCGGGCGTAAGAGATAGCCATGCAATATGTTCTCCCCGCGTCATTGCATACCAATCGGGTGTAACTTGCTTCGTCTCCTTTCTCGCTGCCGAGAGGCCGGATACAAAAAACAGACTACTGGAAATTATCGCCAATAATGCGATGCACAAACGCTTCATCTTCCCGTCAGTCTTCAAAAACGCCCAAAGAATCACAATAATCCAACTCGCCCTGAACAACCGTGGTTATATCTTCTTCACTCAATTTATAGATTCCATCTTTTCGGGTATTCGCCACGGCATATTCGATCAACTCATCATCTGCAATCTCCACCTCCTCTTCACTCTTTTCATCGAGGAATCCCCGTGATTCATAATAATCATACATCAAATCGATGATATAATTTATTTCATCATCACTAAGAGAAAGCCCAGGGTTATTTTTGCGGATAAATTTCACTGCTTCCTCTTCATCATATACCAGCAAATCATCTTTTTCGGTATTCATTGTATCAAGTTTTTATTGTGGGATAAAGATAAACAAGCTCTTCTGCATTTGCAAACGCCACCGACATTATTTTCCTTTTCCGCCGACAGTTCCTTTTTCCGCCAGCTCCGCATCGAGCTGAGCTCTCGATTTACTTTGCGTAACAAAATATACGCCCGAAAATATCAGGAAAATAGCCATACCGGTCGAAAACTCAAAAATACTTAATCCTAAGGCCACGGAAACAAACGTTGCCACCACCGGCTGAGCATAATTATACATGCTGATAATGGTCGGGCGCAACAAATGCTGCCCGGTAGTCATAAACAAGTAAGAAAGGAACGTGGCTCCGAATACAACATAGAAAAGCCTCCAATAAATCGAGAACGGAAGTTCGAGATAATCGACCGAAATAACATCACCGTACGACACCGGAAGGAAGAAAATCGAAGCATAAAGAAATAACCATTTACTTACCGTTACAGGAGAATAACGAGAAATCAACCCTTTAAACAAAGTCAGGTATATACAAAAACTGACTTGGGCCAAAAGGCAAAGAAGGTCGCCTGTAATATTGCCCGAACCCACAGCCCCGCTACGGGCGGCACTACTGCCGAATATGAGAATAAGGGCCCCCGATACGCCTAATACTGTACCGATAACTTTTTTCCATGTTATAGGCTCCCGCAGGAAAATGGCCGAAAGTATCATCGTGATTATAGGAGGCATCGATGTAATAATCGATGCATCTACCGGAGAGGTCAATGACAAACCGTATATAAACATGCCTTGATTGAATACGATACCGAACAATGCTGCAAAAATGAGCAACACCTTATCCCGCCGCGTTACATGCTCATGCGGAAGGAAAAGCGATAACAACCAGAAAGCAAGGCAGGCTCCCAACATTCGGTATGCTGTTACGGCACTGGCCGAGACGACCGCCAAAGCTTCTTTTCCTATCGGGGCATTCAGTCCCCAAATGATATTGGCGGCCAATAATGCGACATGGCCTTTCCACGAATGATCACCTGTTTTCATTTAATACATATCAAAAACCGGTACAAAGATAGTGAGAATGCAAATGCAATAAACCTCTCGGCATAAAATTCCCGTTAAAAATAAAAAAGTGCGTACAAAAATGTACGCACTTCATAAATCTGGATCAATTACGGAACACTAATCCGGAAGTATCGGCATCGATGACGATGGGCTTACTCTTATCGACCTTCTGTGCCAGCAAGTCTTTCGATAACTGGTTCAGCACATATCGATGGATAACCCTTTTCACGGGACGTGCACCAAACTCGGGATCATATCCTTGTTGTGCGATAAAATCAAGTGCTGCCGACGTTACTTCAAGTTTCACGTCATTGCTTGCGAGAAGTCGTTCCACGTTATGCAACTGCATCGATACGATTTCTTTGATTTGATTTTCGTTCAACGGCGTAAACATAATCGTTTCATCGATACGGTTCAAGAACTCGGGACGTATCGTCTGTTTCAACAAATCGAGAACCTGATTCTTGGTCTTTTCGGTAATTTCCTCCCTGTTGGTATCGGTAAGATGCTCGAAATTTTCACGTATCAACTGAGATCCCATATTGGAGGTCATGATAATAATCGTATTTTTGAAATTAACCAATCGGCCTTTATTATCGGTCAACCGACCATCATCGAGAACCTGTAACAGTATATTGAAAATGTCGGGATGCGCTTTCTCTATTTCATCGAAAAGGACAACCGAATAGGGTTTACGACGAATGGCCTCGGTAAGCTGTCCGCCTTCTTCATAACCGACGTATCCGGGAGGCGAACCGATAAGACGTGTTACACTGAACTTATCCTGATACTCACTCATATCGATACGTGTCATCATGTTCTCATCGTCGAACAAGTACTCTGCCAACGCCTTGGCCAACTCGGTTTTGCCGACACCCGTCGTTCCCAAAAAGATAAACGAACCGATAGGTCGACGAGGATCGCTCAGTCCGGCACGGCTACGCCTTACAGCATCTGCAACGGCTTGTATGGCCTCGTCCTGTCCTACTACACGCTTGTGTAACTCCTCTTCGAGATGCAAGAGCTTTTCTTTCTCGCTTTGCAACATCTTTTTCACGGGAATACCCGTCCATCTCGATACGACATCGGCAATATCGTCGGAGTCGACCTCTTCTTTAATCATGGCACCACTACCCTGCTGCTCTTTCAGGCGGGCTTGAATTTCTTTTATCTCGTCCTCCTTAGCACGGATTTTTCCATAACGTATCTCCGCCACTTTTTCATAATTGCCTTCCCGCTCGGCACGGTCGGCCTCGAAACGCAGGTTTTCTATTTCTATCTTGTTCTGCTGTATCTTATTGTGCAGACTGCGTTCTGCTTCCCATTTGGCTTTAAAACGGGTTTCTTCTTCTTTCAAGTCGGCAATCTCTTTTGTCAACGACGAAAGTTTCGGCTCATCATTTTCACGTTTGATGGCTTCCCTTTCTATTTCGAGCTGCTTGATACGGCGAGATATTTCGTCGAGTTCCTGCGGGACCGAATCAATTTCGAGACGCAACTTGGCAGCGGCTTCGTCCATCAGATCGATTGCCTTGTCGGGAAGAAAACGATCGGTAATATACCGCTCGGACAATTTCACGGCAGCAATGATAGCATCGTCTTTGATACGTACTTTATGATGGTTTTCATAACGCTCTTTCAAGCCTCTAAGTATCGAAATCGTGCTTAATTCATCGGGTTCATCAACCATTACGATCTGGAAACGGCGTTCAAGAGCCTTATCTTTCTCGAAATATTTCTGATACTCATCGAGGGTCGTCGCACCGATAGCCCGAAGTTCTCCTCTCGCCAAAGCCGGTTTAAGGATATTGGCCGCGTCCATAGCACCTTCACCTTTACCGGCTCCTACCAACGTATGGATCTCATCGATGAAAAGTATAATTTCTCCCTCGGCCTGTATCACTTCATTTACGACAGCTTTCAGCCGTTCCTCAAATTCGCCTTTATATTTGGCACCGGCAACCAATGCCCCCATATCGAGCGAATATATCTGTTTCGTTTTCAGATTCTCGGGTACGTCTCCCCGCACGATACGATGCGCCAGTCCTTCGGCAATGGCAGTCTTTCCGGTTCCCGGTTCTCCGATGAGGATAGGATTGTTTTTGGTACGACGGCTCAATATCTGCAATACCCGACGTATCTCATCATCACGACCGATGACCGGATCGAGTTTTCCCGAACGCGCCCGTTCATTCAAATTTATGGCATATTTGCTCAATGAGTTGTAGGTATCCTCGGCCGAAGCATCTTTTACCTTTTGTCCTTTTCGCAGCTCATCGATAGCCAATCCCAACTCTTTTTCTGCGATTCCGGCATCTTTCATCAAAGTCGATGCGGTACACGAGGTCTGCAAAATAGCCATTATAATGGCTTCGAGCGGGACAAATTGATCACCCAGTTTCGAAGAATAATCCACAGCTTTTTGCAAAGCCGTATTACTCTCCCTGCTCAAAAACGGCTCTCCGCCGCTTACTTTGGGCAACGACTCTACCTCCCGGTCGAGAGCCGACTTCAACATCACGGTATTGACTCCAAGTTTCTGGAATAAATATCCGATAAGGCTTTCGCCGACGTCCATCACCCCCAAGAGCAGATGCGTAGGTTCTATCACCTGCTGACTGCGACGAGTAGCCATGTCGACAGCTTTCTGCACCGCTTCCTGCGATTTGATTGTAAAATTGTTAAAGTTCATATCTTATTCTCCTTTCTTTTTTCATATCTTTTATCCTTATTTCCGCAAAGCCGATGCCAGAATCTATTAGCTGACAATTATTCTGTTTTTCAGTTAGTTGATGTGACAAAACGGCAGCCGATGAAATATCGTTTTTTAATAAAAATTTCATCGAACAACTATTATATACCCGCATCCCGACTGCCATTTTGACGGTATAAGGCAGATGTAATTCTTATCGCATATACATACTATAACACGTTTTAGGGCTATCGAGTTGCGACAAACAAGGATAAAAACTATCTTTGCATGGTATTTTTGATATATGGACTTCATTCTACAACATACCGACCCTCAAAGCCGGGCAAGAGCGGGGCTCATCACGACCGATCACGGACAAATCGAGACCCCTATATTCATGCCCGTGGGGACGGTCGGTTCGGTAAAAGCCGTTCATCTGCATGAACTGCGAGACGACATCAAGGCTCAAATCATACTGGGAAATACCTACCACTTGTACCTCCGCCCCGGCCTCGACATACTCGAACGCGCCGGGGGGATCCACAAATTCAACGGTTGGGAGCGTCCTATATTGACCGATAGCGGAGGTTTTCAGGTCTTTTCGCTTTCCGGTATCCGGAAACTTACAGAAGAAGGCGTACAATTCCGCTCGCATATAGACGGATCGAAACATCTCTTTACTCCGGAAAATGTCGTCGATACACAACGTATCATCGGTGCGGACATCATCATGGCCCTCGACGAATGTACACCGGGCGATGCCGACTATACCTATGCCCGTAAATCGTTGTCGCTTACACAACGATGGCTCGAACGCGGCTGGAAACACATGAACGAAACCGAAGGGAAATACGGTTACAAACAGGCATTCTTCCCTATTGTACAAGGCTGCGTGTATCCCGAGCTTCGACGAGAAGCCGCCCGCCACGTGGCCGAATTGGGAGCCGACGGAAATGCGATCGGCGGTCTGGCTGTGGGAGAACCGACCGAAAAAATGTATGAAATGATAGAGGTCGTAAACGAAATACTCCCTATGGACAAGCCCCGTTATCTGATGGGTGTCGGTACACCGGCAAACATACTCGAAGCCATAGAAAGAGGCGTGGATATGTTTGACTGCGTAATGCCTACCCGTAACGGACGCAACGGTATGCTTTTCACCCGCAATGGTATCATGAACATGAGAAACCGAAAGTGGGCCGATGACTTCTCTCCCATCGACGAAGGCGGTGCATCTTATGTCGACGAGCAATATTCCCGGGCCTACTTGCGCCACCTTTTCATCGCAGATGAATTGCTGGCGTTGCAAATCGCCTCGATACACAATCTGGCATTCTACCTATGGCTCGTAAAAGAAGCTCGCCGGCATATCATCGAGGGAGACTTTTCGCGATGGAAGAAAGAAATGGTCGCACGTGTAACTCAACGATTGTAATGTCCGACAAAGTATGATAAAGAAAATCGACCTCTATATTATCAAAAAATTCTTGGGGACTTACGTCTTTGCCATCGCTTTGATTATCTCTATCGTCGTGGTATTCGATGTCAACGAAAAACTCGATGCCCTCTTGAAAGCCCCTCTCAAAGCTACTGTATTTGACTACTACCTCAACTTCATACCCTACTTTGTCAGCCTTTTCAGTCCCCTATTCACTTTCATTTCGGTCATTTTCTTTACATCGAAGCTCGCCGACAATTCCGAAATCATCGCCATGTTGGCAAGCGGCATCAGTTTCAAGCGTCTGTTGGTTCCCTACATGGTTTCGGCCGGTATCATCGCAGGTGTTAATTTTTATCTCAACAGTTATATTATTCCCCCGGCAACGTCCACCCGAATCGAATTCCAAAACACATACGTAAAAAACAAAAAAGTAGATTACGCGAGCAACATACAACTACAAGTAGAACCCGGCGTCATCGCTTACATAAACCGATACGATAACCGTACCAAAACCGGATACCGTTTTTCTCTCGAAAAATTTGAAGGGAAAATACTGAAATCAAGGCTTACGGCACAATCGGTTACCTATGACGAAAATTACCATTGGGTCGTAAAGAATTATGTCATACGGGATTTTGACGGTATGAACGAATACCTTTCCCGCGGTTCGCAGCTCGATACGCTAATCAGTATAGAACCATCGGATTTTCTGATTTCCAAATATGACAGCGAATTGATGACCACCCTGAACTAAAAACATATATCGACCGCCAGAAACAACGAGGCGTGGCCAACATCATCGGATTCGAAATCGAATACCACCGCCGATTTGCCAATACGGCCGCGGCTTTTATTCTTACGCTCATCGGTATGTCTCTTTCATCTCGTAAAGTAAAAGGGGGAATGGGTTTCAATATCGCAATGGGACTATTGCTCAGTTTCTCTTATATTCTATTCGACATGGTCTCGTCGACTTTCGCCATATCGGGAGCGACATCACCGCAAATAGCCGTCTGGATTCCCCACATACTATACGCTTTATCGCTATCGGCCTTTACTTCAAAGCCCCGAAATAAGTACTATATTAATTTCTTCAACAAATTCGTCATTTTGTACATGAATCTATATCCTCCCATACAAGAGATATAATAAACACACTTGAAGTAGAGTCGTTCTTTTCGAAGGCAAAGGATGTAAGGACGCAAAAATCCATATCGTTTTTTGAATTCTCCCGAGGAATATATGCCCGATCTGAATGCCCGTTTAAGAATCAGAACAGACATACTGGGACGGAATAAATCCAATATATCGGAATATTCAATCAACAATTTCTCCAAACCATAATAAAGTTCCAAATCTTTATCTAAAATCCCGGCAGAAAGACGTTTTCCCATAGAATCAGAATTAAAATCGAGGATATAATGATAAAAAGCTTGTGGGACATACGATATGACAGGATTTTTCAATAAAAGACAAATATTCACATACAAATCTTCGCAATAATTTATTCCCGTGGGATAATGCACATCCGTCCCATACAAAGTACGACGTACCAATTTATTACAACAACTTCCATGTAAACGGATAAACAAATCTTTTATCACAGCATGGGCACTAAGAGAGGATGGCTCCTGCCTTACATAAGATTGTCCTGTACTATCGTTTGTAAAGAAATCGCAAATTACCATATCCGCAGCTTCCTCTTGTGCCTTATTATACAAAACCTCCAACATGGTCGGCTCAACCCAATCATCAGGGTCTGCATGAATGATATATTCTCCCCGGGCTTGACATAAACCATACTCCCTGGCACTACTAACTCCACCATTTTCTTTATGGAATGCCCTAACCCGAGAATCCCGCTCCGCATAAACATCGCATATCATTCCGGAGGAATCGGGACTTCCGTCATCAATTAACAACAATTCAAAATCTGTAAATGTCTGTGCCAACAAACTATCAATACAACGGCTTAAACAAGCTTCGACTTTATACACAGCAACAATTATAGAAATCGTCATAATTCCATATATTTACACACAAAAATAGGAATAATGTAAAAGAATACCAATAAAACTACACCAAGAAAGCATTGGTCACTTTCTTTTCAAAGAAAGGGTTTGTCTTACCTTTTGTATCAAAAACAAGCGCTCACTTTTAGATAATCCTATAATATACACGAGCAACATTATTACACAATCACCCGCCAAAGATGAATACACAAATGACCCCAAATCAGGTTCCGGTTTATAAAAGAAAAACAAGACGACAAGGATTGTCGCAATCAGAGAAAGAGGAACAATGACAATTTTTAAATAATGAGATGTACTCAACCCGATAAGAGGCAGTATAAAACGTACTCGCAACATTTGTGTAAATAATTCTACACATAAATAAACCCCAAATACCGACTCGGGGGCAGCCACACCACTTTTCAATATAAGATAAGAAATCGGAACAATCATCAACAACGAACAACTCTCGATAATCTGAACTTTACGGATTCTTCCCGTAGCGTGAAGAGATGTAAGTACAGAACCCTTCAACGATTCTATTGTCGAAATAACAAGGGTAAGCCGAACAAAAGCCACTGTATATTGAGGAACATTCCCCAACCATAAGCCCAATATATACTCAGCATTTATAATGATAGGGAAACTAAGTAACAGCATCAAAAAGAAGGCATATTTTGAACTATATAGTACCAACTTATGCATATAATCAAGATTATTAGCAGCATAAGATTTCGTAATCTGGGGATTCAACGCCATCTGAAAGTTCGTTACAAATCGGGTTACTGCACTTTGTACTTGTACCGATACCCCTCGAGCGGCATTGACCACCGGTCCGAAAAAAATATTCAACAAAATATTCAAACCCTGCGTATAACCGACAATCGCCAAATGGCCCAATGAAGTCCAACCCGAATAGGCAAACATTTCTTTAAGCCGATGTTTCTCGTATCTCAACGGGGCTCTACTTTCAGGGAAATTCCGGCGACAATACATTGAATAACACAGTCGGACAATAAGCTGCAGGAATAGTAAAAGCGCTGCATAAACAATAAGTTTATCCCAAGTTGTCCATTGTATAAGATAGGCAATGGACAATCTCGAAACTGCCTCGAATATAGAAATGTAGGCAAACGCTTTCATCTGTTCATGCGCAATGATCAAGGCATTATACGGAGCACTAAGTATCAATACCATAGATGTCGCCACCGAACACTGATATACCCAAAAGGCGGCCGTCATTCTCTCTGCCGGAATAACAAGTTTATTCAACAACAGCCATAGTCCCAACGTCTCGGCCAATATAAAAATAATGACGGCCAAAAGAATCTGGATAAGGCGTGTTGTGCTTACAACACATCGTAACTCGGCTTTATCTCCTCCCCCGAGAGCGACCGTAATATATCTCGAAGAAGTTCCCGCCATAGAATCGGAGACAAACGAAAATATGGCAATTATCCCACCGACAACATTAAACAAGCCGAAATCGACATCGCCCAATGCACGCAATATCACTCGAGAAGTAAAAAGGCTTACCCCCATAATAAATATCATTCTCAGGTATAAGAAGAATGTATTACGAGCTATGCGTTTATTATTTTCGAGCTGAGTATCCATTCGGTAATCGATATGTGGCCTCTTATTTGAAATCTTATTTTACTTTTTTTGCCGACAATTTTTCCAAAACATAAACGAGTACAAAGCCGACAACCATCAATATGATACCTTCTACCAAATACTCATTAGGCAAAATATTATTTTCTACCAAAGGTTTTACTTCTCCATGTGTATCGGTATAGGTCTCCACTACCTCTTTCCACGGCCAAACTTTGTTTAAGGAGCCCAACATAAAACCGGTCAAGACCGACAAAGTAATATTCCGGAAATGCTTCAACGCATACGATAACACCCGAGAAAAACTTGTAATGCCCAACAATGCGCCGAACGCAAATACACCGAGAACAATCAAATCGAGTTTATTGACGGCCTCCATGATATAAAAATACTTACCCAACAATACCAAAATGAAACTGCCCGATATTCCAGGCAATATCATGGCACAAATGGCAATAGCTCCACAGAGAAAAATAAAGAGCAGACTCGTCGATGTCTCGGCCGGCGTAGCAATCGTAATATAATAAGCGATTACGACTCCGGCGATAAAACCTAATATCGTTTTCCAGTTCCTCTCTTTGATGTCTTTTGAAACAAACCATGTAGATGCCAGCACCAATCCAAAAAAGAACGACCAAACAAGAACAGGTTCATTTGTCAACAAATAAGTCATCAATTTAGCCAAAGATAATATACTGACCGCGATACCGAATAACAAGGATAATAAAAAATTGGCATTGATGGCTTTCCAAAAAGCTGTGATTTTACCCGTAAACAATAGTTTCAACGAGTGCATATTAATACTCTTGATCGAATCGATCAACTCATCATAGATGCCGACGATAAAAGCAATCGTCCCCCCCGATACACCGGGAACTACATCGGCTGCCCCCATACCCATTCCTTTAAGCATTAAAAGCGTATAATCCTTTGCACTCCGTTTTTCCATAAAATCCTATGTTATAAATTCGTATTCAAATTTTTTCCCAATTCATCTCTCAAAAGATCCATAATGTGAGCAAGAGACTCGATACGGCTCCGATTCTCATCATCTAAGTTATTCAATATCTCAGGGTCGTTCATAAGCGACTCTATCCTATCGGCAAGATGCATCGCTTCCTCGACATCGCCATATTTAAAATGCGCCAATGCCAAACTCAATAACATCTCTACATCGGTATGATGCATATATTCAACGGCTCGTGTATAATATTCGATAGCCTCATGGCAATAACGGGTTCTGTTTTCACCGTCGGACGACAAAGCAAGCCGCTCCATAATTTGAGCCAGATTTTTACACGCATATGCATTCTCGGGATCAAGAGTCAAAACCAAACGAAATTGTTTTTCGGCTGCTTCCAACTTATTCTCCGACATATCTATCTCCCCGACAAACATCATGGCATCGACATGATAGGCATCGGCTTCGAGTGCTTTCGTCAACGCATCGCGCGTATTGGAAATATCATTCAGGCTATAATAATTGGTTGCCAACTGATAATAAAAGTCGGCATTGGGATAGTCGGCATATTTTATGGCGAGCAATAGCGAATTTACGGCTTTCTCATACAACTCCATGTGCGAATAACAAGCCGCCAACATAGCATGTGCCAGACTTTTGTCCTGAGCCGTATCTATTACCTCATCGAAGAGGTGCATCGCCGCCTGAAAATCTCCTTTATCATACAGGCAACAGCCTTTCGAAATCATCGTTTCGACGTTGTTTTCATCGATAGCCAAAGCGAAATCACACGCCTCGATAGCCTCATCGTATTTTCCCCTCAAGGCCAATAATCGGGCCAAATCGAACCAGTCTGCATGAGAATATGGGTCTTTATCGAGCAACTTATTATATATGGCGATCGCCTCGTCATTCTTCTGCTGATCTTCATAAATATGAGCCAATTCCCGCATAAGGGCATCTTTGTCTTTCGGCAATCGTCGACATGCCTCATCTATGAAAGAGAATGCTTCGGAAAAGCAATCATAGTCGAGAAAAAGATCTATAACGTCGAGACATATTTCCAAAGAAAGTTCATCGGAATCGAGCAAGTCGTCGATATACGCCATAGCACGCACAAAATCCGAACGAATCAATGCAATCTCCGTTTGAATAAGAAGAGCATCGGCTGTATGGCTATGTATCTCATCGATTTGACGTTCTGCCTCATCGATACGATCAAGACACAACAAATATCCGGCCCGGCGCACCAATAAATCGATGTTTCCCGGGTGCAATTCCAATCCGTATTCAATAACGCCGAGCGCATCTCGATATTGCTCCGAGAGTTCATATTCATAAGCAATATCCTCTATATCTTCTGCATCGAAATAACGGCGTTCGCCGCAACGGAGCATATCCTCGTAACGACGTATCAAATCGGAATTGATGTCTTCATTATCCATAAAACCGTTTTTTAAGACAATACCGGAGTAAAGCGAAACCCATTCCGCGTTACTCCGGTACACAATTGGCTTATATCAATTTCAACGCTTATCTTTTATTTTCTCCCAACTATCTTTCAAAGACACGGTGCGATTGAAGACCAAATGCTCCCGGGTCGTATCGGGATCTACCGAAAAATAGCCGATACGCTGGAACTGATAGTGGTCTCCCACTTTTGCCGTCTCTGCCAAATACGGCTCGATATAGGCTTTGACAACCGACAAAGAATCGGGATTCAACAACTCCCTGAAATCGGTATCCTTTTCTTCGGCCGGATTCTCTACCATGAAAAGACGATCGTACATACGCACTTCGGCTTCAACGGCATAACGTGCCGAAACCCAATGCAGCGTACCTTTCACTTTCCGATTGCTTTCGGGCATTCCGCTACGCGTCTCAGGATCGTATTCGCAATATACCTCCTCGATTTCACCGGAGGCATTCTTTTTACAGCCTGTGCATTTTACTATGTACGCCGATTTGAGACGGACTTCCTGACCGGGTGTCATACGGAAATATTTCTTGGGTGGATTCTCCATGAAATCTTCCCGTTCGATATAAAGTTCCCTTGTAAAAGGCATCGAATGCACGCCAGCCTCAGGTTTCTCGGGATTATTCTCCGCATCGAGATATTCGACCTTATCTTCGGGATAATTGGTTATAATAAGTTTGACCGGATTCACTACGGCAGCCACCCGATTGGCATTCTTATTAAGGTCTTCCCGAATGCTATGTTCGAGCAATGCGACATCGATAAGACCGTCGAATTTGGTATACCCTATCTTATTTACAAAATTGCGTATCGACTCGGGTGTATATCCGCGACGACGCAACCCGCACAGAGTCGGCATACGGGGATCGTCCCAGCCCGAAACGAGTTTTTCCTGAACCAACTGTAAAAGTTTACGTTTACTCATCACGGTATAAGTAAGGTTCAGACGGTTGAACTCAATCTGTCGAGGACAATAACTGTCATCGGCCAAGAATTTCACAAACCACTCATATAAAGGTCTATGCACCTCAAACTCCAATGTACAAATAGAATGGGTAACCCCCTCGAAATAATCCGATTGCCCATGCGCAAAATCGTACATGGGATATACATTCCACTTCGTACCCGTACGATGGTGCGGGTGTTTTATAATCCGATACATAATCGGGTCGCGCATGTGCATATTAGGAGAAGCCATATCGATTTTCGCCCGCAATACCATCGCGCCTTCTTCAAATTCGCCCTTATTCATGCGCTCGAACAAATCGAGATTTTCTTCTACGGGACGATCGCGATACGGGCTACTTACTCCGGATTGTGTAGGTGTTCCCTTTTGCTGGGCGATTTGTTCCGAGGTTTGCTCATCTACATAAGCATATCCCTCCTTTATCATACGCAATGCCAAATCATACAACTTCGGGAAATAATCCGATGCATAGTAAAGACGATCTCCCCAGTCAAAGCCCAGCCAGTGAATATCTTCCATAATAGAATCGACATATTCCACATCTTCCCGGGCCGGATTAGTATCGTCAAAACGCAAATTACATGTTCCTCCATATTTCGCGGCAATCCCGAAATCCATGCAAATAGCCTTTGCATGACCTATATGCAAATAGCCGTTAGGCTCGGGCGGAAACCGAGTATTCAAACGCCCGCCGTTTTTACCGGCAGCCAAATCGGCCTCGACAGCCATTTCTATAAAATTCAGGCTTTTCTTTTCTTCTTCATTGTGTTCTGCTACGTGTGTCATAGTCAAAGTTTTTCTACTTGCAGATATACTTCCTTAATTTGTTAGCGGCAAAGATAACGAATAAAATCTATTATTTATCCATTTCATAACTCATATTTGTCATATACTCAGACAGCGTTTTTCTATCGCTTCTCTTTATACTCCATATCATACAAATCAAACCCCTGAGCCCAATAGTTTTTTACAACTTTCTTCAACTCAAAACCATGCTTCTCATAAAATCCATATACAAACTGAGATGTCCTCACGGTCATTTTCCGAACGCTTTCAACAGCCTTCAATTTCTCAATTCTATACCGAAGCAATCGTGAACCTAACGATTTCCTTTGATAATCGGGGTGAAAAATATCCCAACTAATTTTCCCATGCGTCATGTTATCCGCGAAATTTATTCCTCCGCACCCCACTATCAACTCATCGACCAATAAAACATAATAGAGTTCCCTTTCTCTATCCAAGTACATATCAAATGCCGCCTCCTCTTCGACGGCAAAATACATCGGTATATTCAATCGGATCAAATCCATGACGGCATTTTTATCGGCCGGTTCATATTCCCTAATCACAACTCTACTTTTCATTTACATTCATTTCTAAAAATCAGCTCCTTACGCAAAAAGAGAATCCTAACATCTCAAACAGATTGTACAAAGATAATTCATTCTAAATAGGTAAACCATAATAAAGTACATTAAAAAAATTTTTCATGAAAAGAAATTTTAATCTGAATGTAACATATTTCTCATGTTATAATATGATTTTTGCAGCGTCAAATCAATGCTGTAAAATATGTACAAAAACATTCTTTTGATTCCGATTCTTGTCCTCTTCATTACAGAATCTATATCTGCGCAACGCATCAAAGGCAGCGATACGGTTCTACCCCTTACCCAAGAATGGGCCGAAACATTTATGAAAGAATATCCGGGCGCCGCCGTTACGGTAACCGGCGGAGGCAGCGGAGTAGGTATTTCGGCCATTATGGAAGGAACAACCGATATTGCCATGGCATCTCGCCGCATAAAATTCGGAGAAAAAATAAAAACGAAACAAAATAAAATGGAGCTGTGTGAAGAAATCGTCGCTTATGATGCATTGGCGATAATCGTAAATCCTTCGAATCCGGTAGACAGCCTTACCCGGGAAGAACTGGAAGCCATTTTCCGAGGTAAAATAACCAACTGGAAAGAGGTTGGCGGTCCCGATGCAAAAATCATAGTCTATTCTCGGGAAACCTCTTCGGGTACTTACGAATTTTTCAAAGAAAGTGTTCTCGAAAACAAGAATTATACCAATAACATATTATCCATGCCGGCCACCGGAGCGATCATACAATCGATAAGGCAGACCAAAGGAGCTATCGGATATGTAGGCATGGCCTACCTGAATCCTCATGTAAAAGCCATAAAAGTTTCTTATGATGGCGGGAAAAGCTATGCATACCCGTCGATAGAAAACGCCCGGGCAAAAAAATATCCTATCGTACGTCCTCTTTATTACTACTACAATAAAAAAGATAAAAACAAAGTACAAGCTTACCTGCAATTCATCACATCGGAGAGAGCCGAAAATATATCTTTGAAATTAGGGTTCATTCCCGCCATGTAACCAAACAAGAATTACACATGAAAAAGTGGATCGATCATATCGCGAAACGGGTATTTACCGTAAGCGGTTTTGTAACCAGTGCCATTATTTTATTGATTATCGGATTCCTTTTTACCGAAGCAGTCGGGCTCTTCAATAATCCGATAGTAGAAGACGGCTATACTCTTGTCGTCAATAAAGAAAATCCGATAAAATCTCTCAGTTCCCAACAGATAAAAGATTTATTCGATGAAGAAATTGTCAACTGGAAAGAGCTCGGAGGCAGCGATATTCCCGTACAAACATTCCGTCTCGAAGATTTGTCAAAACATTACTCCGAAGAAGAACTCGGCTCGGAATACGAATATGCCGGCAAAAAAATTGGAGATTTAATCCGCCGAAATCAAGGAATGATCGCATTTGTTCCCCAAAACTTAATCCAGAACGAATCCGACATACGCATGCTCGAAGACAGGGATATTCCGGCAAAAGATGTTTTACTCGGGACAGAATGGTATCCGACAGCTACCCCATCACCCATCTTCGGGATATTACCTTTGTTGTACGGAACTCTTTGGGTTAGTTTTTTCGCCATACTGATAGCCCTCCCGTTCGGACTTTCCGTTGCCATCTATATGTCCGAAGTCGCCAATCCTAAAATCAGGAATATTCTGAAACCCATTATCGAATTGCTCAACGGAATCCCCTCGGTCGTTTACGGATTTTTCGGACTGGCAGTCATCGTTCCGCTGTTGCAAAACACATTCGACCTACCTGTGGGAGAATCGGGATTGGCAGGAAGCATCATATTGGCAATCATGGCTTTACCGACAATCATTACCGTTGCGGAAGACGCGATGAGCAACTGTCCGCGTTCCATGCGAGAAGCTAGTCTGGCACTCGGGTCGACACAGTGGCAAACCATATACAAAGTGGTGATCCCGTCTTCTATCTCGGGAATCACATCGGGGGTAGTACTGGGGATAGGCCGCGCCATAGGAGAAACTATGGCTGTGCTCATGGTCACCGGTAACGCAGCAGTCATACCCACCTCTATTTTAGAACCGCTGAGGACAATCCCGGCTACCATTGCAGCCGAACTGGGAGAAGCCCCGGCCGGAGGCGCACATTATCAATCGTTGTTTCTACTCGGCGTCATACTCTTCTTCATCACCTTATTTATCAACTCTTGCGTCGAAATCGTCTCTTCCCGCAACAAAATAAAAAACTGACCATATATGAATTTCGATACCTCCCTATTTTCAAAACGGCGACGGATAACCCAAAACCTGATGTTTACCCTATTCCGTATTTTCAGTTACAGCATCGTCGCTATATTGTTTTTTATTTTAGGCTTTATCATCATCAAAGGCATCGGGGTAATCAGTTGGGATTTTATCACTCAAGCCCCCAGCGACGGCATGACCAAAGGCGGAATATGGCCGGCGATAGTCGGTACTTTCTACCTGATGATAGGCAGTGCCTTGTTTGCGTTCCCCATCGGAATCATGAGCGGAATATATATGAACGAATATGCCCGCTCAGGAAAAATCGTAAATTTTATCCGTACGATGACCAACAATCTGGCCGGTATCCCGTCTATTGTATTCGGCTTGTTCGGTATGGCATTCTTTGTCAACCGACTCAATTTCGGAGACAGCATATTGGCCGGTTCATTGACGCTGGGATTGCTTGCTCTACCCATCATCATTCGCACAACCGAAGAGACGTTCAAAGATATCCCGTCCTATTTCAGAGAAGGCAGTATGGCCTTAGGGGCAACCAAAGCACAGACCATCTGGAAAGTCCTGCTTCCTATGGCCACTCCCCGGATCATTACGGGACTCATACTCTCGCTGGGACGTGTCTCGGGAGAGACAGCACCTATCTTGTTCACCTGCGCAGCATACTTTTTACCGAAATTGCCGACCAGTATTTTCGACCAGTGTATGGCATTGCCTTATCATCTTTATGTCGTTGCAACCAGCGGAACCGATGTCGAAGCACAACAACCGATCGCTTACGGAACAGCATTTGTCCTCATCGTCATCGTCTTGATAATGAATTTAGCGGCCAATGGTATACGGAATTATTTCGATAAAAAAATCAAGTTAAAATAATAAACCCAAACAGACATGAACAAAATAGAAGCGAACCATGTAGATTTTTATTATGGAGACTTCCATGCACTGAAAAACATATCTCTATCTATCCCCGAAAATCAAGTTGTGGCATTTATCGGCCCGTCGGGGTGCGGGAAATCAACATTCTTACGGCTTTTCAATCGAATGAATGACCTGATACCACATACAAGACTGACGGGAAACATCTATATCGACGGTCAGGACATATATGATAAATCGGTCGAAGTAGATGTATTGCGGAGAAATGTCGGAATGGTTTTCCAACGGCCGAACCCTTTTCCTAAAAGCATTTTCGAAAATGTTGCTTATGGTCTGCGTGTCAATGGATTCAGAGATAAAGAATTTATTTCGCACAAAGTAGAAGAAGCCTTAAAAGGTGCGGCTTTATGGAATGAGGTAAAAGACAAACTGAAAGAATCGGCTTATGCCCTATCCGGCGGTCAACAGCAACGCTTGTGCATAGCCCGTGCCATGGCAATATCGCCCTCGGTCCTGCTGATGGACGAACCGGCATCGGCTCTGGATCCCATATCGACAGCAAAAATAGAAGAGTTGATATGCGAATTATGTAAACAGACGACCATCGTCATCGTAACCCACAGCATGCAACAAGCAGCACGGGTAAGTCATAAAACGGCGTTTTTCTACCTCGGAGAAATGGTCGAATACGATGATACCAAAAAGATTTTTACAAATCCCACCGAAGAAGCTACGCAAAATTATATTACAGGACGTTTTGGATAAAATAAAAAGACTTTACTATGGTAAAATTTGTTGAGAACGAACTTCTTGCTATAAAAGAAGAAGTAAATGATATGTGGCTGTTGGTACGCCAGCAACTCGAAAATGCGTTCAACGCATTACGCAATAACGACGACGACCTTGCAAACAGCGTTGCATCAAGAGAAAAACGGGTGAACGCATTTGAACTGAAAATAGACAGCGACATCGAAGATTTCATTGCCCTATACAACCCTGTGGCCGTAGACCTGCGTTTCGCACTCGCCATGTTGAAAATCAACAACAATCTCGAACGCATAGGAGACTACGCCGACAGTATCGCCCGTTTCGTCGCAAGAAATAACCCGACAGAAGAAGACAAACAGCTATTCAACGTATTGGAACTGAAAGAGATGTACGATCAAGTACTACACATGTTCTCTACTACGCACAAAGCACTTGAAAATTCCGATGCGTCTTTGGCAAAATCGGTTATCGATAAAGACGACCTTTTGGATTCACTCAATCAAAAAGCTCTTGATAAACTGGCAGAGTACGCTAAAAACAATCCGTCGGCCATTCGATTCTGCTTAGAAATAGCTGCCATATTACGCAAACTGGAACGTACCGGCGACCATATCATCAATCTAGCCGAAGAAACCGTATTCTACATAGACGCCGAAGTTCTGAAACATATTCACTCTACCGCACCTTCTATCGATGAAGAATAAAAAAACCGGGAACGACGTTTCCCGGTTTTTATTTGATTAGAGGCGCTCGGCAACCTTGTCCCAATCAACGATCGCCCAAAAAGCTTTTATGAAATCGGCCCGACGATTGCGATAATCGATATAATAAGCATGTTCCCACACATCGACAGTCAATAACGGTTTCAACAATTTCGTCAACGGATTCCCTGCATTTTGAGCCGATTCTATCGATAACTTGCCATGTTTGTCGATAGCAAGCCATACCCAACCGGAACCGAACAAAGAAACCGACGCCTTGGAAAACTGGTCTTTGAACGATTCGACCGACCCGAATTCCCGAATCAACGCTTCGGATAACTTTTCAGGGATTTTCTTTTCCCGGGGCGTCAAAGTCTCGAAAAAAAACGTGTGGTTCCACGTCTGTGCTGCATTATTAAAGATCGCACCGTCGGAGCTTTTTACAATCTCATCGAGGGTCATATCGGCGTAAGGCGTATCAGCAATCAAGCGATTGAGATTGTCGATATAAGTCTGCAAATGTTTACCATAATGGTAATCAATGGTTTCTTTACTCATCACCGGAGCAAGAGCATCGTCGGCATACGGAAGTTTAGGCATTACATGTGTCATAGTCGTATTTTTTTAGTTAAACAATAAATTTACGGATTATAAAAACAGATATATACATTGAGATATGTTGCCAAAAGCAGCCACAGTATATACGGGATAAACAACCACGATGATATGCGGCTAGGTACATAGGCTTTGCATATATAGAAAACGACGAGAAAATCGAGCAACAAAATATCCAACAATCCCAATAACGGGCTTCTCCAACTGAAAAACAGAATGCTCCAAAGGAAATTAAAAAATAATTGCGCACCCCATACGGCAATCAACCATTTTGCCGATTTCCTCTTTATAAGAAAAGAGAGAGACAGCCCCATCAAAACGTAAAGGATACTCCATACAATGGGAAAAACAATCGCCGGAGGCGTTATCGACGGTTTATGCAACAGCGGATACCACTCTTCTATGGCTGACCGCTGAAAAAAGCCGGCAGTAACTCCTACTCCCACGCATAACAAAACCGGCCAAAGATAATCCCACACTTTTTTCATGACTTGAATTTTTCGTCTATTTCTTTATAAACATAATAACTTTTTTATTGTTCATACCCTAAACAATATTTTTTAACTCAATAGATCGAAAAATAATCATTCTTTATTAACTAAAACGATAATATCTTGTACCTTAGACGACAAAAATACCGTAAAAATTTCTCCAAAGCCCGATGAATACAAACAACAACCTTCTTACCGATCGTCTCAGCTACGACAGCGAGAACATGGCTCCCACCCGATTGCATTTGTTCAGTTATAACGCCAACGATATTGATGAGCACATCGAAAACGACCTTCAAATCCTCATTCCGGAAACAGAACGTCCCGATTATATTCATTGGCTCCAAATATGCGGATTGCAAAATACCTCCGACATACAAAACATTTGCACACATTTCGGCATCAACTTTTTGGTCATGCAGGATATTCTCAATCCCAATCACCCCTGTAAAATCGAAGAATATGAAAAGTTCAATATCGTCATCGCAAAATACTTCGACAAAGAAAAAGAATCCCAGGTAAGCATCGTACAAGGCGAGAACTTCATTCTTACGTTTATGGAGTATGAAACTCCGGCCTTCCGAGGTATAGAGAACGCCTTACGAAACAATATCTTGAAAATCCGAACCCGCCCCTCCGATTATCTGCTTACCGTTTTACTAAACGATCTGGTAACAAATTTCATTTCGGTATCGGCACAAATCGACAACAGCCTCGAAGATCTGGAATCGGAACTTCTGCTTGAAAAAAGCGCTTATGAAATCGGTATCGAAATACAAACTTTGAGGAGAAGATACCTTCTCTTGAAACGGACCGTCTTACCACTGAAAGAACAATACTCCCGACTGATCCGATCGGACTCGCCTTTGATACACAAAACCAATCGGGCATTTTTCAACGATCTCAACGACCACATAAACTACGTTGCACAAAACATCGAAATTTGCCGTGAAACGCTCTCTTCTCTTGTCGATTTATATATCTCCAACAACGATTTACGCATGAATTCCATCATGAAACGCCTGACGATCGTCTCTACAATCTTCATACCTCTGACATTTCTCGTCGGCGTTTGGGGTATGAATTTCGACAATATGCCCGAACTGAGCTGGCAATACGGCTACATAGCGGCATGGCTTCTCATGATATGTATCGGTGTAGGGGTCTATATTTTTCTCAAAACGAAAAAATGGAAATAACATGTATATCTTCCCTCTTATACATAAAACAAGATTTCGTACCTTTGCAGGAAATCACAAGTAAGAGAATATGACCTATCCTCAAAATTTTGAAGAGAAAATCGGATTTGACAAAATACGCGGTCTCATCTGCGATCGATGTTTGAGTACGTTGGGTAGCGAACGTGTCGCCGGTATGCAATTCCAGACATCGTTCGATACCATCGACCGCTTACTACACGAAACCGAGGAATTTACCCATATATTACAAACCGAAGATAATTTCCCGGCCGATTACTTCTTCGATATACGATCTTCGTTACAACGCATTCGCATAGAGGGGACTTTTCTCGATGAAACGGAACTTTTCAACCTGAGACGTTCTTTGGAAACGATACGCCATATCGTAGGATTTTTCATCAATGAAGAAGAAAGTCCTTATCCTCATCTGCAAGCACTGGCCGGAAATGTCGTCGTATTTCCGCAATTACTTTCCCGTATAGACCAAATCATCGACAAGTTCGGACACGTCAAAGATAACGCCTCGACCGAATTGTCTCAAATACGCAGGGAACTGAACCGTACCCTTTCAAGTATTTCCCGCAGTTTGAACATGATCTTGCGTAATGCCCAAAGCGAAGGTATTGTCGACAAAGAAGTTTCACCCACTTTACGAGAAGGACGACTGGTCATTCCCGTCATACCGGCCTATAAGCGGAGAATAAAAGGTATCGTACATGACGAGTCGGCCAGCGGGAAAACCGTATATATAGAACCGGCAGAAGTAGTCGAAGCCAATAACCGAATAAGAGAACTCGAAGGGGAAGAACGCCGTGAAATCATACGCATACTTACTCTCTTTACCGATGAACTACGGCCTCATTTAGCAGAAATCGCCCATTCCTACGAATTCCTTGCCGACATAGATTTCATACGAGCCAAAGCACTGTTTGCCATCGAGATAAACGCTTTACTTCCACACTTCGAGAATTGCAGGCAAATCGAATGGTATCATGCCATTCACCCGTTGCTTTTCCTCTCTCTCAAAAAACAAAACAAACAAGTCGTCCCGTTAGACATAGCCCTTACTCCCCAACAACGCATATTGCTCATTTCCGGGCCGAACGCAGGCGGGAAATCGGTTTGTCTCAAAACAACAGGACTATTGCAATATATGCTGCAATGCGGATTGCTCATACCGGTATACGAAAATTCCCATACAGGAATCTTTGACCACATCTTCATCGATATAGGCGACGAACAATCAATAGAGAACGACCTCAGTACTTACAGTTCCCACTTGACGAACATGAAGTTTTTCGTCAAGAATTGCAATGAAAGTTCTCTCTTGCTCATCGATGAATTCGGCGGAGGTACCGAACCGCAAATCGGCGGTGCCATCGCAGAAGTACTTCTCGACCGTTTCAATCGGAAAAAGGCATTCGGTGTCATAACCACACACTACCAAAACCTGAAACAGTTTGCAGAGGACACGCAAGGTATCGTCAACGGCGCCATGCTCTACGACCGCCACATGATGCAACCCCTCTTCAAATTATCTATCGGCAACCCGGGCAGTTCATTCGCCATAGAAATAGCCCGTAAAATAGGATTGCCCGAAGATGTCATTGCCGATGCTTCGGAAAAAGTAGGCTCGGATTACATCGATATGGACAAATACCTGCAAGACATCGTTCGGGACAAACGGTATTGGGAAAACAAACGCCAAAATATACGACACCGAGAAAAACAGCTCGAAGAAATCACGCAGAGGTATGCCGATAATCTGCAAGAAATAGAAAAAGAGCGGAAACGTATTCTGAAAGAAGCCAAACAAAAAGCGGAACAACTTATCGCCGAATCAAACGCCCGCATCGAAAATACCATTCGTACCATCAAAGAGGCAGAGGCCGAGAAAGAAAAAACGAAGATGGCTCGTCAAGAACTCCATTCTTTCAAAAAAGGATTGCAGAAGAACGACGAAAACGACGATACCATATCAAGAAAAATCGCAAAAATCAAGGCGAAAGAAGAGAAAAAGAACCACTCGAAAAAAGAAGCTGATGCCGAAACGTCCAAAACAACGACCATTTCGGTGGGTGATGCCGTATGTCTTAAAGGCCAAACGACTGTGGGAGAAATCTCGGCGATACAAGGGAACAAAGCAACTGTCATATTCGGCCACATAAAATCTTCGGTACACATCGAACGTCTCGAAAAAGTGAGCCGAAACCGACTAAAACGCGAACAAGCCATAAAAGCGACATTTGTAAGCGAAGATACCACCAACAGCATGAGAGAAAAAAGTCTCCACTTCCACCGGGAAATAGATATTCGTGGTTTCAGAGCCGATGAAGCTCTGCAAGCCCTCGTTTATTTTATCGACGATGCTATTCAAGTCGGAGCCGAACAAGTGCGTATTCTGCACGGAACAGGCACGGGAGCTTTGCGTCAAACGGTCAGAGAATATCTCAAAGGGGTTACAGGAATAAGGTCTTTTCACGATGAACACGTACAATTCGGCGGTGCCGGCATTACGGTCGTAGAGCTGGAATGATCTTTTTTAAAGGTATCGAGCTTATCATATATTCCACTTTATCGTTAAGAAAAAATCGGGTTAACCACAATTCGTGCGGATAGATTTACTATTTTAGAAGAAAAGCGTATCTTTGCGTGTTTATCATACCGAAATGACAGCAGAAAAAAAAACGATACTCTCCGACATATATAATCCCGATGATCTGCGAAAGCTCTCCCTCGACCAGCTTCCCCAGATATGCAGCGAACTACGCCAATTCATTATCGATGCGCTTTCTCAAAACCCGGGACATTTTGCTTCAAGTTTAGGGACAATAGAGCTTACCGTAGCTTTACACTATGCACTGAATACGCCATACGACCGTATCGTATGGGACGTAGGACATCAGGCTTATGCCCATAAAATACTGACAGAACGAAGGGACCGGTTTGTGACCAATCGAAAGTTGGGTGGACTAAGCGGTTTCCCTACACCGTTAGAAAGCCCATACGACACATTCGTTGCTGGACATGCCTCCAATTCGATATCGGCAGCATTGGGTATGTCGGTCGCTGCCAACCTGAAAAACGAAAAAGACCGTAAGGTCGTCGCTGTGATAGGCGATGCCGCTATTGCGGGAGGATTGGCTTTTGAAGGATTGAATAATGCATCGACTAACCCTAATAACCTGTTGATTATCCTCAACGATAACAACATGGCTATCGACAACAATGTCGGAGCTTTCCATCATTATTTGTCTCGTATCAACACCTTGCCCTTTTACAACGACATGCGGTACAAACTTTACCGTCTGTTGGTAAAAATGCGTCTCGTCTCCGAACAACAGAAAGGTGCCATACTCCGTTTCAACAATAGTCTGAAAGCTTTGATATCGAGGCATCAGAATATATTTGAAGGACTGAATATCCGATATTTCGGCCCGATAGACGGACATGATGTAAAACATCTGGTCAGAGTTCTGAATAATATAAAAGATATGTCCGGACCCAAAATCCTGCATGTCAAAACGGTTAAGGGAAAGGGATTTGCTCCGGCCGAAAAAAATGCTGTCGTATGGCATGCTCCGGGACGGTTCAATAAAGAAACCGGTGAGCGTCAAAAAAATGAGACAGAGAATTTGCCGCCTCTTTTTCAAGATGTTTTCGGCCATACATTGGTCGAACTAGCCGAGAAAAACGACAAAATAGTAGGCATCACACCCGCCATGCCAACTGGTTGTTCCATGAACTATATGATAGAACGATTTCCGCATCGGGCTTTCGACGTAGGGATCGCCGAAGAACACGCCGTAACTTTTTCGGGAGGATTGGCCAAAGAGGGTCTCATACCCTTTTGCAATATCTATTCATCGTTTATGCAACGGGCTTTCGACGAAGTTATACATGACGTCGCCATACAAAACCTGCCGGTCGTCTTTTGTCTCGACAGAGCCGGGCTTGTGGGTGAAGACGGCATGACACATCACGGCGCGTTCGATCTTGCATATATGCGCTGTATTCCCAATATGACCATAGCCTCGCCAATCGACGAGCATTACCTGCGCCATCTTATGTTTACAGCACAATCGGCAGGCCGCTGTTTTACAATACGTTATCCGAGAGGACGAGGTTCAGTGATAAACTGGTGTTGTCCCATGCAACAAATCGAAATAGGTAAAGGCCGACAGCTCTCGGAGGGAAGTGATATAGCTGTTTTATCTATCGGCCCCATAGGGAAAATGGTGCAAAAGGCTATCAAGTCGGTGAAAACAGAAGGTGTATCCGTCGCTCATTACGATATGATTTTTCTGAAACCTATCGATACGGAAATACTTCATCGCGTAGGGCAGCAATTCAAACGTATCATTACCGTAGAAGACGGGACGATAGAAGGAGGATTAGGAAGTGCCGTTATGGAATTTATGGCAGAAAACAATTATACCCCTCAAATCAAACGCATAGGCATTCCCGACCGTTTTATCGAACAAGGCAGTATATCGGAACTGTATACGCTATGCGGAATGGACGAAGCAAGCATCGTAAAAATGCTTCTTGATAAATGATAATCAAAATGAACTTCGGGAACAATTTGTTTCATTCGATATACGCAGAACAATGAAAATCATTATTGCAGGAGCAGGAGAAGTTGGTACCCATCTGGCCAAATTACTATCGAAAGAGAATCTGGACATCGTACTGATCGATACAGATATAGAAAAATTGCGCTGGCTCGACTTGAACTACAATCTTATGACGATCGCCGGCTCTCCTACTTCCCTCAAAATTTTGAAACAGGCTGGCATAAACGAAGCCGATCTATTCATTGCCGTCATGCCTTTTGAGACCCGCAATATCGTTGCTTGTCAATTCGCAAAAAAACTCGGTACTAGAAAAACCGTTGCGCGAGTTGACAATTATGAATATATGTTACCCGAAAACAAAGCATACTTCAAAGAAACAGGTGTCGATGAACTGATATATCCCGAAATGCTTGCAGCCGAGGAAATCGTTACGGCCCTAAGTCATAACTGGGTACGCAACTGGTTCGAACTTTGTAATGGAGAACTTATCCTTATCGGAGCAAAAATAAGGGAAAATGCCAAAATATTGAATCAAAAACTTTCGGAACTGAATAAATTCCATCTGCTTTATCACATAGCCGCCATCAAAAGAAAAGACAGAACGATCATACCCCGAGGTTCGGACGAAATACAAGTCGGCGATATTGTCTATTTCACCACAACTCCCGGCCATATTCAAGACATACAACAGCTTACCGGGAAAAAAGAAATCGATGTCCATAAAGTCGTTATCATGGGAGGAAGCCGTATTGCCATACGGTTGGCTCATATACTGCCCGAATCCATGAAAATGAAAATCATTGAAATCGACAAAGAAAAATGTTATAAATTGGCCAACACCATACCCGAAATCACTATTATCAACGGTGACGGCCGCGACACGGAATTTCTTAAAGAAGAAGGCATCAAAGACACCGACGCATTTGTTGCATTGACCGACAGTGCCGAAACCAATATTCTGGCATGTCTCTCGGCTAAACGTTTCGGGGCTGTCAAAACAGTTGCCGAGGTGGAGAACCTTTCTCTTATTCCCACAGCCGAAAGACTCGACATCGGGTCTATTATCAATAAAAAATTACTTACAGCCAGCCGCATTTTCCAACTGTTGCTCGACGAAGACTCTTCCAATGTCAAATGTTTGGCTATGTCCGATGCCGAAGTAGCAGAACTCATCGTCAAAGAAGACGCGCCGATAACTCATAAGCCCATCAAAGATCTCAAACTTCCACGAGACATTACTTTGGGTGGACTCATTCGAGATGGTAAAGCCATGATCGTAAACGGCAACACACAGATACAAGCCAACGACCACGTTATGGTCTTTTGTTTAGATACTGTAATCCATAAATTAGGAAAACTGTTCGGGTAAACATCATGGCAGAAATCAATTACCGCATCATTCTCAAGATCATCGGCGTGTTGTTATGGTTAGAAGCCGCGTCGATGCTCATGCCTTTGGGAATATCAATTTATTATGGAGAAAACGATACGACAGCATTTCTTATAACGATAGGAATAGCCGCCGTCATAGGAAGTATACTCTTTTTCCAATATCCCAATACCGAACGCAAAACATTAGGAAAACGAGACGGAATCATGGTTGTTTCCTTATGCTGGATATGTTTCTCCCTATTGGGCTCTCTGCCTTTTATTTTATCCGGGGCTGTCGATAATATGGCCGAAGCGTTTTTTGAAACAGTATCCGGTGTTACAGGAACGGGGGCCAGCATAATAACCGACGTCGAAAAACTACCTCATGGAATTCTTTTGTGGCGCAGTCTTATACAATGGTTGGGTGGATTAGGAATCATTCTTCTTACACTGGCCATTTTACCTCTGATAAACAGCGGTGGCAGTATGCAATTATTCAATGCCGAAACGACAGGCATCATGAACGATAAATTAGGTCCCCGCATAGGACAGACCGCCAAACTTTTATGGACAACTTATTTGGGGCTTACCATCGTACTGATTATCCTTTTGAAGCTTGGCCCCATGAATCTTTTCGATGCCGTATGCCACGCCTTCACCACAGCCGCCACAGGTGGATTTTCTACCAAAAACGACAGCATCGCATATTGGAATTCGGCATATACCGAATATGTTATCACGATTTTCATGCTTATCTCCGGTATCAATTATGCGCTTGTATATCGGGCTATACGAGGAGAAATAAAAAAGACTTTCGGTAATGAAGAGGTAAAATGGTATTTGACGATTGTCGTCCTATTTACAATTCTCATCGTCATCGGACTCTTTTTCAATGGCGTATATGAAAGATTAGGCTTAGAAGCAACTATACGGGCGTCTCTATTCCAAGTTTCGTCTATCATCACTTCAACTGGATTCATATCGGCCGACTATGTCTCTTGGGGCCCGTTCTTTTGCATTCTCATCTGCTTACTGATGTTCTGCGGCGGTTGTGCCGGTTCGACCAGCGGTGGCGCAAAAGTCATTCGCATCGTCGTTTTGCTCAAAAACACCATATACGAATTTTACCGACAAGTACACCCGAATACCATCGTTCCGGTACGCATAAACCAGCAAGCCATTTCGCACGAAATCATCACCAAAATACTGGCTTTTTTATTCACTTATGCTATAATCGTCATTATCGGCGCTTTGACTTTGGCAACCATGGGATTAACTATTGATGAAGCATTCGGATGTTCTTTGTCCTGTATAGGAAATATCGGTACCGGATTAGGCCGGACATTATATTCGTTTGCAATCATTCCTGATGCCGGCAAATGGCTACTCTCCTTTATCATGTTGATAGGTCGTCTGGAAATTTTTACCATACTGATTCTTTTTACCTCTTATTTCTGGAAAAAATAAGAGGGTGCGAATCAATATTCTTCGATAAAACCGCAAGCCATCTGTTGAAAATTATTATTTTTGTAAGAAGATTTAACCCGCTGAAATATGGCAACGAAAAAGAATGAAAAAAATATTTCAAAAAAAGATATTTCTAATACCTCGGCAAAAGAGACGTTCCGCAACAAAGTCATCCGCTTATTACGGGATGAACGGACTCGTTTTGTTGGAGGTCTTATATTGCTCTTTTTTTCCATATTTCTGACAATTTCTTTTATTTCATTCTTTTTCGACGGAGCCGCCGATCAAAGCATTATCGATCATCAATCGACAAAAGAAATAAACCGTATCGGAAACGGCATACAAAATTGGGCCGGCTCTCAAGGTGCAATCTGTGCCGACTTTTTTATAAACCGATGGATCGGTATATCGGCATTCTTTATTGCTATCTTTTTAGCACGATTGGGATTGAAACTGATGAATGTCATTACCATGTCGATAAGCCGCTCACTGGCCTATACTTGTGCGTTGATCATTATTTGCTCCCTAACTTTTGGATTCTTCTTCAAACATGTATATGAAGATTCTTATCTCTTTTTAGGGGGATATCACGGTTACTATGCAACGCTATGGCTCGAAGCAAAAATCGGTTGGCCGGGGACTTTACTCGTTATTCTCTCCGGTATTCTATTGCTACTTATCGCGGTCAGCCGTCGCACCATTACCGTATTGCGACATATATTCCGCATGGATTTCATTCGACGGAATAAAAAAGGAACATCTTCTGCTGAAATCGTAAGCGAAAGTTGTGTCGACCACCTTGTAAATACAGATGAACGCAATGGAAATGATATAAAAGAAACGATTCCAAGTGGTGTAAATACAACTCCCGAAGAGATAGCCATGCCCGAAGAATATACAAAGCTAGATAAAGATCTTGTCGATGAGTCAGAAATATATACCGAAAAAATCGAAGACGAAACGCCCGATTTTACTTCCGAAGAAACGGATCAATTTATTGACATCGACAAAAACGATAATACCGACAATGATAAAGAGAATCATGAACCCGATTTCATTATCGAACAAGGAATAGAAGAAGATGAGGCAAAACAACAAAACGAACTCGATGAATATGACCCTACTCTCGACCTTTCGTACTACAAGGCACCAACATTCGACCTGTTGAGAGAAGACAAGTCCAACAATAATACGATCGACATCAATGAGCAGGAGGCAAACAAACAACGTATCATCAACACGCTCGAAAATTACGGCATACGCATCAGCTCCATCAAAGCTACCGTAGGGCCCACCGTTACATTGTATGAAATCATTCCCGAAGCGGGTATAAAAATATCCAAAATAAAAAATCTCGAAGACGATATCGCCTTGAGCCTCGCCGCCCTCGGCATTCGTATCATCGCCCCCATTCCCGGAAAAGGAACCGTAGGTATCGAAGTTCCTAATCGAAATCCGCAAATGGTACCGATGCGACCGATCATTGCTTCACGCAAGTTTCAAGAATGCGATTACGACCTGCCTTTGGCACTGGGTAAAACCATTACCAATGAGATTTTCATGGTCGATTTGTGCAAAATGCCCCACATACTCGTTGCCGGTGCGACCGGACAAGGAAAATCGGTAGGTCTGAATGCCATCATCACATCGCTCCTTTATAAAAAGCACCCTTCGCAATTGAAGTTCGTGATGGTAGACCCCAAAAAAGTCGAATTCAGTATTTACAGTGTCATCGAACGCCATTTCCTGGCGAAACTTCCCGATAGCGAAGAAGCCATTATCACCGATACGGACAAAGTAGTACAGACACTCAATTCGGTCTGTGTAGAAATGGACAATCGATATAAGTTGCTGCAAATGGCCAGAATGCGCAATATCAAAGAGTACAATGCCAAATTCATCTCCCGCCAACTCAATCCCGAAAAAGGCCACCGTTATATGCCCTATATCGTTGTCATTGTCGACGAGTTCGGCGACCTCATTATGACAGCCGGTAAAGAAGTGGAATTGCCTATCGCCCGAATCGCCCAGTTGGCCCGCGCGGTAGGTATACACATGATTATCGCCACCCAACGCCCATCGACGAATATCATCACGGGTAGTATCAAGGCCAACTTCCCGGCACGAATCGCCTTTAAAGTGGCATCGATGATCGACTCCCGAACCATTCTCGATACACCGGGTGCCAACCAGCTGATAGGAAAAGGAGATATGCTTATTTCTTGTAACGGAGGGTTGACTCGTGTACAATGCGCTTTTGTAGACACGCCCGAAGTAGAAAATATCTGTCAATATATCGGCTCGCAACAAGCCTACCCGACCGCCTACCTGCTGCCCGAATACGTGTCGGACAACAATGGAGGCAACAACAATATGGTCGATCTCAAAGAGCGGGATCCGTTCTTTGAAGAGGCTGCCCGGCTGATCGTTGCCAACCAACAAGGTTCGACCTCTCTGATACAACGCAAATTCTCGATCGGCTATAACCGAGCCGGCCGCCTGATGGACCAACTGGAAGCGGCAGGAATCGTCGGCCCGTTTGAAGGCAGTAAGGCCCGTCAAGTACTCATTACCGATGAAATACAACTCACCCAATTGTTGAATACCCTTCGATAATGTAACATGAAACGATTGTACATCATATTACCACTCCTGCTTTTATCGCTCCCGTGCACAACAAACGCTGAAAATAGGGCGACCCGTTTGCTCGATAAAATCGTCGCCCCAATAGAATCGGGTAAAGGAATTTCCTTAAAATTCCTGTTACAACAAAGCGACATGGAAAACGTCGAGGGTTCAATAGATATGCTGAGCGACAAGTTTGTACTGCAAGTACCCGATATGATAACATGGTTCGATGGAACAACGCAATGGACATACTTGAAATCTTCGGAGGAGGTAAATATTAGTATTCCTGAAAAAGATGAGTTGTTACAGACCAACCCTTGCCTTCTCTTGCAATCCTACAAAAAGGCTTTCGACTGCAAATTCATCGAAAAAAAGGGCGACGTATGCGAATTATCGCTTATTCCCAAACAACACTCGGAAATAACGGAAATCGAAATTTTCGTCGATGAAAAACAAACCGCTCTCACGCATATTACCGTTATTCAGAAAGACGGACAAAAAACCGACATAGACATCATACGCTATGAGACAAATACAAACTTTCCTGCAAATCATTTTGTTTTCCAAAAAGGAATGTACCCCCACACCGAAATTATAGATTTACGCTGATATAAATACTCATTAAAAATAAATACATCTTATGGAAACTACCGAAAAAATACGTTGCTTAATCGTCGGATCGGGTCCGGCCGGATATACAGCAGCCATTTATGCGGCTCGCGCCAACCTCTCTCCCGTATTGTATGAAGGGATACAACCCGGAGGTCAACTGACAACAACTACCGATATTGAAAATTTTCCCGGTTATCCCGAAGGGGTTTCGGGTACCGACATGATGGAACAACTTCGCCAACAGGCAGCTCGCTTCGGCACAGATATTCGTATCGGTATTGTTACCGACAGCGATTTCTCCCAAGCTCCTTACCGTCTCACCATCGACGGAGAGAAAATAGTCGAAGCCAATGCCGTAATCATTGCAACCGGAGCTTCGGCAAAATATTTGGGACTACCCGATGAAACCAAATATGCCGGACAAGGGGTATCGGCTTGCGCTACTTGCGACGGATTTTTCTATCGTAAAAAGGTCGTTGCCGTTGTAGGAGGCGGTGATACGGCTTGTGAAGAAGCCATATACCTATCGCACTTAGCTAGTAAAGTGTACATGATTGTGCGGAAAGATTATCTGCGCGCCTCGAAAATCATGCAGGAACGAGTCATGGAAAGTGAAAATATCGAAGTCTTATTTGAAACACAAACGGTGGGACTATTCGGAGAAAACGGTGTAGAAGGAGCCCACTTGGTAAAATACAAGGGAACCGACCGTGAAGAATACGTAGACATCGCCATTGACGGATTTTTCCTTGCGATCGGCCACACACCAAATACAAAAGCCTTCCCAGCCATAGCCACCGACGAAGCCGGATATATCATAACAAACGGCCGTACAACGGCGACGAATATTCCCGGTGTATTTGCCGCCGGCGATGTCGCCGACCCACTCTACCGCCAAGCTATCACAGCAGCAGCAGCCGGTTGCCGGGCAGCCATAGATACGGAAAAATATTTGTTGGAAAAAGGTTTATAAATTACCTCTCCTCCATCGAAAAGGACAGACAAATTTATTGTCTGTCCTTTTATCTTTTTAGGATTTATACATATCGCATAATTATATTTCCTCAAAATGCAAGATAAAACATTATTCATGCAGTGTTTTGCTATCCCGAGTATACAAATCGGTAGAGAATGGTTATTTTCAAAATAAATCTTTTGCATTCCACCTCTTTTTTATTATATTTGCGTTATATAACACTGTTATATAACAGCCATGGTGAAGAAAAACTCAATAGAGGCCCTTATCAACGAAGCTCTCGCCGGAATGCTTTCCATTCTCAACGATGACGAGAAACGCCTCATCATAGAAAATTTCCATATTCAGACCTACAAAAAAAATGAGATGATCTACAATGAAGGCGAAAAAGCCGAATTGCTTATGTGTCTCATCAAAGGAAAAGTAAAGATTTTCAAAGCAGGAATAGGTGGTCGTTGCCAAATCATGCGATTGATTCGTCCCATACAATACTTCGGATACCGGGCCTATTTTGCCGGAGAAGACTATATAACCGCAGCCTCAGCTTTTGAAAACGCAACCATCGGTTTTCTTCCCATGCCTCTCATCGAAAGTCTCGTCAAACAGAATAACCGACTTGCCTATTTTTTTATCAAGGAACTGGCGATGGACTTAGGAATGTCCGATACCCGCACCGTAAATCTCACACAAAAACATATCCGAGGCCGTCTCGCCGAATCATTGCTCATGCTCAAAGACAACTACGGTATGGAAGAAGACGGCATCACACTAAGCATCTATATGGCACGAGAAGACTTGGCCAATCTATCGAACATGACTACATCGAATGCCATACGCACCCTATCTTGTTTTGCCGACGAAAAAATCATTGCTATCGATGGTCGGAAAATTCAAATCATCGATGAATCCCGATTACGGAAAATAAGCCGTTTCGGGTAACATTCATTTTGTAAACTCTCTTTTCAGCATTTCAGATACCGAGTTCCGCTTTGAGATAACGGGCGGTATATCCCACATCGGCATGCGAAGCTATCTCTTCGGGGGTTCCCGTCATCAGTACCACCCCTCCGTTACGCCCGCCTTCGGGACCCATATCGATAATGTAATCTGCCGTTTTTATGACATCGAGGTTATGCTCGATTACCAATACGGTATTTCCTTTATCGACCAAACGGTGCAATACCCCCAACAGCACACGGATATCTTCAAAATGGAGACCCGTAGTCGGTTCATCGAGAATATATAACGTTCTTCCCGTATCTTTCTTGGACAGCTCCGTTGCCAATTTTACCCGCTGACTTTCTCCGCCCGATAATGTCGTCGACGGCTGTCCCAATTTTACATAACCGAGACCTACGTCTTGCAGGGTTTTTACTTTGGATAGAATTGCCGGTATGCCGGCAAAAAATTCCACGGCCTGATTTATCGTCATATCGAGAACATCGGCTATCGACTTGCCCTTAAACCGCACATCGAGCGTTTCGCGATTATAGCGTTTACCCTGACAGGCTTCACACGGGACAAGGACATCGGGCAGAAAATTCATCTCGATGGTTTTATATCCGTTACC
>HF999723.1:39103-42964 GCA_000434215.1 Bacteroides sp. CAG:144
GTTTTATATCCGTTACCGCCACATACTTCGCAACGACCGCCGGGCACATTGAAAGAAAATCGGCCGGCCTTATAACCGCGAATTTTAGCTTCGGGCAGCTCCACAAAAAGATTGCGTATATCTCCGAATAATCCCGAATAAGTCGCAGGATTGGAGCGTGGTGTTCGTCCCAACGGAGACTGATCGACATTAACGATCTTGTCGATATTTTCAAGACCCTCTATCCCATCATAAGGTAACGGTTCGGCCAAAGAACGATAAAATTTCTGACTGATAATCGGTTGCAAAGTACCGTTTATCAAAGACGATTTACCGCTCCCCGAAACTCCGGTTACACAAATGAACTTTCCCAAAGGAAATTCTACGGTTACATTCTTCAAATTATTCCCGCGAGCACCCTGCAAAACAATACTTTTACCATTCCCCTGCCGACGAGTTTGCGGTACGGGTATAGACTGTTTACCATTGAGATAAGCCGCAGTCATGGTATCCCGGGAAAGCATCTCCTGAGGTGTACCAGAAAAAACGACCTGACCGCCGAGACGACCGGCACGAGGGCCGAGGTCGACGATATAATCGGCTTCCAGCATCATATCTTTGTCATGTTCCACCACAACGACGGAATTTCCCATATCACGCAGCTGTTTCAAAGAATGAATCAATCGTATATTGTCGCGCTGATGCAGACCGATGCTCGGTTCATCGAGAATATATAAGACATTCACCAACTGCGAACCTATCTGAGTCGCCAAACGTATACGCTGGCTCTCACCACCCGACAATGTAGCAGACGCTCTCGACAAGCTCAAATATTCCAGACCCACATCGATAAGGAATTGCAAGCGGGATCGTATCTCTTTAAGAATCTCCCGAGCTATCGCGGCCTGCTTTTCGGGAAGACGGTCTTCAATTCCGTCGAGCCATTGATACAACTCGGCAATATCCATACCCGTCAATTCAGCAATATTTTTGCCGTCGATACGATAGTGAAGAGCCTCCTTGTTGAGACGCGCACCGCCACACTCGGGACACGAAACCGTCGTAACGAATTGTCCCGCCCATTTTTGGGCTTTGGCCGTCGCATCGGATTGCTGTTGCATCTCAATATACTTGATCAACCCGTCGAACGTCAAAAAATAATTTGAATTTCCCAATGAAAGATTTTTCACATTAAGGCGTTCATCGGTTCCGTTTAAAATATCATTCAACGCCTCTTCGGGTAAATCTTTTATAGGGGTTTTCAACGACACACCATATTTCTCGCATATAGCCTCGATTTGCCAGAAAAGCAAAACATTCCGATATTTACCAAGAGGCAATATTCCTCCTTGATAAATCGAAAGAGAGGCATCGGGTATGATTTTATCTTTATCGATAATATTAACATACCCCAAACCTTTACAACCCGGGCAAGCCCCTTGCGGCGAGTTGAACGAGAAATTATGCGGCGCCGGCTCACTATACGACAATCCCGTTACCGGATCCATCAACGTGCGACTGTAATGGCGCAATTCGTTTTTATCGACATCGAGTACCATCAGTAATCCATCACCTTGCTTCATGGCAACGCGCACACTGTCTTTCAGTCGACGGTCGTCTTTTTCCGACACCACCAACTTATCGACCAGTAACTCAACGCTATGGTTTTTATAACGGTCGAGTTTCATGCCGGGCAATATTTCTCGAATTTCGCCATCGACCCGCACCGACAGGTAACCCTTACGCCTGAGTTGCTCGAAAAGTTCCTTATAATGACCTTTTCGATTCCGTACCAACGGTGCAAGAATATATGTCCTCCGCCCTTGATAACGCTCTCCTATCAGTTGCAAAATCTGCTCCTCGGTGTACTTGACCATCTTTTCTCCCGACAAATATGAATAGGCTTCACCGGCACGTGCAAAAAGCAAACGGAGGAAGTCGTATATCTCGGTCGTCGTACCGACCGTCGAACGGGGATTTTTATTAACGGTCTTCTGCTCTATCGAAATGACCGGACTCAATCCCGTAATCTTATCTACATCGGGACGCTCCATATTACCCAAGAAATTACGGGCATACGACGAAAAAGTTTCAATATAACGGCGTTGGGCTTCGGCATAAATCGTATCGAATGCCAAAGAAGACTTACCACTACCGCTCAATCCCGTAATCACGGTAAAAGCATTCCGGGGTATTTCTACATCGATGTTTTTAAGATTGTGCACCCGGGCACCCCATATTTCTATTTTTTCTTCGTTATCGGTCATACTATACGTGCAAAGGCTATTTATTTTTAGAGCGCAAGATATTGATGTGTCCTTTCAATTTATATTTCTGTCCGTCGGCACCACGGGCCTCTATGACATAATAATATACGCCCGGAGGTACCAACTTTCCGTGATAACGACCGTCCCAACCGCCGGAAGGATCTTGATAATGATAAATTTGTTCGCCCCAACGGTTGAATATCCAACATTTGAACTCCACAATCGATTTATAAGCGACTTTCCATTCATCGTTTACTCCGGGACTTCCATAGGGAGAAAAAACATTAGGTGCTTCGAGCTTCGACTCTCCTACCGATATTTCAAAAACCGTATCTCTCTCACAATAATCGTTATAGGCATGCAAGCGAACATAAGTCGTACCCTCGTTCTTGAAACTGTACGCTAATTGCCGCTCGGCATAAATAGCATCGACAGTCGAAAAATCCTGAGTGGCCGAAAACTCCCACGCATAATAATTATCCCCGTTGACATACGCTGTAAAAGACATATCGACCGGAGCAGAACCACCGAAACCTCCCGACGGCTGCTCGGCCGCCTCATTGGCTGCCCCTCGCAACGTTTGTTCCGCAACAGCCCTCATCAAAATAGCAGGCGAAACATAATCTCCGGTAATCGTCCGCGATATGGAACCGCCCCAAGCCAAAGGTATAGAATCGACAACTGTAAATTGTGTCGTCCCGTATGGAGTCGGAACCTCCATTTCGGTATCGGACAGAACTTCTGCCTCAGACACGACAGAAACATTATCGAGAATCGTCCCGGCAGCATCGTCCCATTTCGAAGTCTCATAAGAAACCCACCGGGACAGATACTTCCTTTGACCTTGCGTCGTATAATAAGGGATAGCAAATCCTTCTCCCGAAAGCAATACCTTCTCACAAATGTTCTCCTGCTCTTCTCCCGCTTCACACGAGCCAACGGAACGATATGAAGAGATCCAAAAACACAAGGAATCGGAATTCTGCTTTACCATGTAACCGCAATCTTTATAGGAAGAAACCAACACAGAAACATTTCCGCTTTGCGTTCCCATCATCTCGACCCGAGACGAAAGGCCTTCCGCTCCGAAACGATACCAATAAATTTCATCGGTCGACGATGAGGTATAATGCATGGTTACCGTATTTTCATTTCCGATTACATATACTGCCGATAAACCCGTTGACGAGTCGACATGACGAAAACAGCCCGCATCGACACTTACCTGTGCAAATACAAATACAGGAAATACAAAAACAATCAAAAAAAGGAGTTTTTTCATCGTCCGGAACTTTTGGTCAAAGGTAAGTCTTTTCACCCTAAGGAGGAAATAAAAAAAGTAAAAAGAGGCTTTCCCCATACAATCCCTATCTCGATATACAAGATTTTGCAAACAGTCTTAAAATTACAAGAAAGAATAGGGCAAAAAATGATTTTTTCGTACCTTTGTCTCGTTAGCTTATCCATACGAAGATAAAACGATGACACGTCTTTACAACAAAATGATAATCACATGGGTTGTTTCGCTTATTTTTTCCGGCATCGCCTTTGGGCAGACATCAACCAATAAGAATAAAAACAAACCGCCACAAACTACATTTTCCCGTAAGACCAT
>HF999723.1:43045-45593 GCA_000434215.1 Bacteroides sp. CAG:144
AGCATCGGACTGAAATTCGATGTTACACCAGATGTTATCAGACAATACAACCCCGAAATAAAACAAGCGCCACTCACCGAGGGGCATTTGTTGATTATTCCCGTACGGTACAATACGGCACAGATAGCCAATGCCCAAAAAACATTCAACCATATCGTCGCAAGCGGAGAAACGCTGTATTCGCTCTCCCGCATGTATGGTATATCGATAAACCGCATCACCGCCCTAAATCCGGGTGCAGAAGAAGTCATAAAAATAGGCGACACACTGAGGATTCCTCAAAATGCCATTGTCGGCAATCCCATACAATCACAAGATGCCTACGTCTATCACACCGTAGCACAAGGAGAGACACTCTACTCCCTGTCAAAGAGATACCGCACTACGGTAAATGAAATACTGAAAGAAAATCCCGGTATCACACCGCAAACTTTACCGGTAGGAGAAGTAATACGCATCGCTTCCGACAACAAAGAATTGACAAAACCTCAACCCAAACCGGAAATTTTTTATTACAAGGTAAAAGGTCGTAAAGAAACCATCGAAAGCATTGCCACAGAATTTAATGTAACTGTCGATGAAATACTCGCTGTAAACGGCGGAAAAGACAAAGTACAACGAGGAAATACAATCGCCATTCCCAAGAAAAATATCAAAGCCGAAGTTTCTCAAACGCCTCCCGTCCAACTCAAAAGAAAAGAAAAAGCCGAAGGAGCGCCTTATAATATAGCTCTTATCCTGCCATTCATGACAGATAGGCCTCTCGATACGCGATCAACGCTTTATACCGAGTTTTATCAGGGATTCCTTTTGGCAGCCGACAGTATGAAAAGGGCCGGTATGTCCCTCAATATCTACGCCATAGACACCCGCGGTAATCATCAATATGTCAAATCGCAACTCGACTCGCTGGTCGATAAAGACCTCGATCTGATCATCGGTCCGGTCGAAGATGACGACATCTCTTCCGTTGCACAATTTGCAAAAAAGCACGATATCAATATGGTAAACCCGTTCGCCGTAAAAAATATCGAAGCTGAACGCAATGATAAGGTATTCCAATGCAACATACCGCATGAGAACCTATATACGCAAAGCCGAGAAAAAATCATCGAGGAAATAAACGGCCGATACGTTGTCTTCATTATTGATGACAGCGGAAAAGAAAACAGTAAAAACAGTTATCTCGACCTCATCAAGAAAAGCCTCCTACAACAGGAACGAGATTTTGTCGAAATCTCTCTGGGGCAAGACCCATATATGGAGACTTTCAGCGAAATGGTACCGAATGCAACCGACATCATGTTCCTCACCAACGCATCAAGTCGCAGTTCGGTAGGAAAAGTACTAGCCCCTCTAAGTAAACTGAAAGAGGAAAAGCCATACCTGAATATCTCGCTTTATGGATATCCCGAATGGCAACTTTATACCAAAGAATATATCAACCAGTTCCACCAACTGAATACCACATTCTTCTCCCGTTTCTATACCCTGCCTACCGACTCGGCTTCGATGGAGATACAAGACCGGTTCTTATTTTGGTTTCACAGGGATATGTTGCCGGCTAATCCCCAACATGTCTTGTTGGGCTACGATACGGGACTTTTCTTTATGACGGCCTTGCAACAGTTCGGCCGCTGTTTCGATCGGGAAATACAGACACTGGCATATCCCGGGATACAGACGGGGTATCACTTCCAACGTATCAATAATTGGAGCGGATTCAACAACAACAATATCTATTTCATACGCTTCAAACCTTCGCTCGAAATCGTACGAGAAACGATCACCGAATAATACCTACTCATGAAACGACTATCCAGCATCGGAATCCTTCTCTTTTTACTCCTGTCTCTCTGTGTACAGTCTCATGCTCAGAGACGATACAACAACTACCGTTCGTTATCGGTCGGTATCAAAGGCGGTGCGACTTTCTCGAAAGTCAATTTCAGACCATCGGTACGGGAAAGTTTTCTCCCCGGCATGACCGCCGGCGTATCGGTACGATATATCGAAGAAAAGTTTTTCGGCATCATAGGAGAAGTGAATTTCTGCCAATTCGGCTGGAAAGAAAACTTTTCCAAACAAGTTCCGAATACTTATGAATACAGCCATACGATGAACTATATTACTGCTGCCATGCTCTCTCATATTTTTTTCGGAAATGAACCCATTCGGGGATTCATCAATATGGGACCGCAAATCGGTATATACGTCTCCAATAAATATTCTTCTAATTTCGATATTCACGAGTTACCGAATTTTTCCGAAAGCTGGGAAACGGGACAATATTACGAACCTATTCAAACAAAATTCGATTACGGTATAACCGCAGGTATCGGCCTCGAACTAAAACTGAAAAAACACAGTATCATTCTTGAAGGCCGCTACTATTATGGGTTGAACGACTTTTTCGAGAACAGTAAAGGCAAAGACGCCTATTTCTCCGCCTCGGCACACCAACAAATATCGGCGGCCATTTCCTATATGTTCCATATCAAATAAAAATACAATAAATAAAATGAGGGGCGGTATAAAAATACCGCCC
>HF999723.1:45631-48121 GCA_000434215.1 Bacteroides sp. CAG:144
TCACCTTCATTGAACCAAATGTTTGCGGGACATTTTGCGTATATGGTACAACAGTGCAATAACAGCTATAATAAATGCTACCGTATCAGCAACAGGTATACTCCACCATACTCCATCGGTTCCAAAAAAACGAGGCAATACCAATAGGCAAGGTATCAAAAACAGCAACTGCCTCGAAAGAGATAAGAATATAGAAATCTGCGACTTCCCGATCGATTGGAAAAACTGGGTTATTACTATCTGCAAACCAACAATGGCAAATACAGCGCTCATTATACGCAACCCGTTACGAGAAACAGCCAACAACTCGGGACTGTCGGTAAAGAAACCTACAATCACACCGGGTATCAACTCATTTGCCAGAAATCCCACCGTCGTAATACAACCACCGAAAATCAAACCGTAATGCAATGTCTGCTTCACCCGATCAAAACGGTTCGCCCCATAATTATAACCGATAATAGGTTGCATACCTTGCGTCAGCCCCATAACGACCATGACGAAAAGTGTAAGCATACGATTGACAATTCCGTAGGCTCCTATCGCCATATCTCCGCCATAATTCTGCAATGTCGTATTGATGATTATCACCACAATACATGCGCAAGAATTCATGAGAAAGGGCGACATTCCGATACTCAAAATAGAAGCTATAATACGTCGATGAAGTTTGAAACAGCCTTTCTTAAAGGAAATAAAGCTCTTTTTATTCAAGAAATGCGCCAAAACCCAAACCAAACCTGTCAATTGCGCTATGGCCGTCGCCATAGCCGCACCGCGGATTCCCCAATCCAAAACAAAAATGAATATAGGCGCAACAATCACATTGACTGCGACTGTAAGAAAAGACGAAAGCATCGCTTTCTTAGGATAGCCTGTCGCACGCATCAGATTATTCAGTCCGACAAACAAATACGCAATAGGATTGGCTATCAGTATAACCTGCATAAAATCCCGGGCATAAGGCAATGTTTCATGGCTCGCCCCGAAAAACAGCAAAATAGGGTCGAGAAAAATAAGGGTTACAATTGTAACGAGCAACCCATTTACAAGCAATAAAATAGCCGCATTATGCAAAACAAAAGTCGCTCTTTGAATATCTTTCTGCCCCATATATATGGAACTTATCGTTGCAGCTCCTACCCCCACAAGGGTACAAAATGCGATAATGAGGTTCATCAGCGGAAAAGTAATGGCGAGACCGGCGATAGCCATTGCCCCCACACCATGCCCGATAAAAATACTGTCGATAACATTATATAACGACACTACGGTCATGGCGATGATAGCCGGTAAAGAATACTCTACCAATAATTTTCCGATAGGAGCCGTACCCAATATTTGAGGAGACTGATTATTCGACATAAATCATCTTTTTCTTTAAATAACGGCCGCAAAGGTACGAATTATTTGTGTAGTCGGGTGATTTTTATTTCCTTTGCAGCGTTAAACAAATACAATAAAGTCCGATGGATACGACTATCGCTGCCCTTTTTGATTTAGACGGAGTCATTATCGACACCGAACCTCAATACAGTATTTTTTGGGATAAAACCGGAGCCGAATATTTACACGACACCGACCATTTCGGCATGAAAATCAAAGGCAATACCTTGCGCCAGATTTTCGATCTTTTTTTTGCCGGACATGAAGATTGGCAACAACAAATAGCCTCGGATCTTCTGAAATGGGAGAAATCCATGCGTTTCGATCTGATACCGGGAATTCTCGAATTTTTAAAAGCATTACGGGATAATCATATCCGCACGGCGATTGTTACCAGTTCGGACAACGAAAAATTAGACAGCCTGTGGCAGGCACACCCCGAACTTAAAGGATATTTCGATACAATTATATCGGCCGATGACATTACCCGTTCGAAACCCGATCCCGAAGGTTATCTTTTGGCCGCACGCAGATTAGGGGTGAAACCTGAAAAAGCTTTCGTTTTCGAAGATTCCCGAGCTGGATTACAGGCAGGTCGCGCAGGCGGCATGACAGTCGTGGGTGTAGCGACCACCCTCTCTGCCGATGAAATAACACCTCTCGCCGATCGTGTCATCAATGATTTTACAGGAATATCTCCTCAGGAAATTTTAGTATAACGTTTCTCCTGCTTAGGGAAAATTTTTCACCACTCAAAAATTACGGATAATCGGGGTGGTGATAACGTCCTTTCTTTTCTGAAATACGGCCATATTCAATAGCCCTCTCAGGACAACGGTGTATGCAGGCCGAGCATTGAACACACCCTTTCTTTTTCCATCGAGGACGACCTTCCCGATCTCCCGAAATCGTTTTTGTAGGGCATATGCGGATACATTTTCCACATGCCGTACAAGCATCGGTTACACGAAACGAATTTCCCGAGCGAGCGTATTTCCTGAACAACGGATATACGAGACTTTTCAACCTCGGAAACTTTCCCGAATCGTACAAGCAATGATGTGCATTCCCGCTTCTTACTGCTTCGACAATGGCTTGTATGCG
>HF999723.1:48153-48755 GCA_000434215.1 Bacteroides sp. CAG:144
CAGAAGCCGCATTTAACTTTTCTGCTGCGACAGACGGTGCGTCGACATCGAACCCGGGCAGTAAAATATAATTATTCGGCATCTGTACAGAAAAAACGGATGTCAGCTGCAAACCTTTACGACGCAACATTTTATCGACAATTTTATCGGTCCGACCGCAATCGTCCCCACACACGCACACAATATATATCGGTTGACCGGCATAATCATCGACAACCAATCGATCGATAAAATCGGACATCGGGACAGCCGGCCCCCACGAATGGACGGGGAAAACAAGAAACAACGGCTCTTTATCTGAAAAAACAGACAAAAGACTCTTCCTTTCTTGTCGGGATACCACCGACCGTAAAGATATGCCGAAAGTATCGGCCAACCGTCGGGCGACCCACAAAGAATTTCCTGTTGCCGAAAAATAAAAGACCATATACTACACAGCAGGAAAAGTATTCACAACTTGCCGCAAGGCAACCAAGCGACCCAGCAAAGAATCCAATCGATGAAGAGGAAGCATATTGGCGCCATCGGATTTCGCTTTTTCAGGCTCAGGGTGTGTTTCCATAAACAGGCCGTCTACCCCTACCGCCACACCGGCCCGGGCT
>HF999723.1:48898-54028 GCA_000434215.1 Bacteroides sp. CAG:144
CCGGTAATCGACAATCAAATCCTGATAACCGAATGTCGTACCCCGCTCGGTAAGCATGACATGATTATTACCAGCTTCGACAACTTTGTCTGCTGCAAACTGCATGGCTTCGGGCGAAAGGAACTGTCCTTTTTTTATATTCACTATTTTTCCTGTTCGAGCCGCAGCAAGCAGTAAATCGGTCTGTCTACATAAAAATGCGGGTATTTGCAACACATCGACATATTCGGCTGCCATAGCAGCTTCATCGGCCGTATGGATATCGGTTACCACCGGAATACCGAATGTCTCACGCACTTTACGTAATATGCGCAACGCCTTCTCATCGCCGATACCTGTGAATGAATCGATACGGGAACGATTGGCTTTACGATATGAACCTTTAAATATGTAGGGTATCTTCCACTTATCTGTAATCTCTACGATAGTCTCGGCTATGTGCATAGCCATTTCTTCTCCTTCGATAACGCAAGGACCGGCCAATAGGAAAAACATTCCAGAGTCGGTATGTTTCAGTTGTTCGATTTGAGGATACATCGTTTTTTATTTAACTATATTTTTTTTCATCATATTCACCACGTGCAACGTATGGCAAGCGACCAGTCCTGCCGTTTCGGTACGTAAACGGGTATCGCCCAACGATATGGGACGGAAACCATTGGCCACGGCCAAATCGACTTCTTCGGGACTGAAATCGCCTTCAGGACCTATCAGTATCACGGCGTCGTGTCCCGGTTTGTAACAATCGGTCAACAACACCCGCTCATCGTCCCGACAATGAGCGATATACTTTTCGCCATCGAACGGACGTTCGACGAAATGTCGAAAACCGGTCATTTCATCGAGATGAGGACATACGGCTTTAAGCGATTGCTTCATTGCCGAAACAAGTATTTTCCTCAACCGATCGGTTTTCAATTCCTTCCTCTCGGAAAAACGACACAGCAACGGAGTTATCGAGTCGATACCTACCTCGGTACACTTCTCGGCAAACCATTCCATGCGATCGAGATTTTTGGTCGGGGCAATAGCGATATGCACCTTAAATTTCCACGACGGAGGCGTCGGTATCGTCTCGATAATTTCTACGGCACAATGCTTCGGGTGAGCCAAAGATATAACCGCCTTATAAAAAGTTCCCACACCATCGGCCAATAATATTTCCGCCCCTTCGGACAACCGTAATACTTTTACGCAATGATGGGATTCTTCTTCGGGCAATTCTCGGATAGTGGCAATATCCGGCGTATAAAATATATGCATCGTTCTATTTCTTTGAGATCTGTTATTCCGGCTTTCCAAGCCGAGCAAGCTCGATAATGCTTACTGCACAAAGATACGAAATAGCACCGAATATTTCCAGAAAAACAGAGCGATCTTTCACGGGATACACCCTACCTATCGGGAAAAAGATTTTCCCACAAGTACAGATCATACCCCCTCTCCACTTAGGACGGAAGCGAATCCTCTCCCGAGCGCCGTTTCAATTCCTGCTGTATGCGAGAAGCCTGCTCATACTCCTCTTTATCGACAGCTTGTTGTAAACGCCTTTTTAATTCGTCTGTACTATACGAATCGATAGAAAATTTTTTTACCGGAATATCCGTTTCCTCATCTACATTTTTCCCCGACGATATTTCTATGGGATCGGGGGTAATTCCTGCACGATCCAATATAGAACGTGTCGTAAATATAGGCGCGTGCATACGCATGGCCAATGCTATCGCATCGGACGCGCGAGCATCGATATGCACTTCCCTGTCTCCATCATTAAAAATCATTTCGGTCGAGAACAATCCGTCCTCATAATGATATATAAATATCTCTTGCAACTGTATACCAAAAGCTTTGGAGAACGAAGAAAACAAATCATGTGTAAGAGGGCGTTGTGGAACAACCCGCTGTATGAAAGCCATAATAGATTGAGCCTCGGCCAGCCTGATAGCAATAGGCAGTTGACGTACACCACCCTCCTCTATCATTATCAAAATATAGGTTTCGGAGTGCGTGCGATTATATGTAATGCCTAAAACATTTAACGCCACTTTCTCATTCATATCGGTTTCGTTTTTTCTTATAACGGTTTTATTCTGTAATCGGTTGTAAAAGAGTATACAATAATCCGACTCATTTCATTGCACTGTATCTTTCTCAATTGTAACCAAACAGCCTACCGTAACAAGGTCTATCAACTTTTCTACATCTTTGTTGTGAAGACGTATGCAACCTTCGCTACAACGAGTCCCGATCGACTCGGGAAAACAAGTACCGTGTATCCCTATCCCGGTAAACCCTTTCACACCTAATCTGATAAAATAAGGGCCATAAGCTTTTTCGATAAGACCTTTACCATCACAGAAATCATGAACCCAATGGGAAGAGTTTTTTATCTGAGTGATCGGGAAACAACCTTCCGGTGTACGATTGTCGCCTTTCTTTTGCTTGTTTCCCAATTCCTTGCCACAACCCACCATACAACGAAACAATACTTGTCCATCGACATTATAAACCGTAAGTTCCATATCCGACTTCGATATGTGAACATAATTCGATGACTTTTCCTGTGCCGACAGATTTATTCCGTACACAGACAAAAACAGTGCCAGCATACATAGATATATCGCTCTCGAATAAAAAGCCATAACCCTCCTAAATTTACGAATTCATTTTCGTGTGTAAATATAGCAATAATATTTACCCTCTACTCAATATTTCGCCTTTATTCACCCCTATTTTCTCTTTTTTATTACCTTTGTCTTCATAAATATTTTATTCCGATAATGCACGTTAAAGAAATTCTCGACAACAGAATCATGGTTCTCGACGGAGCCATGGGCACCATGATCCAGCAGTACGGCCTTACCGAAAAAGATTTCAGAGGAGAAAGATTTTCCGATATCGGTATTTTGCAAAAAGGGAACAACGACCTGCTTTGCCTTACCCAACCGCAAATTATCACTGCGATACACCAAGTATATCTCGATGCCGGAGCGGACATCATCGAAACAAACTCTTTCAACTCCACACGCATATCGATGGCCGACTACGGAATGCAAGGACTCATTACGGAAATAAATTTCGAAGCGGCTCGACTTGCGCGAAATATTGCAGACGACTATACGAGAAAAATTCCCGACAAACCCCGATTTGTAGCAGGCTCGGTAGGTCCTACCAACAAGACTTGCTCCATGTCTCCCGACGTCAACAATCCGGCTTTCCGCGCATTGACATTCGATGATCTCGCCGATGCATACCGGGAACAGATAACCGCACTCATCGACGGTGGCGTAGACTTACTTCTCATCGAAACGATTTTCGATACCCTCAACGCCAAAGCCGCATTGTACGCAGCTGTCGAATCCATGCAAGAAAGGGGAAAAAATATTCCTATCATGCTCTCGGTTACCCTTTCCGATACAGGCGGTCGTACTTTATCGGGACAAACGCTGGGCGCATTTCTCGCCTCGGTACAACATGCAGATATTTTATCGATAGGACTGAATTGTTCTTTCGGCGCCCGAGACATGAAACCGTTCCTGAAACAGCTGGCAGAAACAGCACCATACTACATCTCGGCCTACCCCAATGCAGGATTGCCCAACCGCTTCGGGCAATATGATGAAACACCCGAAACAATGGCGGCTCAAATCAAAGAGTTCATAGATGAAGGTCTGGTCAATATCATCGGAGGCTGTTGCGGAACGACTCCCGAACACATCGCCGCCATCGCGCAACTGGTAACAGATACCACACCTCATCGTCCGCATATAAGGGAAAAGGTACTCTGCTTATCGGGTTTAGAAGAATTAAAAATCATTCCCGAAAACAATTTTATCAATGTCGGTGAACGATGCAACGTGGCCGGTTCTCGTAAATTCTTGCGACTGATTTCAGAGAAAAAATACGATGAAGCTCTGGGTATAGCCCGTAAACAAGTGGAAGATGGAGCACAAATCATCGACATCAATATGGACGACGCCATGCTCGATGCACAAAACGAAATGGTAACGTTCCTGAATCTCATTGCCTCGGAACCCGAAATTTGCCGTGTTCCGATTATGATAGATTCTTCGAAATGGCCGGTCATTCTTGCCGGGCTGAAATGTATACAAGGAAAAGGTATCGTCAATTCCATCAGTCTGAAAGAAGGTGAAGAAACATTCCTCGCCCACGCCCGCATCATACACAGGCTCGGAGCTGCTATGATTGTAATGGCTTTTGACGAAACAGGTCAAGCCGACAGTTACGACCGTAAAATTGCCGTTTGTAAAAGAGCCTACGACTTGCTCGTACACGATGGAATCGACCCCAATGATATTATTTTCGACCCCAATGTTCTGGCTCTCGCCACTGGTATCGAAGAGCACCTCAATTACGGATTGGACTTTATACGAGCCGTAAAATGGATAAAAGAAAACCTTCCGGGAGCAAAAGTAAGCGGGGGTATCAGCAACTTGTCTTTTTCATTCCGAGGAAACAATTATATACGCGAAGCCATGCATGCTGTCTTTTTGTTCCATGCTATACGTGCAGGAATGGACATGGCCATCGTCAATCCGGCAACGACAGTCGCATACACAGATATTCCTCAGGAATTGCTCTCCCGTATCGAAGATGTCATCTTCAACAGACGCCCCGACGCAACCGAACGGCTGATAGAAGCTGCGGAATCTCTCAAAAACGAATCGGTACAAAACGTCCATACCCCACAAACCGACATACGCGACAAAATGTCTCTCGACGAACGGCTCGAATACGCTCTCGTCAAAGGCTCGGTCGACCGACTCGATGCCGATCTGCATGAAGCCCTGTCGGCATACGGTAACGCTGTAAAAATCATCGAAGGGCCGCTGATGAATGGAATGAACCGAGTAGGAAAACTTTTCGGTGAAGGAAAAATGTTTCTTCCGCAAGTGGTAAAAACCTCTCGTACCATGAAACAGGCCGTTGCTATTTTGCAACCCTATATTCCCGTACAAAAAGAAAGTTCCCGGAAAAATGGTAAATTTCTCTTGGCTACGGTCAAAGGAGATGTACATGACATAGGAAAAAACATCGTTGCCGTCGTACTCGGTTGCAACAACTATGACATTATCGATCTCGGCGTCATGGTTCCAGCCGAAACAATCA
>HF999723.1:54048-55337 GCA_000434215.1 Bacteroides sp. CAG:144
CCAGCCGAAACAATCATAGAAACCGCCATACGGGAAAAGGTCGATATAATTGGTGTAAGCGGTCTTATTACTCCGTCTCTTGATGAGATGTGCCGCATTGCCGAAGCCATGGAAAAAGCGGGGCTGCAAATTCCGCTTATGATCGGAGGCGCTACAACTTCGAAATTACATACCGCCGTAAAAATAGCCCCATGTTACAGCGGCCCTGTAATCCATACACGCGATGCCGCACAAATTCCTACCGTTGCAGCCCAATGGCTCAATCGACAAACTCGAGAAAAATTCCTATCGGAATTGCAGCGTGAACAAGCTGAATTACGCCACTCTACCGAAAACCGGCAAGAGGCGTTGGTTTCTTATCCGGAGGCCAATGCAAATGCATTTGTCGCCGAGTGGAAAAACTACAAACCGACAGAGCCGCAATATCCCGGAATAACAAAGGAAGAAAAGATTTCGATACAGGAGATACGGCCTTATATCAACTGGAAATATTTTCTACACACATGGAAGCTGACTGGGAATCAACTCCCGGACGATTGCAGTTGCGAACACTGCAAGGCTCAACTCCCCATAACAAAGACGGCCGGAGAAATGGAAAAATCTTATGAAACACATCGTCTCATAACCGATGCGGAATCGCGACTCGACCAACTTGAAAAAGAGAAGGATTCGATGTTCCTGCAAGCCCGTTTCGGAATCTATCGAGCTAACAGCGAGGGAAACCGAATTATTTTTCAGACCTCCGAAGGAGAGATAAAAATTCCTTGTTTACGACAACAAAAACAAAAGCCGGAAGGGAAATTTCTTGCTCTGTCGGACTTCGTCATACCTCAAAGCGAAAACCGTACCGACTATGTCGGCGCATTCGTCGTAACAATAAGTCCCGAATTGGCTTCAAGAATCGAACAACTCAAACGGTGCGATGACCACTACGAGACCCTGATGTTGCAATCACTCTGCGACAGAATGGTCGAAGCGGCAACAGAATGGCTGCATTATCGTATCCGAACCCGTTACTGGGGATATAGCCCCATGGAAAAGCCACACATTCCTTCGCTGCTTTCCCAGCACTATCAAGGCATACGTCCGGCCATAGGATACCCTTCCCTGCCCGACCAGTCGCTCAGTTTCGTCCTTGATGAAATTCTCGATTTCAAAAAAACAGGAGTTTCTGTAACCGAGAACGGAGCCATGTACCCCACCTCCACCGTGTCGGGAATACTCATTGCACACCCGCAATCGACCTATTTCCACATCGGGAGTATCGATGAGATGCAACGAAAAGCATA
>HF999724.1:0-243 GCA_000434215.1 Bacteroides sp. CAG:144
CGTTTTGGTAAAGATACCGTTTGATACTGCGTTTCGGTGTTTTTTCAAATTCTTCGTAGTATATTTTTACTTTGGAAATTTGGCTGTAACCCGGGAGAATTTTGTTCACCGTAATGCGGTTTTCCTCCATTACCTCTTCGATTTTGTTGGTCAGTCCTTGTTTTTCGGCGTTCTCGAAATCAGGATAAATCAGTGCTACGAGTTTTCCCTCTTGCTCGATGACGATAGACTCGTTGACGTAGG
>HF999724.1:260-4743 GCA_000434215.1 Bacteroides sp. CAG:144
GACTCGTTGACGTAGGGCAGATTATTGATTTTGGCTTCGATTTCTTCTGGGTAGATATTTTGTCCCGAGGGTCCCAAAATCATGCTTTTGCTGCGTCCTTTGAGGTAGATGTAGTTGTCATCGTCGATGACGGCGAGGTCGCCGGTGTTGAGCCAGCCGTCTTTCAGCACGGCATCGGTAGCTTCTTGGTTTTTGTAGTATCCCAGCATCACGCTGTCTCCCTTGACATGCAGTTCGCCGACGATGCGGGCGGGGTCGGCCGAGTCGATGCGGGCTTCCGTTCGGTCTATTAATCGACCGCACGAACCTACCCGGGCTTTGTCCCAGGGTGCATAGGAAATAAGTGGGGCGCATTCGGTCATGCCGTATCCGACAGTATAGGGGAAATTTATTTTGTGGAGGAAGATTTCCACCTCGTGGTTGAGTGCCGCTCCGCCGATGATGATTTCGAACATGTTTCCGCCGAAAGCCTCTTCGAGTTTAATTTTGATCTGTTGCTGTAACTGTGTATTGATGAGAGGTATTTTCATCAGTACTTGCATAAGCGGTTTTTCCAGCATGGGAAATATCTTACTGCGAATGATTTTTTCGATGATGAGAGGTACGGTGATGATGAGGCGGGGTTTCACTTCGGCAAATGCGTCCATGATGATCTTCGGTGAAGGAACACGCGTAAGGAAGTGTATGTGGCAACCTTTTGCAAAACAGGTACAGAGTTCTACCATCAGTCCGTACATGTGGGCCATCGGAAGCATCGATACGATAGGGTCTCCCGGGTGTAGAAATTCAAAATTTTCATAACAGTATTTCAGGTTGGTCCACAAGCTGCGGTAAGGAAGCATGACCCCTTTGGAAAAACCGGTCGATCCCGATGTATAATTGATGAGAGCCAGTTCCTCGGGACTGTCTTTGTGATAAGAAACGTCTTCCCGGCGGAATCGTTCGGGGTATTTGTCTCCAAAATATTGGTTGAGATGTTCCCGGGCATCGGTCAGTTTTTTGCTTTTGCTGAGCAGAACCGAAAAGTCATTGATGAGGATAATACCCGAGAGATTGGGCATTTTACTTTTGTCGAGGTTTTCATATACGACATCGCCGACAAAAAGTAGCTTTGCTTCGGAATGGTTGACGATATGGTGTACATTGTCGGGCTTGAATTCGTGCAGGATAGGTACTACGACGGCTCCGTAGGTAAGAGTAGCGAAAAATGCGACGGCCCAATGAGAGGAGTTACGGCCGCAGATGGCTATTTTATCTCCTTTTTTTATGCCGGCCGCCTCCATCAGGATATGCATCTTTTCTATTTTGCGGGCAATGTCTTTATAGCTGTAAGAAACTCCTTTGAAATCGCTCAGTGCGGTCAGTTCCCAGTTGTCGCGAATGGAGTTTTCGATATATGCGTTGAAACTTTTGTCCATTATGATTCGGATTTATCGGTGTTTTCAGATGAGTTGTAGTTGTTTGATGTAATTGATGTATTCGTCGTTGCTTATGTCGAAAGTTCGGTCGATATAGTGGACGTAATCTTCGAAGTAATCGCTTGCTATATCGGCGACGATATCTTCGCCCGGCAATCCGTTTTGAGCCAGTATACGTTCTATTTTATGGCGGAACCAAGCAACGGTTTCACATTTTTCTTCCCACATGTCCGACTTTTCCTGTTCCCATTGATGGCCATTGCGGATTATGAGATAGCAAGTGGCATAAAATGTGTCGATAGAGGGAAATATACCGCTAAAAGATTGTAATATAGCGGATTCTTTTTCTTTGAGAGCGACTTCTGTCGGTGTCATCTTAATATTTGTTTCAAAAAAACTGCACAAATATAGGCTATTTTGTGCAATATAAAATACGGTGTTCGTTTTTTTTCTCCGTGAGTTTATTCCCTGGGAAGATTCCAAGAATATTTTCTATCTGGAAATAAGTGATTTGTAAAAAAAATCTCGAATTCGATATGGATATATTGAACATAAAAGGCTCGTTTCTGTATAATGTGCGGTAGTCCGATATGGTTCTTTTCGTTAGCTTTATTTGCTTAAAAAAAAAGAATGCCATATCTTAGCGAGCAATTAGAATGAATCGTGTGAAAATGGCAGGAGAGGCACATCTCGTTATTATGGCAGGGGGAATCGGCAGTCGTTTTTGGCCGATGAGTACCCCCGAGGTTCCCAAACAATTTATCGATATTACCGGTTGCGGGCGATCTCTGATACAGCTTACGGCCGATCGTTTCATGTCTGTCGTCCGTCCCGAAAAAATGTGGGTCGTAACCTCGAAACGATATGAATGCTTGGTGCGGGAGCAGCTCCCCGACATACCGGCATCGAATATTCTGCTCGAACCGTGTATGCGCAATACGGCGCCTTGTATCGCCTATGCCGGTTGGAAAATCAAATCGAAAAATCCCGATGCGGCCATTGTCGTTACACCGTCTGACCATATAGTAACGGATGTTCCCGAGTTTCAGCGAGTTATTTCCGTGTCGTTGGATTTTGTAAATCACAATCAGGCTATACTCACGCTGGGCATGCGTCCTACCCGTCCCGAGACCGGCTACGGATATATTGCCGCACGGCAAAGCGGGGTGTCGAATGGTGAGATCTTTCCCGTGGAATCGTTTCGAGAGAAACCTTCGCTCGATGTGGCACGACAGTATTTGGAAGCAGGTAATTACTTTTGGAATTCAGGACTTTTTCTTTGGCATGTGCAGACCCTCGAAAAGGCTTTCCGCACCTATTGTCCCGCGATAGCCGATGTATTCGATCGCCTTGCGCCATCATTTTATACACCCGGTGAGCAATCGGCCATAGATGAAATGTTTCCGCTTTGCGAGAATATATCGGTCGATTATGCCGTTATGGAAAAGGCTTCGGATATGTATGTCTTTCCGGCCGATTTCGGTTGGTCCGATTTGGGGACATGGGGTTCCCTGCATACCTTGTTGCCGAGAGATGAGTCCGGCAATGCCTGTGTGGGAGATTCCGTGAAGATGATCGATTCGCATCGTTGCATCGTGCATGTACCGGCGGGAAAACGGGTCGTCGTGCAGGGGCTCGACGGCTATATCGTAGCCGAGAAAGACGGTACGTTGCTTATATGTAGACTGGAAGACGAACAACATATAAAAGAATACTCAAAGTGAAATCACGAACAGAAATAATTTATTGACATTAGAATGAAAAAGAAAAAAGTTTTCGTATCGGGCTGTTACGACATGTTGCATAGCGGTCATGTGGCATTCTTCGAGGAAGCAGCTTCACATGGCGATTTGTATGTCGGTATAGGTTCCGATAAGACGATTTATGAGCTGAAAGCTCGTAAGACCATCAATACCGAAGCCGAACGCTTGTATATGGTCAAAGCGCTTCGGGTTGTAAAAGACGCGTGGGTGAATAGCGGCAGTGGATTGCTCGATTTTGAAAAAGAGTTGCGGGAACTGAAACCCGATATCTTTTTTGTGAATTCCGATGGTGCGACCCCGCTGAAAGAACAGTTGTGCAAGGAGTTGGGCATAGAATACATGGTGAGTAAGCGTCTCCCTCACGGCAATCTGCCGGTGCGCTCTACGACCATGTTGCGTAAAGAGTGCCGTATACCCTATCGTATCGATTTGGCCGGCGGTTGGCTCGATCAGCCTTTCGTCAGCTCTTGTTGCGCTGGCCCTGTATTGACGATTTCCATCGAACCCGAATATGAGTTCAATGACCGAAGTGGAATGTCTACTTCCTCCCGTAAAAAAGCGGTTGAACTGTGGCAGACCGATATACCCGAGGGCGATAGGGAGAAGTTGGCAAAGACGCTTTTCTGTTTTGAGAATCCTCCCGGAACGAAATATGTCAGTGGCTCTCAGGATTCATTGGGTATCGTCATGCCCGGTTTGAACAAACTCGAATATAACGGCGGTTATTGGCCCGAGAAGATAGAGAGCAATACCGATCCCGAATTGTTGAAATGGATCGAAGAGCGTATATGGCTTTATCCGCTTTATCCCCGGCGTTCGTCATACGATGTGCTGGCCGATACTCACGTAACGCCCGAGAATGCCAAAGCACTGAGCGATGCTGCCCGAGCTTGTTGGGATGCTGTTGTGGCACGTGATGCTCGTGCTTTCGGAGAACAGATGCGAAAAGCATTTGAAGCACAAATCGCCATGTTTCCCAATATGATGTACGATGACATACAGGAGGAAATCGACCGTCATAAAAATTCGGTCTTGGGTTGGAAACTGAGTGGTGCCGGGGGGGGCGGATACTTGATATTCGTCAGCGAACAGCCGGTCGAAAAAGCTATTCAGATTCACATTCGTCGGTAGGCGCATTTTGAGTCTTTCGAGGGAAATCCTTTTGGTAAAGATAGGTAGTAAAAACCCCCTTTATGCTTTTGGGCATAAAGGGGGTTTTTACTATGAGTTGGATTATCGGCCTTTCATTTTATCTATTCCCGAGATCGTAGGAAGAGGAGGGGCTGTGTAAAATGCTGCCTA
>HF999724.1:4805-25958 GCA_000434215.1 Bacteroides sp. CAG:144
AATGGGTAGTGGAGGAAATGTAATTACCTAAAAAATGACCGTAAATGTGGATTTTTTGACCCAGGGATAAAAAGTCCACATGATTTTGCCATAGAATCCACATTTGACTCTCCACCGATATTAACTTTGTGAACAGATATATAACATTGCCGCCATGAAATACATTTTGTCTTGTATCGGAGGAACATATTTTACCATGTATTATTGCATCGGAGATGGGAGTGATGGGATAGGAGATTGGAATCGAAAATAAAAATAGAGTATATTTTAAAATGAAATTACCATGAATCGAATCAAACTGAAATCGTTCTTGCATACCGCAAACGTGGCTCTGTTGTTGAGCGTGGCCATTGCCGGTACTGCTCAGGACAAATTGTTGGCTTTCCCGGGAGCCGAAGGTGGCGGGTGTTATGTAACGGGCGGTCGCGGAGGTAAAGTATATCACGTTACGACGCTCGAAGACGATGCGAAAAATCCCGGGTCGCTTCGTTATGCGGTCGACCAAAAAGGCCCCCGTACGATTGTGTTCGATGTGGCCGGAACCATTGAACTTAAAAGCGACCTTGTTGTCAATAACGGAGACCTTACTATTGCGGGACAGACGGCGCCCGGAGACGGGATATGCCTTCGTAACTATTGTTTTCACATCAAAACCGATAATGTGATCGTGCGTTATATCCGCAGCCGCTTGGGCGATGATTCTGGGGCTGAGACCGATGCGGCTTGGGCACGGAATCAGAAAGATATTATTGTCGACCATTGCTCTTTTTCTTGGAGCGTCGACGAGACCGCTTCGTTTTACGGTGTAGAGAATTTTACGATGCAATGGTGTTATATTACCGAGAGCCTTGCCGCCTCTACGCACGTGAAAGGTGCTCACGGGTATGGCGGACTTTGGGGCGGTAACAAAGCCTCTTACCATCATAACCTGTTGGCGCACCATTACAGCCGTACACCGAGGCTTGTTGGGAATGATGAGTTTCCCGAGAAATGTCTTATAGATATGCGTAACAATGTTATCTATAATTGGGGGCCGGTGTTGGGTTGTTATGGTGGCGGTGGCGGAAGTTATAATTTCGTCAACAACTATTATAAACCCGGTCCTGCGACCAACGAAAAGCCTGCGATTGCCGGGCGCATCACTCAGGCAGGTGTCGATGACACGTTTTTTGAGCATGGGGTTTTCTATTTGAGCGGGAACCGTTTCGACTATACCAGTCCCTATTTGGGTTCGAAGGCACAGCAAAATGCTAAGGCAAGTGATGAAGATAATTATGAGGGACTCCATATAGTCGAAAGCGAATATGCTACGAAGGACGATTATATTGCCGATAGGGAATTTGTTGTGAGACCCACAACCACCCATACCGCAGAGATTGCTTATGAAAAGGTGCTTCGTTACGGCGGTTGCTGCCTCCGTCGCGATGCGGTCGACGAACGTGTGGCGAACGATGTACGTACGGGGGGATATAGTTATGTTTCGGGGGATAAAGGTTCCAATGGCAGTACAGGCGGCTTGATCGATGCTCCCGAAGATGTCGGCGGCTATGTGGAATATACGGCAACCGAATTGGAGATGAGGAATAAGCTCGACAGCGACGGTGACGGTATTCCCGATAATTGGGAAGATATGTATGGGCTTGATTCGGCTGATCCGAGTGATGCATTGACAACCCATAAATCTGGATATAGTTGGTTTGAATACTATCTCAGCACGTTGGTCAACAGCATTACGAGAGAATGCCAGTCTTTGGAGTCGGGTATTCCTGTAACGGAAATGGAAAATGCCGATGCCGACTGGGCAATTACCTCGGAATCGGTAGCGATAAAAGGAGCGTCGGCTCTTCGTGCGTACAACCTTTCCGGAGTATCTTGCGATTATATCGTAGGGGATTATATGTGGCTTGGCCGTCTCGACAAAGGGGCTTACATCATCGTGGCCGACATGGGAGACGGGCGCGTATTGAGCAAGCGCATTGTCAAGAACTAACAATAAAGAGGTTGTATTTGTATGTACGCTCTTTCCTTATTAATACACAAAAACACACTTAAAAATTAAATGTTATGAAAAAGATTATTTCTTTTGTTGTGGGGGCGTTGATGTTATCGACGGCGGCATGGGCCGACTCCTATGTCGTTGATAACAAAGGCGACTTCGGAATCGCTTGGAATGCGATAGGTAAAACCGTTGGGCAGAAAGATACTATTATCGTTACGGCTAGTATGGGAGGTATCAATGTGAATACCAAAGATACGGGTCCGCAAAAAGGTGTTATATATATTATTGGTCAAAACGATGAGGACGGAAAGGTACCTCGTCTCGATTTGCAAATCGGTATCGATACTTGTACCGAAAATGCTTTTAGTTTGATTTTCGAGAATCTGACGCTTTCCCGGCGGAGTACAGGTACAGGGGAAATAGTTTCCAGCCGGAGTACCCCTACTTATATCGATACGTTGGCTTTCCGTAATTGCGAAGTTTTAGAGTTTGGCCGTTGGCCTTATCGTTCGACTTGCGATGGTGGTAATATCAATTATTTCGAAGTGAGCGGTTGTACTTTCCACGATGCTGACGGTGAGCAGGAGATGTTCCGTTTCTCACAAAGTATCGTCGAGGCTGTCATGGTCAACAATACTTTTTATAATTTGCCCAACATGAAAGCTTTGTTTGCTTTGACTCGCGTACCCGATGAGGCGGCAAAGGAGAATTTGATCTTTACATTCGAGAACAATGATGTGTTTGTTGCTAATGCAGCAAAAGGTGCTCTGATTCAGGTCGGTTCTTGTGCCGGTATGGCATCGGAATATTACATCAATAACAATCTCTTCCTTTATCCCGATTGGGTGAATGATATGAATCTTCCGTTACCCGAAGAGAAGCAAACTATGATTTTCAGTGGCGCTTACGGTTCAGTCTTTGCTCAAAATAATGTGATAGAGAATTGTCGTCCTTGGACTGATGGCATGATCATAGATGAAGAAGGCGAAGGAGCTTGGTTGAACTATGACGAATCGACGGGCGAGGTAGCCGACATTACCGGGAATATGACAATGGCCGAGGCTCAACTCGATTGGTCGGATTTTGCCGCCCGGGAAAGCGGCGATTTCTCGATTTGGAACGGTCATAACCTCTATACCGCGGGTATCGAAACTGCTTATATTAAAGGGAAGTTTATCGGAGCCGAGAGATGGTATACCGATACGCAAAAAATAAAAGCATCGTTTTCCTATGAAATAGAAGGCTCACAGTCGGCCAAAGTAAATATCGATCCGATGAAAGACCAATATTTCATCGGTGATGAGATTACATTGACTGCCGATTGCAACGGACTCAATACGTTCAATGGTTGGAGCGACGGAAATACCGATTTGGAACACAAAATCGTGTTGGAAGGCGATTTGGCTATAACGGCCCGGTTTACCGAAATCGATTATTTGGCAGCATGGAATCTCGATCAGTTGACAAAGAATAATGAAGAATTTGCATCGCCGTTGGTTGCTAATTATACGAATAAGGCAGGTGATTATACACTTGCTTATGCTGGATTTGACGGATCGGATTCTTCTTTTGTAAGCACTCGTAACAATAAGTTTTCCAGTCGCGTTTTGGATCTCCGTAATTGTGTCGCTATCAGAGAAAGTTCCGATCTGCTCGATGAAACCAAAACTCCGGGCTATGTCTATATCAAATTCCCGACCAAAGGTTGTTCCGACATGAAATTCCATGCCGTTGTGGGTACCGACGGTTATTGTTCAGATAAAATAAATCTCGAATACTCTTTGGACGGTTTGAATTGGACTCCTCTCGCATCGGCTGCCATCAAAGAAGCCGCCGATTCTGATAATCCCGATTTGATGGGACAAGGATTGTGGTTCCCGCTCGAAGCCGATCTTCCTGCCACGCTCGAAGAAAAAGATGCTGTATGGGTGCGTGTAATTGCTGACACGGAGGCCGGACGTACAATGACTCCTCCGCAAGCGACGGGCGATGTCGAAATCAATACTTATTTCTTGTATGTCGGGGAGATTCGTGTATCGGCCACAACCGACGGTTCGGCTATCGAAGAGGTGAAAGCCGATGAGCAAATCTCGAAAGATGAGCCTATCTATGATATAATGGGTCGTCGGGTCTTTAATGTTGAACCCAACCGCATCTATATACAGAAAGGTAAAAAGTTCATACAAAAATAATAATGTGAGTGATTTTTACGATTCATGACTCTTTGATGTAGAGTTTTATGGTAGGTGAGCCGGTTTGTCCGGCTCACCTTTTTATCATTCCGGGCGAGGTCTTTTGACCGAATGTGAGAAATTTCTTACTTTATTTGATTATCATTCCGAACGCATGTGAGAAATCTTTGTTTTTCGGGGAGCTGTCATTCCGAATGAACATGAGGAATCCCAATCTATTGTTTCCTTGAATGCAGTGGAAGGTTCATATATAAGCTCTCTTGGCAGGAGATTCTTCACTCCACGCTATTCCGTTCAGAATGACATGTCATTCCGGGCGAGGCCGGTAGGCCGACGAGGAATCTCCTTTTTATCTGATTATCATTCCGAACGCATGTGAGAAATCTTTGTTTTTCGGGGAGCTGTCATTCCGAATGAACATGAGGAATCCCAATCTATTGTTCTCTCGAATGCAGTAGGAAGTTCATACATAGAATTCTCTTGGCATAGGATTCTTTACTTCATGCTGTTCTGTTCAGAACGTCAGAACGAAAAGGAAAAAACTTTTGGAAATGATATTTCTTGAAATGACAGCACATTTTGTGAAGCGTAGTTTGGTCATCTCTCTTATGTCTGCGCTTTTGTTGCTTTCCTCTTCACTTCGGAGAGGTATTCGCTCGGAGACTTTCCCGTGTGCTTTTTGAAACAGCGACTGAAATATCGGGGATCGTTGAATCCCGAACAATAGGCGATTTCGGCGATATTCATTTCGTTATTACTCTGCATATATTGGAGCGATCGTGTGATACGGTTCGCTATGATAAAATCTATCGGGGTGCAGTTGAATAACGTTTTCATTTTTTGCAGGAGTTGTTTGCGACTTATACCCAGATGTAAAGCCAAGTCTTCCACTTTGAGGTCGGTATCGCCGATGTGAGCATCTAAGTAGGCGAGGAGTTTTCGGCTGAACGCATCGTTCTTATCCGTCGTTTCGGGACTGGAAGATGATTGGTTGGTGTCTGGCGTGGGGATAACGTCGGGTGCGCTGACTTCTTGTTGCAATGCCCGTAACTTTTCCATTGCTTTTAGAGTCTGTTTTTGGGCATAACGGTCGATGAGCCACCAACCTCCGGCAATTGACAGCAGAAAAAGTATGGCCATGCACCAGCGTATGCTTGTTTTTTCGTACCAATAAGGCTGTATTTCGATGATGAGTTTTCGTTCATTATCGAGCCATCGGCCGTCTCCATTGGTGGAACGCACGGCAAAAGTATATTTCCCGGCCGGGAGGTCGACATAAGGAGCGGTCTCATTTTGCTCGGTAAGAGACCATTTCATATCTTCTCCGATCATACGATAGGCATACCATACCGGGGAGGTGCGATTGTAATCGAGAACCGAGAACCGGACGGAGAATTCCCTTTCTTCGGGTCGCAAAGAGATGATACTGTCGGTATCGACGATAATGGAATTTTGTGTTTTGAGAGTTTTTACTTCCGAGATATAAATGGGGGTGAGGTTTGAGCGTTTGGCAACTTTCCGGGGATCGAATTGTATCCAACCTTCTCGACACCCTTTCATGATACAAGAATCGTTCAGTATGAAAAACGGGTTGACAGAAAAATGCCTTACCTCTTTGGGGGAAGAGGGCGGGTAATGGTTTATGATTTTTTTTATCGGGTCGTAGGAGAATACCGAGCGATTGGTAACCCCCCAGACCAAGCCTTTATCGTCGCTGCACAAAGCGGCAACCGAAGCGGGGAATTGGGGCGTGTCGATTTTTCGGAAAGGTACTTTTTCTTGCAGGTAGTTTTTCCCGACGATTTCGCATAACTGGCCTCCGCAGGAAAGTATGACCTCTCCGTTATGGCTTTGCGTAACAGCCAATATGTTGTTTTGCGGGAGAGAAGTCGTATCGGTTTTGTCATGCGTTTGATGATAGAACCGGAGTTCGCTGTAATCGTTGAAACGTGTGTTACAACAGTATAAGCCGTTCTCGGAGAAAATCAGCAGGATGTCCTCTTTGAGTTCCAGAAAACTTCTCACCGATTCGGGAATTTTACCCTGAACTTTACTCAAACCGGTCGATGCATTGGAAAAAATATATGAGCCCGTACTGTCCGGGCGGGCGATATTGAGTTTGTCGTATTGTCCGCCGACCCATAATGTACCTTGCCGGTCGATGTGGATTTCGTATATGTTATCGAAGTCGGGATATTCCGGATTTGTTGCATTGGCTTTGAGTTGCCTGATTTTGAATTGGTTCCCTTCGTTTTTGGGTTGCAGTATGAGTAACCCGCTTTCTCTTGCAGCCATCAGGATATTTCCACGACGATCTTGTTTGATAGAATGTACAGGATAAGGAAAGACGGTATCATCTTTTACGATGCGTCCGTCGGGAGAGAGATAACCGAGCGGATTCATGGTTGCGTCGTGTATTTGTATGCGGTTGTCGGTCGATACTACCCATACACGATGTTTGTCATCGCGGAAAAAAGTAACCACTTCGCTTTTTCTGTCGATATGATCGAACAGAGATACTTGACGGGTGATTAGCCACAATCCGCCACTTGTCCCTACCCACAGGTTGCTGTCGCGATCGTATGTGTGCATATAGATGCGGTCGACTTCGGGGCACTCTACCGATGCCAGAATTTCCTGCCAGCGGTCGTTGGGTACGGCTTTGTTTTGTTTGTATTCCCGTATGTCTTTTAATTTCTGCAAATCTTCGGGCAAGTTACCGAACTTTTCACGTTTCCGGTCAAACATGATAATTATGTTCCGTTGTTGGCATAAGATATGGTGAGAAGCGTGTTCTTGAATACGGTCTATGCGGTTCGATGATAACGGACAGTCGGGAATCGGAAAATATGGTTTGATGTCGCTTCCGTCGTATCTGTAAAGACCATCGTTGGTAGCCAGCCAAATCAGGCCCACGCTATCTTGCAGAATCGACTTGACGACATAATTGGGCGTTTCAATAACTTGAAATCTCCAAAAATTTTTCTCTCCGTACCCGTTTATGACGAATAAAATCGATAGAACGATTGCGATTGTCAGTTTTTTATATGGTATTTCATTCGTTGACCGTTTTTTCATGGTATCGTCTTGATATTTCTATTTCCCGAAGAACGGAATGGCGAGTAAGGTTCGCGCTGTAATTGATAAGCTACATGTTTTTCGATGAGTTATCCTTTCCGGTATTTTTACAGCGAAAATCTCACAGCATAATTTCTTTTGACAAATAATACGAAAATGTGAATACCGAGTCAAATAAAAACGAAGTGTTTAAATTTGACTATTGCAAGACCGTATCCTATATTTCACAAATATAATCAAAAGTCTTTTATTTTCTTGTAAACAATATAGAATATATTTCCCGATATTCCGGAGCAGAGCATAAATGGATAAAAGTAGATCGGCTTTAAATAAAGAAAGGAGGCAATATTGCCTCCTTTCTTTATTCGTATGGAATATGATTACGCCATTTGTAGTTTGGCGGCAATCGCTTTGGCCAGTTCGCGACATTGTTGCATCGATTCGTCGTTTCCGCCTTGTTTCATTTCGACCGGACAGCCGGGCATATCCCAATGCATTTGCTCTCCGAATGCGGTCAGTTCCTTGACCGAACGACAAGCCCAGCTATATGAGCCGAAACAACCGAAGATGCGTGATTTTATTTCCCGGTTACGGAGAGCCGACACAAGGAGTTCTACGTCGGGGAAAAGTAGGGTATTGTAGGTCGGGCTTCCGATAATCAAGGCTTTATACCTGAAAATATCGCGCAGGATATACGACTTGTCCGATACCGAAACATCGTGCAATGCAATATTTTTTATGCCGTTGGCAGCCAGCTCTTTGGCGATTTCTTCGGCCATTTGTGCCGTATGTCCGTACATGCTTCCGTAAGCAATGACGACACCCTCTTCTGCCTCGTACCGGCTTAGTTTGTCATATATGCCGATAACCTTTGCAATGTTTTCTTTCCACACCGGACCGTGAGTCGAGCATATCATTTCAAGAGGAACTCCCGAAAGTTTCGATAAAGCTTTCTGCACGGGTGCACCGTATTTGCCTACGATGTTGGCGTAGTAGCGGACCATTTCGTCCCAATATATTTCACAGTCGAGTTGAGTGTCTACGATGCCGCCTTCGAGAGCGCCGAAACAGCCGAAAGCATCTCCCGAGAACAAAATCTTTTCTTGCGGGCAGTACGATACCATGGTTTCGGGCCAGTGTACCATAGGAATCAAGTAAAATACCAGCTCTTTCGAACCGAGACAGAGCGAGTCGCCTTCTTTCATTGTAATCGTATTGTCGGTAATGCCGTAAAACCCTTTTACCATATCGAGCGTTTTGGCATTTCCTACGATTTCTATTTGCGGATAAGCACGTTTTACGGCAGCAATAGATGCGGAGTGATCGGGTTCCATGTGGTTGATAACAAGGTAATCGATCGTGCGGCCATTCAGAATCTTCTGGATATTGTCGAGATAGGTTTCGGTACAACTTGCCTCTATCGTATCGATAAGCGCTACTTTTTCATCGACGATCAAATAGGAGTTGTACGAGACGCCGTATGGAAGCGGCCAAAGTGCTTCGAATTTGTGGGTCTTACGATCATTTGCTCCCACATAGTAGATGTGCGGTGCGATTTCAGCTAAAAGATTCATATATAATTGTTTTTTTAGTATTTAGTCGATAAAACGTCGGGTTATATTGTCATATGCATCGATACGCCGGTCTCGTAAGAAAGGCCACCAACGACGCACCTGTTCCGAGCGGGAAAGGTCTACTTCTACCGTGTGAACGGATTCCACGTCGCTTGGCGCCTGCCACAGAATTTCACCTTGCGGACCGGCGACAAAGCTGCTTCCCCAGAATTGTATGCCGCGGGTCTGCCCCGAAGGATCGGGTTCGTGGCCGACACGGTTGACCGATATGACCGGAAGTCCGTTGGCGACGGCATGACCTCGTTGTGAGATGATCCATGCATTGCGTTGCCTCTCTTTTTCTTCGGCGGTATCACTGCTTTCCCAACCTATGGCGGTGGGGTAGATGAGCAGATCGGCCCCTCGCAGAGCCATGAGACGTGCGGCTTCGGGATACCATTGGTCCCAACATACCAATACACCCAGACGGCCTATCGAGGTCGTTATGGGCTCGAATCCCAGATCGCCCGGTGTAAAGTAGAACTTTTCGTAGTAGGCAGGGTCGTCGGGAATGTGCATTTTGCGGTATTTCCCGGCGATGGATCCGTCCTTGTCGAAGACGACGGCCGTATTGTGATACAGTCCCGGAGCACGGCGTTCAAAAAGCGATGTAACGAGAACGATACCCGATTGACGGGCGATCTTGCTGTAAAAGTCGGTCGACGGCCCCGGAACGGTTTCGGCCCAGTCGAAACATTCGGTATTTTCGGTCTGGCAGAAATACAGGCTGTTATGCAGTTCTTGGAGTACTACAAGTTGGGCGCCCTGCTCGGCGCAATGTTCTATGCCGGCTTTGAGCCGGAGCATGTTTTCTTCCCGGTCAGGAGTGTTGGACTGTTGTATCAGACCTACGGTGATTCTCTTTTCCATGATGCATTGTCAGATATTTAGTGCGCCTTTCGGATATTGCATGGTAACGCAATGCAATGATCCGTGTTGTTTGATAAGCGGTCGGCAGTCGATTCCTATGATTTCATATCCCGGAAAAGTTTGTTGCAAAATGTGTGCAGCTTCCCGGTCATTGTCAGGTTGGCTGTATGTGGGATACAAAATGGCATGATTCAAAATGAGGAAGTTTGCGTATGTGGCCGGTAATCGTTCTCCCTCATGATAAATGGGGGCGACCATAGGCAATGGCAGGAGACGGAAGGGTTTTCCTTCGAGCGAACGGAACGAACGGAGTTGTCGTTCCATTTCAGAGAGTGCCTCATAATGCATGTCGTCTTTATCTGCACAACGTACATATGCAATTGTGTCGTCGGGACACAAGCGGGCCAGTGTATCGATATGGCTGTCGGTGTCATCGCCCGACAGGAATCCGTGGTCGAGCCATAATACTTGTTGCACCGAGAAGTTTTCTTTCAGATAACTTTCGATTTGCTTTTTATCCCATTCTCCGTTTCTGTTGGGGGAGAGCAGGCATTCCGATGTCGTGAGCAGAGTCCCTTTGCCGTCCGATTCGATGGAGCCGCCTTCGAGAACGAAGTTCAACCGATTGACATATTCACCGTTGAACAGCTTGTTTTCATTGATACGGCTGGTAATCAGATTGTCGAAATTGGCGGCGAATTTCAGACCCCAACCGTTGAATGCGAAATCGAGAATCCGGGTTTGGCCGGTTTCCGGTTGTATGAGGGTGATGCCGCTGTGGTCGCGTGCCCAAGTATCGTTGGTCTCACATTGGAGATACTTGATGTTTTTCCCGCAGATTTTTGCTTCGATATGGCTGCGGACAAGGTCTATGTCGGGTGCGACGATCAGTAAGGGGTCTCTTTGGGAAATTTCCCGGGCTATATCGATAAAACAAGATTCCACCTCATCGAGCATGTCATACCAATCGGTCCCGGCATGGGGCCATGTAAGTTGTATGCCCGATTGCGGATACCATTCGGCCGGAAGTATATAATCGGTCTGTTTCACTTGTTTTCTTTGGGTTTACGGTCGAAGAAGGGGTTTTTCGATGACGCGCTGATGGGTATGGCGATACATTGGCGGCAATTTTTCAACAGGTCCAGCCGTTCGACGGCCCAACCGGCCGAGAACATGACCCGGCTGTCGACTCTCAAATCGGCAGCTTTGGCGCAAGCCGAACCGATGGCAATTCCCACATCGATGGAATTTATGGCGCAGGGAGTATCTTGCGGTTTCTCGGCGCAGGTCGCATAGCCGCAATAGGCGCAATTAAGACCTTGCGGAGCCTGACGTGTTCCGATGACAATCATGGCGTCGGCGCTTTGTATGTTTTCGCTGTCCCGGATAAGGAACTTCATGCCGGTTTTTTCGGCGAGCCGGAGCAACTCTTCCGATACGGCATCGATGTCTTCATCGCTTAGTGTGATGATTTCTATAATATCGACACCTTTACCTTTTGGAGCCGTGCGGGCGGCCAGCATGATTTGTTTGGCCGCTTCGAGCATATATTCTTTACGAGTCTCTCTTTCGTTGATAATCATACCTTTTTATAAATAGCGATGCAAAGATAGTAATTATCGGGAATACCGCGGGAGGGAAGCAGTAAAATATGGTGAAGGATTATTTGTTTTGAATTTTTATGCCTATTTTTGTAATAGGAATGTAATTAATTTGTTATATTCTTCACATATAGTGCTTTTATCTTTGTGCCAAAATTAAAAATATGGATACAATTTTTTTAGGCTTTGTCGTCTTTTTATTCCTTTTGGCCATCTTCGATTTGTGGGTTGGCGTGAGTAACGATGCTGTGAACTTTCTGAATTCTGCTATCGGAGCGAAAGCTGCCCGATTTAGAACAATTATCATTATTGCCGCCATAGGAGTTTTTTGCGGAGCGTCGATGAGTAACGGTATGATGGATATAGCCCGGCATGGAATTTTCCGTCCCGAGCAATTTTATTTTTATGAATTGATGTATGTTTTTCTGGCCGTGATGGTTACAGATATTGTATTGCTCGATATATTCAATTCTTTGGGAATGCCTACGTCGACAACCGTTTCGATGGTCTTTGAACTTTTAGGGGCTTCGTTTGCATTGGCTTTGGTCAAATTGGCTTCCGACACGACCGGACTTACGTTTGCCGAATTGCTGAATACCGAGAAAGCCCTGTCGGTGATTTTGGGTATTTTCCTTTCCGTAGCTATCGCCTTTTTTTTCGGAGCTTTGGTGCAATATATTTCCCGTATCATATTTACGTTCAATTATAAAAGCAAGATGCGATGGAAAGCCGGGTTGTTCGGCGGTATAGCAGTAACGGCGATTATCTATTTCATGCTTATAAAAGGGGTGAAAGATCTCTCTTTCATGACGGCGGAGAATAAAGCTTTTGTACATGATCATACGGCGCTTATACTGGGGGGCTGCTTGGTGTTCTTTACTGTTCTGATGCAGATATTGCACTGGTGTAAAGTGAATGTTTTCAAAGTGGTCGTTCTTGTCGGAACATTTTCTTTGGCAATGGCTTTCGCCGGAAACGACTTGGTCAATTTTATCGGTGTGCCGTTAGCCGGATATTCTTCCTATCAGGATTATATGTCAAACGGAGCTGGCGATCCGACGGGTTTCCTGATGGGTTCTTTGAACGGCCCGGCCAAGACACCTTTGTTTTTTCTGATAGCTGCCGGTGCGATAATGGTTTTCTCTTTGGCGACCTCCAAAAAAGCACACAACGTAGTGAAAACGTCGGTCGATCTTTCTCGGCAGGATACGGGCGATGAGGTGTTCGGATCTTCACGTGTGGCACGTAGCCTTGTCCGCTGGTTTACTTCGGTCAGTGCATGGGTGGTAGACGTAACTCCCGAGAGAGTACGTCTTTGGATCAATAGCCGTTTCAATCAAGATGAAGTGCAAATCGAGAACGGAGCGGCTTTCGATTTGGTTCGGGCCTCTATCAATTTGGTTTTGGCAGGATTGCTTATTGCAATGGGAACCTCTCTTAAACTGCCTCTTTCCACAACCTATGTAACATTTATGGTGGCTATGGGAACATCATTGGCCGACCGTGCTTGGGGCCGTGAAAGCGCTGTATTCCGTATTACCGGAGTACTTTCGGTCGTAGGAGGTTGGTTTATAACGGCCGGAGCAGCCTTCCTGATAGCTTTTGCCATAGCTCTTATCATGTATTTCGGCGGGGTATGGGCAGCCATTGCGATTGTCGTATTGGGCGTGGGCATTTTGATTCGCAGCAATATCGTTTATCGCAAGAAATCGAAGACGGAGAAAAAAGATACGATATTCTACGATATGTTGGCAACGAAAGACAAAGAACAGGTATGGACTTTATTGCATCGTCATATCGTTGAGAACCGTTGTATCTTCCTTTCCGACGCGATACAGATATATGGTAATATAACCGATGGATTTATTCACGAAGATTTGAGAATGTTGCGTAGGGCAGATACCATGTTGCGGCAGGAGAAAAGCATTTTGAAAAATGTACGTCGTAAAGAGACGTTGGGAATGCATCGTGTAACAAAAGAAATAGCCATTGAAAAAAATACATGGTTCCATTTGGGGTGCAACAGTTGCGAGCAGATTATGTATAGTTTGCTCCGTATCTGCGAGCCGTGTCTCGAACATGTCGATAACAATTTTACTCCGCTTCCTCAAAAATTCATCGATGAATTCGTTCCCATGAAAAATGGTGTTATTTTGCTTTTTGAACAGGCTCTGACGATTTTGAGAAACGGACGTTTTGAAGAGACAATCGAGCTGCGTGCCGATTGTGAAAGAATGAAAGATATGTTTTCTCGAAAACGCAAGGCTTTGGTCGAAAGTATTCAGGACGAGGAACGGAGCGAATATATAAGTGTTTTATATGTGTATCTCAACCTTTTGCAAGAATCGCAAGAAACCGTCTCCTTGTTGAGGCATATGTTGAGGGCAGACCGTAAATTGAATCAGGCTTAGCTTCACCGGAAAAATCGACGAATATGAGAAAAATTATCATCAGTACAGGCCTTTTGATAGGGCTTGCAGGGGTGGGGTATGCCCAGAAAAAGACCGATTATATTCCTAAAATACATGGTACGATAAGAGGAAAATACGAGTATCAGTACGAAGAAAAAGAGGGACGCTTTGAGGTTCGTAACGCCCGCTTCAGTCTTACGGGAAATGTCGCTCCTATCGTTTCCTATAAAGCAGAAATCGACCTTTCTGATGAGGGGGCAATAAAAATGCTCGACGCTTATGCCCGTGTAACGCCGCTCCCGACATTCGATATTACAATCGGACAGATGCGTGTCCCTTTTACCATCGATGCTCATCGTTCTCCTCACCAGCAATATTGTGCCAACCGGTCGTTTATCGCCAAGCAAGTGGGGAATGTGCGGGATGTCGGTGCGACATTGGCATATACATTACAGGTAGGAATTCCTATTCGGCTTGAAGCCGGTATTTTCAACGGGTCGGGGTTGACCGACCAAAAAGATTTCTGGACAAATCGCATCAATTATTCGGCCAAAGCACATCTGCAATTACCCAAAGGTTTTAATTTGGTGGGCAGTGTACAGAAGATTTCGCCCGAAAAAGTCGATATTCATATGTACGATATAGGCGCATATTATCAGTCCGGGCGGTGGCATGTCGAGGCAGAATTTTTGCGGAAACATTATGCGAATGGTACATTTTCAAATGTTGATGCGTTCAATGGATTTGTTTGCTACGACCAACTCCTGCCAAAAGTTTTTCAAAAAATATCGTTTCTCGGTCGATTCGATTGCATGAGTGATCATAGTAATGGGAAGGTCGGTGATAACGGATCATTGGTCGTAAACGATGCTGCACGTAAGCGTATTACCGTAGGAACGACTTTGAGCCTGGCAAAACCTTTCATTGCCGATTTGCGTATCAATTATGAAAATTATTTCTATAAGAAAGATGCCGTAGTGGCCGTTTCGGAAAAAGATAAAGTCGTTATTGAACTCATGGTGCGCTTTTGAGATGTCTTATAGGAGAAAAGGTAAAAAACAGGCTGTTACAGAATCGCAACAGCCTGTTTTTGTCTTTTGTGTACAATAATTTGTGTTGTATGGGAAATTTATATATATTTGAGGATAAAAGAACAAAATGCAGCAAAAAGTGTTTTATTAAGTGATCTCTATTAATCTTGACTTTTGCGTATGAATTATTTTGATGTTGAAGAACTACTGGTCGATATTATCAAGAAGTATCCCGAAGTGGAGTCGGCCGAAGCCCAATTTCTTTCATTGTTAGAGGCTGATGAGGAGTTGAAAGAAAATTTCACCGAATGGTGTATGTCGAAAGGGTATAATGAGAGAAAGGCGTTTTTGATTTTTTATCAGGATTATATTTCTCGCGAAGATACGATTTGGGACAGCATATTCCCGAATAAAGAAGAATATGACGGCTATAAATAGCCGAGTGATGTCATTTTATACCCTGAAAAGTTAAATAGTGCAAATATGTAGCATTTTATGCTCAAAAACTATGTTGTATAACATAAAATGCCCTATATTTGCACTGTGTTTTTCATGGTATTAGATTTAAGGTTAACAGAGATTGGTTGTCGTGAGACAATCAATTTTTTTTGTTTATAGTCCATTGTTTCCGATGGGTCTGTAATAATCCGTTATGAGATTTTTAAAAGAGAAAATATCTAGGTATTGATATCCCGAACGCCATGAGTAAAATAAAGAATCTTTCTCTTATTTTTCATTAAGGAGAATAATTTTTCTCCGAACATGAGATCACTCGTATATGTTCGGAATGAAGGCATTGTTATTCTGACGACCGAAGGGAAGAATTTGCCCTAATTCTCAAACAACCTATTTCTTATGATTCTTTTCTGAAAACTTTCCGATAATTGGCTCCTTTTTTGAATTTTATTATGCTGTTCAAAGTCGGAGTTGTTTTTGTTCATGGTTTTGTCGTATGCATCAATAAATCAAGGATTGCTCTCTTTTTTTATAAAAACGGTATAGTAGATATATTTTCCCTATATTTGTATAACCATTTAAGCAATTGGGGGGGTATAATGTAAGAGCTTGGAATAAAAAATTGATTTAAAAAGCATTTAATATGATTGACCTATGAAAAGAATATTTGTTACCGTATCTTTATTATTTGTCGTTACGACCATTTATGCATGTACCAGCCTTTTGGCCGGTCGCAAGGCAACCGTCGACGGTTCTACTCTCATAACCTATGCGGCCGATTCGCATACCTTGTATGGTGCGCTTTCGTTTACTCCGGCTGCCGATCACCCCAAAGGCAGTAAGATAGAAATACGGGATTGCGATACGAATAAGCCGTTGGGAAAAATTCCGCAAGTCGAGCATACCTATAAAGTGGTAGGATTTATGAACGAACACCAACTTTCGATCACCGAGTCGACATTTGGCGGCCGTCCCGAATTGGTCGATACGACGGGAATCATCGATTACGGCAGTCTCATGCAGTTGGCTCTGCAACGGGCAAGAACGGCAAGGGAGGCAATAACCGTGATGACCGACTTGGTGAAGAAATACGGCTATTACAGCAGTGGTGAGAGTTTTTCGATTGCCGATCCCGAAGAGGTGTGGATTCTTGAAATGATAGGGAAGGGGAGTGCATCGAAAGGCGCCGTGTGGGTGGCTGTGCGTATTCCCGACGATTGTATAGCTGCGCATGCCAATCACTCCCGCATACACCGGTTTCCTCTCGATGATCCCGAAAATTGTCTCTATTCGCCCGATGTTATTTCATTTGCCCGGGAACAGAAATATTTCGACGGGTTGAATCGCGATTTCAGTTTCTCGGCGGCCTATGCACCTGCCGGTTTTGAAGAGTTGAGAGCTTGTGAAGCACGTGTGTGGAGTTTTTACAACCGTTACGATAGTACGATGGTCTCATACCTGCCTTATATATACGGAGAATCGTCGACCCCGTTGCCATTGTATATAAAACCCGACCGCAAACTTTCGGTACAAGATATGAAAGATGCTATGAGGGATCATTTTGAAGGAACGCCGTTCGATATGACCCAAGATGCGGGAGCAGGGCCGTTCAAGGCCCCCTACCGTTTCCGCCCTATGACTTTTGAGGTAGATAGTCAGGAGTATATCAATGAGCGTGCTATCGCTACTCAGCAGACGGGGTTCTCGCTTGTCGCCCAGCAACGGGAGTGGTTACCGGCGGCTCTCGGCGGAGTGTTGTGGTTTGGGGTAGACGATGCCAATACATCGGTTTATGTGCCTATATATGTCGGGGCGCTTACCGAAGTCCCTCTTTGTTTCAGAGAAGGCAACGGCTCTCTTTATAAAGTATCGTGGACATCGGCTTTCTGGGTCTATAATTGGGTGGCAAACATGGCTTATGCCCGATATGATCAGATGATCGAAGATATACGTCCGTTGCAGCGACAAATCGAGACAGCCTTCAATGAGCAACAACCTAAACTTGAACAGGGCGTTTTGGAAATATTTTACGACCAACCCGAGAAAGCCCTTGCCGTTCTTGATAAGTACAGTCGCGAAGCAGCCGATTCGTCGACCGTCCGCTGGCGGGAGTTGGGAGAATACCTGTTGGTGAAATATCTCGATGGAAATCGTAAACGGGAAAAAGACGGACAATTCATGTATAATGCATACGGTATACCCGAATATCCCGAGTTCCCGGGATATTCCGAAGAGTTTTATCGTACCATCGTCGAAGATGCCGGCGATCGTCTCAAAGTTTCTTTTTGATGGTAGTGAAATTTCGCACGAATAATTGTGAATTTAGAAATATTATCCCTATATTTGTCATATAGCCATTGATATGAATTAAATCGAATTATAACATGGAAAACGAAGTTCTACTCAAGGAAGTAACCGCAAAAGCCCAAGTTTGGTTGGGAGAAGGTTATGATGCGGAGACACGTGCCGAAGTGCGGCGTATGCTCGATAGCGAAGATAAAACCGACCTTATAGAGGCTTTCTATAAAGATTTGGAATTCGGAACCGGCGGATTGCGCGGTATCATGGGTGTCGGCTCCAACCGTATGAATATTTATACCGTAGGAGCTGCGACACAAGGATTGGCCAATTATCTGAAAAAAGAATTTGCTTCGCTACCGCAGATAAAAGTGGTCATAGGGCATGATTGTCGGAACAACAGCCGTAAATTTGCCGAAATATCGGCCGATATTTTTTCGGCAAATGGTATAAAAGTATACCTTTTCGAGTCTTTACGGCCTACACCCGAAATGTCGTACACCATTCGGGAATTGGGTTGTCAGAGCGGTATTATTCTTACTGCTTCGCATAATCCCAAAGAATATAACGGATATAAAGCATATTGGGACGATGGGGCACAGATGATTTCCCCCCACGATAAAAATACGATTTCCGAGGTCAATAAAATACGTTCGGTTTCCGATATCAATTTCAATGGAAATCCGGCTTTGGTCGAGATGATCGGAAAAGAAATCGACGAAAAATATATTGCTCGTGTCAAAGCCTTGTCGCTCAATCCCGAGGCCATCGCCCGTCAGCACGATTTGAAAATCGTTTATACACCGATACACGGTACGGGAGTAAGACTTATCCCCGAAGCTTTGGCTGCTTACGGGTTTACCCATGTGATACATGTACCCGAGCAAGATGTCATCAGTGGTGATTTCCCCACAGTAAAATCGCCCAATCCCGAGGAACCGGCGGCTCTCGACTTGGCTATACGCAAGGCCAAGGAGGTCGATGCCGATATTGTGTTGGCATCAGATCCCGATGCCGATCGTATGGGTATCGCCATAAAGAACGATAAGGGCGAGTGGATTCTAGTGAATGGAAACCAGAATGCTCTGCTCTTTACTCATTACCTTATTTCGCAGTATAAGGCGACTGGCCGCATTCGTGAAGGAGCATATATGGTAAAGACGATCGTAACCACAGAATTGATGAAGAAAATCGCCGACCGTAACGGAATAGAGTGCTTCGATGTGTACACCGGATTTAAATGGATTGCTGCCATAATGCGGGAACTTGAGGGTAAACGTCAATATATCGGTGGCGGAGAAGAAAGTTACGGCTTCTTGGTAGAAGATTTCGTTCGTGATAAAGATGCCGTGTCGGCGTGTGCCATGATGGCCGAGATAGCGGCATGGGCGAAAGATAACGGTAAGACGATGTATGAACTGTTGCAGGACATATATGTCGAATACGGATTTTCTAAGGAAAAGGGTATTTCGGTCGTGCGTAAAGGAAAGTCGGGTGCAGAAGAAATCGAAGCTATGATGAAGAATTTCCGCGAACACCCCATTACCGAAATCGCCGGGTCGAAAGTCGTATTGGCAAAAGATTATGCCACGCTTGTTGCACATGATTTTGTGGCAGGAGAGAAATATACGCTCGATATGCCGACTACCTCGAATGTGTTGCAATACTTTACCGAAGACGGTACGAAAGTTTCGGTACGTCCGTCGGGAACCGAGCCCAAAATCAAATTCTATATCGAAGTCAGCGGAGAACTCAAATCGCGTGCCGATTATGATAATGCCGTGGCAGCAGCCGAAGAAAAAATCAAAGCTGTTTCCGTTTCGCTCGGAGTATAATTATCTCGTATTACAGATATATTGAAAAGCAGAGATGCCGTATCTTTTGATACGGCATCTCTGCTTTTACGTACAAAAGTTTTATAATTTTATCTTCGTGGCCTTTTGAGTGAGGCAAATATTCTTTGCTGATTGGTAAGAGATTGGAATATAATATATTTATATCTGATAATATAAAATGTATGTGAAAAGATTATTTCTATGGTTTGCAAACGATGATGTCGACATTCTAAGTGTTTGGGGAAATTTCTATCTTTTTTAGGTTTCATGAGACCTTACAGGAAAATTGTTACTTGGAAAATAAAAAATCCGCTCGATATTTTGGATCGAGCGGATTTTCGTTAAAAGGATTGGGAGCTATTCAATAGCAGCCTGCGCCGCAGCTACGCGGGCGATAGGTACACGGTAAGGACTGCAACTAACGTAATTCATACCGAGTGAGGCGCAGAATTTTACTGATGACGGTTCACCGCCGTGTTCACCGCAGATACCGATTTTCAATCCCGGTTTGGTGGAACGGCCTTTTTCTACACCCATACGTACGAGCTGGCCCACGCCTTTTTGGTCGAGTACTTCGAACGGGTCGGTTTTGAGAATGCCTTTTTCTTTATATATTTTGAGGAATTTCCCGGCATCGTCGCGCGAATAACCGAATGTCATTTGTGTAAGGTCGTTTGTTCCGAAAGAGAAGAAGTCGGCCACTTCGGCGATTTGGTCGGCCGTTACGGCAGCACGAGGAACCTCTATCATGGTACCTACCTTGTAAGCGATACTGTCTCCCCGTTCGGCAAATACTTGGGCAGCTGTACGATGGATTACTTCGGCTTGCAATTTCAGTTCTTCAACTACTCCAACGAGAGGAACCATGATTTCGGGGAATACTTTTATACCATGCGATTTTACGTTGAGGGCGGCCTCGATGATAGCCCGCGTCTGCATCTCGGTAATCTCGGGGTAGGTACAGCCCAGACGGCAACCCCGGTGTCCCAGCATGGGATTGAATTCGGCCAGCGAGTCGCAAGCGAGTTTTACCTCTTCTATGGTGAGTCCCATCTCTTCGGCCAGTTCTTTCTGAGTGGCTAATTGGTGGGGTACGAATTCGTGCAAGGGGGGATCGAGCAGACGTATCGTTACGCCAAATCCGTCCATCGCTTCGAAGATACCCTCGAAGTCGCTGCGTTGCATCGGCAGGAGTTTGTCAAGAGCATGACGGCGACCGTCTTCGTCTTTGGCAAGAATCATTTCTCGCATGGCTTTGATGCGTGTGCCTTCGAAGAACATATGTTCGGTACGGCATAAGCCGATACCTTTGGCCCCGAATTTACGGGCTACCGAGGCGTCTTTGGGTGTATCGGCATTGGTACGGACATCGACTTTGGTATATTTTTCTGCCAAATTCATGATAGCGGCGAAGTCTCCGCTCATGTCTGCTTCTACGGTCGGGACTTGTCCGTCATATACTTCACCGGTCGAACCGTTCAATGAAATCCAATCACCTTCTTTATAGGTTTTACCCGACATTTCGAGAGTGCGGGCTTTGTAATCGATTTTTATTTCACCGGCACCCGATACGCAACATTTACCCATTCCGCGTGCTACGACGGCAGCGTGCGAAGTCATACCGCCGCGTGCGGTGAGAATACCTTGTGCCACGCTCATTCCTCGTAAGTCTTCGGGCGAAGTTTCGATACGCACCATAACTACTTTTTTGCGTTTTTCGGCCCAAGCCTCAGCGTCATCGGCAAAAAATACGATTTGTCCGGCTGCCG
>HF999724.1:26014-26556 GCA_000434215.1 Bacteroides sp. CAG:144
TTTGGCCATGACTTGGGCGCGTTTTACGGCATCTTTATCGAAAACGGGGTGTAACAGTTCATCGAGTTTTTGCGGCTCCATACGTTTGAGAGCTGTTTTTTCGTCGATGATTCCGGCACGTAACATATCCATCGCTATTTTTACCATAGCGGCGCCGGTGCGTTTTCCGTTACGTGTTTGCAAAAGCCATAATTTACCGTCTTGTATCGTAAATTCGAGGTCTTGCATATCCTTGAAATAATCTTCGAGCTTTTGTTGGGTGGCGATGAGATCTTTGGCACACTCGGGCATGGCCTCTTCGAGCGAGGGGTATTGCGAGGCGCGTACATCTTCGCCGATGCCTTGCAATTTAGCCCAGCGGCGTGAACCTTCGAGTGTTATCTGTTGGGGAGTACGCACTCCGGCCACCACGTCTTCACCTTGCGCGTTGATGAGGTATTCACCATTGAAAATATCTTCTCCCGTTGCGGCATCACGGGTAAATGCTACGCCGGTTGCCGAGGTGTTACCCATATTGCCGAATACCATAGCTTGCACGTTTA
>HF999725.1 GCA_000434215.1 Bacteroides sp. CAG:144
GTTATGGAAACTCCGTTTATATTTGGAAAGATTGCTACCGAGAAGAATTTTACTGACCGTGAGAAAGAAACAGCCGACCTGGTTCAGAACTTTATGTCGCTAATCAACACGATTATTATCTCTCCTCGCCGTTGGGGCAAAAGTTCGCTTGTAAATAAGGCTGCAAAATTAGCGATGGCGCAGGACAGCAACCTCCGAATCTGTCATATCGACCTGTTCAATGTACGTAGCGAGGAGCATTTCTATTCGCTGCTCGCCCAGAAGGTAATTGCCGCTACTTCCACAAAATGGGAGGAAGCAATCGAGAGTGCGAAGAGTTTCTTTTCGCATCTTGTTCCCAAGATTTCAATCGGTACAGACCCCACTAATGAGGTTTCAATCGACTTTGATTGGGAAGAGGTAAAACGCAATCCTGATGAAGTACTCGATCTTGCAGAAAAGATTGCCAGGAAGAAGGGTCTGAAAATCGTGATTTGCGTAGATGAGTTCCAAAATATCGCGGAATTTACCGTGACCCTACAAACGAGGTTTCAATCGATTTTGATTGGGAGGAGGTAAAGCGCAACCCTGATGAAGTTCTCGATCTTGCTGAAAAGATTGCCAGAAAGAAGGGCCTGAAAATCGTTATTTGCGTAGATGAGTTCCAAAATATCGCGGAATTTACCGACCCGGACTATTTCCAGAAAAAGTTGCGTTCACATTGGCAGCTACACCAAAATGTAGCCTATTGTCTTTATGGCAGCAAGCGCCACATGATGATGGAAGTGTTTACCGACTCATCCAAACCATTCTACAAGTTCGGCAACCTGATGTTTCTCAACAAGATCGAGACGCCTTGCCTTGTGGAATTTTTCAAGAGTCGTTTCGCTGATACTGGTAAGAACATTGACGATGAAGCAAGCCATTTGATTGCAACCTTGTAGAATTTTTCAAGAGTCGTTTCGCTGATACCGGTAAGAACATTGACGATGAAGCAAGCCATTTGATTGCAAAGCTCGTAGATAACCATCCATACTACGCACAGCAGTTGGCACAGCTTTCATGGCTCAGAACAAAGGATGTATGTACTGTTGAAATCGTACGTGAGGCGCACGCAGCATTGGTGGAGCAGTTAAGTCTGTTGTTTGTCACAATCAACTTGTAGATAACCATCCATACTACGCACAGCAGCTGGCACAGCTTTCATGGCTTAGAACAAAGGATGTATGTACCGTTGAAATCGTACGTGAGGCGCACACGGCATTGGTGGAGCAGTTAAGTCTGTTGTTTGTCACAATCACCGAAACATTGACTACACAGCAACTGAACTACCTCAAGGCTCTTATTGCCGGCGAAAAAGCTATTAGTTCGACAGAAGTTATGCATCGCTATCAAATCTCTTCAACGACCTCAATATCCCGCTCAAAGACTGCCCTTATCAAGAATGATGTATTGGATAATAAGGCCGGTGAAATCTCGTTCCAGGACCCGATTTATGCCTAT
>HF999726.1:0-7197 GCA_000434215.1 Bacteroides sp. CAG:144
CGAAAATATCTATTCCACCTGATTGGGCAGACACGTTCCCCAGCAATTTAAAAATCACAGCATAGCCCCCCCTTAACCGACCTTATGCAATTTCAATAAAAAAACCTCAGTCCACAATATGACCCGATTCCCCACACACAACTCACACTTCTATGCATCACCCCTACACAATACCACCTTATTTCTCTAAAAAAACTTGTCAATATACATAAAACACCACTTTGTTAAATGAAAGAAAACAAAGGCCTCCCAATAACAGATAATAAATCTCAACTTATAACGATTGCAGTACTGCAAACAAAACACACAGGAAGAAGAAACTATAAAAGAAAAAAGGAGAACAATGATTGTCCTCCTTGAGCCGCAAGCCGGAATCGAACCGGCGACCTTTTCATTACGAGTGAAACGCTCTACCGACTGAGCTATTGCGGCGTCTTCTGAAAAGCGATGCAAAGATAATGTTTTCCCCGATATTTTACAAAATATCAAGGATATTTTTTCAGGAAGAATAAAAAAAATACGGCATTCCCCCTCATAGAAACGCCGTATTTCCTAAATTATAATAGCTTCTGCTTCAATAAATTTTTGTACTATATACGACCTGTATTTTTATATTTTCGTTGTCGATATCGGCATATGTCAATCCTCCCAAATAGGGAATAATATTGGTATCGGACGAATAAGAGCTTGTCGTTTTCGATACCGTTACCGGAACAAGTATCATATCGGAATCATAGGCATAATCGGCAGCCGGATTCAACGAATGATCGGGATTCAATATATTGTTAGGATCGTATTGGAAAATATTCATGATATAATTTTGCAATCCCGTAAAAGTATAACTATTCGACGTCGAATCATAAGCCGCATAGAAATAATTTTTATCATCATTTATCAACCGATCGGCAAAAAATTCTTTCTTATCCATCGGAATAACGGCATTTGTCGACGATGTTGCATTCCCTCCTTTCCTCATCAACAAAAGATACGGAGGCGGTATGATTCCAAGTGCTTTCAACTCGGCAGGCATCGTCTTCAACGGAATCGTCAGGTTAATGGTATTAAGGACTCCTACGGTATCGGTACTATTGAGACTGCGTGAATTATTGAACGTTTCTATGATTTTTGCCGTAGGGAAAATAATTGCACCATCGTACATTTGGGGCGATTGAATGATCGCCTCTCCTTGCGCCCGCAACGCATCGACCGAAGCGGCCGGCGTCGCCTCGATATGATTGATCGTAGGCGCCTCGTACGAAGTCATCAGATAGGTCGTCGAGGTATTTTCTACATAAAGAGAATCGGACTCATCGCTAATAGTCCTCAGCCCCCCGCTACTATTATAGGCATATGTACGATGATATACGACCACCGCCGTCGACACGATATACAATAATGTTCCTCGCCCGAATGTATTGGTTATATACAGTCCTTTGAAGAATTCGTTCATGGCCGTTGTGGTTATATTCCCTCCATTCTTGATATAAAAATCATAGAAATTTGCAGCCCACTCTTTTTTATCGGCAACTGAGCTCCCGAATGTCTGTTTGATGAAACGATACCCGTTCTCATCGAGAAGAGAGTCGGGATAAGACTGCATAGAAGCCACATAAAAACTACCTCCCAACTTATCGGCCGGGTCGTAATAATCCGCCGGATCGAGATTACTATAAATGGGCACACGCACATTACCATCTTCTCTCAACAACTTATTCAACTCATATACGGTAAGTTGCATCGGCGCCAAAGAATCACCCAAAAAGCTATTGTATTGGAACGCGATTTCGACACCCACGGAATCGACCATATCGGGCTTTACCAATACCGTATCGAAATCGGCCACAGGATAGAACTGGGTCAGATAGTCGGCTTTCACCGTTCCGTAACCGGGAATGTCCACATTGCCCAACATCTGCACAATCGTACGGTTGGGCAAGGAATCGACACGACAAGTAGACACCGAATCGCTATGCTGTGTATATACAAACGACGAGTCGATATAAATAGTAAGCGAAGTCGTATCAACCGAAAATCCGATCGTACCGGAATCGTCATTACACGAGAAAAAAAGCGCTATAAAGAGCAAAGAAAAGGGGAATATCCGTTTACTTTTCATATAGAAATCATTTATGGGCAGCCTCCCATACTTCATCATAAAAGTTATTGTATGCATCGACATAGGTGTCGGAATCCTGATAAGTCAGAAATGGTTTTCCCGAAGCCTTTGCAATAGCCGCAACTTCTTCGTCGATTTGGGAAGAAGCTTGTATAAGACCGTCGGAATATCGTATGGCCAACTCGGAGAGTCGGGCAAAATCGACTTGTTCGTTCAGCCCGAAACCGAGATCTTTTTCCTGAATGTTTTCCCACAAAAGTTTAGCTGGGAAAGTCTCGGAGAACGGCTCATCGAATTTGTTTTCATAAATCGAATAAACGATTTTCGCATCTCTGAAAGAGGGATCTTCGGCATACGCCTTCTTTATGTAAAGAGGGGCAAGAGCGGTAAACCAACCATGACAATGAATAATATCGGGTACCCAACGGAGTTTTTTTACTGTCTCCATTACCCCTCGCACAAAGAATATGCTACGCTCGTCATTGTCGTCAAAATCTTTTCCCTCATCATCGACAAGGACATTTTTCCGCTGGAAATAGTCGTCGTTATCGATAAAATAGACCTGCATACGAGCCGGTTGTATCGATGCCACCTTGATAATCAACGGGTGATCGGTATCGTCGATAATCAGGTTCATTCCCGAAAGACGAATTACCTCGTGCAACTGATTACGCCGTTCATTGATATTACCGTACTTGGGCATAAAAGCGCGTATCTCTCGCCCTTTTTCCTGAATACCTTGCGGCAAGTTCCTACATATCGTGGCAATTTCCGAATCGGGAAGATACGGGGTCATCTCCTGAGAAATGAACAAAACCTTTTTTGCTTCCATCGTGCAGTTCTCTATAAAATTTGTCTTGCAAAGATACTAAAAAAAATATCGGAAACAGCCATATCCCCTTCGGAGATTAACAGTTTTTGATAATATATTCTTCTAAACAGGCATTTCTTACGAAAATTCTCATGAAATTTCCACACAAAAACTTCTTTGTTCGAGTTTTATTTACTTCTTTTGCACCGTTTTTTCAAAAACTGATCATGGAAGTCATTTCTAAAATTTCGGATTTACAAGCGCGTATCGCCGCATATCGTGCCGAAGGGAAACAGATAGGCCTCGTTCCTACGATGGGGGCATTGCATAACGGGCACCTTTCGCTCGTGAAACGTTGCGTTAGCGAAAACGGCTGTTGCGTCGTAAGTGTTTTTGTCAACCCCACTCAATTCAACGACAAAAACGACCTGATACATTATCCCCGCACTCCCGAAGCCGATTGCAAACTTCTCGAAAGCGCCGGTTGCCATATCGTATTCATGCCTTCTGTCGAAGAGATGTATCCCCAAAAAGATACTCGCGTCTTTGACTTAGGTTCTGTTGCCGCCGTCATGGAAGGCAAATACCGCCCGGGACACTTCAACGGCGTGGCTCAAATCGTAAGTAAACTTTTCGACACCGTAAAACCCGACCGGGCATATTTCGGAGAAAAAGATTTTCAACAAATCGCCGTCATCAGAGAAATGACCCGACAGCTGAAATTTCCTATCGAAATCATCTCCTGCCCTATCGTGCGAGAAGCTGACGGTATGGCCCTGAGCAGCCGGAATACACGCCTTTCGCCCGAACAAAGAAAAAATGCCGTAAACATTTCGCAAACTCTATTTAAAAGTCGTACCTTTGCCACACAACATACGGTAGCCGAAACGATAGCGTTTGTCATCGACAGCATCAACCAAACGCCCGATTTACAAGTAGAATACTATGAAATCGTAAACGGCGACACGTTACAACCGGTCGATTCATGGGACGATGCTCCTTATATCGTAGGTTGTATTACCGTATATTGCGGAGAAGTACGTTTAATCGATAATATCTCTTATCGTCCTTAAAAGCAGAAATCATGTTGTTAGAGGTACTGAAATCGAAAATTCATCGCGTAACCGTAACGCAAGCCGATCTTAACTATATCGGAAGCATCACCATAGACGAAGAATTGCTGGAAGCCGCCAATATCATCGAAGGCGAACGGGTGCATATCGTAAATAATAATAACGGAGAACGTTTCTCGACCTACGTCATCAAAGGAGAAAGAGGTTCGGGTACGATATGTCTCAACGGCGCGGCCGCCCGCAAAGTACAACCCGGCGATATTGTTATCATCATAGCCTATGCCATGATGGACGCAGAAGAAGCCCGCAGGTTCAAACCTTCTGTCATTTTTCCCGACACACAGACCAATCGCCTGATACAAAAATAAGGGAAACCATAGTTTATTCCCGTTTTCCATAAGGACATACGTCCGATAGAAAAGGGTTCAACACTCCGGAGTGGCGCTTACTATCAACACCTTCCGGATTTGTTGGTTACATGGGGAGGCAGAAACAGTGCTGTATAAAATGTAATTTTTTTAGATCGAAATATATGTTTGAAAATTTAAGCGAGAAACTCGAACGGTCGTTCAAAGTACTTAAAGGCGAAGGCCGTATCACCGAAATCAACGTTGCCGAAACTTTGAAAGAGGTACGTAAGGCCCTGCTCGATGCCGACGTCAATTATAAAGTTGCCAAACAGTTTACCGACACGGTAAAAGCCAAAGCTATGGGTATGAACGTGCTTACCGCCGTGAAACCTGGACAACTCATGGTGAAAATCGTACACGATGAACTCGCCGAACTCATGGGTGGACAAGCGGTCGACATCGAAACCAACGGGTCGCCAGCCATTATCCTGATGTCGGGTCTACAAGGTTCGGGTAAAACCACTTTCTCGGGTAAATTGGCGCAAATGTTGCGCACCAAACGGGCCAAGCGCCCCTTGCTCGTTGCCTGCGACGTTTACCGTCCTGCCGCCATCGAACAACTGAGAGTGCTCGGCGAGCAAATCGGTGTACCCGTCTATACCGAACCCGAAAACAAAAAACCGGTCGAAATCGCTCAAAACGCTATAAAAGAAGCCAGGAAACAAAACAACGATTTGGTCATCATCGATACAGCCGGACGCCTCGCCGTCGATGAAGAGATGATGAACGAAATCGCAGCACTGAAAAAAGCCGTCAATCCGCAAGAAATCCTTTTCGTGGTCGATGCCATGACAGGACAGGATGCCGTGAATACAGCAAAGGCCTTCAACGATCGTCTCGATTTTACCGGTGTCGTTCTCACCAAACTCGACGGCGATACCCGAGGCGGAGCTGCCCTCTCGATACGTACCGTCGTAAACAAGCCCATCAAATTCGTAGGTACGGGAGAAAAAATGGAAGCTCTCGACGTATTCCATCCCGAACGTATGGCCGATCGTATCCTCGGCATGGGCGATATTGTTTCTCTTGTAGAACGTGCGCAAGAACAATACGACGAAGAAGAAGCTCGCCGGTTGCAGAAAAAAATAGCCAAAAATCAGTTCGACTTCAACGACTTCATCGGGCAGATACAGCAGGTAAAGAAAATGGGAAACCTCAAAGATCTCGCATCGATGATTCCCGGTGTAGGAAAAGCCATCAAAGATATCGATATCGACGACGATGCATTCAAGAGCATCGAAGCCATTATACAATCGATGACTCCGACAGAACGCAGCCACCCCGAAGTACTCAACAGCAGTCGACGCCAACGTATCGCACGCGGTAGCGGCACATCAATACAAGAGGTAAACCGGCTCATCAAGCAGTTCGACGATATGCGTAAAATGATGCGTATGATGACGCAAGGGAAAAATCCGGCCCGCATGATGGGACAACTCAAACGCAGATAAACATCGATACATCTTATTTCAAAAAAGAGAAAGCATGCTTTCTCTTTTTTATTTTTTATAAACTTTTCGGGATTCCTCTAATTTACAATTCCCGCCCGAAGGAACTATTTTGAAATCGACTTACCGGGAGACAGCATGATAGATTTTCGTAGAAAGAAATGTTACAAAAATAGCCTCCCTGCCGTTTTGGTCTACGGTTATTTTTTCATATATGAAAAACACATTTAGTAACAAATCTGCATAAACTTTTTGCTATATTTGTACCATTCTATTTCCAACAATTATGAAAAACATTTTTTTAGGAATGATATGTTGCCTTCTATTGTTTTGCTCCTGCACAGCAACATCAACGGCATATCATGTAAAGGGAGAACTCAAAGATTCTACATTTGACGGACGTACCATTTATATCGTACAGAGGGACAATCGTGTAAAAATAGACAGCACCCGCATAGAAGGGAACCGATTTTCATTCAACGGAAAAATAGATACAGCGGTATGTTGCGAAGTCTCTGTCAGTAAAAATGCCTATGCTTTTTTTATCCTCGAAAACGGTAACATCACACTCGACCTCTACGGACATATTTTTCCACAAGGAAGTCCTATGAACGAACAAATATCCTACATCAACAGAACGACAGATAGTCTACAAAACATCTTCACAATCAAACTCGACTCTCTCATCGACGCTTATTTCCGGGGAAAAGGTATAGAGCCGCCTCAAAATAGGAATGGAGAAATTCCCTCAGAAGTATTATATGAGCAGCTTCCTGCCATAGCTGCACAAAAAAATTTTGTAGAAGACTCGATATGTCGGGAAATTCTTTCCCGACACAACAACGATGCATTGGGACAATATCTCATCATGTACTCATACATTTATCCCTCCGATGTAGATAAACAAATAGATATTCTCAATCATATAGGCCCGTGGCTGAAATCTCGAAAGAATATTCAAAAAAAGATAAAGACTGTCAAGGCCCTAAAAAACACAGCAGTAGGACAACCTTATATCGACATCAAAGGTCGGGACATAAACGGGAATGACATCGCTTTATCCGACTTTTTCGGTCGGGGAAATTACGTGCTGATGGACATGTGGGCCAGTTGGTGCATACCTTGCAAACAAGAAATACCCAACCTCGCCTACCTGCACGATAAATACAAGGACAAAGGTCTTACCGTTGTCGGCATCTTCGTATGGGATAAAGAGAAAAATATGAAACGGGCCGTGGAAAAAGAAAAAATCTCTTGGCCTCAAATTTTCGATGTTCAAAATAACGTCCGTAAAAATTACGGTGTAGAAGGTATTCCACACATCATATTATTTGCCCCA
>HF999726.1:7262-9141 GCA_000434215.1 Bacteroides sp. CAG:144
ATGATTACCGATGTCGAATACATTTTACAAAATAAAAGATAAATTCGACAAGCTCTTATAAGGTACGACATGAAAACACTTTATTTAAGTATAGTTTGCTTATGGGCTGTTGTTTTAAGTGCTTGTAACTCTACACAACATTCCAACACATATACGGTACAAGGAGAAGTAAGCGACAGTTCCCTGAACGGAGAAACCGTATATCTTATGAAATACGAAAACGACAAATACATCGATAGTACGATAATAAAAGATAATAAATTTTTTCTCAGAGGAACTGTTGATAGTGCATCGTATTGTCGTATCGTTGTAAATAACAGTATAGAATTTGCAAATATAATTTTAGAGAGCGGAAATATAAATGCCAATCTGAAAGAATATGATAAACCATCGGGTACAACTCGAAATGAAGAATATGCCCAAATAAAAGCAGAAGAATCCTCTCTATATAAAATCGCTAGTGAAAAAAGAGCTGAATTGAAAAAACTCTACCCCGAACCCAAAGAGTTTGACCGCCAGTGGACTCTTTACATGGACACATTTAAGCAAAAGTTGGGAGAACGATGCATAGAAATCTATAAAGGTCATAATGATGATATCATAGGATATACCCTCCTATTCACACTTTTTATGCGAGAATCGAGTCTCGACATAAGAGATTCCGTTCTCAATAATCTGGGTCCGTGGCTGAGATCAACAAAACCAGCTCAATCAATCATATCCAATACCAAAGCTCAAAAAGCGACGATAGAAGGAAATCGCTTTATCGATATAAAAGGGGCAGATATTGAAGGTAATTCCTTATCATTATCGAATTTCATAGGAAAAGGCAATTACGTACTGATGGATATGTGGGCCAGCTGGTGCGGCCCCTGTAAAAAGGAGACGCGTAATCTGGCCAAACTGCACGAAAAATATAAAGATAAAGGCCTCACCGTCTTAGGAATCTTTGTATGGGACAAAAAAGAAAATCTATCAAAAGCGATAAAAAAATATGATATAACATGGCCACAGATACTTGACACAGATAATATTGCCTGTAAATCATACGGAGTGTCCGGCATCCCATATATCATATTGTTCGCTCCCGACGGAACGATTCTAAAACGGAAATTGCGCGGGGAAAAAATGATTCGAATTATAGATGAAATAATGGATAAAAATAAACCGAAAACTGTATGCAACTAATTGACGGAAAAACCATCTCGGAACAAATCAAGCAGGAAATCGCTGCCGAAGTTGCCGAAATCGTAGCAAATGGAGGAAAACGCCCGCATCTGGCCGCCATCTTGGTAGGACATGACGGTGGTAGCGAAACCTATGTCGCCCACAAAGTAAAAGCCTGTGAACAATGCGGCTTCAAATCGACGCTCATTCGCCACGAAGACGACATCACCGAAGAAGAACTTCTGAAAGAAGTGGAACGACTGAACGACGATGCCGACATCGACGGCTTCATCGTACAACTCCCGTTACCCAAGCACATCTCCGAACAACGTATCATCGAGGCCATCGATTACCGTAAAGACGTAGACGGCTTCCACCCTATCAATGTAGGACGCATGTCTATCGGATTGCCGTGTTTCGTCTCGGCTACTCCTGCCGGTATCATGGAACTACTCAAACGATACGATATCGACACAAAAGGCAAACATTGCGTAGTCTTGGGTCGCAGCAATATCGTCGGCAAGCCGGTTGCCACGCTCATGATGCAGAAAAGCAACCCGGGCAATGCCACTGTTACCGTCTGCCACAGCGCATCGAAAAATCTGAAAGAGATGTGCCGTCAGGCCGACATCATCATTGCCGCCCTCGGACAACCCAATTTCGTTACAGCCGATATGGTGAAAGAAGGTGCTGTCATCGTCGATGTGGGAAC
>HF999726.1:9155-9503 GCA_000434215.1 Bacteroides sp. CAG:144
GTCATCGTCGATGTGGGAACAACACGTGTACCCGACGCATCGAAAAAATCGGGTTTCCGACTCAATGGAGATGTTCTCTTCGAGGAAGTAGCCCCCAAATGTTCTTACATCACTCCCGTCCCCGGAGGTGTCGGCCCTATGACCATCGTATCGCTCATGCGCAATACCCTGTTGGCCGGCAAAAAAGCTATATACAAATAACCAGCCGAGTATGAGAATCTTTTTATTTCTCATACTTCTGTCTTGCAGCGTAATCCTTTCGGCACAAAAAAGGATTACGCTGTTCTTCGCCGGAGACCTTATGCAACATCAGGCGCAAATCGATTCGGCATATAACGAAGGCACCTA
>HF999726.1:9515-15103 GCA_000434215.1 Bacteroides sp. CAG:144
TATAACGAAGGCACCTACGACTACTCCGATTGTTTCTCTGCCGTGAAACCCCTTGTCTCGAAAGCCGACATCGCCATTGCTAACCTCGAAGTTACCCTCGGCGGGAAACCGTATCGGGGATACCCAGCTTTCTCGGCCCCCGATGCATTCCTATATGCCATAAAAGAGTGCGGTTTCGACATTCTGCTCACAGCCAACAATCATTGTCTCGACCGGGGAAAGAAAGGTCTCGACCGCACCTTATCGATGCTCGATTCGCTTTGCATTCCCCGCATAGGCACTTACCGCAATGAAAGCGACCGCTCGCGCCGCTATCCCATGATTATAGAGAAAAACGGTTTTCGTATCGTCCTTCTCAATTATACTTATGCAACCAACGGCCTCGTCGAAACGCCACCTCATATCGTAAACCGCATAGACCGCCGTGTCATGCGGCAAGATATAGCCGCAGCCCGAGCCATACAACCCGATGCCATCATCGCCTGTATGCATTGGGGTACGGAATATAAACTACTCCCCGATCAAAGCCAAAAGCAACTGGCCGACTGGCTTCTCGGCCAGGGGGTAACACACATCATCGGCAACCACCCCCACGTCGTACAACCGATGGAATTACGCACCGACAGCACCGGCCGGCAACATGTCGTCGTATATTCACTGGGAAACTTCATCTCAAACATGAGCCGTACCCACACCGACGGCGGAGCAGCATTTACGCTCGTTCTGGAAAAAGACTCGACAGGCCATACCCGTATAACCCGTTGCGGATATGACTTGGTATGGACAGGCCGTCCGCTTCTCACAGGCGGCAAAAGATTCAGACTCTATCCCGTATCGACCCCGCCTGATTCACTCTTGCCGACCGCATACCGACGCATGCAACTTTATGCCGATCGTACCCGCAATCACCTTCGCACTTATAACATAGGTATTGGAGAGAATAGAAAAGAATAAAAAATCGAGAAAATATTTGCAAAGTCAGAGAAAATACCTATCTTTGCATCGCTTTTGCAAAAGCAAAGCGACATGGTGAATGTAGCTCAGTTGGTTAGAGCGTCGGATTGTGGTCCCGAAGGTCGTGGGTTCAAGCCCCATCTTTCACCCCGAAGAGCCGTTGAAAATTCAACGGCTCTTTTCTTTTACTCATTTTTTTCGAAAAATGTCGTACAACGACACGTTTTGTCGCCCTTAGCCTCTATATTTGTCGCAAAAGAAATAAATTATGGCTAAAGTAAACCCCATAAGACGGCTAGCAATCATTATCAACAAACTGCGAAGTTCGGAGTATATCCCGACCCAAAAACTTATCGATGAGGTAAACCAAGCCATGCAATGGCGTTACTCCGAAGCAAACGGTTGCACACAACGTACAATAGTTATGGAATAAAACTCCTATATCACGTTTAACTGTATTTTCGTTGTAAAGGTTTTTATAGCTTGTGCCATCAAAGCATAGATGCTTAATGAAGTTTTGAAGTTTTATACCATCAATTAAATTACGCTGTTTATGATAATCAATAAAAGTGCTTTTATAAACAGTTGCATAATCTTCATTTATAAGATTAAAATGCAACAGCCATAAACTACCTGTATCTTCAAAAAACGGGTCATATCCATTTTCATTGCTCATAAGTTTATGAGCTAACGAAGTTAATTCTCCTTCTGCTTTCAATAACCCAAATGCTCGCATCCAATACTTAATGGAATTGACCATATTCTTACCAACTCCAAGGTGCACAACAGCATCTTCATTGTTAAAACTATGCCCTGCAAGCACAAAGTCATATCCGCGTTTTAACCAATGTGATTTGCACGCAAATGATTCATGCCCCGAGAATACAGGCTTTTTCCTATATTGATTCTTATTTGTCATTTATTAAATCTTTAACATCAATATTTAATACTTTAGCTATATTGACCAATATATCTAATGTTGGTTGTGTAACATTGGAGCACCATTTTGAAACAGTAGATGGATCTTTACCTAATTGTTCTGCCAACCATTTTCCTGTCCTTTTCTGCTCAACAAGAACCAACTTTAATCTATTAACATCCTTCATATATGCACTAGTAATATTTGACATTTTGCAAATGTATTGAAAAATATTCAATTTCAGACATCTATAATCGATAAAATAGCAATATAGCATAAAAATTGACCTGTCATGTCTATTTTCCCAATTACTCATTCGTCTTCTTCAAATCCTTCCGAAGCATTTGCCACTAACGCTTTTCCTATTTCCAGCTGCAAGAATTTAGGCAATTGAAGCAATTTTGCCATAAGTTGGCTGTAAGTAAACTCTACTCTTGTATCCAATATCGGTTCTTCTTCGATATCCGTGTCAATCCTTTCTACAGCCTCAGAGCCTTCTATGAAATCAGAATAGTCCGGATTCTCAGGCCAGTTTTCTATCGTGCCGTCACTATTGATCCTTAAACGGATATAGTCTCCGCAGTCATCTGACTCCGGAATCAGACCGTTTGGCACATAATCGGTAATCTTACATATCGCTTTTTTATCTTTATCGAGCAGAATATACGTCCCACTGTCGCATGTCTTGGCCTGCAGGTACAAATCCCCATATTCTGGCTTCCAATTCAGCAGTTTATGTGTTTTCAAGTCGACGATTCCTGACCACATACCTTTAGAAACCAATGGATATTTATTCTCGTATAGTTCTTCCATCCATACATCAGTATAGCTGCACATTTCCTCGTTATACGGGAAATATATCATAAGATAGTGCGCAACTTCACTCAATTTCTTCTCCTTAATGTCGATCAAAATTTGTTTTGCCATAATCAGTAAATATTAGCTGCTATTATTCAAACTTCATTATATCCGCCAACTGGACAAAATAATCGTTTGACCAGATGTCGAGTTCCTTTGGGTTTCTGACAAACGGAAGGACATCGCTCTTTACCTGGTTGATGTTCGCTGTAGCCAATCTGTCTTTCAATTGAGCCACGAACTCCTCCTGCCCGATTTCTGCATTGTTGAACTGACGGACACGCTCTGCAAGATGGGCAAAATCAAGAGGAACATTATGGCGAACGTACCATTCAAAATCATACCAGTCACGACCTTTCACCCTGTTTTTCCATCCTCTGTACACCAATGCGTGCATCTTTCCGGCAAACAAATCCGGCAAAGTGAAACAACGTGTCATGAAGGAATGAGGCTGTAAAAGCAGCTTTTGCTCCGTTTTGAAATTCAACGGAGGCTGGGTATCAACCTCAATTTTGATTTTTATGGATTTGTCTGTCTGGAACGACACATCATATACATCCGTATTGTCTTTCAGAAAAGCGGATTCAACCTTTCCAAATCCCTTTTTGTCCTTCTTTTTAATCTCCACCTCACGACCGACAATGGCAAATTCATCTATAATAGGCTGGAAATATTTCATGAAATCGAACTTGTCATCGGGAGCCAGTAGGGAAAAATCCATATCCTCGCTGAAGCGCTGGAGGCCATGGAAAATTCTGAGGCAGGTACCGCCGTAGAAAGCTGCCACGTCAAAGAAGCCGCCGTTGTAGAGCCCGGCAAGTATTACCTGCTGGTTTACTTCAAATATGGCGTTCCGCTTCTGCTGCTCCGTAGCCATATCGTATACCGAGAGCATATTGTCGTAAATTTCATTCTTCATTTCTTCAGCAATTTAAGTAAAGTGCGTATCGAATCGGCCTTTTTGCCGACCTTGATGTATTCCTCGAATATCCCGGCATCAATCTGCATAAAATCTTCCCTTTCCATCCGGATATCTTCCTCCAGATAAATCTCGGCATCTTTCAGATAGCGCAAATTCACTTTTGGAGAATTAGCAATCAGATCACAAAGAGCCTTTTCCGGTGTAGCCATCACAAACGCATAGCCGTCCTTCTTGATACTTGTCAGTCCTACAGAGAATGCAGCCTTCGAAATATGCGTATATTCAAACCTGCCAAACGGCGTGTCAAAGTTCTTTGCATACTTCAAAGTCATGGACTGTTTGGTGTAAACCTCTTCCGGTATCAGCCCATAATAGCGCAAAGCCGACGACATGGAAACATACGATGGAGCATACAGATGATTGGCTATCAATTCTGTCGAAAGGGTCTTCCCTGTTATTTCAGGACTGCACACATAAAGTCCCTTCTTGAGACGTATTATCTGTTTGTCACGCTCAAGCAACCTGAGTTTCTGGTTTCCGCCCCTGATATGAGGAAACAGAGATTCCAAAACGGAAGCCGTAACAGGGATGTTTCCCAACTGTCGCAATGGATTATTCATGCCACAAAGATAGCCATTATTTTAATATAAAAGCATATTCAACATGTTTTTCTACTGAAAATATCACCTTCCATATAACTATGTTTTTAGTGATGCAAGTAGGCAAACAAAGAGGGTTATACTCTCCACCAAATTGTTTTCGCCATTTTGTCAATATCCACCAAATTTTCCCTAATCCGACATGTTCTAAAAGTTACCTTTACTTTATCCCCGTATTCATATATACGCCTAATAAAGTAAAGTCAAAACAAAGGGGAGAAAAGAAATGGCTTCGCCAGACAACCTACCCTGTTGACCAGAATCCACATATGACATCACTTGTTTTTCTTTTTGGCTGCAAAAATATTCGTGACTGCACCTTGTTTTTAGTTGACTTCAGTTGGTGAAATTACCGCTTATTTTCGTACCTTTGCAACGGATAGAAAACAGGTGGACTTCGGACGGGGAACGGCAGTTTTCCCGTTGGTTCCGATTCAAGAGAGAAGAACGACAGAATGGACGGTTTTAGGCCAGAAAAACAAGTAAAAAATGACCTTTCTACCGTTTAAACGCCAATTCTTTTGTTTTCAAGCAGTTCGATATGCTGCATCGTGATAGTGGGAAACTTTGCCAATTCCTCTCCCGAAACACAAGTCCAAACACAGGTGCGATATTATCTAAAAGAGTTTTATTTAAAAGATCCCGACAGCTATAAAAGTGTCGATTGGTCGGATATACATAAAACAGACAACGGATACCGTGTTACTCATAAATATCGGGCAAAGAATAGTTTCGGTGCATACGTAACAGAATACAAAACATTCTATCTGAACGATGAATTTACCATAACCGGCGTGTATTAAAACACAATTACAAAAGCGATAAAGAAGTATACAAAACCAAATAAAAATCAAGTATGAAATTTCAGACAATCGAGGAGGTGAAAAATTCCGGATTTGAAGGATTTGTTCCGATAGAACAACTCCGACCGGATAAAAGTGCGATACCCTCAGGCGCGGGAGTGTATCTGGTAGTAAGAGAGACGAATACCGCACTGCGATTTTTATCCGAAGGTACCGGTGGCTATTTTAAGAAAAAAAATCCGAATGTAAGTATAGAAGAGTTGCAAGCAAATTGGGTCGACGACAGTTGTGTGCTTTATATTGGCAAAGCGAAATCGTTGCGAAACCGATTAAAGCAATATATCAAATTTGGCGAAGGTCAATCAGTCGGGCATTGGGGAGGTCGGTATATCTGGCAGTTGAAAGACGCCGACCAGTTGCTTCTATGCTGGAAAGAGACCTTTGAAGAAAATCGCAAAGAGGTCGAAAGCCTA
>HF999727.1:0-2628 GCA_000434215.1 Bacteroides sp. CAG:144
CATTTCACTTCGTTCCATTCAGAATGACATCACACAGCAAGGAGTGCTACATTTTGCAGGAGATTCTTCGACGCTACGCGTCTCAGAATGACAAATATCCATTCCTAAACAAACACAAAAAACTCAGGTCAAATCTCATTTGACAAAAGATGTTTCCTAACCATAACAGACAGAAAAAACAAATCAATAAATCTATCCTACTCATCAAAAAAATTTCAGAACAGCCCCTTCCCGACCAAAGTAGTAAGCATCATGTTCCAATAATGAGAAGTATTGTCCTCATCGTAACATATCTCTATAAAATACTCTTCATAAAACCGTTCAAAAATACAAAGCGGGTTACCGATCTGCAATCGATAACCCGCTTTGAGATTTTATCTTTCAAGTTCCATTGCATACTGCAACAGAAAAAGGAAAGTTTTTACAGCGTAACCCCTGTTTTAAAGATAGCGATTTCGCGATAACCTTTGCGCTCGTTATTCACATGCTCACCGCTTGCTACGGCAATTATGTACTTGATAAAACGTTCGGCAACAACGTCCATCGGTTCTCCATCTACCAACGTACCGGCATTGAAATCGATCCAACCGGGCTTATGGGCAGCCAAATTACTGTTGGTCGAAATTTTCATCGTGGGAACATAAGTTCCGAACGGTGTTCCGCGTCCGGTCGTAAACAGCACCATCTGACAACCGCTCGAAGCCAAAGCCGTAGCAGCAACAAGGTCGTTACCGGGAGCACTGAGCAAGTTAAGACCTTTGGTTTTGAGACGTTCGCCATACATCAGCACATCACGCACGATCGATTTTCCACACTTCTGGGTGCAACCCAACGATTTTTCTTCGAGCGTGGAAATACCGCCAGCTTTATTTCCCGGAGAGGGATTCTCATATACCGGCTGGTTATTTGCCATAAAATAGGCCTTGAAATCGTTGATGAGGTGCACGGTCTTATCGAAAAGTTCGGGCGTACCGCAACGGTTCATAAGAATCGTCTCCGCACCGAACATCTCGGGAACTTCCGTCAGCACCGTCGTTCCGCCTTGTGAAACGAGGAAATCGGAAAACACGCCCAACAAAGGGTTGGCCGTAATACCCGAAAAACCATCAGAACCGCCGCATTTGAGGCCGACACGCAATTCGCTCAGGGGCACATCTACCCGCACATCCTTAGATGCCTTGCCATAGAGTTCTCTCAAAAGCGACATACCGGTCTCGAACTCATCATCGACTTTCTGGCATACCATGAATTTCACGCGCTCTTCATCGATTTCACCCAAAAGTTCTTTGAAAGCATCCATCTGGTTATTCTCGCAACCGAGACCGACGACCAATACAGCACCGGCATTGGGGTGCTTTACCATATCGCGCAATACCTTACGGGTATTTTCGTGGTCATTGCCGAGTTGCGAACAACCGTAATTGTGCGGGAACGAAACAATAGCGTCGACCCCTTCACCGTTTGTTTCTTTACGAAGCTCCTCGGCCAACTGATTGACAACTCCGTTTACGCAACCGACTGTCGGGATAATCCATATCTCGTTACGTACACCCACCTCGCCGTTTTTGCGACGATACCCTTTGAAAGTAAGGCCTTTATCGGGCTGTGAAACATCGACCAATTTGGGGGTATAAGTATAATCGAGCAATCCTTCGAGATTGGTTTTGATATTCTTCTCGTTCACCCACGCCCCTTTGGCAATAGCAGCACGGGCATGACCAATGGGATATCCATACTTGATAATATGCTCATCGGCCGCGAAATCCTGCAAGGCCACTTTATGTCCGGCAGGAATATCTTCGGCTACAACAATTTCGATACCGTCGACCGTAAGCCGGTCGCCCTTTTTCAAGGGATCGACGGCTACGACAACGTTATCGGCAGGATTGATTTTAATAAAACGTGTACTCATAAAAAAGGATTAGAGAATTGTTTTTACCGTTTCGAGCATACCTTTTTCCTGAATCGAATCGAGATAACCTTTCACAGCATCGGTGAGACCGGGTATATTGTTGAGGTTTTCACCCCAAATCGATTCGGCAGCCAATACGCCCTCAGCCACCTTCTTGGTACAGCCCGTTGCCCACAAATCTTTGAGCAGTTGCATGATTTCGGGTGCATCATTGGGTACGATTTCGGCACCGTCGGCACGAACACCGCCTTTATAATAGGTAATGATAGCAGCCAGCCCCAACACGAGCCCTTTGGGCAACTCGCCTTTGCGTTCGAGATATACTTTCAGACCGGGAAGGTCGCGAGTTTCGTACTTCGGGAACGAATTGAGCATAATCGAAGTTACCTGATGGTCAACGAACGGATTGTTGAAACGTTCGAGCACATCTTCGGCAAATTTTTTGAGCTCGTCTTTCGGCAGATTCAATGTTTCCATCAACTCGTCGAACATCACCTTATGAATGTATTTACCCACTACTTCGTGCTCGCAGGCTTCACGTACGATGTTGATACCCGAGAGGTAAGCCACAGGCGACAATACGGTGTGCGGGCCGTTGAGCAAGGTAACTTTTCTCTCGTGATAAGGAGCTTCGGACGGAACGAAAAGTACGTTAAGGCCGGCTTTGTCGGCGGGAAATTCTTTGGCTACGCTCTCGGGAGCTTCGATTACCCACA
>HF999727.1:2670-6155 GCA_000434215.1 Bacteroides sp. CAG:144
GGCTTGTACCACCAAGTTGTCGTCATATTGCAATTTTTCTTTGATAGCGGCAATATCTTTGCGGGGGAATCCCGGTACGATACGGTCTACGAGCGTAGCATATACGCCGCAAGCCTCTTCGAACCATTTTTTGAAATCTTCACCGAGGTTCCACAATTCGATATATTGATAGATGGTTTCTTTCAGTTTATGGCCATTGAGGAAAATAAGTTCGCAGGGAAAGATGATAAGGCCCTTGGTCTTATCGCCATTGAATGTTTTATAACGGTGATAAAGCAACTGAGTCAGTTTACCGGGATAAGAAGAAGCGGGAGCATCGTCCAATTTACAAGTGGGATCGAAAGCGATACCAGCTTCGGTCGTATTGGATATGACGAAACGCATCTCGGGTTGCTCGGCAAGTTTCATAAACTCGTCGTTCTGAGTATAAGGATTGAGCGCACGGCTGATGACATCGATCATTGTAAGGCTGTTTACCACCTGACCTTTGTCAAGGCCTTGCAGATTTACGTGATAAAGGCAATCCTGCTCATTGAGCATATCGACCATACCTTTTTCGATCGGTTGTACGACAACTACGCTACTATTGAAATCGGCTTTCTCGTCCATATTATAAATAATCCAATCTACAAATGCACGTAGAAAGTTTCCTTCTCCGAATTGAATGATGCGTTCGGGATATTTATTGGCCCGAGCAGTAGTTCTGTTAAGCGGTTTCATAGGTTTTTACTTTTTAAATGTGAGTTATTTTAGAAAAGTTGAAAATCGGTATAATAATCGATGTTCTCGGCTGTAAGAATATCGATAGGCATAAAATTGCGTCGCGGAACTTCTTTTTTGAAAACTTTATATTCGCAAAGGGCTTTCATGGCCCGATACCCTTGCAATTCGGGTCGTTGAGAGAGCAAATATCGAATTTTACCTTCTTTCAAAGCCTTGATATTGGGCAACAATGGTTCATAGCCCAACAAACGGAAATGAGACAATTGCAAATCTTCGAGATAATAGACAATGCGAAAGACTCTCGAATTGAACGTTATTCCTTCTCTTACATGGGGATATTGTATAAAAAAGTCCCGAATAGTCTGCAAGTTCAACCGATCGTCCGACGGGTGTAGCATCACTAGCCGTAAACGGTGTTCTGGGAATTTTTCCTGTACATATTTGAGAAATCCCTGATAGCGAAGATCAGACTGGTTGGATCCGACATTGCCGTAACGGTTGATTTTAAAAACAGCAATATCTTTTTGAGGCACGATATCGGACAAAAGGAGTTTTGCGGCCAAATATCCACTCTGCAACGAATCCATTCCGAAATAAGAAAGAGCATTCGCCGCCTCTATATCCGAATCGATAAAGACATAAGGTATCTGCCGGCCGTCAAGCCGTGAAGCTAAATATATCGACGGATCCTTAAAAATCGGGGCCAGCAGTACGGCATCGGCATTCGCCGCCAGCAATCTGTCGGCCGAGGCTTCGAAATCACGACTGTCGTACTGGTCAAAAAGAATTTGCTCGACATCGATATTCAGATTGGCATATTCTTTTGCTGCCAAATCGACTCCGCGCAACACCTCTATCCAATAATCGTATCCCCCGGCCTTAGGCAACAAAGCGGCTACCTTATAATGGCGTTTCGATGCCAAAGCCGAAGCATAAAGATTTGGACGATAGTCCAATTCTTTCAATACCGTTTCTATTTTCTCGCGAGTCCGTACCGATACCTCCCCTCGGTTGTGTAAAACCCGATCGACGGTACCAGCCGACACCCCGGCCAGGCGGGCAATGTCCTTTATACGGATTTTATCCGAGTTTTTCTCCACGGTGCTGCTTATTTTCTATTGTCAAAAACGGTCTTTTTGTTCTCGCAAATATATGGTTTTTATTTTGTACATCAAAAAAAAATCGTAATTTCGTGCCCGAACACGGTACAAACCGAAAGGCGTATTTCCGGTTCTGTGGTAAACGGAAAATAATGAGAATGTGATACCTCTGCGTAAATTCTTATGTATCATCTTCAAAAAACGTCATCGGGAAAAACCGTATTATCGACAAGGGAAAAAATATCAATGAATATACCTTTAAAAACTTCATCATTATGAAAAATTTTATGGATGAAAATTTCTTGTTGCAAACCAAAACCGCACAAGAATTATATCACAATCACGCGGCCAAAATGCCGATTATCGACTATCACTGCCATTTGATACCCCAAATGGTAGCCGACGACCACAAGTTCAAATCGCTGACCGAAATATGGCTCGGCGGAGACCATTACAAATGGCGTGCCATGCGTACCAACGGTGTAGACGAACGTTACTGCACGGGCAAAGATACCTCCGACTGGGAAAAATTCGAAAAATGGGCGGAAACCGTTCCTTACACCATGCGCAACCCATTGTATCACTGGACTCACCTCGAACTGAAAACGGCTTTCGGTATCGATAAAGTTCTCAACCCCAAAACCGCACGGGAAATTTACGATGAGTGCAACGCCAAATTGGCTCTTCCCGAATATTCTGCCCGAGGCATGATGCGTCGTTACCATGTAGAGGTAGTATGTACGACCGACGACCCCATCGACTCTCTCGAATATCACATCAAAACCCGTGAAAGCGGATTTGAAATAAAAATGCTTCCCACTTGGCGTCCCGATAAAGCCATGGCCGTAGAAGTACCTTCGGAATTCCGCGCATACATCGAAAAACTCGGGGAAGTGAGCGGTATAACCATCTCAACTTTCGACGATATGGTAGCCGCCTTGAAAAAACGCCACGATTTCTTTGCCGAGCAAGGCTGCAAACTCTCTGACCACGGCATTGAAGAATTCTATGCCGAAGATTATACCGACGCCGAAATCAAAGCAATATTCAATAAAGTATATGGTGGTACGGCCCTTTCGCACGAAGAAATTCTCAAGTTCAAATCGGCCATGCTTATCGTATTCGGAGAAATGGATTGGGAAACCAGCTGGACACAACAATTCCACTACGGCGCTATTCGCAACAACAACTCCAAGATGTTCAAACTCTTAGGGCCTGATACCGGATTTGATTCGATCGGAGAATTCTCCACAGCAAAAGCGATGGCCAAATACCTCGATCGTCTCAACAGCAACGGTAAACTCACCAAGACCATCTTGTATAACCTCAATCCTTGCGCCAACGAAGTAATTGCGACCATGCTCGGAAACTTCCAAGACGGAACGATCCCCGGGAAAATACAATTCGGTTCGGGCTGGTGGTTCCTCGATCAAAAAGACGGTATGGAAAAACAAATGAACGCTCTTTCTCTTCTCGGTTTGTTAAGTCGCTTCGTAGGTATGCTTACCGACTCACGCAGCTTCCTTTCTTATCCGCGTCATGAATACTTCCGCCGTACCCTTTGCAACCTCGTAGGAAACGACGTCGAAAACGGGGAAATCCCTTACGCCGAAATAGACCGGGTACGTCAAATGATCGAAGACATCAGCTATTACAACGCTA
>HF999728.1:0-3420 GCA_000434215.1 Bacteroides sp. CAG:144
GGTCATAGATGTGATTGAATCCTATTGGGCACGCCGTATAATATGCAACCTTCCATCAAATGCCCTAAACAAAGTATTTGCTACTTTACATAGAGACGTATTAAACCACATAGATAAAGTTGTAAGTGGCAACAAACCTGCTTATATTGATGTCTTGATATACATCTTACTCAAAAAGGGACGTTCGTCGATATTCCCCAGTGATGAAGATGTTAAAACGGACTTTGCCACACGTCAAGTGTACAAGATCCCGGTAAATGCACGAATGTTTATATTGGAACGTTTGGAAAACAGGGATAACAACGAACGTCATGATGTTATAAAAGGACTTTCGGAGAAAAAAATTTCCATTGAGCACATAATGCCTCAGACGCTGTCGGATAAATGGAAAAAAGATTTAGGCCCAGAATGGGAACGTATACATCAGACATATCTCCACACTATGGCCAATCTTACACTAACAGCATATAACTCACAATACAGTAACCTTACATTCCTTGAGAAGAGAGATATGGAAAAAGGGTTTAAAGAGAGTGCTTTTAGATTAAACAATTATGTTAAATCTTGTGATAAATGGACTGAGGATGAACTGAATGAAAGGCAAAAAGAACTATTGGGCGTTTTTATGAGATTATGGCCGATGCCGTTAACCACATTCAAGCCTACTAAACAAGAGGCAGAATCTGCATCATTAGAAGATGATGATTTTGAATTTACAGGCAAAAAGCTGCAAGCATATATACTATGTGGGGTTCGATACACGGTAAACACTTGGAAAGACATGCTGATTCAAGTATGTAATCACATTTTATTGAAAAAGCGCTCTACTGTAGAGTGGTTATGCGCAAATGAAAAATCTGGATTCTCAACAACTCCAGAATCATGGAGAAGAGAGCTTGGGCCTAATATGTACTTATGGACAGATAATAGTACACAGACAAAGATAAATATTCTTCATGGTTTATTTGAAGAATGTAATATTCCTTTCTCCGAATTAATTTTTGAATTTAGGTCTGACATTTGTGATGAAGATGAAGAATAATATTTAATACAATTATGGCTCTGATTCTAACCTTGGTTTCAGAGCCATTTTTGTATCTTTTCTCATCAAAAATCGGCATTTTTATATATAACATTTTGATATTCAATAAATTGTAATTACTTTTACTTTCCAAAATAGAGGTACAAGCCGAGAATAGAGCTAAAAATAACTAACTTGCATATTATCAGATATTTGTCAGCTTGCTGGTTGCACTTTTTAGAAAGCTATACTATTATTTTAAAGAACGCATTAAATCTGTTTCTCCCATCAAAATAAATAAGAATTCGCTTCAGTCATCTAAATACGCTATGATCTTATGCGAATATAGCAATCTCCTTTTGGTGGCTATATTTTTCATCGGCGTTCTGTTATCGCCACCTTGAAGACTCCTCCCGACCTGTTTTCAAAAATACGATATGCCTCCTCTATTTCGTTCAATGGAAACCGGTGAGTGATAAGTGGCGTCGTATCTATTCGGCCTGCTTCTATCAGTCTGAGTATTTCGGCACAATCGCAACCGTCCACTCCGCCTGTTTTGAATGTGAGATTTTTGCCATACATATCGGGTAAAGGAAGAAGTTGGGGCTTGTCATAGAGAGCCACGACAGTAACGATAGCATTCGGGCGGGCGCAATCCCATGCCAGCCGGAAAGTATCTGTGCTTCCTGCTACTTCCAATACGACATCTGCTCCTCCATGTTCGCTGTTACGGACAACAAAATCTTTACACTCCTCGGGGGTAACCACCCATACATCGGGATAATGTTCCCGGACGAATCGAATCCTCTCGGGAGATTGTTCGCAGATGACAATACGCTGGGGATTTCTCAGTCTGGCACATAACAAAGTACAGATACCGGTGGGACCGGCTCCGATGATAAGAACCGTGTCGTCGGACGTTATTTCTGATATACGGGCTGCCCAAAAGCCGGTTGCCAATACGTCGCCGACAAACAATGCCTGTTCATTGCTGACCGTATCGGGAATGCGATTTAAACCTTGATCGGCATAAGGAACTCTGACATATTCGGCTTGTCCTCCATCGATACGGCAGCCCAAAGCCCAGCCTCCATTGGGGTCGGTACAGTTATTGACATATCCGTGTCGGCAGAAAAAACAGGTGCCGCAAAACGTTTCCACATTTACAGCCACTCTATCGCCGGGCTTGACCGAAACGACACCGTCTCCCACTTCCTCTACAACGCCGACCATTTCATGTCCGACCGTTATTCCGGGTACAGCTCGTGGCACACTGCCGTGTTTTATATGAAGATCGCTCGTGCAAATACTGCTCAGTGTTACCCGGACGATTGCGTCTCGGGAATCTAAAATCTCCGGTTTCGGTTTTTCTCTCAATTCAAATCTTCCGTGTTCTATATACGTATATGCCAACATAATCGATCCTCCATATTTACTTATAAATCTCCCTGCATTCTTATGCTTTAATCATTACCATGTGCACTCGAATGAACGAGATTCAAAATTAATCATTATATTGGGAATTATAACCTTTTCAATAAAGTTTTACGAGACTTATATCGTCAGTCTGAAAAATATTTGTATCTCCGATAACAGACAAACACAAATTTTCCAAATAGCAATTAGGAATATACGACCAGAGGAAGATTTCTACATCAAAAATTAGATTCTTTGTTGTAAGTGGAGATGTACACAATCGGAATGCAGTTATATCCTTAGTGGTTCGTTGGTTTTGTGTAAACATTTTTTGATACACGTCGCGAGTAGAGCTTCCAAATAATGACATAATTACTTTGTATTTCTCAAAAAGGGTGGATTTATGCGAAAGGATGGTGGCGAGAAGCAGTACGATCCGAATGTCTGGCCGTACCGCAATTTCCATCTGTTTGTATATATAAACCTTAATATTCTTAAAAAAGGATTAGGCTTTTCTATTTTTGTTCCGTTTTTTTATCGCTCATTTATGAAAGAAACATTTGTATATAATTTATTCTTATTGGAGGGAGTGGGATAGGGTAGATCATGTTTCAGGAAAGTACTGTAACTGGAATTCTTTTTCTCATCGCTGTATTTATTAACTCCCGCACTGCGGCAATCTATGCCATATTGGGTGCACTGCTTCCTATCCCTATTGCCATTCTGCTGGGAGTGGACTCTGAAAGTTTGAATGCCGGATTGATGGGATATAATGGTGTTTTATGTGCCATAGCTTTGGGAGACAAGAGCTGGAAAGGGTTTTTATGGGCATCGTGTGCCGTATTATTGTCTGTCATATTCCAAATGGTGGGAATGAATTGGGGTATCATCACCCTGACTGCGCCTTTTGTCCTGTCTGTATGGCTGGTAATGGGACTGCAAAAAATAGTGGAACCAAGAAACCGGTATGCGGATATGGGGTA
>HF999728.1:3472-3664 GCA_000434215.1 Bacteroides sp. CAG:144
ATTATAAGGAATGAGGTCAAGAGCTTGTAGAGCCGCCGGCCTTGTCGGGACGATACATAATAAAAAGAGGCGATTTTTATCTCGCCTCTTTTTATTATATGGGAATTGGGAAGAATATCTATTCTTCTTTGAGAAGATGACCGTCGAGTCGGACAACGGTTGTGGCGGAGTTGATATAAGGTTCTCCTTCGG
>HF999728.1:3708-8716 GCA_000434215.1 Bacteroides sp. CAG:144
CTGTGAGATAAAAATAATAGATATTTTCGGTTCTTACGATCAGATTCTTACTGTAAAGTTCCGGGGTCGTTTCACTTTGTGATGATGTTACTCCCGATGATGTGTGCGAGAATGTATATTTATATTTGCCGGCATGTTCTACGCTTTCCCAATCCACTTTTATTTTTACAACGTCGGCCGATGGTCTTTCCACGACGGTATAACCTATGGAATGGGGAGCAGGAGCTTCGAGCAATGTCTTGTTTACGGGACAGACAAATGTATATTCCGTAGATCCCGATTCATTGTAAATGGTCGTACCCTGCGTGCTTCCATTGGCTTTGATGTAGAACGTTTGCCAAGAGTCGACATACTCGTCTCCTAAATAGTAGCTGTTGGAAATGGCTGTTGCCGGGGAGAAGTCTAAGAGAGTGGCTGTTGCCGGTGAGAAGTCTAAGAGAGAATGTTTCACGGAGTATGAAGAGGCGTTCGGTACGACATCCCATGTAAGGGTACGATTCAATGTGTCGAGTTTTATGTTTTGTGGAGAATCGAGATTCAGGGTCTTGAAATTTATAATTTCGTCATTTCCTTCGTCACAAGAAGAGATGAGGAGAGAGATGCACAGAAAGAGTACTCCGGTCGATAAAAGGAAAATACGTTTCATAATATAATTTTAGTAGAATTCTTATTCTTTTTGAAATCTTTTCACAAAGATACTGGGAAATAAATATAAAACAAAACAAATATTAAAATAATCTGTAAAAATATTTTTTTTACAGATTATTCGATGACATACCTTCACGGAAAATTACCCGTAAAAGAAATTATGTTATAAGTTTGTACCTGCGTTGTAAGCTTCGTCGAGAAAGTTCGAGCCTTCTATGTCTCCCATTTTCCATACGCCCGTACCATAAATGCAGCCTTTTTCCACAGCACCATCAAGGCAATCGGTAAAACCTCGCAGACTATCGAACGTGCGTTCGAGCAGTTTCTTGTCTTCCTCGGCTGCCGTGGCGATGAAGAAGAATTCTTTGTTGCTGATTTCGGTATAGCGAGCGCAACATCGGTCGATGAGGGTTTTCATCTGAGCGCACATGGTATAGAAATATACAGGGGTTGCCAAAACAATGACATCGGCCTGAATCATTTTTTCGATAATACCGGCGGCGTCATCTTTTTGCGGGCACGGTTTGCCGTACATACTGCATACGCCGCAACCCGTACAATAGCCGATATTTTTATCGGCCAAAGTTATTTTTTCGACATTGTGCCCTTTCTCTTGTGCTCCGGCCATAAAGCGGTTGCACAATGTGTCGGAATTTCCTCCTCGTCTCGGGCTTGACGAAAGGATCAGTACTTTTTTCATCGTTTTTGTGTAGTGTGTTTGACAATATAGATGCTCCATTCGTATAGCACATACATGGGTAATGTAACGATCGAGAGGGTAAAAACGTCGGCCGTAGGGGTAATGACGGCTGCGATTATCAGTATCAGTACAATGGCATGTCGGCGATAATGCCGCATGAAATCGGCCGAAAGAATCCCCAAACGGCCGAAAAGCCAACAAAGAATCGGTATTTCAAATACGATACCCATCATGATGGTTATAGTCATCATTGTCTCCATGTACGATTGTAATGTGATAAGGTTCGCAACCTCTGCACTGACTTGATAGGTTCCCAAGAAGCGGAATGTCAAGGGGAAGATAAGAAAATAACTGAGTAGTACGCCTGCCATGAAGAGCAGATAGCTGTATGAGACCGTTCTAATGACATATTTTTTCTCATTGACATAAAGTGCCGGCGATACAAATCGGAACAGTTGATACAATATATAGGGCGAGGCACATAATACAGCCGCATACACGGCTGCGGTCATGTGTGCCACGAATTGCCTGGCGAGTCCGGTATTTATGAGTTTGACCGAAAATGATGCCGGAGATTCACCCCATAAGCTTCCTATCTTGTCGATAAGCCGGTAGGTGATGAAGTCTCCTTTTTGCGGAGCGAGGATAACGGCAAAAAGTTCTTCTTTAAAGAGGAATGCCGCAATGCCCAAGACGATAACGACAATCCCTATTTTTATCAGGCACGATCGCAGATCGTCGAGATGTCCCCAAAAACTTTGTGCTGTATCTGTCTCTCCACTACTCATTTCGATGGTTCGTTGTCTTTCGGATTACGGTGTGTCGACTCGTCATTATCTATCTCTTTTTCGAGACCGTTTACGCCGTCTTTGAAACTGCGTACACCCTTGCCGATACCTTTCATCAGTTCGGGGATTTTTTTCCCGCCGAATAGCAGCAAAACGATAAGGGCGATAACGAGGATTTCCTGCATGCCGATTCCTCCGATGAGCAATAATGTATTCATTATTTACGAATTATATAGTTGATACATAAATATCCGCCGAAAATTTGCAAGAGCATACCGGGAATTCCTATCCGGAAGTCTTGTGCGGCGAGGAAAAAACTTTTTGTCAGAACCCATTCGCCGACGAGACCCGCAGTTTGGTAGAAGAGGACGACGGCGGCAAGCAGCAGGAGCGAGGCTTTGCGATACCGTGAGGCTGCGAATCCGGAGGCTATGGCGAGCAATACCGATTTCATGAGAATGGCGGGCAAAGCTGCCGGAGCAGGCATTCCAAAAAGCAGCGCATTAGCTACGGGCGATAGAACGGCTGTGAGCAGACCTACTTTCCACCCGTATTTATATGCGGCTATCAGGGTGAAAAAGTAGATAGGTAGCCATGTAATGCCACCCTGCGGAATCAAATGGAACAGTTGCGGCAGTATGATATTGCCGGCAACAAAGAGGAGAGCGATACCGTAGGTCTTTGCCTCGCGGTAGGGGAGAGAGTAGAGTCTGATGGTTGAAGTCTGCATAGTTATATGATTTTAGAATTGAATATCTATACCTCCCATGCATGTCGCTTTGGGCATGGGAAAACCTTGATTTATCTCGTATCGTTGTGCCAGCAAGTTTTCTCCTTTGGCAAATATACGTAAAAAACGATATATCCGGTAATTGACACGGGCGTTCCAAAGCAGAAATTTTTCGCGTGCGTGCGAGTCGAGCGACGTATAAAGACCGTGGACATATTGCAAGTCGGTCGATGCCGTCCATCTTTCTTTGCTGTAATAAACAGTTGTGGAAACTTTATGTTCGGGTGAGGCCAGTATGGGGCGTTCCATGTGCAGCCAGCTGTATTGTGCCGAAATTTTCCACGAATCGGTGATTTGCCAGTTTATTTCGGCTTCTATGCCGAAATTGTCGATTTCTCCTGTATTTACATTGAGCATACCGTTGGATACCCGCATGGTTTGTATCAGGTTATTTCCGTGCAGATAAAAAACGTTTACGCCGTATGAAACACCTTGTTGTGGAAACTTCTGGGAGAATGCGATTTCGTAGTTGATCACTTTTTCCGGCTGTAAATTGGGATTTTGCGGCGGAAACATGTACATCTCTCGAATGGTTGGGTTTCTGAAACCTTTGCTTACAACGGCTTTCAGCTCTGTTCTGCGGGGCAGATGCAGGGTGAGGCCGCCTTGTGGAATCCATTCGTTGCCGGTGTGCGAGTTGTGGTCGAAGCGGACTCCCGCATCGAGCGTAATCGTCTTTCCTATATCTTGACGGAAGTCGATATATCCCGCGAGATCGTCGATGGTCTTGTCCACCAAAGGCTGGTCGGTGTCGGTATTTAGAAAATGATTCCATGCTTTGCCGCCGAAACGTTGATAATCGAAGCCTGCGGTTATAAGATTCCCTGTAAAAAAAGTCGCATTTTGGTAAAAAGAAATTCCGGCCATGCGGTCTTTGGAATTGAATCGGTAGTCGAGCGGTTTTCCACCCTGCACATATCCGTCGTTGATACGATGGCGTCCCCAGTTGAAAAAAGCATTTATGGCACCCCAGCTTTTCTTGTATCGGTTCTGTATGGCAATGGCGCCCATACCGCGCGTGATGTGAGAGTCGTTATCAATGCGGGGGGCGTTGACAGGACCCGGATTGGCGGCGTTGAAGTGCGTAACATTGAGGTCGCCGATGATATTCCATGCCGATGATATGTCGTAGGAGAGTTTCAGGACTCCGCCCATCTGTTCAAAAGCCATATCGCGTCGGTGTCCGTCGGTACGGTTGTAAAATGCCGATACCGTACTGCCGAAATGTTTTATTTTCGATTGATGAGTTACTTCGCTTGTCAACGTGTTGAAAGACCCGTAACCTATCCGGGCATGGGTATGACTCCCTTCTGTTGCTTGACGGGTAACGATGTTGATGACGCCGCCCATGGCATTCGACCCGTATAATACCGAAGCCGGCCCTCTTACTACTTCCACTTTCTCGGCCAATACCGATTGGTAGGCATCGGCTATGGGGTGTCCCATAAGTCCCATATATTGAGGGTGTCCGTCGATGAGTACCAGTAGTCCCGAGGTCGGGCTGTTGCCGATCCCGCGCAATGTCATACCGCCGGCCGCTCCGGTCGATACGCCGTAGCCCAAAATGCCTCGGCTGGTGATGAAAAGCCCGGGTACCTGAGAGGATAGGGTAGGGAGTAGTGACGATTCATAGCTTCCCTCTATTATGCCGCGATCGATGACCGATATGGTCGATGGCAGTCGGCGACTGTCGGTTTCACTGCGGCTTCCCGTGATGACGATTTCGTCGATATTGATGCTTTTCCGTTGTGAAAGGGTATCGGTCATCGACCAAGCGTGGGAAACAGCAGATAGGGAAAGTGCGAAAGTCAGAAATTTTTTATACATGAAGGAGCTTTTTCTGTTTTTTTATAAATGCATCGATGAGCGGAATACACTCCTGCGGCGTAGAGGCATCGGCACATAATTTTTCGAGCGGGCATCGATCGGTCTGCGTTCGGTTGATGATATAGGCAACCTTTTTATCGAAGGAAATCTCTATACCCGAACGGACGAGTAAATCATAAGCACTTTCGCTGATGACGCCTGTATGGACCTTTTTTACTCCCCCTATCGCCATAATGGCGGCGGCAGCTTTCCCAA
>HF999728.1:8752-9006 GCA_000434215.1 Bacteroides sp. CAG:144
TTGTCGGCCACTTCGGCGTTGCGAAGAAATTCCGGTTCTTCCGACAGAAGTCTATACAGGTCATTGACACCTCTTTCAGTAAATGTGCGGATTACACCGCCCTGCCGTATTACACAGGAGTATCCGCCTTCTCGAAGTTGCTTTATCAATAGTTCCATATATGCATTAAAACACATTTCCTTGTTTTAAGTTCTCGACAAAACTGTCGATACGTCTCATTTCGCTGGCAATGGGTATGATTTGCGGGCAGTGGG
>HF999728.1:9015-10140 GCA_000434215.1 Bacteroides sp. CAG:144
GTATGATTTGCGGGCAGTGGGGCTCGCATTGCCGACAGCCGATACAGTGCGAAGCCTGCCGCAAACGCGGTACGCTCCGGTCGTAACCGATGAGGAATGCTCGGCGTGCTTCTCTGTAATTCTCGGCTTGTGAGCTTTCGGGAATATGCCCTTCGTTGATACATTTGTTATAGTGGAGCAGAATAGCGGGTATGTCGATTCCGTAAGGGCATGGCATACAATACTTGCAATCATTACAAGGTATGGTCGGGTACTGCATCATGAGGTCGGCCGTGTCGAAAAGAAACCGGAGTTCTTCTTCCGATAAGGCTTGCAACGGGGAAAAGGAAAGCAAGTTGTCTTGTAGGTGTTCTATATAAGTCATTCCGCTCAGTACGGTCAGTATGTTCGGGAAAGTTCCGGCAAAGCGGAATGCCCATGAAGCGACGCTTCGGTCGGGTTCACGTTGTTTAAACCTTGCCACGATATGATCATGGACTTTCGAGAGACGTCCTCCCAGTAACGGTTCCATGATAATGGCCGGGATATGCCGTTTGTCGAGTTCGTTATAGAGATATTCGGCATTGGTGTTGCGTGAATTTATCTCTTTGGCATGTTTCCAGTCGAGGTAGTTGAGTTGGATCTGTACAAAATCCCACTGGTAATAGTCATGGCGGGAAAGCAGATAATCAAAGACCTTGATGTCTCCATGATATGAGAATCCGAGATTGCGGATACGTCCGGCCCGGCGTTCTTCCATGAGGAATTCGAGCATGCCGTTGTCGATGTACCGGGCTTCGAATTCTTTCATACCGTCGTTTCCCATACCCACGCCGTGCAACAACATGTAATCGATATAGTCGACTTGCAGTTCTCTGAACGAATTGTGATACATGGCGAGAGAAGCCTCCCGGCTCCATGTGCTCGGCGCAAAATTGGATAGTTTGGTAGCAATGAAATATTTGTTCCTCGGGTGTCGGCTCAGGGCGATACCCGTAGCTTTTTCCGATTGACCTTTACAATAGGCGGGCGATGTGTCGAAATAGTTTACTCCATGTGCGATGGCGTAGTCGACCAGTTCGTTGATGGTTTCCTGGTCGAGTTCATCTCCCTTTCCTTCGGCATTTTTACGGGTCGGCCATCGCA
>HF999728.1:10190-26350 GCA_000434215.1 Bacteroides sp. CAG:144
GATACATCGTCGCCGTGCGGGTTTTGACGGTAAGTCATTGCCCCGTCGGTTTGTAAATTATTCTTGTTCTGACTGCCGTTTTTGTTCCCGCAACCGTAAAGTGCGATGGTCGCTGTTACCGTACCGGCTCCCACGATTTTCAAAAAATCTCTTCGGTTGATATGATTATTCTTCTTGTTCATGATTTTACCGCATTAAATAGTCCTGTGATGTTCGTAGCCTTCGACATAGATGGCGCTGAATGGTCGGCTCGGACATAAGTTCTCGCATGCGCCGCAGCCGATACAGCGTTCGTCGTCGATAACTGGAATTTTTAAAGAATTTCCGTCCGACGGGTCGGAAGCGACCATCTGTATGGCACCTGTGGGACAGTGGCGGGCGCAATTCCCGCATTCGACTCCATCGGTAAGAGGTATGCAGTTTTCCCGTATCCATACGGCATGACCGATTTGTGTCGCCGATTTGTCTGCTCGGGTAATCGGGTGTATGGCTCCGGCAGGACATACCTCGGAACATTTGGTACATTCCGGTCGGCAGTATCCGCGCTCGTAAGACATTTCCGGCTGCATGAAAGTCAAGAATTTGCTCGATGGTCTTAAAACCTGATTGGGACATACCGATACGCAGAGTTGGCAAGCCGTACAGTGTTGTGCTATGTTACGTAGGCTCAGGGCACCCGGAGGAGCGATAGGAGTTGACCGCTGGGGTATTTCTTTGTCGAGAATGGGAGCGAGCCCGCCGTCGACTTTCTTCTCTTGCGCTTCAATGGCCCCGGCGACCAATACGCCGGCCGTTACGAGGAATTGCCGGCGGGAAGTCGGTACATTTACATGATTCTCGGAAGAATTGCCAGTAATTTTTCTTGGGTGAGTATATGTAATGGCACCTTTATGACAAGTTTCGAGACAATCCATGCAGGTTACGCATCGGCTGTAATCGATACGGTGTTCTTTCGGATCGATGCAAGATGCTTTGCAATTACGGGCGCAGAGGCCGCAGCTGTTGCATTTCGAAGTATCTATATGCGGACGCAGCCAAGCATATCTGGATAGGAGCCCCAATATCGTACCGACAGGACAAATCGTGTTGCAATATGTGCGACCGTTGCGCCAAGCCAGTACGGCAATGACGACAAAAGTCGTGAGGGCAATGAGGAATGTAGGAAGATTTTTCAGCCACACGTCGGTTGTATAGAAAGCGTAACTGTCTGCACGTTCGGCAAAATAAGCCAAAATGTTATTGCCCCACCCGTAAACCGGAGCAAAAAGGTTTTGCACGATCCGCCCGTATGAACTGTAAGGAGCGAGTAATGAAACGAAAGAGCTGATACCGGCAACGAGGGCGATGATGAAAACGGCCAATACACCGTACCTCAGCCATGATATGGCCGGTGAATAGGAGAAACGGTATTTTTTCTTTTTCCGACGGCTGCTGATTCTGGATACGATGTCTTGAAATACACCCATAGGACAGATTACCGAACAATAGATACGTCCGAAAATCAAGGTCAAGATGATGAGTGCCAGCACGACGGCGACATTCAATGCCAGTACAGCCGGGAGAAATTGGATTTTAGCCAACCAACCGAACCAGACATGTATGCTGCCGGTAAAATCGAGAAACAGTAGTGTGATGAATAAAAAGCAGAAAAGAGCTGCAATGATTCTAAATTTTCTCAGCATAACAGGATTTATTTTTTTAGAAGGGCATTTGATTCCAACCATTCTCTGATGATTTTGTCCGATTGTCCCGCATCACTTCCGCGTATCGCTAAACCCGGTAACAGTTTTGCATTCGGGCATAAGGTACTTATATCACGTTCGCTGCTTCCCATGCCGCTTCCTTCATGCGTACAGAAAGGAATGATGGTTTTTCCCGAAAAATCGTATTTTCCCAGAAAGGTGAAAACCACCATAGGCATAGTACCCCACCAGTTGGGATAACCCAGAAATATGTTTTCATAGCGGTTTATATCCTCTATCTCTCCACGTATGGCAGGGCGGGAATTTTCCCGCATTTCTTTCTGGGCTATTTCTGTCGTCTCGGTATAATATATGGGATAAGCCGTCTGTGGTTCGATGTGGAACATGTCGTTTCCACCGCCGGTAAGCAGTTGTATTTTATGAGCTACGATTTCGGTATTCCCGACAGGCAGGTTTATTATGCCGCCGTTGGCATAGTTGAAACCCTTTCGGGAGAAAAATGCGATAAGACTTTTAGATACCATACGAGCTCTTTTTTACGGTTAATGTTGTGTAACCCCGATTTCTTGCAGCCATTTTTTTATTTCGGGAGCTGCTTGTCGGGCTTTGCTGCCTCTAATAGGAAGTCCTTGGAGCAGAACCGATTCGGGGCAGAGTTCTCGGATTTCTTTTTCGCTGTGTCCCATACGGCTTCCTTCATGAGTCATAAAAGGAACAATAGTTTTACCCGAAAGGTTGTGCTCCGATAGAAATGTCGCGACAGGAGGAGCGATCGTAGCCCACCAACAAGGCGAGCCTATAAACACTGTGTCATATCGGGCTATGTCTGTTATACACGGTTTGATCGCGGGTTTTATCCCGGCATTGATCTCGGCTTTGGCTTGATCTACGACACTCTGATAATCTTCGGGATAAGCTTTCTCCGGAATAATTTCCAAAATATCGGCACCGGTGAAAGTCTTTATTTGTTGGGCTACGCTTTCGGTATTACCGCTGTGGGAGAAGTAGACAACCAAAGAACGGGTCTGGGCGTTTGCGACCGACGAGAAGCATACGGTTGCAAACATAATCGATGCGAAGAGTAATTTTTTCATGATCGAATAGATTTAAAATTTCACGATACAAAAATATCGCTTACTTCGTACCCTCTTATAATCAGAATTACAGATATTCGTACCAATTTTACCGAAATACGGTTTTGTAAGTTTTACAAATCTAATTATTTTGAGTGAAAAACAATAATCTTTATATGAACTATTATATTCAGCAACGTTTCTTTATTTACTATATGGCAGAAGAGAAAATTTTTACTTCATATATTGGTGATAGTCGATGTACTTGTCGAAATAAAAAGCCGCATCGACCGATGCGGCTTTGGGGAAAACAGTGTTTTTAAGGTAAAAAGATTGTGCTATTTTAGGTAATCGGTAATCTTACCGCTGATTTGCAATAATGATATTTCACATAATTTTGTATCATATTCGGCCGTAAGAATACGTTCTTCGGCATCGAGCAGACTTTTTTGTGCTTCACGTAATTCGATACCCGAGAGGTTGCCCAGTATATACCGTTCGCGGGCGATATTATAGTTTTCTTTGGCCGCCGTCAGATTTTCGCGTTCGAGATTCAGTACTTCGATGTTATTTTTGTATGCCTGCCACAAATTGCTGATGTCGGCGCGTAAAGACTGGGTAAGCTCTTTTTGTTGCAGTTCGGCGTTCTCTATGGCGATGCGGGCATTCCTTATTTCCCGACGGCGATTACCGTCGAAGAGGTTGAAGCCTACCGTAACCCCGAAATTCAGGCCGAGGTTGTTACGCCGTTTGGTATCGGCCGGCCGGTCATAAACATTCAACGTGTAACCGTAACCGGCATTGAATTTTATATAGGGATAATTTCGGGAATAAACTTTTTTCAAGTCGAGAGAGGCGAGTGTTTTATCTTGTTCCGATTTTAGGAGAGACGCATTTGTCTGTAAAGTCGAAGCCCATAATTCTTCGAAAATCAACAACGTATTTACATTGATGATTGAGTCATGTACCGATATGAATTGGTTCATGTCGCCGACCGACATCAGCTCGTTGAGGCGAATGCGGGAGGTACTTAGCGTTTCCTGCTGTTTCATATATTGAGCACTGTCGGCATTGAAGTCTACACGTGCTTGCAGCAGGTCGAGGCGTGAAAAGTTTCCTATCTGGTATCTTTCCTCAACGATACGTAACCGTTCTTTCGAAAGAGATACGGCATAGAGGAAGTTTTTCAATCGGATTTTTTGCTGGATAAAATTGAAATATTCGGCCGATAGTTCAGCGATATAGTCTTCGATGGCAATACGAGTCAGGGTTTCACCCTGTTTGGCCATTTCTTGCAGACGCTCGTAATTGGTGAGAAGCTCGAATCCGTTAAAAAGCGTCCAGTCGAGATTGATACCCACGTTTACGTCTTGATCGAATACCCCGTTGTCATGATGTTTCGATCCCGTACCCCTTTCGATAGTTTTGGTATTGTCGACATTACCGTTGTAACCTGCGCTTAGGTCTATGTTCGGCAACATACCGGCATTACCCCGGGTTGCATTGTTTTTCTCGATCTGTTCTTCATTGCGGACGATTCGCAATGAGTAGTTATTTTCCAAGCCCGTTTCGAGGCAGGATTTTAGCGTATAGGATTGTGTTTGCGCTTGCAAGGCAAGAGGCAGGGCACACATGAGTGATATGAATAGAGTTCTCATATTTCTTCTTCTTGAGAGTGGAGTCGATTAGTTGATATATATGTATAAATAGCCGGGACGATATACATCGTCATCAGTGTCGATATGAGCATTCCTCCTACAACGGCGATACCCATGGCTACACGTCCGTTGGCACCTTCGCCGGTAGCAAAAGCCAGAGGGATAAGTCCTAAGATCGTCGATGCACTGGTCATGAGGATAGGACGCAAACGTTGTACGGAGGCTTCGCGTATCGCTTTCTGTTTGTCGACACCGGCCTCTTGCTTTTGGTTGGCAAATTCGACGATGAGGATACCGTTCTTTGCCACAAGGCCGATGAGCATGATGATACCGATCTGACTGAAAATATTCATCGTTTGGTCATTGAAATACATAAAGATGAGAGCCCCGCATATGGCCAGCGGTACGGTGAGCATGATGATGAAGGGATCTTTGAAGCTCTCGAATTGGGCGGCCAAGATGAGATAGATGAGTACCAATGCGAGGATAAAGGCAAACATCAGGCTCGAAGAACTTTCTCTATATTCTTTTGAATCTCCGGTAAGGGCTGTCCTGAAAGAGTCATCGAGTGTTTCTTTGGCGATTTTATCCATCTCATCGAGACCTTGTCCTATGGTTTTTCCTTCGGCTAAACCAGCTGAAACGGTTGCCGATACGAAACGGTTGTACCGATAGAGTTGGGGCGGTGCCGTACCCTCGACAAGAGTAATGAGGTTGTCGAGCTGTATCATGTCGCCGTTGCTGTTACGTATGTATATCGATTTCAGATCGACGGGTTTGTTCCGTTGTTGGCGGTTTATCTCTCCTAAAATTTCATACTGTTTGCCGTTCATGTAAAAGTACCCCATGCGCTGGCCGCTCAATCCGTATTGAAGGGTTTGTGCAATGTCCCGGGTACTTATACCCAGTATATTGGCTTTTTCCCGATCTATTTCGATACGGGCTTCGGGCTTACTGAATTTGAGGTCGACATCGGCCATTTGGAAGACAGGATTTTCGTATACTTTTGTCATGAACGTTGGCAATACCTCTTGCAACTTCTCGATGTTAGGAGCTTGAATGACATATTGTACCGGCATACTGCCTCGGCGTCCGCCGAATGTCGATTGTTGTTGTACGAAAGAACGCGCTTTGGTTTTCGTTTGTACGGCTTTTGAGAGTTTTTCGGCGACGTCCATTTGCGAATAATTCCGGTCTTTGATGTCTTTGAGCATGATTTCCACACTACCCGTTCCACTCGATACGCGGGCGGTGATAGCCGTAGCATCGGGAACGATGGAGTCGGCCAGCAGATTGATGTCTTCGGTGTAGTCGCGCATATATTCATAGGTAACGCCTTCCGGCCCGCGTGTATTGATAGTAATACGCGAACGATCTTCGAGCGGAGCCATTTCCGACGGAATCTGTATCCATAGGTAGGCGATGATACCCAGCATGATCAATACAATGGGCAATGCGATGTAACGGTGGTGCAGGAATGCGTCGAGCGACTTGTAATAATAGTGATTCATTCCAGCAAAGAACGGTTCGGTTTTGCGGTAAAACCAGTTCTTTTTTTCTCTGCGTTTCAGTATTTTCGTTGCCAGCATAGGGGTAAAAGTGAGTGCGGCGAAAGCCGAGATGATGACGGCACCCGATACTACGATACTGAATTCTCTGAACAGACGCCCCGTGGTTCCTTCCATAAATACGATGGGGAAGAATACGGCTACCAGCGTGATGGTTGTTGATATGACAGCAAAAAATATTTCTTTCGAGCCTTCTATTCCGGCTTGCTTGGGAGCCATGCCTTGCTCGATGCGGATATATATGTTCTCTGTCATGACGATAGCATCATCGACCACCAGCCCCACGGCCAGTACGACAGCCAGCATCGAGAGCACGTTGATAGAGAAGCCGGCGATGTACATGACGAAAAATGCACCGATGAGCGATACCGGTATCACGACGCAAGGAACCAGCGTAACCCGCCAGTCGCGCAGGAACAGGAAAATAATGATGATAACGAGTATGAATGCCTCGTAAACAGTGCTTTCGACCTCGTTTATGGAAGCACGGATAAATTTCGTATTGTCGAAACCGTAAGCATATTTCACATCTTCGGGCAGGTCTTTTTTCATCGATTCCATGCGTTCATATACAGCATCGGCGATTTCGATGTGGTTGGCGCCCGGTTGAGGAATGACGACGACACCCACCATGGGGACACCGTTCATCTTCATATAACTTTTCAGGTCTTGCGCTTCGATATCGGCCGTGCCTATATCACGGAAACGTATGATGCGGCTTCCATTCTGTTTCACGATGATATTGTTGAATTCTTCGGCCGTATGCATCAGACCTAATGTGCGAATGGTAAGTTCGGTTGTATTGCCCTCGATACTTCCCGATGGTAACTCTACGTTTTCCCGGTCGATGGCATTTTTTACGTCCATAGGAGTAACACCGTAACCGGCCATTTTCACAGGGTCGAGCCACAAACGCATGGAATATCGTTTCTCACCCCAGATCGATACGCTACTTACATCGGATATGGTTTGCAGTTGCTCTTTTACCGTAAGATCGGCAATTTCGCTCAGTTCGAGCAGAGAGCGTTTATCGCTTTGTATGGCGACCATCAAAATGGGAGTTGCATCGGCATCGGCCTTCGATACGGTAGGTGGGTCGCAGTCGTCGGGTAGGTAACGTTGGGCGCGTGAAACCTTGTCGCGCACGTCATTGGCGGCAGTTTCGAGATCGACCGAAAGCTCGAATTCTACGGTAATACGGCTTTGTCCTTGCCTACTTACACTCGATAGCGAGCGGATACCGGGGATACCGTTGATATTTTGTTCGAGGGGCTCGGTAATTTGGTTTTCGATGACATCGGCATTCGCACCCGAGTAAGAACAGGTAACCGAGATGATAGGATTATCGACCGATGGATATTCTCGTACACCCAAACTTTCATAGCCTATGAAACCGAATAGAATGATAATCAATATCAATACGGTCGCTAAAACAGGGCGTTTGATGCTTAATTCTGATATATTCATGATGAGCGGTTATCTTCTTATTCTACACTTTGTAAGGTTACGGCCAGGCCGGTGCGTAATTGCAATGTTCCCGATGTGATGATCGTGTCGCCGACATTCAGACCTTTGAGTACTTGTACTTTGGCTTCGGTACGAAGTCCTTTCGTTATTTCTACGGGTACGGCTTTACCGGCTTTGTAGAGGAATACCTTGTCGATTCCCATTTCAGGGACGATCGCTTCGGAAGGTATGGCGATAGCCCGCTTTATTTCCTGAGTACGGAGTTTGATGTGGGCGAAACGTCCCGGGTAGAGAGCCCCGTCGGTATTGGGATAACGAGCTCTCAGAGAGAATGTGTGCGTATCTTCGTCGAGTCTTGAATCGCTGGCGTAGACGCGAGCCCTGAACGGTTTCATGTATCCGTCGACCGAGAACTCGATTGGTGCGCCGTTTTTGATGTTTCCGGCATATACTTCGGGAATGGAAAATTCTATTTTCAGGGGAGTGATTTTTGTTAAGGTGGCGATGGTGAGCGAAGGTGAAGCGTATGCCCCTTCACTCACATTTCTCAGACCGATGATTCCGTCGAACGGGGCTTTCAGTTCGGTCAGGGCTATGTTGGCTTTTACGATGTCTATTTCGGCTTGCAGGGTAGCCAAGTCGGTTTGTACTTGTTCGTAGGCCTCTTTACTCACGGCCTCTTTCTCGAGCAAGGCGTTTTGCCGGTACACGCGGTCCTCGGCCAATTGCAACTGCACTTCGAGCTTTCTCAGTTGGGCCTGTAAAGGGGCATCGTTTACTTTGGCGAGAATGTCGCCTTTGTTCACGTGCGTACCTTCTTCAAAATTGATGACGGTGATTTTACCGGAAGTTTCGAACGAGAGATTTACCTCTTCGTCGGGTAACAGGTTACCGTTGATGTATATTTCATCGTAAAGCGTTTCTTCTTTGACGATGTACCCGTTTACGTTGAGAGCTTTCTTTGCCGGAGTAGGAATGGGTAGATCACTCTCTTTTTTCTCATTACTAAATGGATAAAATTTGTAAAATACACTTCCCGCAAGGGCGGTTACGATCAATACGATAAGACCGGTCTTCAATTTTTTATTCATATTTTTTATTTGTCTTTATTTTCCTAAAACGATTAGACGAAAAAATGTGATAAAGTTTAATTCAAGGTTCTCCTTTTTGACAAAAATAAAAGCTTATTAAGGAGCTTTTTTACTTCCCAAAGATAGTGAAAAATTCTGGTTTATTATTTTTTTATTTTGATCAAATAAATGCTTGTAATATTTTTTATAAAATATTTCGAAAGGGCTGAGAACATATTTATCATTTTATAAATGTTGACGAGGGCTGTTTTGCGGTAATGTACATAAATTACGGATTGTCGTACCTTTTTTACCGATTTGAGCTAAGCACCGATTTTGTTCCGGGAAAATCTTCTATATTTGTCGGGTAAACTTTAAAGATATGAGCGAGATAGAAAAAATAAATCATGTATTTGAATACAATGACCGTATGGGGGTGGAGACATTGAATCCTTTGGTGAGTGTTGTCGATTGGTCGCAATGTCAGCCAATGTGTTCGTCTCGTTGTTCATACGGTTTTTATGCCGTCTTTCTCAAAGATGTGAAGTGCGGAGATATGCGTTATGGTCGCCAATATTACGATTATCAGGAGGGGACACTTGTTTTTTTGGCACCGGGGCAAGTCTATGGTATCGAAAGTAACGGTGTAAAGGTTCAACCCAAAGGATGGGCATTGGTGTTTCATCCCGATCTTATTCGAGGTACATCGTTGGGACGCCATATCGATGATTATACTTTTTTCTCTTATGAAGTAAATGAGGCGTTACACATTTCAGAACAGGAAAGGAGTGTTGTCATGGAATGCTTGCATAATATAGCTTCGGAGTTGAAACATGCTATCGATAAACACAGCCGTATGCTTATCGTTTCCAACATCGAGTTGTTGCTCAATTATTGCATGCGTTTTTATGACAGGCAATTTATTACGCGCAGCGATGAGAATAAAGATGTAATCGTGAAATTCGAACGGCTGTTGCGGGATTATTTTCGTTCGGATGAACCGGAAAAGAGCGGATTGCCTTCGGTAAAATATTTTGCCGATAAGTTGTTTTTGTCTGCCAATTATTTCGGAGACCTCGTTAAGAAAGAGACTGGTAAATCGGCACAGGAATATATTCAGAATATTCTCATTGAAACGGCGAAAGACAGACTTTACGATACATCGCAGAGTATCAGTGAGATTGCATACGGTTTGGGATTTCAATATCCGCAACATTTCAGCCGTATGTTCAAGAAGAGTGTCGGGTATACTCCTAATGAGTACAGGCAACAAAATTGATGACCAACAGTCTTCCGTATAAAGTGTGGTAATGTCATTCCGAGTGAGACCGATAGGCCGACGAGGAATCTCTGTTTTCTCAAGGTAAGAGATTCTTCACTTCGCTACGGCTCCGTTCAGAATGATAGAGACTTGGGTGCGACCGTTTGATGTCATTCCGAGCGCATGCGAGGAATCTCGTATATGTTATTCTTGCCATGAGATTCTTCAAGGCAGAGCCTTTCAGAATAACACACGTCGTGTAGGTCTCAATACCATGCAAGAGATTCTTTCTCCCTTATAGTCGTCAAAATGAATGACAATAGTGTCATTCATTTTGACGCGGCTCTTTTATAACTAAGCAGACAGGTATTTAAAATTTCAGGTCGCACCCCCAATGACGGGCCAATCGTCTCGCTTCTTTGGCTGTAAGGTGTATGACGGCCCCGTGTTTGGGAATAGAAAAATTGGTAGCTTTCATGACACCTTTGTTAAAATGTCCGAGATCGGTGAATGTCTTGAAATCGCTTGTCTCTCTGAATCCGAAGTTATGCGGTTTTATGCTGTATATGTCATACATCAGCACCCAGCGGTTTTCTCCGATTCGTTTCCATATATTGGGTGCTTCGCAGCCTCTCGGTTCTACATCGTACCACGCATCGTCGTAGACATATCCGCTGTGAATCGAATCCGAGACCGCTTGGCGTATGCCGGCGCAGCCTTCCTGTGCCACATAGAAGAGATGATACTGTCCGTCCACTTGGGTAATGTCTCCGTCGATATAAGAAAAATCTTTGGGATAGTCAAAGAGTGGTTTCGGTTCACTTGTCAGATGAGTAAAATCATCATCGGTATAAGCATAGTAAAGTTTGTTTCTTCCGTTTCCGAAACGCATGGTAAAGTATATCATCAATTTACCTTCGGTTTTGTCATAAATCGTTTCGGGAGCCCATGCGCAACCTATTTCCTCATATCCCGGAAAAGCAGTGTCGAGACGGACGTTCGATCGGGTCCAGTGTATCAGATCGGTCGAGCGCATGAGAACCAGTGCGCGGTTATTGCCCCAGCCGTATTTTTCTCCGTCGCGTTCCCATTGGGTTTCACGATAACCGGCTTCCCGGGCATAGATGTGAAGGTCGGTCATGGCCAGATAGAATGCACCGTCGGGTCCGCGCATGATGTGGGGATCGCGTATGCCTCGTTGTAGGGCTATGCTATCTCCGGCAATGACGGGCTGCCCGTTGTTTACGTCGGTAAACGAGTACCCGTCGGGGCTTAATGCCATGTACAGGCTGTGCGTGTCGTCTTTGAAATAGACCATGAGATAGGCGGCCATATCTTTTTCACTCGGGATTCCTACTTTTTTCTTAGCCGATATTGTCGGGGAAACAATTTGGCACACAACTAATAAAATAAGGAAAAGATGTTTTTTCAAGGACATAATCGTTATCGTTTTTTTTCTGAGGTGATGGCTTGGTATACGGTTTGGGCGAGAATACGAGCGCCATTGGCGTTAGGGTGTACCCGGTCGGGAAAGTTTTCCGGCATTCCGGCCGTAGGGGTATGTAGGTCGATGATTTTTACTTTTTTCCTTCGCGCTGTTTTTTTGATAGCCGGAATGACGCCGTGAACAATCGTGCTGTCGTTGATACCCCATTTCGTACCGTAAACTGTTGCCGGATAGCAAAGATATATGCGGGGATTTCCTTCGCAGCGGAATGAATCGATAAGAGCCGAGAGGTCTTTTCGGAATTCTTTTCCATATTTCCAGTTATGCGGTTTGGTGTCGTTTGTACCCAGTTTAATGATGACTATGTCGGGGTGGAACGCCCTTGCCTCGGTAAACAGCTTTTCCTGCATATAAGGCTGGTCTCCCTTGTTGAGCAGCGTGCGGGCACTGATGCCGAAGTTCTCTACCGTATAATTCTCGCCGAGCATTATCCCCAATACTGCGGGATAGCATTCTTCCGAACGGTTTTTCAGGCCGTAGCCGTATGTGATGCTGTTGCCTATACATGCAACCCGCGTAGGTCCTTTCCCTTCTGTTGTCGGAGGCAGAACCAGAATGATGAGAAGAAATAATAATTTGATTTTCATTTTCAACGAGATGCAGAATGATTTCTATCGGTTTTCTTTGCGTTGCAGCCATGTTGCGGCATACGGACAAGTCGCTTTGAAAGCCAGACCGTTTTGTCCGGCGTAATCGTAAGCGGCTCCTACAAGGCGGGAGGCGATGCCGCGCCCTTCTATGGCAGGAGGTACGATTGTATGTAGAATATCGATAGAGTCATCTTCTTTTCGGTATTCTACGTAGGCGGTAACTCCGTCGACTACGGTTTCAAACCGATTCGTTTCTGGACGGTGGATAATAGAAAGTTCCATATTCGATTTTGTTATAGAGGGGTCAGAGTAAAAATTTTGTCAGGAGGATAGCGGCCAGAATATACATCGAAACCGAAATCTTTTTATATTTCCCACTTAACAGATTGATGACGACATAGCCGATCATACTTATGATGATACCGTCGGAAATACTGTAAGCGAAAGGAATGATGAGAATACACAAAAATGCGGGAATGGCTTCACTCAGGTCGGAGAAATCGATATTCGTGATAGTTGCCGTCATCGACAATCCTACCAAGATGAGTATGGCCCCTGTGGCAGGGGAGGGAATCGATAGGAAAAACGGTGAGAACAACAAGGCAAGTGCAAAACAAGCTGCTGTGGTGAGAGATGTCAGTCCCGAACGTCCTCCCTGTGAGATACCGCTGGCACTTTCGACAAAGACGGTTACCGTACTTGTTCCCAACATGGCACCGCAGGTGGTGCCTATGGCATCGGCCATAAATGCTTCTTTCAATCGGGGAATTTTCCCGTTGACGGTCATTCCCGCTTTGTTGAAGACGCCGATAATCGTACCTATGGTATCGAACATGTCTATAAACAGAAACGTGAAGACCACGACTACCATCTTTATCGAGAATATTTCGGAAAAATCGAATTGAAAGAAAATAGGCTCTATCGAAGGGGGCAAGTTCATGAACCCCGCGTAATGGGTGATACCCATAGGAATACCGATGAGTGTAGTGAGCAGAATACCGATAAGTAGGCTGCCCTGAATTTTTTTGATGACGAGTATGGCCGTAACGGTAATCCCTATCATGCCCAGTAGCGCATTACCGTGCGTAAGATCGCCGATGGTTACGAGGGTGCTTTCGTTGGGGACGACGATATGGCAATTTATCAGCCCTATGAAAGCAATGAACAGCCCTATGCCTACGCCGATGGCTTGTCGCAGAGTGGCGGGGATCGCATTGACAATGGCCTGCCGTAGCTTGGTGAGAGTGAGAATGATAAAGATGAGACCCTCGATAAAAACGGCGGTCAAAGCAAATTGCCAACTGTTACCCATTTGAAGGCATACAGTAAAGGCAAAGAAAGCGTTCAACCCCATGCCGGGTGCTAAGGCAAACGGCATTTTGGCCCATAATGCCATGACCAGAGTGCCAATGATTGCAGCTAATGCCGTTGTTGTGAATAGCGCACCTTTGTCCATACCGGTTGCGGACAGAATGGCTGGATTGACAGCTAAGATATAAGCCATGGCGAGAAAGGAGGTGATACCGGCCATGACTTCGGTGTGTATTTTCATTGTCTGGGGATTGAACCCGAACCATTTTTTCCACATAGACGGCTTTCCGTATTAAAAGAACGCATTTTGACCGCGAAAAGTCAAAATGCGCATATGTATTTATATTGTTTATCGGTTGATGAGCAACCATGCGTCGCTGAATTCGGGCGAGTATTTCAGCTTGATGGCATCTCGTAACTCTTCGGCTTCTTTCCGGGTATCGAAGCTACCGGCGATTACACGGAACATCATTTGGTTGTTACGGGCGGTAAAAGCGCCGTATCCATCTTGTATTAGCCGTTCTTTCAGGGAAGATGCATTGGTCTTGACAGAAAAACTACCGACAACGACATTGTATAGTTTCAACTTAGTGGCGTCATCGTCGACGATCGAGATGCGTTCGTTGCTTACCCGTTCTTGGACAGGAGCTTGTGTCGTTACGACTTCGTTTTCGACAGGAACTTCTTCGACAGCCTCTTTTTCCTGGGCTTTCATATACGCGGCTTTGTACGCACTTTCTTTTGATTTGCACGCGCTTACTCCTATCAGCAAGACGACGGCGATGAATCCTAAAATGGTTAACTTTTTCATAATACTAAATCAATGATATATGCCAAGCAAAAATAAAAAGAATATTTGACTAATTCTTCTTTTGACCTCATAAATTTTACATAGGCGGGAAAATGGCAATGTCAGGAATATAATATGTAGAAGCGAGGCGGTAAAGTTCATCGTGGAAATTTGCACGGTAAACTTTTTTTTGCGATTTTTGCAATTCAGCAATCTATGAAAAACATCGCATGAAACACAATCTACTGATTTTTTTGGCTATCTTGTTATCAATTCCTGTTGGTGCCGTTTCTTATAGAAAAACGACCGATGGAGTAGTGGTAACCCTTTCCTCAAAGAGCGATACGACAGCACGTATGGTACGTTTGCAAGTCGTCGACAGTAAAATCATACGGGTAACAGCTGTTCCCGGTCGTAAATTTCCGAAAGAAAAAAGTCTGGTCGTTTTGCCCGAGGCTTATAAGAAAACTCCTTTTACGGTAGAAGAATCCGACGGTCGATTGAGACTTGAAACCGATGCGGTGCGAGCAATGGTCGATTTGGAGACCGGTGAAGTCGCGTTTGCCGATACTTGCGGAACGATGCGTTTGCAGGAACGTCGTGGTGGAGGGAAAAAATTCAAACCGATAACGGTAGATGGAGTATCGGCATATAGTTATTGGCAGCAATTCGAATCTCCCGATAATGAGGCCTTTTACGGATTGGGACAGCACCAGTCCGATGAGTTCAATTATAAAGGGAAAAACGAGTCGTTGTTTCAATACAATACCAAAGTGGCAGTGCCATTTATCATCTCCAACAAGAATTACGGATTGTTGTTCGATACCTATTCCTTGTGTAAGTGGGGAGACAGTCGCGATTACATGCAGTTATGCGATGCGTTCGATTTATACGATGCCAATGGGAAACCCGGAGCATTGACGGCTGCGTATGTGCCAGATAAGAAGAATAAAAAAGCGAAATCGTTGGTTCGTCGGGAGAGTCGTATTTATTACGAAGACCAAAAGACGATTCTTGATTTACCGCAAGATTTTGCGCTGAATGGTGCGAATGTTGTCTATACGGGAGAAATAGCAGCCCGGGAAACCGGAGATTTTCATTTTCTGCTTTATTATGCGGGATACGTGAAGGTGTATATCGACGGAGAATTGCTCGTCCCCGAACGTTGGCGTACGGCATGGAATCCTAACAGTTATAAATTCAAGACCGGTCTGAAAGCCGGAGAACGAGTCCCTATCCGCATCGAGTGGCGTCCCGACGGCGGCGTTTCTTATTTGGGATTACGGGCGTTGACTCCGGTCGATTCGGCCGAGCAGAACCGTCTTTCTTGGTATAGTGAGATGAGTGATGCGATCGATTACTATTATATTGCGGGAGATGATGCCGACGATGTGATTGCCGGATATCGCCGTCTTACGGGAAAAGCGCAGGTAATGCCACGTTGGGCAATGGGCTTTTGGCAAAGCCGGGAACGTTATAAGACGCAGAAAGAGATGCTTGCCGCGCTTCGGGAATTTCGGGAGCGTCGTATACCGCTCGATAATATCGTTCTCGATTGGAGTTATTGGCCCGAAGATGCATGGGGAAGCCATGAATTTGATGCAGCCCGTTTTCCCGATCCGAAAGGCATGGTCGATTCTATTCATGCGCAACATGCCAGAATGATGATTTCGGTGTGGCCGAAATTTTACATGACCACCCGGCATTTTAAAGAATTCGATCGTAAAGGTTGGATGTATAGGCAAGCCATCAAAGATAGTATACGCGACTGGATAGGTCCCGGTTATATCGGTTCTTTTTACGATGCCTATGCCGAAGGGGCTCGGAAACTTTTTTGGAAACAGATGCAGGACCATCTTTATCCGTTGGGAATAGATGCGTGGTGGATGGACGCCAGCGAGCCGAATGTGCGGGATTGTACCGATATGGATTATCGGAAGGCGCTTTGCGGGCCTACGGCATTAGGGCCTTCTACCCAATATTTCAATGCTTATGCGCTGATGAATGCCGAGGCTATTTATGACGGGCAGCGGGCTGTTGATCCCGATCGTCGGGTCTTTTTGCTTACCCGTTCGGGATTTGCCGGTTTACAGCGGTATTCGACGGCCACATGGAGTGGCGATATAGCGACGCGTTGGGAAGATATGAAAGCCCAAATATCG
>HF999728.1:26404-30193 GCA_000434215.1 Bacteroides sp. CAG:144
TCCCTTATTGGTCGATGGACATCGGCGGATTCTGCGTGGAAAAACGTTATGAGTCGGGATTTAAACAATTCAATAAGACCGGCAAGGAAAATGCCGACCTGAAAGAGTGGCGCGAGCTGAATACACGCTGGTTCCAGTTCGGGGCGTTTGTGCCTATTTTCCGTTCTCATGGACAATATCCTTATCGCGAAGTATATAATATAGCGCCCGAAGGCCACCCTGCCTATGCATCTATCGTATATTATATCAATTTGCGTTATTGGTTGATGCCTTATATATATTCGTTGGCCGGTATGACCTACCACGACGATTATACGATTATGCGCCCATTGGTGATGGATTTCCCATCCGACACGACGGTTTTGAATATCAGTGATCAGTATATGTTCGGCCCTGCTTTTATGGCTTGCCCCGTATATACTTATGGCGCACGCTCCCGGGAGGTTCATTTCCCGAAGAGTGCAGGTTGGTATGATTTTTATTCGGGGGCTTATATTGTAGGCGGGCAGACGTTTACCGTTTCTGCACCTTATTCGCAGATGCCGCTTTATGTCCGTGAAGGGTCGATCGTTCCTTTCGGTCGCGATTTACAATATAGCGACCAGTATCCGGCCGATACATTGACGCTTTATGTCTATACGGGGCGAGATGCTGAGTTTACGTTGTACGAAGACGAGAATACCAATTATAATTATGAGAAAGGGGCTTACCTGCAAATTCCGCTGACGTATGACGAAGCCTCGGGCGTGCTTACCATCGGTGCGCAAGAGGGGGCTTACGAGGGAATGCCGACAAGCCGCACCGTGCATGTGATCGTGGTTTCTCCCGAGTCTCCGGTTGCCTTTTCGCGTCAACGTCTTCCCGACAATACGGTTGAGTATACCGGTCAAAAAATAGAATTGAAATTGAAATAAATACCATAAGTCTATGAAAAAGAAAATCTTCTTTTTTTCACTTTCATTATTTTCGGCAGTGGCAGTTGTGGCGCAGACCTCGCAGCCTTTGTATCTCGATGAGAGCCAGCCTATCGAAGTTCGCGTGCAAGATGCCTTGTCGCGTATGACACTCGAAGAAAAAGTCAAGTTGTGTACGGCACAGAGTAAGTTCAGTTCGCACGGTGTACCGCGTCTCGGTATTCCCGAGTTGTGGATGAGCGATGGACCTCATGGTGTGCGGGAAGAAATTCTGTGGGATAGTTGGGGTGTTGCCGGGTTTACGAACGATTCCTGTACGGCGTTTCCAGCATTGACTTGTCTGGCGGCTACGTGGAATCCCGAAATGTCGGCGCTTTATGGAAAGAGCATAGGAGAGGAAGCCCGTTATCGTCGTAAAGACGTGCTGTTGGCCCCCGGTTGCAATATTTATCGCACGCCGTTCAACGGCCGTAATTTCGAGTATTTGGGAGAAGATCCCTATTTGGCTTCGGTCATGGTTGTTCCCTATGTGCAGGAATTGCAGAAAAATGGGGTTGCTGCTTGTGTGAAACATTTTGCCTTGAACAATCAGGAAAAGTGGCGCGGGCATATCGATGTCGACCTCAGCGACCGTGCGTTGTATGAGATATATTTGCCTGCATTCAAAGCCGCTGTACAGAAAGGCGGAGCGTGGTCTATCATGGGGGCATATAATAAAATACGGGGTACCCATGCTTGCCACAATGATTTACTGTTGAATCGGATATTGAAAGGCGAGTGGCAGTTCGACGGCTGTGTCATTACCGATTGGGGTGGTGCGCACGATACCCGTGAGGCCGTGTTCAACGGTTTGGATATAGAGATGGGTACTTACACCGACGGTGTGGCCAAGAATCGTGATTTTGCGTATGACAACTACTATTTGGCGAAGGATTATTTAAAAGGACTGAAAGACGGTACTTATCCTGTTTCCACGGTCGATGAGAAAGCTGCACGTATTTTGCGCCTTATTTTCCGTACGGCGATGAATCGAAATCGTCCGTGGGGCTCGTTTACTTCCGAAACGCATTACAATGCCGCCCGTCGTATAGGAGAGGAGGGAATTGTTCTGTTGAAGAACGAGCCTGTTAAGTCTCAGAAATCACCTTTACTCCCGATCGACGCTTCTAAGTATGAGAAAATACTTGTTGTGGGCGATAATGCGACCCGTTATCTTTCCGGCGGGGTTGGAGCTACGACATTGAAGGTGAAACAAGACATCTTGCCGTTGGAAACTTTACAGGAAATGTACGGCGATAAGATTACCTATACGCAGGGATATGCAGCCGGTAAACCTCGATATGGCAAGGTCGACAGGCCCAAAGTAAATACCGACTCGTTGTATCGCAAAGCTCTGGAATTGGCCGAAGATGCAGACTTGATTTTGTTTATTGGCGGACTGAATAAGAATTATCAACAGGATTGCGAGGCAGGAGACCGGGTGGAGTACAATCTTCCGTTCGGACAAGACAAACTTATTCCGGAGTTGGCTAAAATCAATCCCAATATGGTATTGGTCCTCATCAGCGGGAATGCAGTGGAAATGAAGTGGGTAAAAGAAATTCCGGCGATTGTGCAGGCTTGGTATCTTGGTTCCGAAGCTGGTCCTGCATTGGCTAATGTTCTGAGCGGGAAAGTCAATCCCAGTGGAAAATTACCTTTCTCTTTCCCAGTGAAACTGACCGATAACGGTGCTCATGCTTTCGATGCGCTTTGTTATCCCGGAGATAGTATTCACGAGGTATACAAAGAAGATATTTTTGTCGGTTATCGTTGGCACGATACCAAAAAGATTCCGGCGCTATTTTCTTTCGGACATGGTCTGAGTTACACTACTTTTACTTATGGAAAAGCGGAGCTTTCGTCAAAGAATATGACGGCCGATGGTACGATAGTCGTGAACGTGCCTGTGAAAAATACGGGTGATGTGGCCGGTAAAGAAGTCGTTCAACTTTATATTGGCGATAGTAAATCTTCATTGCCTCGCCCCTTGAAAGAATTGAAAGCATTTGAAAAGATAGCTTTGGCTCCGGGAGAAGAGAAGAACGTAACGTTCACGATTACTCCCGACGATTTGAAATATTTCGATGATACCCGCCATGAATGGGTGTCAGAACCCGGTAAGTTTACCGTATATATCGGATCTTCTTCGACGGATATTCGTTCGAAGGCAACCTTTACATTGAAATAGAGTCTTTCTGTAAAATGAAAAATCCCGGCCGATTTTAAGCCGGGATTTTTTTTGATAGATGTTTTTGGGGTGAGTGGTTGTTGGTATAAAGGGATTAGGGATTATGTCGATACGTAGGTCGGGATAAAAACAGAGATTCCTCGTTGGCCTACCGGCCTCGCTCGGAATGACAGTAGTTGTCATTCCGACGACCATAAGGAGGAAGAATCTCACATTCAACGTGTATTTTCCGCCTTCGTATCTCTGCTATGCTGAACAAGCATATTTGCACGGTTATTCATTTTGAGTCAATTTTGCAATTCTTATATACGTTCGGAATGGATACTATTGTCATTCTGAATGGAACGCAGTGGAATGAAGAATCTCTACCGATAGCCAGCCGAGGATTCCTCTCATACGTTCGGAATGGTATCAGACGGTCGCCTCCAAGTCTCTGTTATTCTGAACGGAGCAGTAGCGAAGTGATGAATCGCATTATTATATCGATAGGATGGGTGTTCGCGTAGAAACTTGTTGGGAAATACCGATAAGAAGGAAGGTTACAATGGGCGAGAAACGTAAAGAAATAAAAAACCTCCGATTTTTAGGTCGGAGGTTTTTTGAAGTGGTCGATGGATTACCATTTAAACAATTTTTTAGCGGGGA
>HF999729.1 GCA_000434215.1 Bacteroides sp. CAG:144
GCATTGGTGGAGCAGTTAAGTCTGTTGTTTGTCACAATCACCGAAACATTGACTACACAGCAACTGAACTACCTCAAGGCTCTTATTGCCGGCGAAAAAGCTATTAGTTCGACAGAAGTTATGCATCGCTATCAAATCTCTTCAACGACCTCAATATCTCGCTCAAAGGCTGCCCTTATCAAGAATGATATATTGGATAATAAGGCTGGTGAGATCTCGTTTCAGGACCCGATTTATGCTTATTGGTTGAAGACTGAGTACTTTGCAAGATAATAAGACTATGAATAAGTGTAACTGTACTTGGATTGCCTTCGCTAATAGGAAAAGATGTAGGCATGCAGATGCTATAAATACCCTCGGGTTTATTTCTTGGAGAATGGGGAGAGCTCGTTTTGCCATAGGTAATATAGTATACCTGTTTATGTCCGATGAACGTTATGTTCGTTTCGAAATGATTGTAACAGCAGAGAACTGCAAACGTGAGGATAAAGAGTTTTGGATAGAAAAGGCTCCTGATGATAAAACTTATAAACTGGAATTACTTGCAGAATCAAATCGTTCTCGATTGACAGAATCCGATTTATTACAATATGGATTTAAAGGAGGTAAAAGTTTAGAAATTCCAAATTGTCATAATATTGAATTGATAAACTATATTAAATCTGTTTTTTGATATTACAACGAATATTATAAACAATATAAATAACTTGCTATGAAAGGTGATGCTCAACCATTAATCAAATTCTTTGATGGATCAGATAAAAGATTCATAATACCTCTATATCAAAGAAATTATGATTGGAA
>HF999730.1:0-1406 GCA_000434215.1 Bacteroides sp. CAG:144
TGCTTCTGGTCGGGTGTCCAGATAATTGATCTATCTCCTACAAATAAAGGCTTTATCCTTTGGGATAAAGCCTTTATTTTTTCTTATCAATAAAAACTTATAAGATGACAATCTCATAAATAAACCATACTCCAATTCTATTATAGCCATAACACAATCCTCGCTCCAATAGCTTAATCTGTAAATTCGTAAAAGAAAAATCGGATCTTTCCGAATAAAAATAAAGCTTCAAAAATCATAATACATATTTACCTTTATAATGATTTATACACTAAATTTGCGGCCGGTAAAAAAGATGTTATAACTATGAAAAGAAGTCTCTTTGCATTGTCTTTGGGCACATTGGCCTTAGGCATTGCCGAGTTTGTCATGATGGCCATTCTTCCCTATGTCGCCACAGACCTGAATATCTCCATCGCCACAGCTGGTCATTTGATTTCGGCTTACGCATTAGGTGTCTGTGCCGGAGCTCCAGCTCTGGTTCTCACCCGTAAATTTCAACTCAAAAACACGCTTCTGTGGCTCGTTGCTCTTATCGTGATAGGAAATTCCATGGCCGCTATATCTCCCAACTACGCAACCATGATGATCGCCCGATTTATTTCGGGACTACCGCACGGGGCCTATTTCGGTGTAGGTTCCATCATTGCCTCGAAACTGGCCAAAGAAGGGAAAAGCACTGAAGCCATATCGATTATGGTAGCCGGTATGACGATTGCCAATCTTTTAGGAGTACCGTTAGGAACCTCCCTTAGTTCGTTACTATCTTGGAGATGGGTATTTGGGATCGTCGGTATAGGCGGATTGGCTGTACTTTTTTATATCTGGCGATGGGTACCGCAAGTTGAGAAACTACCCAATACGGGATTCAAAGGACAATTTCGGTTTCTCAAATCGGGTGCCCCATGGCTCATCATTGCCGGAACAATGTTTGGCAACGGCGGTATCTTCTGCTGGTACAGTTATATACACCCTCTGCTTACCGACGTTGCCGGATTTCCCGAAGCCAGCATCACGCTATTGATGATACTGGCCGGCCTCGGCATGGTCTGCGGAAACCTCGTGGGTGGAAGGTTATCAAGCCGTTTCTCTCCGGGACTGGTTGCTGCACTCACTCAGGGATGTGCAGCATTGCTTCTTCTTTCTATTTTCTTTTGGGCATCATACCCTATACTCATGGTGCTGCTTATGTGCCTTTGCACCATGTCTCTATTCGCCGTATCAAGTCCACAACAGTTTCTTGTCATACGTTACTCACAAGGAGGAGAATTATTGGGAGCAGCCAGTGTACAAGTGGCATTCAATTTAGGAAATGCACTCGGAGCTTTTTGCGGGGGTCTGCCTCTCGAACAAGGTTTAGGATATACCTATCCAGCCATCATCGGGGCACCTATCACTTTCTGCGG
>HF999730.1:1449-3240 GCA_000434215.1 Bacteroides sp. CAG:144
TATTCCACCGCCGATATGAATTGAAAAACGACAGATGACCCTTTTATATTCTTCCACACCTACTCCCGCATTATACGACGATCGGCAATAAAGACACCACCCAATACCAACATGGCACCCGTGATAAAAACCGTCGTCAAAGCCTCTCCTAAAACGATGGAAGAAGCCAGTAAAGTCATGACGGGATTGAAATATATATAATTTGATGCCCTTACCGTACCCAGATTTTTCAGTACGACATTCCACATCATATAACATAACATCGATGCAACAACCCCTAAAAACAAAAGATTACCCATTATGACCGGATCAAATAACAAGTTCCTACCCCAATACAACGGTTGATAAGTATAAATGGGTAAAAGTGATATTATTCCGTAAAAAAATATTTTCCGGGTAATAAATGCCGTAGAATACTTTCCATTGAGTTTCATAATAAGACTGTAAAAAGCCCATAACAAGGCTGCCGAAAACGAGAGTAGATCTCCCAATGGATTGAGGTTGAGTACAAAATGTCCGTTAAAAACAATAATAGCAACACCGGAAAGTGCTACAAACGACCCGATGACAAACTGTGTAGAAAGACGGTACTTCTTATAAAACAGCCTGATAACAATAGCCGTAAGCAAGGGTGCCGTACATACGATAAGAGAAACATTTGAGGCATAAGACATTGTCAGAGCTGTATTTTCCGTGAGAAAATAAAGAGAGCCTCCTGTAAGAGCACCTCCCATAAGAAGCAACTCATCTTTTAAACTCTTAGCCCAAAATCTCCGATAGGAAACCGGCCACAAACAAAGATAAGCCAACAAAAAACGATAAAATATAATATCCACCGGTGAAAGGCCATGATTCAAAAGAACTTTCGTCGATACGAAAGTAGTCCCCCAAATGCCGACAGTAAATAGTGCAATCAAATGATATACATATGTTTTCATAGGAAGAAAAGAATTGGCCTATTCAAAGATGCAAAGATAAGGGAAAGGCATGCTTAAATGCACCTTTCCCGCCTATTTTTCTTTTTCTACATATACAATAAAAGATAAAAATGCCTTTATTATCACTTTTCTGCATTACGAAAGATAAAACTCGAACGAAAATATTTGCTCAGATTCTTGATTTATAAAAAAATAATACATACATTTACAGAGATGCATATATTTTCACTGATCTGATATGAAAAAACTATTCTTTTTATTCTGTATTTCTTTTATCTGCTCCTCGGCAATGGGGCAATTTCCGTACAAGAAATACGAACAATTACAAAAACAACGGGAAAAGGCAAACCGTTACATGCAGCAAAGTAAAGAAAACTATCAAAAATCCCGCTATTATAGTTATGAAGTCTATAAACCGGGAAATACAGCAGCGCAACGTTCCAAAAATTTGGAAAAGGCTCAAAGTTACTATGAAAAAGCACAAAAACAAGCCAATCAATTTATGAAAGCCTACCAAAAAGCAAATGAATATCAACGGGAACTACTAAAACCGAAACCTCCTAAGGAAGTGAAACCCAGTCAATATGAACGACCGAAACTTCCTCGTTTCAAAAATCCATACCAAACATATTCTATATATAATCCTTATCAATACCCGCAAGGACAGTCGTATGAGCGCTTGGAAGAAAAAGGCGGCCTCGCAGGGTATAAATCGTTTTACGATTAACTATAACAATAATAACACACAGATTTTACAATACTATAACGCTATACCCCTCCATTAAATTTCCTTTGATTTCAACAAGGGTGAATACTCTTAACCAGGAAGTACGACTAGGGATGTTGGTGGATA
>HF999731.1:0-1118 GCA_000434215.1 Bacteroides sp. CAG:144
TCGGCCTGCTGCTGCTGCTTTTTGAGTTCTTGTTTCAAGGCACGCTCTTTTTTCCTAAGCCCGGCTACCAACGTGCGTTGTTCCCGCTGCTGGCGAATGAGTTGTTCCGACGCCGCCGTACGGAGCGCCAAAACCAATCCTTGTTCTTTCCTGATACGCAATAATTCGGTTCGCTGACGATTCAAATCATCTCGTTGCTGAACAATCTCTTTGGCTTCTTGTTTTCTCCACGCCGAAAATTCCTGCAAATAACGGAAACGGCGATAAGCCTGTTCGAGCGATGATGCCGAAAGGACAAACATCAATGCGTCATACCGGTTATCCCGCCGTACCGACATGGAACGTACCGCCTTGGCATAACTCTCTTTCTTTATACCCAACGTGCGTTCAAGTTCGGCAATATCCGCCGTCAATTTTTTTTCTTGCGCCGAAATTTCGGCAATCTCTGCATTCAGCACTCTTATACTATCATTGATATGCGCAATTTCGGTAGACAACGCTTCGAGCCGGTGCAACGCTTGCAATTGCGTTTTTTGCGTCTTATCTATCTGACGGTTGGTACTCTTGATATTCTGCAATGCGGTCGTCTGCTGTTTTTTCAAAGACTGCACCTTTTTTGAATTTTGAGCAGGCGATAGCCCCACACAAAAAAGCAAGGCAAAAAGAAAAAACAGGTGTCTCATCACCGCAATATAGTTTCTATCCATGTTTGCAAATCGGTTCTTTTGTATTGTAACGACACTGCCATCGATATATTTTGAGGCGTATTCCAGTCAAACTCCATTTTCTCAAAAAAGAACGACACCGGTTCGGAGAAAAATCCGGACAGGGCAAAAGTCATTTGTGTAGGACTGACCAACTCCTCGACCATATGATAACCGGCATACCGACACACCAATGAACGGGAAGAAGAAGGCGTATTCCACAAAACAGCCCCGAGACAAGCCCTATTATCGATCTCGAAATGATAATCACAAGCAGGCTGGCCGGGAGAATAAGTATATCTATATCCCTCACTAACGACAGCGACATCAAAGAGCGAAACATCGTCGGGAAAGGTTTTTCCTCCCGGCAAAAACGGCCGGGCCAAAAACAGAGACTGTATCGAGCCGAAAGAG
>HF999731.1:1160-11558 GCA_000434215.1 Bacteroides sp. CAG:144
TTGCCCCTGCCACTCATCGACAGACTCCTTCACATATTGCTTGTGATACCGGTCTATAAGATAAACCGTATCGGGAGTCAATACCATACGGCAAATCTCCACACCCATCAACGGCAATATGGAGATTTGCAACGCCCGATCCCTTGCCCAGCGTATCTGCACCCGACTCCGCGCGGTATTCCCCCCCAACGAAACATAGGCCATCGCCTTCATTTGGGCCGAAGTATCTTTGTCGTGCCGGACAAGGACTTCGGAGAAAAGACGGTCGGGCGACAATTCTTTCGCGAGAGGGAGCAAATCCTCCGACACTGTCGCATAACGGTTGCGACACCCCGACAATGCCACCAGCAACACCATCGATACCAATACCCACCTATTCATTCCCGATATATCGCTTTTCTGCTATTTTACGGTGCAATATCTCGGAGTCTCCTCCGGCATCGACCGCTTTTTTCCACCACCCGACTGCCTCGGATTCATTTCCCGTTACGGCAAGTACGTCGCCGTAATGCTCGTACATTTCGGCACTGGCTTCTTTGGAAAGGTCGAGGGCTTTTTTGAGGTATAGACGCGCCAGCGAGTAACGCCCTTGTTTGAAATATACCCAAGCATAGGTATCGAGATAAGTAGCATTATCGGGATTGGCCTTTATCACCTCTCCGCTCATACGTTCGGCCTTATCGAGATTTTTTCCCAATAACGCTAAATAATAACTGTAATTATTCAGCGCACCGTAGTTCTGCGGATTATTTTCCAGCGCCTTGTCATAATAGGCAAATGCCTCTTCGGTTCTGTTCTGTCGAAAAGCAATATCTCCGAAAAGCGTGTAAAACTCGGAACGCATCAGCGGATCGGAACCTATTTTCTGTATGGCCAAACCGGACTGCAAGGTAGCCTCGGCCTCCTCATAACGCTCGGCGACCAGTTGTGAAGAAGCCACAATCAAATAATAACGTCCCACCTCGGGCGACTCGCTTATGGCTCTTCGAGCCGCCGCAATAAGCGCTTCATTGTCGTTTTGATCGACCAATATTGAAAAAAGTCTTTGCCATAAATCTTCATCGGGAGCTATATCAATAGCGACTTCGAGCTGTTCCTGTGCCCGGGAATAATCGCCAGCATGAATCAGTATTTCACTATATAATTTCCGCAAATCGGCGTCATTGGGATACAGATCGCACAGACGAGTCATAACAGAATCCAATCGGGCTTTATCGTCCGAAAGTATCTGTACGATATAAGGCAATACCGATAATCGGGTATCGGCTGGCAAATCGCTATGAAAAAGGACTGTATCGGCCAGTGCCATATAAGATTTCCAATCGTTCTGCCCGCGGTAATAGTTGAGAAGGGAAAGATACAGTGTCTCATTTTCGGGATCAATCGCACGAGCCTGCACATACATACGATAGGCATCATCGTAACGCGCGGCATCGAGATAAAGGTCTCCCAACAATATGACATATCCCACATTACGGGGGTGAGCTGCTATAAGGCGCTCCATTTCTTCATAACTCTGCTCGCGAGCCTGCATCAAATGATAAATGCGAGCCTTTTGCAAAATAGTGCTTTCGCCGGCACCGTACTGCTCTTCAAATCGGTTATAAGCATCAAGGGCTTTCTGCGGATCGCCTTTGAGCAGACACACATCGGCCCGCCGCATGAGTACTTCAAAATCGGACGGTTTCAACTCCAAATACATGCCATACAGGGAATCGGCCCGGTTATAGTCACGCACCTGACGCGCACACTCTGCCGCCGAAAGAATATACCATCGGTTATCGGGTGCAAAATCCACGGCTTTCAACAAATATCGATACCCGGTGGAGGCGTCTCGCAACGTAAAGTAATAACCGGCCATTTCGGAATAAGCCGCAGCAAGCGTCGTATCGAGCTCGACGGCATAACGCAGCAAATCAAAAGCCGCAGCATGTTGCCCCGAACCTTTGAGACGCATTGCTTCGAAATAGGCATACTGCGCTTTATTCCTGTCTTGCAACCGAACCGTATCCCGCCCTTTCGCTTGCGACAAAACGGGGAAAAGCAAACCGATTGCGACAAAAAACAGACAGACAAATCGTTTCATGAAAATCGAAATGCGGTTAATACATTGTTATACACCGGTATGACCAAACCCTCCGGCACCGCGTTCGCTGTCGGCCAACGTCTCAGCCTCGGTCCACACGACACGGCTATGAGGAGCGACCACCATCTGGCAGATACGTTCACCATCGGCAATCGTAAAATCTTCATCGGAAAGATTGATAAGAATCACGCCTATTTCTCCCCGATAATCGGCATCGATCGTTCCGGGTGTGTTTAGCAATGTGATACCCTTCTTCAATGCCAATCCGCTACGCGGACGCATCTGCGCCTCGTAACCGGCCGGCAACTCGATATACAGGCCGGTAGGTACCAATACCCGTTGCATGGGTTTCAGTACGATAGGCGCATCGAGATTGGCACGAATATCCATACCGGCCGATTGGGGTGTTTCATATGCGGGAAGGGGGTGTTTCGATCGATTGATGATTTTTACGTTTGTTTCCATAATGCAACGCAGTAGGTTTATTAAAATGTATTATCGGCGAAAATAACGAAATCTGACGAAACTCACCGCCTATTTTTTCATTTTTTACCGTTAGCAAGCAACTTTCCCTTAAAATTAGCGGGATACGGCAACTTTTTCTATCTTTGCCATCTATTCTCACAGAGGAGAAAAACTATGGACGAAAAAATCATGAGTTGGGAACGACTGTTGTCGTCGAAACGCTTCGGACTGGAACGTTACCATGACGCACATCAGCATACCCGCACCGACTTCCAGCGCGACTACGACCGTTTGGTCTTCTCGTCGCCTTTCCGTCGGTTGCAAAATAAAACACAGGTTTTTCCGCTGCCCGGTAGTATATTCGTACACAACCGACTCACGCACAGCCTCGAAGTCTCATGCGTAGGCCGGTCGTTGGGAAACAACGTATCGGCAGCCCTCACCGAAAAATATAAAAACGAAGCATGGGTCGACAAGTTCAACGGGGTCGGTTCTATCGTTGCGGCAGCATGTCTGGCACACGACTTGGGAAATCCCCCTTTCGGACACTCGGGTGAAAAAGCCATTGCCACCTATTTCTCGGAAGGAAACGGATTGGCTTTGAAAAAAACACTTGCCCTCAACGACGATCAGTGGAAAGACCTCACCCATTTCGAAGGAAACGCCAACGCATTCCGCTTGCTGACCCATAAATTCGAAGGCCGGCGCGAAGGGGGATTTGTCATGACCTACTCGACACTGGCTTCTATCGTAAAATATCCCTATGAGTCTACTCTGGCCGGAGAAAAAGGAAAGCTGGGCTTTTTCACATCGGAACGGGAAGACTTTATCCGTATCGCCGACGAACTGGGTATGCTGCGTATTCCCGACAGCGGTGTCCGTTATTGCCGCCACCCGCTGGTATATCTGGTCGAAGCGGCCGACGATATCTGCTATCAAATCATGGACATCGAAGATGCCCATAAGTTGAAAATTCTCACCACCGATGTCGTAGAAAATTTGTTCCTGAACTTTTTTACGGGAGAAAGACGCTGTAAAATCGAAGAAAACCTGCGTCTCGTCTCGGACTTGAATGAGCAAATCGCCTATTTACGTTCGTGTGTTATCGGCAAACTGGTCGACGAATGCTCCCGGCAATTCATCGCTCTCGACAACGAATTGCTGCGGGGAAAAATCAAAGGCTGTCTCATCGAACAAATAAGCGATATTCCCCGCAATGCCTACCGAGAATGTTCCCAAATAGCTTATAAACACATATACAAAGCATCGGACGTCCTCGACATCGAGTTGGCCGGTAACCGTATCATCACCGTACTGCTCGACAAACTCATCGATGCCGTACTCAAACCCGAAAAAGCCTATTCGCAACTTCTTCTCAACAAAGTTCCCGGACAGTACGAAATGCAAAGTGCAGATACTTTTACCCGTATACAAGCCGTCATCGACTACATATCGGGCATGACCGATGTCTATGCCCTCGACCTCTATCGCAAAATCAACGGTATGAGTCTGCCTGCCTTATAAAAAAATGATTATGAGCACACAAAAAATACAATTGTTCCTTTTTCTGCTGCTTTTTTCTTGCGGATTCACCTATGCGGCGGAATACACAGTAGAAACCGTCCCGAATATGCAAAAAGCCGATGCGCGGAGATTTGTTTCCAATCCCGACGGGATACTCGGCCCGCAAGCCGAAAGTCTCATCAATACAAGACTCGATTCTCTAAGACAGAATACAACAGCAGAAATAGCCGTGGTTGCGGTGGAATCGATCGGAGAGCAGGATCTCGAATCGTTTTCCAACGAACTATTCGCCCGATGGGGTATCGGACAAAAAGAGAATAACAACGGCGTATTGGTACTGTTTGTACTCGACCAGCGGAAAATTCGTTTTGAAGTAGGTTACGGCATGGAAGGCATTTTACCCGACGCCGTGTGTAAACGCATACAGTCCCAATATATGTTACCCGCTTTCAGGCAGGGTGATTACGACTTGGGCATGGTACAAGGGATAAACCGCATGTGCAGTATCATCGAGAATCCCGGCAATCGAGAAGAGGTATATGCCAATGCGACCGTAGAGGAAGGAGACTGGTTGTTCCTGATAGAAATGTATCTGGGCCTGTCTGTGCTTTTCTCCATTGTCATGATGCTCATGATGCGTACCCCGCAACAAGGGGGGACAAACCCGTCAGCCCGTTACAAGGCACTGGAAAATCAACTCCCCACACTGAAAATCATGGCTGTAATATTCCCGCTTTTCAATCTTTTCATCTATTTGTCGGTACGCAACCGCATGTACAAACTGCGGAACGCTAAACGGACATGCGAGAACTGCGGGCACTCCATGCACAAATTGAATGAAGAAGAGGATAATAAATTCCTTACGTCCAAAGAAAACGCCGAAGAAATCGCACAATCCGTCGATTATGACGTGTGGCTGTGCGACAACTGCGGAACGACCGAAATCTACGCTTACCCCAACAAAGAATCCCATTATACCGAATGTCCCCGTTGCCATGCACACACATATTCGCTCGAAAGCGATCGGGTACTATCTCCGGCAACTCCTTTTCAAAGCGGATTCGGAGAAAAAAGGTATCGTTGCCGGCATTGCCATTTCGAAAATGTCGTACCTTATACCCTGCCCATCATTATCGTTCCGATTGTAGGAGGCAGAGGCCGGGGTGGAGGATTCGGAGGAGGAAACTTCGGCGGCGGATTCGGTGGCGGCCTTTCGGGAGGAGGAGGTTCTACCTCGGGTTGGTAATACCGTATTCTCGCAGATTGTCTTTTTAATCGCTTTTTTTGTTGCTTTTAACCCCGAAAAAATTATAACTTTGCACAAGTTATGAACTCATCACAAAAAAATGGCACAAAATATGAGCTTTGTAGGAAATAAAATACAACATTTCCGCAATGAAAAAAAGATAACGATAGAAGAACTTTCTCAACAGACGGGAATCGGTATCGAACAACTGAAACGCATAGAAGAAAACGCCGATCTGCCCGCTTTATCGATACTACTGAAAATAGCCCGGGTTCTGGGATTGCGTTTAGGTACATTACTCGACGACCTCGACAACTTGGGACCGGCTGTATCAAATACCGGTTGTGCCGAAGTGAGTTTCTCGACCAATTCGGCGCGGACACCTGCACACATGTGTTACCACTCGCTGGCACGGAACAAAGCCAACCGGCACATGGAGCCGTTTACCATCGAAATATCTCCTATTGAAGAAGACGAACATGAACTCTCATCGCACGAAGGCGAAGAGTTTATCGTCGTAACCGAAGGCAGCATCGAAATTACCTACGGCAACGAAAATTATCTTCTCAACACGGGTGAAAGCATTTACTACGATTCTATCGTACCGCATCACGTACATGCCCACGGAGGCCGGACGGCCAAAATACTGGCAGTCGTCTATGTTCCGGTCTAACCAAACACTGAATCGTCATGCAACTGTTTGAAAGAACTTTGGGCGAATGGCTCGAATATTGGGTGGAAAAGACCCCCGACAAAGAATTTATCGTTTACTCCGACCGAGATTTACGATTTACCTACAAACAATTCGACCAACGAGTCAATAATCTGGCAAAAGGATTACTATCGATAGGTGTAACCACAGGTTCACATGTCGGTATTTGGGCAACCAACGTTCCCGATTGGCTCACGTTCCTTTTCGCTTCGGCCAAAATAGGAGCCGTACTCGTTACCGTCAATACCAATTACAAGCAACACGAGCTAGAATATCTCACCGATAACGCAGATCTGCATACGTTATGTATTTCCAACGGAACGTTCGACAGCGACTATGTAGACATGACCTATACCATGTTGCCTGAGCTGCGGACTTCGCAAAGAGGAAATATGCACAGTGAACGTTTTCCTTTCATGAAAAACGTCATTTACATCGGACAAGAGAAGCACCGAGGTATGTACAACACAGCCGAACTGCTCCTGCTGGGACAGACCCAAGATAATGAAAAACTCGAAGCCTGCCGCAGCCGCTTCAACTGCCACGATGTGGTAAACATGCAATATACCTCGGGTACGACAGGGTTTCCCAAAGGCGTGATGCTCACTCACCACAATATTACCAATAACGGTTATTGCATAGGTCAATGCATGAAATTTACCGAGAACGACCGGGTATGTCTGCCGGTTCCTCTGTTCCACTGTTTCGGTATCGTATTGGGTATCATGGCAATTATCACCAATGGAGCATGTGCCGTCATGCTCGAACGATTCGATCCGCTTGTCGTTCTCGCCTCGGTACATAAGGAGCGTTGCACAGCGCTCTACGGCGTGCCAACGATGTTCATTGCCGAATTGAACCACCCGATGTTCAGCATGTTCGACCTATCTTCTTTGCGCACCGGCATCATGGCCGGATCGCTGTGTCCCGAATGGCTCATGCGCGAAGTCATGGACAAGATGTACATGACCGAAATCACCAGCGTTTACGGGCTTACTGAGACCTCTCCGGGTATGACCCAGAGTAAAGTCGACGATCCTCTTGAAGTGCGGGCAACCACCGTAGGCAGTTCCCTACCGGAAATAGACGTGAAGGTGATCGATCCCGAAACACTCGAAGAATGTCCGGTCGGTGTACAAGGCGAAATGTGCTGCAAAGGCTACAATATCATGAAAGGATATTACAAAATGCCCGAAGCAACAGCCGAAATCATAGACAAAAACGGATACCTGCACTCGGGCGACCTCGGTGTAAAGACACCCGAAGGAAATTTCAAAATTACCGGACGCATCAAAGATATGATTATCCGAGGTGGCGAAAATATCTACCCACGCGAAATCGAAGAATTCCTTTATCAATTACCTCAAATCAAAGATGTGCAGGTTGCCGCCGTTCCTTCCCGAAAATACGGCGAAGAAGTCGGTGCGTTTATTATCCTGAAAGATGGCGAGACACTCGAAGAAGCCGATGTAAAAGATTTCTGCAAAGGAAAGATTTCCCGCCATAAGATTCCGAAATATGTCTTCTTCATCAAAGAATTCCCCCTTACCGGAAGCGGTAAAATACAAAAATACAAACTCAAAGATTTGGGTCTTTCCCTGCTCCAAGAACAGGGTATCACTCCGGCCTGACAAGGGAGAAAGAGAGCATCAACACGGGACGCGAAGCATTCGCGCCCCGTGTTCTTTTTATAAAACCGCTCGAAAACATAACGGTAACAAATATCTTTCACTTTCCAACAAAACGGGAATGCTGCTATCCCGATAATTCTTATTTCGCTATATTTGCAGGCAATCATCATACCTCAAAAATGATACTATTATCCTGCGCCAAGACCATGAGTCGCCCGCCCTTGAAAGAAGGGAAGAAGGGGACAGATCCTCTATTCGGGAAAGAAGCCCACGAAATAGCGTTGGCATTCGCGCAATGCACTCCCGACGAATTGCGTCGCTTACTGCACCTTCCGCCAAAACTGGCCAACGAAAACTTTTATCGATACCAAAATTTTCATTCGACCGACACCGTTGCGCAACCGGCCTTGAAAGCATATACCGGAATCGTATTCAAGACGCTGAATCCAAACGATTTCACCGAAGCAGAAATCGCCTATGCCCAAGACCGTTTGCGCATCACCTCTTTTGTCTACGGGTTGCTCCGCCCGCTCGACAAAATCAAACCCTACCGTGCCGAAGGAAATATCGCTCTGCCCGAATGGGGAGATATCCCCCTTTTCGATTACTGGCGACCGAAACTCACCCCTTATCTCCTGCAAGAAATCGAAGCACGCGGAGGGATACTATTCAACTTGGCCAGCGACGAAATGCGTCGTCTTTTCGACTGGAAAACCGTCGAAACGCAAGCCCGTATCATCACGCCCCAATTCCAAGTACGACACAACGACGGCTGGAAAACAATCGTCATCTACACCAAAATGGCTCGCGGCGCACTTACCCGTTACTTGTTGAAAAACAAAATCGAAAACCCCGAACAGCTGCAAGCCTTCGAATGGGAAGGTTTTCGATTTAACGAGCTGCGTTCCGACAACTACAACTATATCTTTACTCACGAATAATGGCCATGACAGAAAAAGAAAAAATGCTGGCGGGAGAAGTCTATTCTCCTTTCGACCCCGAACTTATGGAAATGCATCAAGCAGCATTGCGATTGGTAGAACGATACAATCGGGAAACATTCAGCGATTGTCTGTCCGAAAACGAAACCCTGCGCCGGCTGCTGCCGAATACACATTCCACCCTGCGAGTACAGCCTCCATTTTTATGCGACTTCGGTTTCATGATAGAAGGTGGTGAAAACGGATTTATCAATTACAATTGCACCATACTCGACACCGCTCCGGTAAAACTCGGACGGAATATCCTCATCGGCCCCAACGTACAAATGTATTGTCCCATGCACCCGTTGGATTATAAGGAACGGGCAACCGGTGTCGAACACGGAGAGGCGATTACCATCGGCGATGACTGTTGGATCGGTGGCGGAGCCGTCATTTGCCCCGGTGTAACCATCGGCAATCGCTGCATCATCGGAGCAGGAAGCGTAGTCGTAAAAGATATTCCCGACGACTCGGTCGCCGCAGGCAATCCCGCACGTATCATTCGCCGCACCCCGATAAAAGACAAAACAGCCGGCTAACGGCAATATTCCGAAAATCTTACTATCTTTGTGTAAACAACAATTCTATGAAAGAATTCATACTTACTGAGGAAGTCAATGAACGTGCCGTATTGGTAGGGCTGATTACACCCGCTCAAAATGAGGCGAAAGCCAACGAATATCTCGACGAGTTGGCCTTCCTCGCCGAAACCGCCGGTGCCGAGCCGGTGAAAAAATTCTTGCAACGGATAGAACAACCCAACTCGGTAACATTTGTCGGAAGTGGGAAACTGTCCGAAATAAAAACATTCATCGACGAGAACGAAATCGGTCTCGCTATCTTCGATGACGATCTGTCTCCCAAACAACTGAAAAACATCGAACAAGCATTACAAGTAAAAATCCTCGACCGTACCAGCCTGATTCTCGACATATTTGCCAAACGCGCCCAAACGGCTCACGCCAAGACACAGGTCGAACTGGCTCAATACCAATACCTCCTGCCCCGGCTTACCCGCTTATGGACCCACCTCGAACGGCAACGGGGTGGTATCGGCATGCGTGGTCCCGGCGAAACCCAAATAGAGACCGACCGTCGTATCATTCTCGATAAAATCGCATTGCTCAAACAGGAATTGAAGCATATCGACCGCCAAAAAAGCATTCAACGTAAAAACCGGGGGAAAATGGTACGTGTCGCTCTCGTCGGATATACGAATGTCGGGAAATCGACATTGATGAATCTGCTGAGCAAATCGGAAGTTTTTGCAGAAAACAAACTTTTCGCCACTCTCGATACCACTGTCAGAAAAATTATCATCGACAATCTGCCTTTCCTGCTCACCGACACGGTGGGATTTATACGCAAACTACCGACCCACCTCGTCGAGTCGTTCAAATCCACCCTCGATGAAGTGCGTGAAGCCGATCTGCTCCTGCATATCGTGGACATCTCGCACCCGGCTTTCGAGGAACAAATCGAGATTGTCAACAAAACACTCCATGAAGTCTGCAACGCAACCGACAAACCGATGATTCTCGTTTTCAATAAAATCGATGCCTACAAACATGTAGAAAAAGATCCGGACGATCTATCGCCCCGGACACGGGAGAATATTCCTCTCGAAGAGTTGAAAGAAACATGGATGTCCCGCATGCACGAAAATTGTATCTTTATCTCGGCACGCGAACGAAATAATATCGAGGAATTGAAACAACTCTTGTACCAACGGGTAAAAGAGATACATGTAA
>HF999731.1:11631-30687 GCA_000434215.1 Bacteroides sp. CAG:144
TCGAAGAGGACAACTCCGGAAACATTTAAAAATCTTCTGTTATGGAAAAACCCCGCTATATCCACGAAATCGAAATCAAGGTACGCGATTATGAGTGCGACATGCAAGGTATCGTCAATAATGCCAACTATCAACACTACATGGAACACGCCCGCCATGAGTTCTTATTGAGCGCCGGTAAAGGTTTTACCGATTTGCGGGAACAAGGTATCGAATGCGTTGTACGCCATGTCGACATCGAATACCGAGTCTCTTTACGAAGCAAAGATATAGCCGTATGCCGTCTTTACTTACGACGGGAAGGTCCCAAATATGTATTCTACCAAGACATCTACCGGAAAAGCGACAATAAACTGTGTACCCGAGGAAAAGTAGAGAGTGTCGCCACTGTCAACGGGAGGGCAACCCGGGGAGATGAGTTGGCCGAATATTTCAAGGATTACCTGATCTAACAAACCAATTTCTGTTTTGATACCGTCCGAATCTCTCCGCTACGCGATTGCGCTTTCGCAAATGAAAGGCATGAGCCGTCAAGTTGCCGAAAAGCTACTACTGTCATGCGGCGACTTGGATACGCTCTTCAACGAGTCGGCAGAAAGTTGGCGGGAAATTCTGGGCATCACCGCTCCGCTATTCGATGAAACAAGCCGGGAAAAAGCACTGTCGGCAGCCGATGCCGAAATGGCATTTATCGAGAAAAGAGGTATTACCCCTCTCTTTTTCACCGACATGGATTACCCGGCCCGGCTGCATGAATGTCCCGACGCACCGGTCATGCTCTATTTCAAAGGGAACGGGAATCTGAATCCGCACCACATATTAAGTATCGTCGGGACACGAAAGGCAACCCGATACGGTCGAGATTTTTGCGCCGATTTACTCGGTCAACTATCCCAATCCGTCCCGGGACTGACTATCGTCAGCGGCATGGCTTACGGCATCGACATCTGCGCACACCGGGAGGCGTTGAAAAACAATCTACCGACCATCGGTGTCCTTGCCCACGGCTTGCACACTCTTTATCCGTCGGTACACCGCGTTACGGCCCGAGAAGCCGAACAAAATGGTGGACTTCTCACCGAATATACCACCCAACAACCTATCCTGAAAATCAATTTCGTGGCCCGCAACCGCATCGTAGCGGGAATGACCGAAGCAACCCTCGTCATCGAATCGCCCGAAAAAGGCGGAGCACTTATCACTGCTCATCTCGCCCGCGACTACAATCGGGAAGTTTTTGCCCTCCCGGGAAATATCAATCAAGAATGTTCGATCGGGTGTAACCGACTCATACGCGATAATGTCGCCGCACTTGTTACTTCGGCCAAAGACATCATCGAAACAATGGGGTGGGAAACAGCCACACGATCCGACGTAAAACAACAGCCCTCCCTATTTCCCGAAATTTCGGAAAAAGAGTCTGTCCTGCTTCAAATACTGCATGAGCGGGGAGAAATGCAAATCAATCAACTCACTGTCGCCACCAACCTCCCCACCGGGGAAATACTCTCCACACTACTGGAAATGGAATTCAAGGGTCTTGTGCGTACACTCCCGGGAGGTATGTTCCGCACCACCAAATAGAAATCATCTAAAACTTTTCAACCATCTTATGCACCCGGAACCTCTGTGTGGCCAACGCATCGAAATAATGGGCCTCATGGGTAACCAATAGAATCGTGGCCGTGCGATTGGCCTCCCGTAAAAGGTCGATCATCATCTGCCCGAAGTGCCGGTCGACATACGAGGTCGGCTCGTCGAGAATCAATACTTCGGGATTTGTAATCAACGCCCGGCCAAACAAAGCCCGCTGCAACTGCCCGCCAGAAAGTTCACCGATCGGTGTCGCGGCATAATCGGACAACCCCACCCGAGCCAACATATCATCGAGCAAAAGGGCTGAATCTTTACGGGATAACTTCTTACCGATAAGCCCCATAGCGACGACCTCGGCAACCGTAACCGGGAATCGGGAGTCAATGCGGCTTTTCTGCGGTAAATATCCTATATCGAGCGAAGAAACAGCAGTACCGTCCCTATAAAAAACGACCGTCCCCTCATCGGGCCGCAGCAATCCTAAAATGACCCGTAACAAAGAGGTTTTTCCCCCGCCGTTCGGACCTACAATCAATGCAAAATCACCCCGGAAAATTTCTATCGAAACATCGGAAAGAACCAAATGGTCGTCATATCTCAAATCGACATGACTCAAAACAATCTGTTTATCATCGGATAAAAGCATCGGCAATACGCATTATTTCTTCACTCCACGTATACGCAAGCGGATTTATTATTTCGGTACGACAACCAACCTCCCGAGCGAAAGTTTCGGCCTGCCGGGGATCAAACTCCTGCTGTATAAAGACGACTTCTACTCCTACATGACGTGCCGAATCGACCATCGCCCGTAAATATTGCGGCGACGGAGATTTTCCATCGGGCTCGAGCGCAAGTTGGCGCAGTCCGTAATCGGCAGCCCAATAAGAAAGCGTCGGGTGGTAAACGGCAAAAGCTTTCCCTTTGAACGGTCGAAGTTTATCAGTCAGTACAGAATCCAATTGAGCGAATCGGCGGTCGATCCGGGCATAATTCTCGGCATACACCGATGCCCCATCGGGATCGATTTCGGTCAATGCCCGATACATCGTTTCGACCATTCGACGCGCAAGGCGGGGCGAGCACCATATATGCGGATCGGGATATGCCTCTCCGTCATGAAGATGCCCCTCTTCGTGATGGTGCGTACCATACAAGAGTTCCAATCCCTCGGAAAGATCGACGACCTGCAACCGGGGATTATTCTCCGACAGCTTACCGAGCCATGAACGCTCGAAGCCCAAATAACCACAACTGAAATAGAGACGACATTTCGATAATCCGACCATTGCCGATGGCGGCAGATCATACGATTCGGGATTTCCACCATCGGGTACGGCGCAAACAATATCGACACGACCGCCGGCCAGTTGTTCGGCCCAGTTCTGCAAAGGCGGAATCGTTACGGCGACAGAGATACGTCCCGACTTATTATCGGTACAAGCACACAACCCGAAGCCCAACAGAAGCAACAAAACCGAGGCAAAGACTTTTCGGGAAGGCCGATACAAAAAAAACATCGTGGACATGATAAAATTCAAACTACACATACCTACCCGGCTCGACACCGTAAACGTCTCTATGCAGCCGATCCCGCACACGACAGAAAAAATCGGAGAAAGCATCACTCTCCATCGGTACAGGAAGGGCATAAAACATCAGATGCAACTCCAACGGTTGCGCCCCGTCGAAATAAGGGGGCTGAATGTAACGAAGCGTAGAAAGCGTAAAACCGGAACGCTGATAAAAACCGATACGCCGGCGCGACATTTCATCAAATGGCAACTCTACTTCGAGAACGACCGGAGTTTGTAACTCCTCGCACAAAAGCCGTAAAGCTTTCCCTCCATAACCGCCCCCCCTCTCATCGGGATCTACGGCAAAATGTTCCCCATACGTCAAGTCGGGCCATTGCCAATAAGAAATGAAGCCGACTTTCTTGTCTCCGTCGCATAAAAGACGAAGATGAAAAACAGGAGTATTTCCAAGTAATTCGACCAACTTTTCAAAAGGCCGACGTTCGTCAACAGGAAAAGACTTCACATACAAATCTTCGATATAAGAAAGCGCCTCCTTATCGGCAGGCGTTACAGGTTGTAATCTCAACATCGTTCTACTTTTTATAATCAAGTTACTATTCGTCCGCATGTATTGCATATCTCTTATTTATCAAAATATAACGCTACCCCTCGGCCGACATTACTCCAAATTGTATTTATTTCAGTACAAAGATAGAAATTTTATTCGTTTTTGATAGAATATGCTTTTTTTTCATATCTTTGTTACGCCAAACATACACATAATATTATGGGACATCATCAACTGGATAATCTCGACTACAAAATCTTGAAACTTATCGCGTCGAATGCCCGTATTCCATTTTTGGAAGTAGCCCGCGAATGCAATGTTTCGGGAGCAGCTATACACCAAAGGGTACAAAAATTGACCAACCTCGGTATTATCAAAGGTTCGGAGTTTACCCTAGACTCAAACCGTATCGGCTTTGAGACATGTGCATACATCGGTGTCTACCTGCAAACACCGGGACAGTTCAAAGAAGTCATGGATAAACTGCAAAATATTCCCGAAGTGGTCGAATGCCACTATACAACAGGAAAGTACGATATGTTTTTGAAAATATACGCTCGTAACAACAATCACTTATTACAGATTATCCATACCAAATTACAACCGTTGGGACTGGCTCGTACCGAATCGATCATCTCTTTCAAAGAGGCTTTCCGCCGCCAACTGCCCATCGAAAACATCTCGACTTATGAAAAAGCCGAAAGCAATTATACAACAGGCAACGAAGAGTCGGGAGAAGAACCGGTAAAAAAGAAAAGAGGTAGAAAAAGTAACTCTGCCATCTAATCGACAGATTTCATTCTCCTCGGAAATCTCACAAATAAGATAAAAAGTCTCCGAAAATTTCGGAGACTTTTTATCTTTTCTCTCATCGGGTATCAGTGCCCGAATCTCGACGTATCGACTTTTTTCATATTTTTTTTCTTATATCCGCCGAAACGGTAACCGAGATGTAAAATCAGCGCCCTGTTATGAAAGGCATTATCCATATCTAAATACTGACCCTTGAAACGAACTTTCAGGTTGGGCATACCGGTATTAAATATATCGCTACACCGGGCTGAGAATGTTAGCCTATCATCGGCCAAACTCCACTTTAATCCGGCCGTAAGATCGAAGACGTTTCCAATATCGAAAGTTCCTTGTATGGCAGGGGTCTGTATACTACCAATCAACTCTAACGATAAATTTCTACCGACTTTGAACATATTATCCAAAGAGGCACAAAACACCCACTTCCTTCGGTCAAAGGGGATATCGAAAAAATCATCGCAACGCTGATGCATTTCCATACCGGATAATGTCAGTCGGGAATCGAACCAGCCACCGAAACCGAAAGGTAAAACAACATTAGCCCCCCATAACCGCATATAATCCCAATTTGTATTTTTATAAATCAAAGCCAATCTATCGGTCGACTGATAGGCTGCTTGCGTAAAAAAATCCGATGTATGGGTAAAAAACAATCCGAAAATATATTTCTGCCGCCATACATAATTCCCGTTCAGGTTATATGTCGTCATCGGCTTTAATCCCGGAGTTCCCCATAACTCCGTATATCCATTAAGGTAACTCACGGCCGACTGCATATCCCAATAGCTGGGATAAGTTTTGTCGGTCGATAAAGATAATTGCAACACATGTTCCGGCGTTCTTAAATAAGTAAAAGAGGCTTGCGGATAAATCGTCCACTTACAATACTGCCCCATCTTATAATATTCGCCCGTAGCGGAAACCGTCCAAGAAACGCCCAATGCAGACTCCTTACCCACAGACAGATAAAAATCGGCTGTATGTTCTCTTATATGAGAATTTAAATTTTCTGTAACGACATTACCCTCTACCTCATCAAACGACTGATAATCATGATCGGCTGCAAACCGATAAGACGCACCACAACCTAAGCGTCATTTTTTCTCTATTATACGGGAATAATCGACATATGTCGAATAACGGTCGATTTCTTGCCCGCCCATTATAGAAAAACGTCTCCGTCGGCCATCTGAAAAATCGGCGATCAGATTTTGATTGTTATCTGAAAAATAATGTGTATAGTCGCCACCGACTTCAAGCCCAAATCCCGAATAATAATGCAACGAAACATTATGCATACGGGTATCGATGTATTTATCGACAACTCCGGTCTGGTAGTTTCCGGTAGTACGGCTTTCATTGTATTGACGGGGAATATAATTTCCGGTATAGGCAACATCAATACGATTTTTTGCATCGACATTATAAGTCATCAATGCACCGAGATTGTGATTCCAGAATTTACTGCTGAGACGTTCGTTCTGCTGTATATCGTATATACGGCCACCGAAAGAATGTTCGGAGTAAAGATCGATATATTCCAAATTCTTTACATTTTCCGCTCCATACATAAGGTCAAAGGTTATTTTCGACATCGCCAAACGGAAATTGGCATCAATGCCACCACCGTTGAAATACCGGTTCCGATAATCGGCATTCACCTCCCCCTGAAAAGAATGCTCGGGCGACTTTTCAAGAATCACATTGACAACAGCCCCCCTCGTATGATACTCAGGCGGCGCACTATACATGACCTCGACCTTCTCTACCCGTTCCACCGGCATACTGCGCAAAAAGGTTTCGAATTGCTCTTCGTCCATGTTTTTGGGTTTTCCGTCAATGACTACGGTAGTACGTCCCGCCCCAATCAGACTCAATCCGTCTTTATCTTCCCTTATTCCGGGCAATCTGGCTAATGCTTCATATACGTTGTTCACAACCCTCCCTTCAAAGAGGTGGGCCAAATCATATTCCAAACGGCCATTTTCCACCTTCACAAAAGAAGGTTTATTCTTCACGAGAACCTCTCCCAGAACAAAGTCTTTCGGTTCGAGAAAGATTGTATCTACATTTTGACCCCGACACTCGACTTGTCGGGTTGCATAAAGAAGATGCTGGATTATCAGCCGATATTTTCTGGGATTTTCCTGCAAGATAAACGACCCGTCAGATCCCGACAAAGCAATACTTTTTACCAAGGAATCTTTTGCCTGCAAAATGACGGTAGCACCTTCTATTGGTTGTTTGCTGCCATCGACAATCGTTCCCTTTATTTGTGCTTGTAGCGATATGGCACTGCATAACAACACAATCCCTATTCCGACTTTCATTGTAGGTTGCTAAGTTGATAAATTTTCTTCTCAATGAAATAGCCTTGAATACAATCGTATCTTTGGCTTCTATACAACGAGCCTTAAATATACTAAATTTATCATACGGGAATCCCGAAATATTTTTCTTCTTTACAATTCGGCCTTCGCTGCAATTCACACAATCAAAACAGGCAGTCGAAATATCAAAATAACCCCTCTAAATAAAAAAATATTCTCTTCGATATGAGCCTTGAATCCGTAAATTTGCGGCACAAAAAAATCAAGAATGACCTCTCAGACAAAAGGCACGATATGCGGCATCATAGCCGCCGTCAGCTATGGGACCAACCCGCTCGGAGCACTTTATCTTTACCAAGTAGGCGTGAATGCCGATTCGGTTCTTTTCTATCGTTACACCTTAGCCGCCGTCATACTCATGGCTCTCATGAAAGTAAAAAAAATTCCGTTTGCCATAAATATCAAAGAGTTGTCTGTTATCGGAGGATTGGGTGTCCTGTTTGCGGTTTCCTCGCTTACGCTGTTCACCAGTTTTTATTTTATGGACGCCGGTATCGCATCGACCCTACTCTTTGTATACCCTATCATGGTGGCTGTCATCATGGCGATATTTTTTCACGAAAAAATCACTTTCTCGACCACGCTTTCCATATTGTTGGCACTAGGCGGTATAGCTATGCTCTATAAAAGCGACGGCAATGAAACTCTAAGCACAATAGGAATCATACTGGTTATGGTCTCCTCATTATCTTACGCCCTCTACATCATTATCATCAACCGGTCGGGACTGCGTATGTCTGCCATCAAACTCACCTTCTATGTTCTGCTCTTCTGCATTCTCACCATCATCGTACACTCGTGCATGGGACAAAGTTATCGGTTGCAACTGCTCACTACTCCCTATATGTGGTTCTTTGCCTTCCTTCTGGCTGTTCTCCCCACGGTAATTTCGCTGGTGACCATGTCGATAGCCGTTCGCATCATCGGTTCGACCCCTACCGCCATACTCGGAGCCTTGGAACCGCTTACCGCTGTCGCCATAGGTGTAACGCTTTTTCACGAGCCGTTTACCCCACGACTGGCCTCGGGCATTCTGCTCATACTCTCGGGGGTTATTCTCATTATTTTGGGAAAATCGATACGGCCACGTAATTTACGATTGATTCTCGACCATCTGCGACGGCTCTTGCAGACGGCACTGGGTAAAAAATAAATCACACATAAAAGATATGGAATGTATTCCCGGCAGATGAGGAATGTATTTGAAATTTTACTACTTTTGTAACAAAATAAAGATGATCTTCCGGATAAGCCGAGGGACAGACCAATAATCGTTCTCGATTTTGTCCGATAATATAACAAACCGATAAAAACAAAAACTGTATATGAGAGAAATCGTTGTTAGCGGAATCCGATCTACCGGAAACCTCCACTTGGGCAACTACTACGGCGCCTTGCGCAATTTCGTCAAAATGCAGCATGAAAACGACTGTTACTTCTTTATCGCCGACCTGCATTCCCTCACGACCCACCCCGACCCCAAGATGTTGCCGGTGAACGTAAAAAGCATATTGGCCGAATATCTGGCGGCAGGTCTCGACCCGGAGGCTTGTTCCCTCTTCATACAGAGCGACGTTCCCGAAGTCTCGGAACTGTATCTTCTGCTCAATATGCACGCCTACATCGGCGAATTGGAACGTACCGCCTCTTTCAAAGACAAAGTCCGCAAACAACCCGAAAACGTCAATGCGGGATTGCTTACCTACCCGACTCTCATGGCCGCCGACATCATCATACACAAAGCGACGAAAGTGCCTGTCGGGAAAGACCAAGAACAACACCTCGAAATAACCCGCCGATTCGCACGCCGATTCAATACTCTGTACGGTGTGGAATATTTCCCCGAACCAACCGGTTACAATTTCGGAGAAGAAGCCATAAAAATCCCGGGACTCGACGGTAGCGGGAAAATGGGAAAATCGGAAGGGAATTGTATCTATCTGCTCGACGACGAAAAAACGTTGCGCAAAAAGGTCATGCGTGCCGTAACTGATGAAGGGCCTCAAACGCCCAACTCTCCCAAATCGGAACCGATAGCCAATCTCTTTACTATCATGAAAATCGTCTCAGCCCCCGAAACGCTGGCTTATTTTGAAGAGAAATACAATAACTGCGAAATACGTTACGGCGACATGAAAAAGCAACTCGCCGACGACATTCTCAAAGTAACTCTTCCGATTCGGGAACGTATTCTGGAAATCAAAGACAACGACGAATATATGCGTAAAATCGTTGCGCAAGGTGCTGAAAAAGCACGGGAAAGCGCAGCGAAAACATTACGCGATGTAAAAGAAATCATGGGTATCCGCTATTTCTGAAAAAAGACAAAGACAAGCCGGATTTTATAAAAAACTCTTTTTATTCTGTCCCCTTCGTATATTCGAGAACTTTTACCCACAAAAATACGAACCATGTCGCACGAGCATCATCACCATCATACCGCAACCGTAGGGGATCATCTGAACCGCGCATTTTTGTGGGGTATCGGGCTGAACGTGGCTTTTGTTGCAGCCGAAGCAACAGCCGGTATCTTGTTCGGATCTCTGGGATTACTCTCCGATGCAGGACACAACCTGAGCGATGTTATCAGCCTTGTTCTGGCATTGATTGCATTCCGTCTATCCAAAGTAAGGCCTACCGAATCATATACTTACGGATACAAAAAAAGTACCGTCTTGGTATCATTACTCAATGCCATTATCCTATTGATCGCCGTAGGTTTCATTATTGCCGAATGCATCGAAAAACTCCGGCATCCGCAACCGATCGAAGGAGGGGCAATCGCATGGGTAGCCGGTATCGGTATCTTCATCAACGGACTCACGGCCTGGCTCTTTTTCAAAGACCGGGCTCACGACCTGAATGTAAAAGGAGCATTCCTGCACATGGCCGCCGATACGCTCGTAAGTGTAGGCGTACTTCTCTCGGGCATCATCATTGCACATACCGGCTGGTTTATTATCGACCCTATTATCGGACTGGTTATTGCCGGAATCATTCTCATCTCTACATGGGACTTGCTCCATGACAGCATACGGTTGTCTCTCGACGGTGTTCCCGCAGGTATCAATGCCGAAGATATAGAGAAAACACTGCTCAGCGATTCCCGGGTCATAAAGCTACATCATCTGCATATCTGGGCCATTAGTACGACGCAGAACGCTCTGACCGCCCACGTCATCGTCAATTCTTTCGACGAATCGGAAGACATCAAACATCATCTCCGGCACCTATTGCTAGAAAAGAATATACAACACGCCACATTCGAATTGGAACTCCCCGGAGAACATTGTCATGCCAACTGTTGCTGACAAAAGAGTTTCATACATACCCGATCAACGTCTGTCTCTTGTTTTTCATGAGACAGACGTTTTTATTTTATCTCCCCCTAATTTCCGTTTATCGAATTCCATATAATCCTCCTAAGAAACGGCTTTACAAAATCGGAACAAAAAGTACAATCAATAGAACAATTACTGCAAAGATAAATGCCCCATATTCCATACTTTTGTAACAGAAAATACCATTAACACAATAAAATCATGTTACAAAAACTCAAAGGAAAAGTCATCGGCCTATTCGTAGCAGCCGCATTGACGACAGCCTCTTCGCAGGCAATCGCACAACAACAGATTTTTCATGCAGTAGTCGCACAAGACGGTACGGGGCAATACAGTACGGTACAGTCGGCTATCAATGCAGCTCCGGACAACTCGGAATCTCCGTGGCTGATATTCGTAAAAAACGGATCGTACAACGAACAGGTCATCGTACCCAAAAGCAAACGATTCATTCACCTTATCGGTCAAGACAAAGAGAAAACAATCATTCATCACAAATTGAATGTCGGGGGAAAACCTTCCGGAAATGAACCGTCCAAACAAATCCGTTACTGGGAATCTTCGGTTCACAACCCGCAAGCCCCTACCTATAAAATGAAAGGGAGTGTCGTCATAATCGACGCACCGGATTTCTACTCCGAAAACATCTCTTACGTCAACGATTTCGGGAAAGACTCCCAAAGCGGGCCACAAGCTCTGGCCATGCAAACCAATGCCGATAAAATTTCATTCAATAACTGTAAATTCCAGTCTTTTCAGGATACATGGATGACAACAAGAAACGACAACGACAGGCATTACGTAAAAGATTGTTGGATCGAAGGCGCCGTAGACTACTTCTACGGGGGAGGCGACGTTCTCTTGGAAAACTGTACGCTTTACAATGTCCGCCGAGGTTCGGTCATCGTCGCACCCTGCCATAAAAACGCGCGCTACGGATATGTATTCCGCGACTGTACCGTCGACGGGAATAAAGCTGCATCCGAAGGAAGAAACGCACTCGGACGCCCGTGGCACGATAATCCCAAAGCCGTCTACATCAACACGACGATGCTTGTTCCCCTCTCGCCGAAAGGCTGGAATGACATGGGAACCATACCCGCCCTGTTTGCAGAATACAACAGCCGCGACAAACAGGGTAATCTCTTAGACCTCAGCCAACGCAAGACAGAGTACAAAGGCCGAGATAAAGGGAAAGAATTCGGAACCTGCCGAGCCACCATCACAAAAGAAGAAGCCGATACATACACCTATGAAAATATCGTAAAAGGTACAGATCAATGGAATCCTCGCGCCATCATGGAAAAACTGCAAGCTCCGCAAAGTATCCAAATCAAAAAAGGAAAATTACAATGGAGCAAGGTAAATAATGCCGCAGGATATATTGTCATCGCCGGAGAGCAAGTCATAGACATTACCAATAAAACAACTTGCAAACTGCCTACAACCGTAAACAGAGCGGTAGAAGTCCGCGCCATAAGCCGATACGGCTCTCTTGGAAAGAAATCATCGATCGATCTCTAATATTCACATGACAACGAAAGTGCGGTCTTCTGTAAAAAAGACCGCACTTTCGTATTCCGACAATAAGAGATTCTGTTTTGCTATTCTCTCTCCCAAAAGTTTATTCAAAACATAAAAAAATCCGCCCCGACATGGAGCGGATTTTTTGTTATAGAATACCGATTACATATCAGTTACATTCTTACGATTGGCAAAAGCTCGGTCGAACTCTTCTTTCGAACCGACAATCAGCCGATCAAATTCGCGCTGACCCGTTCCGGCAGGTATCAAATGTCCGCAGATAACGTTCTCTTTCATACCTTCGAGCGTATCGACTTTACCGTTGATTGCAGCCTCGTTGAGGACTTTGGTCGTTTCCTGGAAAGATGCGGCCGACATGAAGCTCGAAGTCTGCAACGCGGCACGGGTGATACCTTGCAGTATCTGCTCCGAAGTTGCCGGTACGGCATCACGTACTTCCACCAAACGGAGGTCCCTACGTTTCAACATCGAATTTTCATCGCGCAACTTACGTGCGGTAACGATCTGTCCGGGTTTCATAACTTGCGAATCACCTGCATCGACAACCACTTTCTTACCCCAGATACGGTCATTCTCGTCCATAAACTCGTGTTTATCGACAATCTGTTGTTCGAGGAAACGGGTATCTCCGGGATCGAGAATGGTTACTTTACGCATCATCTGACGCACAATGACTTCAAAGTGCTTGTCATTGATTTTCACACCTTGCAGACGATACACGTCTTGCACTTCGTTGACAATGTATTCCTGAACGGCTGTCGGACCTTTGATAGCCAAGATGTCCGAAGGAGTAATAGCACCGTCGGAGAGCGGCGTACCGGCACGTACATAATCGTTTTCTTGTACAAGAATTTGCTTCGACAGAGGCACGAGATATTTTTTCACTTCACCCGTCTTCGACGTTACTGAAATTTCACGATTACCGCGTTTCACTTTTCCGAAAGCTACCTCACCGTCGATCTCCGACACAACGGCGGGATTTGACGGATTACGGGCTTCAAACAACTCGGTAACACGAGGAAGACCTCCGGTGATATCGCCCGCTTTACCTACGGCACGAGGGATCTTCACGAACACCTGACCGCTCTTCAACTCTTGTCCTTCTTCGATCATGAGGTGAGCGCCCATAGGTAAGTTGTAGCTACGAATCACTTCTCCGTCTTTATCGAGAATTTGAGCGACAGGAACACGGGTACGGTCTTTCGACTCGATGATGATTTTCTCACGCAAACCGGTCTGTTCGTCCGATTCTACTTTATAGGTAACACCTTCGATGACATTTTCGAAGCGCACTTTACCCGTAGCTTCCGAAACGATAACGGCATTGAAGGGGTCCCATTCGCAAACGATATCGCCTTTTTTCAGCATATCGCCGCTATTGAAGTATAGTTTAGAACCGTAAGGTATATTGGTATTGGTAAGGACGATTTTGGTATTGGGATCGACGATACGCATCTCGGCCAAACGACCTACAACGATTTGTACCTTCTTACCCGATTCGTCCTCGCTGTCGACAGTACGCAACTCATCGATTTCGAGAATACCGTCATAACGAGAGGTAACATTGGAAACAGCAGCGATATTCGATGCGATACCACCGACGTGGAACGTACGCAACGTAAGCTGGGTACCGGGTTCACCGATAGACTGAGCGGCGATCACACCCACAGCCTCGCCCTTCTGTACCATGCGGCTGGTAGCCAAGTTACGACCGTAACATTTGGCACAAACACCATGTTTCGACTCGCAGGTAAGCACCGAACGGATTTCCACACGTTCGATCGGAGATTCTTCGATTTTTTTGGCGATCTCTTCTGTAATTTCCTCTCCTGAATGAACAAGGATTTCTCCGGTAAGAGGGTGCTGTACATCATGTACGGAAACACGTCCGAGAATACGCTCGGAAAGCGAAGCCACCACTTCCTCATTGTTTTTGAGTTCGGTACAAACAAGGCCACGCAACGTACCGCAATCCTCCTCGTGAATAATCACATCATGCGCCACATCAACGAGACGACGGGTCAAATACCCGGCATCGGCCGTCTTCAACGCCGTATCGGCAAGACCTTTACGTGCACCGTGCGTAGAGATGAAGTATTCCAACACCGAAAGGCCCTCTTTGAAGTTCGCCAAAATAGGGTTCTCGATGATTTGACCACCTTCGGCGCCGGACTTTTGAGGTTTGGCCATAAGACCACGCATACCGGAAAGCTGACGAATCTGCTCTTTCGAACCACGGGCTCCCGAGTCAAGCATCATGAATACGGAGTTGAATCCTTGATTATCGGAAGACAACTGTTTCATGAGAATATCGGAAAGTTTCGAGTTGACGTGCGTCCATGTATCGATAATCTGATTATAGCGTTCATTATAGGTAATGAATCCCATGTTATAGTTGGCCATAATCTGTTCGACGTTGGCATATCCCTCATTGACGAGAGCCTCTTTTTCAGCCGGAATAATCACATCGGCAAGATTGAACGAAAGACCACCCTTGAAGGCCATCTTGTAACCGAGGTTCTTGATGTCATCGAGGAACTGAGCCGCACGAATCACACCGCAAACTTTGATAACATTACCGATGATATTCCGCAACGATTTTTTTGTAAGAATCTCGTTGATATACCCAACCTCTTTGGGAACGAACTCATTGACAAGAATACGTCCTACCGAGGTTTCGCGCAAAACTTCTACAAGATTACCGTTCTCATCGAGGTCTTGTACACGCACTTTCACAGGCGCATGTAAGGTAACACGACCTTCGTTATAAGCGATCTCAGCCTCTTCGGGACCGTAGAAAACAAGACCTTCGCCTTTTGCTCCGGGACGTAACTTGGTAATATAGTAAAGTCCCAAAACCATGTCTTGCGAAGGCACGGTAATAGGCGCACCATTGGCAGGATTGAGAATATTATGCGCACCGAGCATCAACATTTGAGCTTCGAGAATGGCTTCATTGCCGAGAGGCAAGTGCACGGCCATCTGGTCGCCGTCGAAGTCGGCATTGAATGCCGTACATGCCAACGGGTGCAACTGTATAGCCTTACCTTCGATCATCTTCGGCTGGAAAGCCTGAATACCGAGACGGTGCAAGGTCGGGGCACGGTTGAGGAGTACGGGGTGTCCTTTCATCACGTACTCAAGGATATCCCACACGACGGGATCTTTCCGATCGACAATTTTTTTCGCCGACTTCACCGTTTTCACGATACCGCGCTCGATGAGTTTGCGGATAACGAACGGTTTATAAAGTTCGGCTGCCATATTTTTCGGCAGACCGCACTCATACATTTTCAATTCAGGACCTACAACAATAACCGAACGCGCAGAATAGTCTACACGTTTACCGAGAAGATTCTGACGGAAACGACCCTGTTTTCCTTTCAGACTATCGGAAAGAGATTTCAAAGGACGGTTGGCATCGGTCTTCACGGCACTTGATTTCCGCGAATTATCGAGCAACGAATCTACGGCCTCCTGCAACATACGTTTTTCATTGCGGAGAATCACCTCGGGAGCTTTTATCTCCATAAGGCGTTTGAGCCGGTTGTTACGGATAATCACACGACGATAGAGGTCGTTCAGGTCGGAGGTTGCGAAACGTCCGCCATCGAGCGGTACCAACGGACGCAATTCGGGCGGAATTACGGGAATGACTTTGAGAATCATCCATTCGGGACGATTGCGGTTCTTGGAGGCACGGAACGACTCAACGACTTGCAAACGTTTGAGCGCTTCGTTCTTGCGCTGCTGTGAACCGTCCTTGCTCGCCGTGTCGCGCAATTTATAAGAAAGGTCATCGAGATCGAGACGTACCAAGAGGTCGTAAATGGCCTCAGCTCCCATCTTGGCGATAAATTTATTGGGATCGGTATCCTCGAGCAATTGATTGTCCTTGGGCAAGGTATCGAGTACATTGAGGTACTCTTCTTCCGAAAGAAGGTCGTATGTAGCCAAATCTTCTTTCACACCCGGTTGTATCACAATATAACGCTCGTAATAGATGACGGCATCGAGTTTTTTAGAGGGAAGCCCCAAGAGATAGCCGATTTTATTGGGCAACGAACGAAAATACCAGATATGAGCCACCGGAACCACGAGCTGAATGTGTCCCATGCGCTCGCGGCGAACTTTCTTCTCGGTAACTTCTACACCGCAACGGTCGCAAACAATACCTTTGTAACGAATGCGTTTGTATTTACCGCAATGGCACTCGTAATCTTTTACCGGGCCGAAAATGCGTTCACAAAAGAGACCGTCGCGTTCGGGCTTGTAAGTACGGTAGTTGATCGTTTCTGGTTTCAACACTTCACCGCTGGATTGTTCGAGGATTTCCTCGGGAGAAGCCAAGCCTATCGTGATTTTTGAAAAGTTGCTCTTTACTTTATTGTCTTTTTTAAAAGCCATATATGTAAGTTATAACGCGTTAGCAGATAGTGTATCGTCCCGCCACCCGAAAGCGGCGGGAGTTTTTATTACTCTAAGGTGATGCTCAGTCCGAGACCACGTAACTCGTGCAACAAAACGTTGAGCGATTCGGGGATACCCGGAGTAGGCATAGGCTCTCCTTTGACAATAGCCTCATAGGCTTTGGAACGACCCACGACATCATCGGATTTGATGGTAAGAATTTCCTGCAAGATGTAAGCGGCACCGAAGGCTTCGAGTGCCCATACCTCCATCTCTCCGAAACGCTGACCTCCGAACTGGGCTTTACCACCAAGCGGTTGCTGTGTGATAAGCGAGTACGGGCCGATAGAACGAGCGTGCATCTTGTCTTCGACCATGTGGCCAAGTTTCAACATATAGATGACTCCGACAGTAGCAGGTTGGTCAAAACGCTCACCGGTATGTCCGTCATAAAGATAGGTTTTACCGTAACGGGGAACTCCGGCCTTATCGGTCCATTCGTTCAAGTCGTCGAGTGAAGCACCGTCGAAAATGGGGGTAGCGAATTTTTCGCCCAATTTTACACCGGCCCAACCGAGAACCGTTTCGAAAATCTGTCCCAAGTTCATACGAGACGGCACACCCAGCGGGTTCAATACAATATCCACAGGAGTTCCGTCTTCGAGGAACGGCATATCTTCCTGACGTACCACACGCGACACAATACCCTTGTTTCCGTGGCGACCTGCCATTTTATCACCGACGCTGATTTTACGTTTCTTGGCGATATAGACCTTAGCCATCTGCACAATACCCGAAGGCAGCTCGTCTCCGATAGATATATCGAATTTCTGACGGCGCAATTCGGCATCATACTCTTTGAATTTCTTCAAGTAATTCATGATCGTGGCTCGAATCAGGTCATTCTTGGTGGCATCGGTCGTCCATTTGCTGACTTGAATGGCCGTATAATCGATTTCGGCCAAACTCTTTTGCGTAAACTTAGCTCCTTTGGGGATCACTTCGATTCCCAAATAATCTTTTACGCCCTGCGACGTCTTACCGTTGGTAAGCGTCATCAGTTTATCGATAAGGACATCTTTAAGAGCGTCCATCTTTTCTTTATATTCTTCGTCGAGCTTGGCAAGCATAGCGGCTTCGGGACCTTTTCCTTTACGTTTCTTCACAGCTTTGGAGAAGAGTGCCGTACCGATAACTACACCTTTGAGCGACGGCGTAGCTTTGAGAGAAGCATCTTTTACATCGCCTGCCTTATCGCCGAAGATGGCACGAAGGAGTTTTTCCTCGGGAGAAGGATCGGACTCTCCTTTCGGAGTGATTTTACCGATCATGATATCGCCCGGTTCCACATGAGCTCCGACACGAATGATACCCCGTTCATCGAGGTCTTTGGTAGCATCTTCGCTGACATTGGGGATATCGGAAGTAAGTTCCTCCATACCGCGTTTGGTTTCACGCACTTCAAGTGAATATTCGTCAACGTGAACCGAAGTAAGTATATCTTCCCGCACAACACGCTCGTTGAGCACGATTGCGTCCTCGTAGTTATAACCCTTCCACGGCATGAAAGCAACTTTGAGGTTGCGCCCCAATGCCAATTCACCACTCTCGGTCGAGTAACCCTCGGTGAGAATCTGTCCGGCCACAACACGGTCACCTTTATGACAGATAGGACGCAAATCGACCGTCGTACTTTGGTTGGTCTTGCGGAATTTCGGGATTCTATATTCTTTTACGGAAGATTCGAAGCTGACGAATTCTTCTTCCTCGGTACGATCGTAACGTATACGTATCGTCGTGGCGTCGACAAATTCTACAACTCCGGCGCCCTCGGCCGTAATCTGGGTACGAGAGTCGCGGATAAGCTGACCTTCGAGGCCGGTTCCCACGACAGGAGCTTCGGTGCGCAAAAGAGGTACAGCCTGGCGCATCATGTTCGAGCCCATCAACGCACGGTTGGCATCATCGTGCTCCAAGAAAGGAATCAACGAAGCGGCGATAGAAGCAATCTGCGTAGGCGATACGTCCATAAGCGACACTTCGTCGGGAGCGACGACAGGGAAGTCGGCATTCAAACGAGCTTTTACTCGGGAGCGCACAAATGTTCCGTCATCATTCAACGGAGCATTACCTTGTGCTATAATATGGCCTTCTTCCACTTCGGCGGTAAAATACTCAATACCATTTTCGGAGAGATCGACTTTTCCGTCCACCACTTTACGATACGGAGTCTCGATAAATCCTAAATCATTGATCTTCGCATACACGCAAAGAGAAGAGATAAGACCGATGTTAGGACCTTCGGGCGTTTCGATAGGACAGAGACGACCGTAATGGGTATAGTGAACGTCTCGCACTTCGAAACCGGCACGCTCACGCGAAAGACCGCCGGGACCAAGAGCCGACATACGACGCTTATGCGTCATCTCGGCCAAAGGGTTGGTCTGGTCCATAAATTGCGAAAGAGCATTGGTACCGAAGAAAGTATTGATGACCGATGAAATAGTTTTGGCGTTGATCAGATCGATCGGGGTAAACACCTCATTGTCGCGCACATTCATTCGTTCACGAATCGTACGAGACATCCGAGCGAGTCCCACACCGAACTGGTTATAGAGCTGTTCACCGACCGTACGCACACGACGATTGCTCAAGTGGTCGATATCGTCGACGTCGGTCTTGGAGTTGATCAGCTCGATAAGGTACTTAATAATAGCAATGATATCTTCTTTGGTAAGTACCTTTATATCGGGAGATATGGTGAGTCCTAATTTTTTATTGATCCGGTAACGTCCTACTTCTCCGAGGTCATAACGCTTTTCCGAGAAGAAAAGATTGGTAATTACCTCGCGGGCACTGGCATCATCGGCAGG
>HF999731.1:30710-52256 GCA_000434215.1 Bacteroides sp. CAG:144
GGCAGGCTCAGCATTACGCAACTGACGATAGATATAAATAACAGCCTCTTTTTCGGAATTACTCGGGTCTTTTTGCAACGTGTTGTAAATAATCGCATAGTCCGAAAGGTTATTTTCTTCCTTATGCAACAGAATGGTCGGTACACCTGTTTCGAGAATCAAATCGATATGCTGTTCTTCGAGTACGACCTCACGTTCTATCACAACTTCGTTGCGCTCAATAGAAACAACCTCGCCAGTATCTTCGTCGGCATAGTCTTCCACCCAAGTTCTCAAAACACGGGCGGCCAAACGACGGCCGATGGCTTTTTTGAGGTTGGTCTTCGTAACTTTCATCTCTTCGGCCAAACCGAAGATTTCGAGAATGTCTTTATCGCTTTCGAAACCTATGGCACGCAACAATGTCGTTACGGGCAGTTTCTTCTTACGATCGATATAGGCATACATCACATTGTTGATGTCGGTAGCGAACTCTATCCACGAACCTTTGAAAGGAATGATTCTCGCCGAATAAAGTTTCGTTCCGTTAGCGTGGATACTCTGTCCGAAGAACACGCCGGGAGAACGGTGCAACTGAGACACAACAACACGTTCGGCACCATTGATTACAAATGTACCTTTTTCGGTCATATAAGGGATAGGACCGAGGTATACATCTTGTATAACGGTGTCGAAATCTTCGTGATCGGGGTCGGTGCAATAAAGCTTGAGTTTTGCTTTCAGAGGCACACTGTATGTGAGTCCGCGTTCCAAACACTCATCGATGGTGTAACGTGGCGGATCGATATAATAATCGAGAAATTCGAGGACGAAGTTGTTACGGGTATCTGCAATAGGGAAATTCTCTGCAAAAACCTTATAAAGACCTTCATTTTTACGTTTCTCGGGTGGGGTGTCCAATTGCAGAAAGTCTTTGAACGATTTCAACTGCACTTCGAGGAAATCGGGATATGGAAGAGGATTCTTGATCGAAGCAAAGTTTACCCGCGGTTTACCTATATTTTGAGACATTTGTCAGAGTTGGTTAATTGAACTTATAAATTATAGACACAAAAAGGTAAAGAGGCCTCCTGTAAAGGTCTCTTTACCAAAAGTCCTGAATAACAGGAATTTGTTATTTAAGTTCAACTTCAGCGCCTACTTCTTCGAGTGCTTTCTTCAACGCTTCAGCATCGGCTTTAGCCAAACCTTCTTTGATGGTGCTGGGTGCGCCATCAACGAGATCTTTAGCCTCTTTCAAACCAAGACCAGTTTGTTCTTTCACAGCTTTAACGACTGCGAGTTTGTTAGCACCGGCACCTTTCAATACAACATCGAAAGAGGATTTTTCCTCAGCAGCAGCTGCACCAGCAGCGGCGGGAGCGGCAACAGCAACAGCTGCAGCAGCGGGTTCAATGCCATACTCCTCTTTGAGGATTTGTGCCAACTCGTTTACTTCTTTTACGGTCAGGTTTACTAATTGTTCTGCAAAAGCTTTCAAATCTGCCATTTTCGTATTGTTTAATTGTTATTTTACTTCTGTTAATTGTAAAGGGTTATCGTTCTGATAGAGTTTGCAACACTCCGTGAAGGGTAGAACCGCCGGACTGCAAAGCCGAAACAACGTTCTTGGCAGGCGATTGCAGCAATGCGATAACGTCGGCGATAAGTTCGTTTTTGCTCTTGATAGCTACCAAAGCGTCGAGTTGATCGGCACCATAGAAACTTTCTTCCACATAAGCAGCCTTGAAGCCGAGCTGATCGTTGTCTTTCTTAAAAGCCTTGATCAATTTGGCGGGGGCATTACCCGTATTGGAGAGCATCAGGGTGGTAGAACCTTTCAAGCTGTCGAAAAGAGCCGTATAATCGGCATCAAGGCTTTCCATAGCCTTTTTCAACAGGGAGTTCTTTACAACCAGCAGTTTGATATCGTTCTTGAAACATTCACGGCGCAAATTCGAAGTTTTCTCGGCATTGAGCGTAGTCGTCTCGGTCAGATATATGTGGCTGTATTCTTTAAGAGTGGCAGTAATCTGTTCGATTACGGTGGCTTTATCTTCCTTTCTCATAATTCGGTCTCCTTTTAAATCTCATCTACAGATTTGGGTTCGATCTTGATACCGGGACTCATCGTACTCGAAAGATATATACTCTTCATATAAGTACCTTTGGCGGTAGCAGGTTTCAACTTATTCAGCATCGCGATAAATTCTTTGGCATTCTCGCGAATCTGATCGGCGCTGAAAGATATCTTACCGATAGAGGTATGAACGATACCATTCTTATCGACTTTGAAATCGATTTTACCTTGTTTTACTTCTTTCACAGCCTTACCGACTTCGTTGGTCACGGTTCCACTCTTGGGGTTAGGCATAAGTCCGCGCGGACCGAGCACACGCCCCAAAGCTCCGATTTTTCCCATCACAGAAGGTTGGGTGATAATCACATCAATATCGGTCCAACCGCCTTTGATTTTTTCGATGTATTCATCAAGACCTACATAATCGGCTCCGGCAGCTTTGGCATCGGCTTCTTGGTCGGGAGTACAAAGAGCGAGTACACGCACTTGTTTACCGGTTCCATGAGGCAAAGACACGACACCACGCACCATTTGATTGGCTTTACGAGGATCAACACCCAAACGGACGTCAATATCGACCGAAGCATCGAACTTGGTAAAAGTTACATCTTTTACCAACTGGGCAGCTTCTTTCAGCGAATAGGTTTTCCCTGCTTCAATTTTCTCGGAAGCCAACTTTTGATTTTTTGTCAGTTTACTCATTTCAATTGAAGTTTATTAGTTATTGGTCGGGAATTCCCCACTTACGGATATACCCATACTTCTCGCTGTACCGGCAACCATTTTCATGGCCGATTCCAAAGTAAAACAGTTGAGGTCAACCATTTTATCTTGCGCAATTGTCTTTACCTGATCCCAAGTGATGGTAGCCACTTTCTTACGGTTAGGCTCGGCCGAACCGCCTTTTACTTTAGACGCTTCCAACAATTGAATTGCAACAGGAGGTGTTTTTACGACGAAATCGAACGATTTATCGCTGTAATAAGTAATGATTACAGGCAACACCTTACCTGCTTTGTCTTGAGTACGGGCATTGAATTGCTTGCAAAACTCCATGATATTGATACCCTTGGAACCGAGGGCGGGACCTACGGGAGGAGAGGGGTTTGCTGCACCACCTTTAATCTGTAATTTGATTTGTCCAGCAATTTCTTTAGCCATTTGTTTATATTTTTGATTGTTAAACCCGAAAGAGTAATCGTGCGCGTAACATCACAAAGATTATTCTTTCTCTACTTGCATGAATCCTAATTCCAACGGCGTTTTCCGTCCGAATATCTTCACCATGACTTTGAGTTTCTTTTTCTCATTGTTCACCTCTTCGATGATACCGCTGAAACCGTTGAAAGGGCCGAAAGTAACTTTTACGGTCTCTCCCACCATGTAGGGAATCATAATATCATCGGCCTCTTGTATGGCATCAACTGCACCCAGCATGCGGTTTACTTCCGACTGTCTCAACGGATCGGGATCGGTTGTACCACCCAAAAATCCGATAACATTGGTCGTATTGCGCAATCGATGGGCAACTTCACCTACGAGGGTCGCCTCGACCAAGACATAACCAGGATAGAGATTTCTCTCTTTGGTAATTTTCTTGCCGTTGCGAACCGAATAGACTTTCTCGGTAGGAATCAATACCTGATACACAAAATCGCCAAGGTCGGTATTCTTGATTTCTGCATCAAGATACTCCTTCACTTTTGCTTCTTTTCCGCTGATGGCACGCAATACGTACCAGCCTCTTTTTTTATCAGACATTAGGAATCCTCCGAATTAGAAAATTTTTTCGTAGATAAATTCCATGAGATGCTCAAAGCCCTGGTCCATCACAAAAATAACTATGGCAATGATTAGGGAAGCAAACATAACTACCACAGCACTGTTGCTCAGCTCTGCCCGGGTGGGCCAGGATACTTTATAAACGAGTTCGTTGTACGACTCTTTTATATCTGCAAGTATTTTTTTCATTGTTTTTTCAGAGTTTGCACGGGTCGAGAGACTCGAACTCCCGACACCTGGTTTTGGAGACCAGTGCTCTACCAACTGAGCTAGACCCGTAAACATTGGTAAGCCTCTCGTCCTATTTTCACAAGAATAAGAGGCCTACCAGTTTTTATCGATAGTTATCGATTAGTCGAGGATTTCGGTAATTTGTCCCGAACCTACGGTACGGCCACCTTCACGGATAGCAAAACGAAGACCTATGCTGCAAGCTACCGGATAGATAAGCTCAACAGTGATGGTTACGTGGTCGCCCGGCATTACCATTTCAGTTCCTTCGGGGAGAGTAATCTCACCGGTTACATCGAGGGTACGAATATAGAACTGGGGACGATATTTATTGTGGAACGGAGTATGACGACCACCTTCTTCCTTCTTCAAGATATACACTTGAGCTTTGAATTTCGAGTGAGGAGTTACCTGACCCGGGTGGCAAATAACCATACCACGTTTGATTTCGTTTTTGTCGATACCACGGAGGAGGAGACCTACGTTATCACCAGCTTCACCTTGATCGAGAAGTTTGCGGAACATTTCCACACCGGTTACAACAGATTTCTTACCTTCTGCGCCGAGACCGATAATTTGAACCTCATCACCTACTTTGATAACACCAGTTTCGATACGACCAGTAGCAACAGTACCACGACCGGTAATCGAGAATACGTCTTCAACAGGCATCAAGAAAGGTTTATCTATATCACGGGGAGGCAGGGGAATCCAAGTATCTACGGCTTCCATCAGCTCCATAACTTTTTCTTCCCATTTGGGATCGCCATTGAGGGCACCCAAAGCAGAACCGCGAATGATAGGAGTATTATCACCATCATAGTCATACGAAGAAAGAAGTTCTCTCATCTCCATTTCTACGAGTTCGAGCATTTCTTCATCATCGACCATATCGCATTTGTTCATGAAAACAACGATACGAGGAACGTTTACTTGACGAGCCAAAAGAATGTGCTCACGGGTTTGGGGCATAGGACCATCGGTAGCAGCAACTACGATGATGGCACCGTCCATTTGAGCTGCACCGGTAACCATGTTCTTAACGTAGTCGGCGTGACCCGGACAGTCTACGTGAGCATAGTGACGATTAGCGGTTTCATACTCTACGTGAGAAGTGTTGATCGTAATACCTCTTTCTTTTTCTTCGGGAGCATTGTCGATAGAATCAAAAGAGCGCATTTCGGAAAGACCTTTTTTCGCAAGTACAGTGGTAATGGCAGCGGTCAAGGTAGTTTTACCGTGGTCTACGTGGCCAATGGTACCAATGTTTACGTGCGGCTTAGTCCGTTGAAACTGTTCTTTAGCCATAATAATTATTTTTTTGATTAATGATTAGCTTTCTCTGTTGTGCTTTACACTTGGAGCCGATGACGGGACTTGAACCCGTGACCTCTTCCTTACCAAGGAAGTGCTCTACCGCTGAGCTACATTGGCATTTTTATTGAGCGGGAAACGGGACTCAAACCCGCGACCCTCAGCTTGGAAGGCTGATGCTCTATCGACTGAGCTACTCCCGCAATTTGTGGGCGAAGATGGATTCGAACCACCGAAGTCGTAAGACAGCAGATTTACAGTCTGCCCCATTTGGCCACTCTGGTATTCGCCCTTTTTACCTATCTCACTGCGCCCAACAGAGAAAAAGAGACTTGGCGCTACTCCTAAAAAATCAACGGGAGAAACATTTGCACCCGCTTCTATTGCCCGAGGAGTTATCGGTGAGAAACGGGTGCAAATTTAGAGATAAATTTTAATCCACAAAAATATTTCGATGTTTTTTTTTATTTGGCACGCGTTTTTTCTTTATTTTTCTGCAACTGGCGCACCAGCGCATCCAATGCCAAATCTACCGCCTCCTCAAAGGTATCGGCAATTTTCGACGAGAAAATATCCTCAGCACGAGGCACTAAGAGCTTTATTCCCGCCTCTTTATTCTGAGATGTCTCGGGTTTGAGCACTTTCAGCGTTACTTCGGCAGCTAAAATATCATCGCAATACCGATTGAGCTTCTCTATTTTTTTCTGTATAAAATTCTCAAGTTGTTCCGTTGCATCAAAATGAATGGATTGAATTCTAATTTCCATAATGACCTCCTTTTTTTATGGCCCTGGGGTGGGCCTGTTTATAATCGCGTTTCAATTCTTCAAAAGTTATATGAGTATATACTTGGGTTGATGCGAGCGACTGATGCCCCAACAACTCCTTAACACTATTCAATCCAGCTCCTCCGTTGAGCATAGCCGAAGCAAATGTATGCCGCAAAACATGGGGACTTTTACGGGAAAGCGTCGTTACCTCTCCCAGCCGACGGGTTACTAATCGATAAACAAACTGCACATAGAGAGGTTCGCCATCGTCTTTGACAAAAAAATTCGGAGCCTCCATACCTACCGTAATACGACGGACGCGGCGATATGCCTCGATCTCATCTTTCAGCTCATTTCCGAAAGGTACGACACGCTGCTTATTTCTTTTACCAGTAACCTTGATCTGCATTGCCTGCGTATCAACATCCTTATCGAGCAAGCCGACAAGTTCGGCCCGCCGCATTCCCGTCATATATAATATAGAGAGTATGAGCTTATCGCGCAGAGCAGAAAAATCGTCGTCGGCCACCTTTTCATCGAGAAGCAAATCCATCTCATCGGGCCGTACAAACGAAGGCAGCGATTTATGTATCTTGGGCAAAGTTATATCTTGCAGGGGAGAATTTGCAACGACACCCTGTTTCAGCAAATAGGCATAAAAAGTACGCAATGCCGAAAACTTACGAGCCACAGTCCGAGAAGAATTACCTTCTTCGATAAGCAAAGCCGCCCAATTACGCACATGGTCTCGCTCCACAGAGTCGAGAGACACCGACCCCTCGAGCCGAGACAAATAATCTCGAAACTGCAATAAGTCCCGCCTATAAGACAGAACGGTATGAGAAGAATAATTCTTCTCATACCGAACATATCTTAAAAATGATTCTATCCACATATTCGCAGGCTCTTTATCATTGTCGAGCTACGAATATAGCGAATAGTTTTGAAATTTCCAATAATTTGGTCGGTATTTTTCAATTACCGCACCACTTCGGAAAAAGATTTACCTTATTATCAATCCTCTGCTTGCTGCATTTTCTGCACGTAAATGGCGCGCATTATTTTCTTGCGATTTGCAACAGAGGGTTTTTCAAATGCCTGACGACTTCTCAATTCTTTGATAACGCCGGTTTTCTCAAATTTTCTTTTGAATTTTTTGAGTGCTTTTTCGATGTTTTCGCCTTCTTTTACAGGTACTACTATCATATTTTTTGTCTTTTAATGTTTCCTTCTACAAATTGCGGGGCAAAATTAAAACATTGTTTCCTGATAAACAAACCTTTTACCGATATTTTTCTCTCCAAAAGAGTTTTTCTACACTACCAAGCATAACTCGAAAGAGAATAAATCCCGAACAAACCGAATATATTCCAGCGCTTTCTTTTTATAAAGAATAGACAAAAGCAATATTATTTCGCTATATTTGTGGAATACAGGAGACAGAACGGCATAGACCAATTTGAAAACACGGTTTTCATTTGCCTCAGCATTCACCTTTTTATATATTTGCACATAAACAGAAAATCATATCAGCATGGAAACAAACGAATATCTTTCCCGCATAGCGGCATTGCGACAACACATGAGCGCAGCCGGAGTCGACGCTTTTATCATACCGAGCGCCGATCCCCACCAAAGCGAATACCCGGCCGACCGATGGAAATCAAGAGCATGGATCTCCGGATTTACAGGTTCTGCCGGGACAGCCGTCATCACAACCTCGACCGGTGGCGTATGGACCGACTCCCGATACTTCTTGCAGGCAGCCGACGAACTAAAAGTTTCGGGACTCCAACTCTTCAAAGACGGACTGCCCGAAACGCCTTCTTTACAAGACTGGTTGGCCGGTTCGTTGCCGTCCGGAGCCACAATCGCCATCGACGGGACGACTTGCTCTTACACCGAAGGCGAACGTCTGAAAGCATTTTTCTCGTCGAAAGGCTTTCTTTTCAAAACGGATTTCGCACCGTTCGACAAAATCTGGAAAGAGCGACCAGAAGTACCGACCAACCAAGCATTTGTTTATCCGACAGAATACAGTGGAAAAAGTTTCCAAGAAAAATGGAACGAAGTATTGCGCGCCATCGCAGGGAAAGGCGCAAATGCCATTCTCATTTGCGCACTCGACGAACTGGCATGGTTGCTCAATATCCGAGGAAACGATGTAACATACAATCCTGTGGCCGTAGGCTTTGCCTATTTCTCGACGTCGTACCGTATTTTGTTCATGAACGACGGTAAAATTTCGAATGAACTGGCGGCCTATCTCCATGAGAACGGGATAGAGCAGAGACCATACAACGATATTTACAAATTCCTGCAAGAGTTACCCGCCGAGGAACAAATCTTCATAGATCCCAACAAAACCAATTATAAGCTGGTAAATATACTGCCGTCCAAAAATAAAACCATCTTGGGAGTATCTCCGGTTACATGGCTGAAAAGCATCAAAAACGAAACAGAAATGCAGGGTCGACGCGCAGCTATGGTACGCGATGGTGCCGCCATGGTGCAATTTCTCTACTGGCTCGACACCCATATCGGGAAAGAGGATATTTCCGAACTCGACATTGCCGAAAAATTACGTGAATTCCGCAGCAAACAAGCGCTATATAAAGGTGAGAGTTTCGGTACAATAGCTGGTTATCGGGAACATGGAGCTATCGTACATTATAGCGCCTCTCCCGAAAGCAACAGTCTGTTGAAACCCGAAGGATTCGTACTCGTCGACTCGGGGGCCCAATATCTCGACGGGACGACCGACATCACCCGCACCGTCGTTCTGGGGCCACTCACCGACGAAGAAATACGAGACTACACACTCGTATTGAAAGGTCATATAAGTATCGCTACCTGCATTTTCCCGCAAGGCACGCGCGGCGATCAAATCGATATTCTCGCCCGGCGTAACTTGTGGAATGTATTCCGCAATTATCTGCACGGAACGGGGCATGGTGTAGGACATTTCCTCAATGTACATGAAGGCCCGCAGAACATACGTCTCGAACAAAACAATACGCCACTTACCCCGGGAATGGTTACATCTAACGAACCGGGTGTATACCTGGCCGGAAAATACGGAATCAGAACCGAAAATCTCACTTGCGTCGTAGAAGCCGGAGAAAGCGAGTTCGGAAAATTTTTCCGGTTCGAGACATTAACCCTTTGCCCTATCGACAAACGAGCCATAGACCGCACCCTATTGACCCGGGAAGAAATCGAGTGGCTCAACGATTATCATCGCGAGGTTTACGACCGCATAAGCCCGCTACTCGATGAGCCCCACAAGACTTGGCTACAAAATGCAACTGCACCCCTATAACGACTATAAGGAGACTAACAACATGGCTTTAATACGCAAAGTAAGGGGCTTCACCCCCAAAACAGGAAAAAATTGTTTCCTCGCCGAAACCGCCGTCCTCATCGGGGACGTAACGATAGGCGACGAGTGCAGTATCTGGTACAATACGGTGCTGCGGGGAGACGTGAACACCATAACAATCGGCAACCGTGTGAACATACAAGACGGTTCGGTATTGCACACGCTTTACGAAAAATCTGTCATCGAAATAGGCGACGACGTATCGATAGGACACAATGTTACCATACACGGCGCCAAGATTTGCGACGGTGCACTTGTCGGCATGGGTGCCGTCGTTCTCGATCACGCCGTCGTAGGCGAAGGGGCCATCGTAGCTGCCGGCTCGGTTGTTCTGAGCAGAACAGTCATCGGTGCAGGTGAATTATGGGGCGGAACACCGGCCAAATTCATTAAAAAGGTCGATCCCGAGCAATCGAAAGAATTGAATCAGAAAATCGCCCGCAACTACCTTATGTACTCCGGCTGGTACGAAGAAAAAGAATAAGAAATTCCATAAGTCATGAGGGATGGGTATTCGCCGCCCCTCATGATTTTCCGCTATCTTGCAGACAAAAAATCTCATGGAACTCATAAATATCGACAATATTGCCCATCCGCTTTACGACTCATTCTCCAAGTTATATTCGACAGCATTTCCTATTTTCGAACAACGAACCGAGACACAACAGACAAGAGCATTTTCCCACCCAAAATATCACTTGTCGGGTTATAAAGAAGAGGATATTTTCATAGGGTTTATTTCGTACTGGGATTTTCAAGAATATATATACATAGAACATTTCGCAATCGACCGACAGCTAAGAGGATCGGGTTACGGAAGCCGGATTCTGAAAGATTTCATATCCCGAAAATCCAAAATCGTATTACTGGAAATCGACCCGATTACCGACGACATTTCCCGATCCCGTTTACGATTTTACCGGAAATGCGGATTTTACGAAAATCCGTATCCGCACATCCACCCTCCCTATCGAGAGGGATACACAGGACATAAACTCATCGTACTGACGACACAACACGTCATAACCTCACAAGAATACGCTATTTTCCAAAAAGACCTGCACGAAACCGTCATGAGCGACAGATAGAGGCAGAAGATCATAACCGCCCTTCGTCGGCATAGGAATAATATGTCGCGTCGGTTACGACGAGATGATCGAGTACCCGAATATCGAAAAGGGCGGCCGCAGAAACTATTTTCTGAGTCAGTTGGTCGTCGGCCTTACTGGGTTTGCAATTTCCCGAGGGGTGGTTGTGAAAAAGCATCAATGCCGAAGCCTGTTGCAACAAAGCCGGCTTGAAAAGCAAACGCATATCGACAAGCGTCGACGTCGTGCCGCCCTGACTTACGCGCAATGTATCGATGATACGATTGGACGCATTGAGCAGAACCACCCAAAACTCTTCTTGCGGCAAATCGGCCAGTTGGGGATATATCCATTCATAAGCATCGCGACTCGTCGTAATACGCCGACGTTGCGCCACATCTTCACTTTTTCGGCGACGCCCCAATTCAAGGGCTGCAATGATACTTATAGCCTTAGCTTCACCGATACCATCAAACTCACTTATCAACTCTCCAACCGAAAGCTTGCTCAAACTGCTGAGACTGCCTCCCACGCGATTTAAAATACGTTGGGACAACTCCACTGCCGTTTCCCGTTTATTCCCGGAGCCGATGAGTATTGCAACCAATTCGGCCGACGATAAAGCCCGGGTCCCTTTCAACATGAGTTTCTCCCGGGGACGATCTTCGAGCGCCCAGTCGGTAATAACCATCTTCTCTTTTTTCTCCATATCTGTCAAAAAGATTTCGGGAAAGATAACCATTTTCTCCCGTTTCGGAGATATTCCATCCACAAAATCCGTTACCGATACGGCAGAAATAAATCCAAGATAGGGAAATATCCATTTTTTATGACGATATTTGCAGTATACAAAAAACTCGAAATTATGAGAAAACGCATTCTGGTTACCGGTGGTGCGGGATTTATCGGCTCGCACCTTTGCGAACGTCTGCTCAACGAGGGGCATGAAGTATTTTGTCTCGACAACTTTTTCACCGGCAACAAAGACAATATCATTCCACTGCTGAAAAACCCGTATTTCGAACTCGTGCGGCACGACATCACCATGCCCTACTTTGTCGAAATCGATGAGATATACAATCTGGCATGTCCGGCCTCTCCCATACATTATCAATACGACCCCATACAGACCATCAAGGCCTCGATTCTGGGATCTATCAACGTACTGGGCATCGCCAAACGCACCGGGGCAACCGTATTGCAGGCATCGACCAGCGAAGTCTACGGAGACCCGCAAGTGCACCCCCAAGTAGAAGGGTATTGGGGAAACGTCAATCCCATAGGGTTACGTTCCTGCTATGATGAAGGCAAACGTTGCGCCGAGACCCTTTTCATGGATTATCACCGCCGGGAGGGCGTAAAAGTAAAAATCATACGCATCTTCAACACCTATGGGCCCAATATGCACCCGCAGGATGGACGTGTCGTATCGAATTTTATCGTGCAGGCTCTACAAGGCAAAGACCTGACCATATACGGGACTGGCCGACAGACCCGCTCATTCCAGTATGTAACCGACCTTATCGAAGGTATGGTGCGTATGATGGAACGTACCGGAGACGACTTCACCGGCCCTGTAAACCTCGGAAATCCCGGAGAATTTACGATGCTCGAACTGGCGGAAAAGATTCTGCAACTGACCGGATCGAAGTCGAAAATCGTCTTTATGCCCCTTCCCTCTGACGACCCGACCCAACGCAAGCCCGATATTTCCCTCGCCAAAGAAAAGCTCGACTGGAAACCGCTTGTCGCCCTCGAAGACGGACTGCGCGAAACCATCGCATACTTCCGTCGCATTTTATAAGAACGAAAAACGTTCCATTCGTCTCAAATTGCATTGCCAATATTCGAAGCAAACATATCCGATCAACGAGACGAAATCTCCCGCTGTTTTGCTCACATAAATCCGATAAACAGGCAAACCAAAGAATATGAAAAGAAAGGGGCGTTTCAAAAAGATGAAACGCCCCTTTCTTTTCTTTCCATACTATTTTTTCTTATAATGCTTGGCAAGCTCGGCTTCCCGGTCGACTTTACGGTGCAATACCACTTTCGTCATGAATGCTTTCAAAAAACCGAAGCCATACCCTCCAAGTTGTATGGCACAAGTGAGAATAGAGAGAAATGCGATCGGCAAACTTCTATTTTTCACCAACGATTCAAGAAATAACAATCCGAAATAAATACCCAAAGGCAACAATGCCCACGGCCAAAAGAACGACCCGACAACAAGAGCCGCCGTACCCAATACAAAACAGGCCGGCAACAAGTGCACCAGTTTCAACGACTCGGGGTGAAGCAGATAAAGATCGACCCGCGCCATGCCGAAAACATGTACCTGCCGGTAAAACGACCTGAAACTCACCCTGCGCTTATGATATACATAAGCATCTCGGAAAAGCGCCGTCGTAAATCCGGCATCACGAATCCGCAACGAAAGGTCTATATCCTCACCGAACATATCGGCAAAGCCCCCTACCCGGTCGTAAACCTCTTTCGAGAATCCCATATTGAACGTGCGCGGCGTAAATTTTTCCATCGATCCTTTACCTCCTCGTATGCCTCCGGTCGTAAAGAAAGAGGTCATAGCATAATTGATGGCCTTTTGCAGCCGGGAAAAAGAACGATGAGCTGCATCGGGACCGCCGTAACAGTCGACATAGGCCTCTTCGAGACGACGGCGCACCGTCTCGAAATAAGAAGGGGGAATAATACAGTCGGAGTCGAAAAAAACCAAATAACGCCCCTCGGCACGTTCCATTCCATAATTGCGGGTAAGGCTACGGCCCGAATTTTCCTTATAAAAATAACGTATCGTCAAACGGTCGGAATATTCCCCTGCCACCTCATCGCAACGACGCGTCGACCCGTCCTCGACAAGCAACAGTTCGAAATCCTTACATGTCTGCCCGACCAGACTTTCGAACAACTCCCGTACCTCATCGGGTCGGTTATACACGGGAATAATGATTGAAAAATAGGGTTTTTCTCCGGCCATAGCTGCAAAATTGTCTCACAAAGATAAGAGATGTTTACGGCCCGGCAAAATTTATCCGGGCCCAATCCGCCACACCCGTTATATGATACCAGAACGGTTATTTCCCGACGAAATGCCATTAAATCCTATCCTATACAATAAAACGGAACAACAAGATTCACTTTTTATTTTCCCAATACCCTCATACAAAATTATAAAAGCAATAATTGCTATCTTTGCCGCCCGCAAAGTAATATATTATTTAAGTCATGCAGACAGACAAAAAACGAATCGAATACATCGACCTTGCAAAAGGAGTGTGTATTTTACTGGTAGTTTTCGCCCACATACACCCCGACTTGACACGCTATTCCTGGGGTGTATTTTTCGACTCGTTCCGCATGCCGCTTTATTTTTTCCTATCGGGCATTTTTTTCAAAAGATACAGCGGCATACAAGAATTCGCCATAAAGAAAGTCAACAACCTCATCATTCCACTCCTTTTCTTTTATGCGTTTGCCTACCTGTACGACGCCGTATCATGGGGTATTTATCTTTTGTCGGAATCCGATACGTCGACTTACGAACGATACTCGTGGTGGCCTTTTTGGGAAATCATTCGCTCGGGAATGACTTATCACAACCAACCGTTATGGTTCCTTACGGCTCTTTTTGAAGTCAACATTCTCTATTACTTTTTGCAACGGTTTATCAACTCTTGGAAACTCGACATCGCTGTATGGGTCATCGCAATCGGAGGTTGGTTGGCGGCAAAATCGGGCATCGTCCTTCCTTATTATTTAGGAACGGCTCTCATCTCGTTACCGTTTTTCCATGCCGGCACATGGCTCAAACGCGAGGAACTGCTTCCCTACTCCTCCCGCGACAAATATCTTTATGCCTCGATTTTACCTCTGGGTGTGGCCGTGTGGCTACTGGCCGAACCCATACGGTTACATGAACTTATCCTACCGACTCATTTTCTCGGATTCTATTTTTGCGGCATAGGAGGGACACTCACCATCGTATTTCTGTGCAAAATCCTGCGCCATATTCCCCCTATTGCCTACTTCGGACGTTTCTCGATTATCGTTTTCGGGACACACTGGCCCATTTATCATACATATCGACATATCTTCGAGCATTTTTTCCCCGACGGAAACCTCCTCTACGGACTTATTTTCGCTTTGACGATGATAACCGAAATCGTCGTTATCGAACTGCTGCGACGATTTGCCCCCCGATTCACCGCCCAAAAAGAGTGCATTTCTACGGCTCGTTTCCACACCTTATAGCACCGCTACAACAAGGCTCTCAAATAACACAACTTCGAACGGAACGAAAGATCTTCGAACAAATATATACAGATCGAGATTCGTCGCATACGTTCGGAATGACAAAACGCTCCGCCGAACCGAACGGCGACGAAACATTTCATACCCAACAGGCAGAAACGACGAGCCCCTCGTTGAGCCCATACTCACCCCGGAATAACGACGACGTCATTCGAGTCGAACGTAAGCAACACGAAAAACAGCCAAACAATCGGAGTTACTTTTCCTCAGGGAAATTTCTCTTTGCAGAACGATGTGCCAGATAACGCTCAAGTCCCGCACGGCGCAACTTGCATGCCGGACACTCGCCGCACCCATCGGCCATTATACCGTTATAGCAAGTAAGCGTTTCATAACGTACCAAATCAAATATCCCCAACTCATCGGCCATTGCCCATTCCTGCTCCTTGTCGAGCCACATAAGAGGTGTATGTATGACAAATTGCCTGTCCATAGCCAGATTGAGGGAGACGTTCAACGAACGGATAAACGTATCGCGACAATCGGGATAACCACTGAAATCGGTTTGGGAAACGCCGGTTACCAAATGCCCGATTCCCCGTTCATACGCTTTTATCGCCGCCAACGTCAGGAACAACATATTACGACCGGGTACGAATGTATTCGGCAAAGCATCGGCCGGCTTTTCTTTATCCATAGACACGGCATTATCGGTCAATGCATTATGGGTAATCTGTCCAAGCAAAGACAGGTCGAGTAAGGAAAAATCGACACTGGCTTTTTCGGCTATACGACGGGCGACATCGACTTCAAGCGCATGCTTTTGTCCATAAGAAAAACACACGGTCTCTACGTGCCGAAACTCTTTCAACGCCCAATAAAGGCAAGTGGTGGAATCTTGTCCGCCGGAAAGACATACCAGCGCACTCTCATTTTGTTTCATATATTTAACCATTTAATAAACAAGAGAAGCCGTTGTCTTACGCGAGGGAGAACATTCCGGAAGAAGAACCGGAGAAAGAAAGTAAAATCTTGTTTTTTACGTGGTGTTCAAGCACACGGAAGAGGCTGGCCTCATTCATGGAATAAAAGCAATTCGCGACAGACGCGGATAAGCGACCTACACCTTTCTGCCGTCGGCTTTTACCTATCCGCGACAAAGGTAATGATTTTTATTCCGAAAATAAAAAAATTTCGACAGCCGGCTTTTTTGACACGCCAAAAGTCAATCCATAAAAACGCTGACGACACCATCAGGATAGAACATTGCCGCATCTACCCGCGGGCGAGTGACCGTGCGGTTGTTGTAGAAAGTTACTTATGCCCCGCCCAATGAATCGGTCGCCAAATCGGGATTCCGATACAACGTACGGCGGTAATCCCACTCATCGAAAAATGCGCCTTTATCTATTTCGTCCTCACAAATATCGGACTGCCGCCCCGAGAAACAGGACTTTCCATGAAAGATATTCCCCCATTTCTCAGAGCGACACAAAACGGAAGAATCCCCTATGGGACAAGCATTCCCGGAACGCCGTCGGACGACAATGTTTCTGCCGAAATACTCAAACGATGCGGACTATTGCTGTTATAAAAAGAGACAAATGCCCTTCCATCGGTCCCTACCGGCACACTCGGATTCCAATACAATGTACGGCGGAAATCCCGTCTATCGGGCAAAGCCCCCCGGCCGTAATCAATGTGATAAAACTCCTGCGGCACAGAATATCCTTGAAGGGTCGTCATACGCATACCTTTCCGCTCTTTTCGCTGCTCGGCATAAGGATATCCGTAAAGTTTTATAAGGACAGCATTCATCATCTCCACAATTTCTATTTTCTTCACCTCATGGTTGGATATATCCCTTATGGAAGGTTCATTCTTCGCAGAATCGCCGGACATCGAAATCCCCTCCTCTTCATCCCCTACACTCTGCTGCATCAACCGCCCTTCGACCGGCATATCGAGACCAGCCAACATGGCAGCATCGGCCCAATCGCCCATATATTGACTTGCATCATAGAAAACGAATTTCACCGGACGATTCTTATACGTGCAAACAATATCTTCACCATCATCACTCTTTATAGCAAAATAAGGGTTTATACGCTCGAGCAAGGCCGGTATGCCGTCGGCATAATCGGTATCATGTGTGTCGATCAGTTTATCCTCTTCATCGGAAACATTGTAAGTAATCGTCGGTCTGTCGGTGAGTCCCCGCTGTTGTGCCGTAACCGAAACCTCATCGAGATCATGCACCTTTTCGCTCATCGAAAGGTGCTTCTCTTCCTTAACAGCTTCGTCAAATGTTTCCGAGACATACGTTATACGATTGAGATTGGAGTCGGGCAACGAGGTTTCCTCTGAAAAATATGCCGCCGCTTTCGGAGAGAAAACGCGATCGAGTTCTATCAACAAATCCCGATCTTTCATCTTTCCGTTTTTATCGGGAGACTGTGTTCGTAAAATCATATCACAACGTCCCCACACATCACTATCGGAGAGAAACACAAAACGACCGTCATCATCGGTTTTTACAGAACCGCTACTATTAAACTCCGGAGAATACAGCCATACGGAAACATCAACTCCCGGTTCGGGACGAGAACCGGACAAGCGATACCGAAGCACCTGTCCTTTCACCAAAATACCCTCCTCGACATGATGCAATGGAGAAAACGGCTCAACACCGGCCATCTGTCGCCACTCATACCGTCGCCAGCCTTGCACCAGCATCAATAAATCAAGAGCATTGCGATGAACAGCATCATCGGCCTCAAAATAATAGGGAATATCTTCGATATAACCGCGTAGATCACTCTCTAACAACAAATTCGTCAAAATATTACTCTGATAAAACGAGGGCACCTCACTATCGTAGTCCCGCACAGCCAATGAAAAAGACCGAGAACACGGCACACCCTGCCCATCTCGCACCTTAAACCCGAGATTGATTTCTTCAAACGGCTTATATAAAGGCTTCACCGAATCGACCGTTATGCCGATATGCCGCCCCGAATAGTGGAATGCCAACCGTTCGGAAAGCACCTCTCCGCGAGCATTAAATAACGTAACCTGCATCACACCCGAGGGTATTTCGGACTTGGCAAATTGCAACCGCGCCGATGTTTTCGACCGCATATCGGCCACATCGAAAGCATAGGCGATACCCCTGCACATAACCGTAACCCCGACAATCTCCCCGGGAACATCGGCCGTGCGTTGTAGCTGTACTTGCAACTTATCTTTTCGCAAATTACTTACAGTCATGGCATATCCTTGCTTTCTAGCCTTGGGTAAAAAATATTTATACTCTTTGCCTCCATACACAACAAGGGCCTCATAATCGGTCGCGGCATCGGGTATAAGAAGAAATTTCCCCATACCCCGATGTTCGGAAACAAACTCGGTGATAAGATTTCCGGCCTTATCTCGTACAACCCCCTTTACATCGCACCCTTGCCCGTCTTTCCCGGTTGCCTTAAATGCAACAACCGAAGGCAAACCGGCAACCATCTCTCCGCCTTCGGGAAAGAAAGCAAGATCCAAGACATTGGTTTTGGGCGATTTCTCCCGATACTCGGGAAGAGCCTTGCTACGGGCACGTTCCGTCATCTCCATTTCATACTCGCCTTCCCTTTTCGGAGTATCGAAAACCGGAAAAACCCGGGAAAAGACAACATCGTCTCCCCAGTTGAGCATAACCCTTGTATACGCTCGTACTTCATAAAATCCCCCCACAAGCGTCCCGTCGGTCAACAAAAATTCTCCATGACATTGTCCATCGACAATCTTCAACTTTTTAGTCTCTACAACACGCCCCTCGGGAGTCAACAACTCGACATACAGGACTTTACTCATTTCGGTAGGTCGTAATTGCGGAGCCGAAACAACATAAGCTTTAAACCAGATCGTCTCTCCGAGGTAATATCCCGTATTATCGAAATGCAAATACACTTTTTCCTGCGGATTAAACCGACCGAACGTATTCAACGCTTTCACCCATTCAGCCATTTGCAGGATAGAACTATCGACAGCTGCCGTTTGGGAACGAAGGGGATTTATAACAAATATGAGAAAAAGAGAAATGGATAGTATTCGTAATTTCATGGCACTCTGTTTTTTTACAAATATAGCTTTCACCATGCAAAATTCCGCCACTTTAATAAAAATATTTTTACATTTATCATAAAAAATGCGACACCCTTATACAAGGTGTCGCACGAAATAAATCTCCGGAGGGGAAAAAGCCTCCGAAAAAAATCATATCAAAAAAAATTATTTGGCTCTTTCGATATACTCTCCGCTACGCGTATCCACACGGATTTTATCTCCCGTATTGATAAAGAGAGGAACACGTACCGTAGCTCCCGTTTCTACCGTAGCAGGTTTCAAGGTATTGGTTGCGGTATCGCCTTTCAGCCCGGGTTCGGTGTAAGTAACTTCGAGTTCGACTTTTACCGGGAGTTCGGCATAAAGAACCGTCTCGGTCGAAGCATCGGAAACAACATCAACAACCATTTCTTCTTTCAGGAAATCGACACCCGTAATGAGATCGTGAGCAATGGGGTGCTGCTCGAAAGTTTCCTGATTCATGAAAATATAATCATCGCCCTCTTTGTACAAGAACTGATAAGGACGGTGTTCCACACGCACATCTTCGAGTTTTTCACCGATGTTGAAACGACGTTCGAGTACATAACCACTGACAACGTCTTTCAGCTTTGTGCGCATAAAGGTATTTCCTTTACCGGGTTTTACATGCAAAAATTCGATACAGAAATAGAGCTTTCCGTCCATACGGATACACGTTCCGTTTTTAATGTCTTGTGCGTTGATCATAACAATATAGAAGTTGATTTAAATTATTTTCTGTCTGCAAAAGTAAGAGAATTCGGCAAAATCTCAAAAAGAATTGTCCAAAAATGATTTATCTCTTGGTTTATTCAAAAAAAGTCTCTATTTTTGCACTCCGAAATTTTCCAGAAATAAATAACGATAAAATATAACGGCAATGAAAAGAACATTTCAACCCTCCAACAGAAAGAAGAAAAACAAACACGGCTTCCGTTCCAGAATGGCTACCGCCAACGGTCGTCGCGTGTTGGCTGCCCGTCGTGCCAAAGGCAGAAAGAGATTGACCGTATCGGACGATTTCAACGGTTAACAGCAATTTTCAAAAACATAAAAGGAAGACCGCTAACGTGGCCTTCCTTTTTATGTTTTTACCCATAATCCGCTCTTTCGGAAAATCCGCCAGTTTTCTAATCCTACGGTAAATAATGACTGTATCCGGAGAATTAACCCTTTTCGAGCTCAACACCCTTGTCCGCGACAAGTTGTTGAGCACCTTGCCCGACCGTTACTGGATATGTGCCGAGGTGAGCGAAGCTCGCGAAAACTACTCGGGACACTGTTATCTCGAACTGGTCGACAAAGATGCCTCGACCGGTGAAATGCGAGCCAAAGCCCGAGCTATCATCTGGGCCACCGTATACCGCCTGCTGAAAGCTTACTTCACAGCCGAAACCGGATCGAATATCGTTCCCGGAATCAAAATACTCATACAAGTAAGCGTCGACCTGCACGAAGTATACGGCTACACACTCACCGTACACGATATCGACCCCCGTTATACATTGGGAGACATGGCCCGCCAACGCCGGGAAGTACTTCAAAAACTCAGCGAAGAGGGCATTATCGACATGAACAAAGAACTGTCATGGCCTCAACTTCCTCAACGCCTCGCAATCATTTCGTCTCCTACGGCCGCCGGATACGGCGATTTTATCGACCAACTGCATCGTAACCGTTACGGTTACCGGTTTTATACCGCACTTTTCATTGCAGCCATGCAAGGCGCACATACCGAGAAATCGATCATCGAGGCCCTCGAACGCATATACTGCCAAGAAGAAAACTTCGACGGAGTAGTCATCATACGGGGAGGGGGAGCCACCTCGGAACTGAATTGTTTCGACAGTTACGAACTGGCACAAAACGTAGCTCAGTTTCCATTACCCATATTGGCCGGCATCGGACACGACCGCGATGAGACGGTCATAGACCGAATCGCCAACGTCAGGGTAAAAACGCCGACCGCAGCAGCGGAATGGTTCATAAGTCGGGCAATGGAAGCCGACCGCAAACTGGCAGAACTGCAAACCGCACTTTCTTCCGAGGTCAACAATCTCCTGCAAACCGCACGACAAAAATTATCGTCTCTCGGACAACAATTACCATCTGTCATCGACCGGCGTCTTATCATAGGAAACAACTTGCTCTCCCGCTTCATGCCTTTGTTGCGGCAAAACATCGCCCAACGCATCTCCGGAGAACGTCAACGGCTCGCCCTGCGGGAAGAAACGATACGGTTATCATCTCCTCAACATATACTGAAACGCGGCTATTCACTGACATTAAAAGATGGAAAAGCCGTTCACTCAGCAACCGAATTGAAAAGCGGCGACCGTATCGTTACTTTTTTCGGCGAAGGGTGCAGCGAATCACAAATTTTATAATCTATATAATATGGCCCAAAACAACAAACCGACCTATGCCGAAGCGATTGCCGAACTGGAATCGATCGTTGCCCGTATACAAGACGACTCGTGCGAGATCGAAACCATAAAAGAGCTTACGGCTCCC
>HF999731.1:52267-57938 GCA_000434215.1 Bacteroides sp. CAG:144
AAAAGAGCTTACGGCTCGCGCCATGACACTACTGAAATATTGTAAAGAGAAACTTTTCGAGACCGATGAGTCGCTCAAGAAATTACTCGACGAACTCGATGAAGGGAAATAATACATAAACCTGTTTTTTACAACCGCAAAACAAAACCCGACATATACGATGGAAACAACAGAAAGAAAAGTCCGTGTGCGTTTCGCCCCAAGTCCCACGGGAGCCCTGCACATCGGCGGTGTACGTACCGCCCTCTATAACTACCTCTTCGCCAAACAGCACGGCGGAGACATGATTCTCCGCATCGAAGATACCGACTCGCAGCGTTTCGTCCCGGGCGCAGAAGCCTATATCATCGAAGCCCTCGATTGGCTGGGTATCAAATTCGACGAAGGAGTCGGTTACGGAGGGAATTTCGCTCCCTACCGACAATCCGAACGGAAAGAAATATATCGTAAATATGTCGATCAACTCCTTGCCGATGATAAAGCCTACATCGCATTCGACACACCGGCAGAGCTCGAAGCAAAACGCCAGGAAATCCCCAATTTTCAATATGACGCATCTACCCGCACTGCCATGCGCAACTCCCTTACAATGGACAAAGAAGAAGTCGACAACTTGATCGCTTCGGGACACCCCTATGTGGTGCGCATAAAAATAGAACCGGGCGAAGAAGTTGTCGTAAACGACCTGATCCGCGGAAAAGTTACCATCAACTCGTCGATACTCGACGATAAAGTACTCTATAAATCGGCCGATAACCTGCCTACTTATCACCTCGCCAATATCGTCGACGACCATCTTATGGAAGTCAGCCATGTTATCCGGGGAGAAGAATGGTTGCCCTCGGCCCCGCTCCACGTATTGTTGTATAGGGCATTCGGTTGGGAAGATACCATGCCTCGTTTCGCCCATCTGCCCTTGCTGCTCAAACCCGAAGGAAACGGAAAATTGAGCAAACGCGACGGCGACCGGTTGGGTTTCCCTGTTTTCCCGCTGGAATGGCACGATCCCAAAACCGGCGAAGTATCATCGGGATACCGGGAAGCCGGATACCTGCCCGAAGCTGTCATCAATTTTCTTGCCTTGCTGGGCTGGAATCCCGGGAACGACGAAGAAATTTTCTCTATGGACGAGCTGATCGAATTATTCTCTCTGGAACGTTGCAGTAAAAGCGGAGCACGATTCGACTACGAAAAAGGCAAATGGTTCAACCACAAATACCTGCAAAAGAAAAGCAACAAAGAACTGGCCGATTTATTTGCGCCCGCTTTGGTCGAGCATCAAGTAAACGAACCCGACAAGGCGCGTCTGGCCCGCATCATCGGATTGGTAAAAGAGAGAATAAGTTTTGTCAAAGATTTATGGGAACAAATCTCATATTTCTACATCGCACCCGAAACATACGACCCGAAAGCTATCAAAAAACGTTGGAAACCCGATACCCCCGTCATCATGCAACAACTCATCGAGTTGCTTTCGGGAATCGAAGATTTCGGCTCGGCGGCTACCGAAGCGGTTGTCATTCCCTGGATTGAGCAAAACGGCTACCACATGGGAAATGTGATGAACGCCTTCCGTCTGGCCGTTGTCGGAGAATGCCGCGGCCCGCACATGTTCGACATCACCGAAATCATCGGTAAAGACGAAACGATACGCCGCCTGCATACAGCCATCGAAAAAATAACCCCTGCCAACGACTAATCCCGTACAGTCCAAGAATGAAAAGAGGTCTTTACAATTTGGGAATACGTTCATACAGGTTATTGGTAAAAATAGCCTCACTGCGTAACCCCAAAGCCCGCAAGCTGATAACAGGGCAAAAGAGCATCTTTCCTTATCTCGAAAAGAATGTTCTGAAAGAGGGTGGTTACATCTGGATACATGCCTCATCGCTGGGAGAGTTCGAGCAAGGACGCCCTCTCATCGAAAAAATAAAGGAATCGTATCCCGACAAGAAAATAGCGATTACTTTCTTCTCCCCTTCGGGTTACGAAGTACGCAAAAACTACCCGTTGGCCGATCTTATTTGTTATCTGCCGTTCGACCTGCCCAACAATGTAAACCGGTTCCTCGATTTAGTAAAACCGTCGGTTGCCATTTTCATCAAATACGAATTTTGGGGCAATTACCTGCGGGAATTACGCCGACGCCAAATACCCACTTACATCGTATCGGCGATTTTCCGACCCGACCAGATATTTTTCCGACCCTACGGAGAGTTGTTCCGGCGTATGCTTCGCACGTATGCGCACTTATATGTTCAAAACGAACAATCACGAGAGCTGTTGGCCAGAATCGGAATCAACAACGTATCGACCATAGGAGACACCCGTTTCGACAGAGTCGTTGACATACGCCGACAAGCCAAAGAATTACCTATCGTCAAAGCGTTCGCCGTCGATAAAAATGTTCTGGTTGCCGGAAGTTCATGGCCCAAAGACGAAGATATTTTCATCGACTACTTCAACAGACACCCCGAATTACGACTCATCATCGCTCCGCACGAAATTCACGAAGGGCATATTTCCGATATAATCGGTAAACTGAAACGCCCCTTTGTGCGTTATTCCCAGACCGATGAGAACGCGGCGGCAACAGCCAATTGCCTGATTATCGACTGTTTCGGGCTGCTATCTTCGATATACCAGTATGGACAGATTGCCTACATCGGAGGAGGCTTCGGCGTAGGCATACACAACGTACCCGAAGCGGCGGTCTACGGCATACCGGTCATATTCGGCCCGAACTACAAAAAATTCAGGGAAGCCAAAACGTTGACCGCTGCGGGAGGAGCATTCTCCATCAATGACATTTCCGAATTCGAGGCACTGATGAAACATCTCGAAAATGACCCGAGTTATCGGTTGCAATGCGGGGGAATAGCGGCAGAATACATTTACTCCAATACCGGCGCCACAAAAAAAATTCTGGACGACATAGCTCCGGTTTTGCAATAAACGACAATGAACAAAGCGATTTTTTTCGATATAGACGGGACTCTCGTCAGTTTTCGCACGCACGAAATCGTACCTTCGGCATACGATGCCATTGCCGCATTGCGGAAGAAAGGTCATAAAGTATTCATTGCCACCGGTCGGCCTCTACACCTCATCAAAGGTTTGCAAGACGCACGATTCGACGGATACATCACTTTCAACGGCAGTTATTGCCTCACCTCCGATGGAGAAGAAATCTATTGCGACGCCATATCCCCGAATGAATTATCGGCTTTGTGCCAGCACGAGCAGCAACACGGACCGTACCCTTACGCATTCATGGGTCTCAACCGGGTTACTGTCAATTATGTCAACGACCGGGTCATCGATGTTGCCCGACTCCTCGATCTGCCTATACCTGCTGTCGACAATATGGATAGCGTAGCCCGGGACGAACGTATCATACAAATCAACTTGTATACCGACGAAGCCGACGAATCGCCTGTCATGCAAGCCATTCCCCATTGTATCTCCAATCGTTGGAGCCCTCTTTTCTCCGACATCAATATGCGGGGAAACAGCAAGCAACACGGTATCGACCTTATTGCGACACATTACGGAATAGCACTGAAAGACACACTGGCCTTCGGCGACGGTGGTAACGATATATCAATGTTACGTCATGCAGGGATAGGAATTGCCATGGGAAACGCCAACGATACCGTGAAGCAAAATGCCGATTATGTAACCGACGATATCGATAACGATGGAATCGTAAAAGCGCTTCGACACCTCGGTTTATTATAATCGCCGAGAACCCATATTCGCCCCGACTCATACCACTTCCCCGACTACTCGGAAGATCGTATTCCAAACCTCCCAAGACATAAAATATTCGAAAGAAACACACTGCACCGAGGAGCATTCTGAGCCCTATTTGCAAAAATTTTTCTATCACTTGTCGTCCCCGAAAGCCGAATTCTCGGCGACTTCCAAATTATTTCATTTTTTTATTGGGACTTTGGACAAAAGTTGTTATTTTTACCCGTACTTTTGTATAAACGATTTGTTTGTCTATACCCTGACATACCATAAAACAACTAATAAATCATTTCAGCCATGAGCTTAATTGACGAAATCGTTGCTCGCGCCAAAGCGAACAAACAACGCATCGTTCTTCCCGAAGGCACCGAAGAACGCACATTGAAAGCCGCCGACAAAATCATTGCCGACGAAGTCGCTAACATTATCCTTCTCGGAAACCCGACCGAAATCAAAACTCTCGCCGAGAAAAACGGATTGAAAAATATCGATAAAGCGACCATTATCGACCCGACCGACCACCCCAAGAAAGAGGCCTATGCCAACCTTCTCTTCGAGCTACGCAAGAAAAAAGGCATGACCGAAGAACAAGCTGCCGGGCTGGTCGAAAATCCATTGTACCTTGCCTGCCTGATGATAAAGAACGGCGACGCCGACGGAGAAGTCGCAGGAGCACGCAACACAACGGGAAATGTTCTGCGTCCGGCATTGCAAATCATAAAAACAGCTCCGGGTATCAGTGTCGTTTCCGGTGCATTCATCATGTTTATTCCCAACAAACAATATGGTGAAAACGGTGTCATGGTATTTGCTGACTGCGCCGTAACACCCAACCCCACAGCAGAGCAACTGGCTCAAATCGCCGTTGCCACAGGCCAAACCGCCCGCATCATTGCCGGTTACGAGCCGCGTATTGCCATGTTGAGCTTCTCGACAAAAGGTAGTGCCAAAGATGAAATGGTTGACAAAGTCGTAGAAGCCACCCGCATGGCCAAAGAACTCGACCCCAGCCTGCTCATCGACGGAGAATTGCAGGCCGACGCCGCTATCGTACCCTCGGTAGGTCAAAGCAAAGCCCCCGGCAGCGAAATAGCCGGTAAAGCCACCGCTCTCGTATTCCCCACCCTCGAAGTGGGCAATATCGCTTATAAACTGGTGCAACGTCTTGCCGGAGCAGAAGCCGTAGGTCCTATCCTGCAAGGTATGGCCGCTCCTGTAAACGACCTCTCTCGCGGTTGCTCGGTCGATGATGTTTACAAAATGGTATCTATCACCTGCAATCAAGCAATCGGTCTGAAAAAGTAATTTATCACACATAAAACAAAATCATGAAAGTACTCGTACTGAACTGCGGTTCATCATCAATAAAATATAAACTGTTCGAAACCGAAACCAAATCTATCTTGGCACAAGGAGGTATAGAGAAAATCGGACTGAAAGGCTCTTTCTTGAAACTTACCCTCCCCGACGGGAAAAAAGTGATTCTCGAAAAAGATATTCCCGAACATACCGTAGGTATAGAATTCATTCTCGATACTCTTGTCAGCAAGGAATATGGCTGTCTATCTTCACTCGAAGAAATCAATGCCGTAGGCCATCGTGTCGTACACGGCGGAGAAAAATTCAACCAATCGGTACTCATCGACAAAGCGGTAAAAGAGAAAATCATCGAATGCATAGATATTGCACCGCTTCACAACCCGGCCAACCTCAAAGGTATCGATGCCGTAGAAAAGATTCTCCCCAATGTACCGCAAGTCGCTGTATTCGATACGGCTTTCCACCAGACAATGCCTCAATACGCTTATATGTATGCGTTGCCTTACGAACTTTACGAGAAATACGGCATACGCCGCTACGGCTTCCACGGAACGAGCCATCGCTACGTATCACGTCGTGCCTGCGAATTTCTGAA
>HF999731.1:57978-68692 GCA_000434215.1 Bacteroides sp. CAG:144
TGAAAAGCAACGTATCATCACCTGCCACATCGGTAACGGAGGTTCCATCACAGCTATCAAAGACGGTAAATCGGTCGATACCTCTATGGGACTTACTCCGGTAGAAGGCCTTATGATGGGTACGCGTTGCGGAGACGTCGATGCCGGCGCATTGGTATTCATACAAGAAAAAGAAGGACTCGATTACAAAGGGGTATCCTCTCTCATCAACAAGAAGAGCGGTGTATTGGGTATCTCGGGCATATCATCGGATATGCGGGAAATCGAAAATGCAGTTGCACAAGGCAATGAGAAAGCCAAACTCGCCCTCACGATGTATGAATACCGCATCGTCAAATACATCGGAGCGTATGCCGCAGCTCTCAATGGCGTCGATGTTATCGTATTTACCGGCGGTGTGGGAGAAAACCAGGCCATAAGCCGTGAAGCGGTATGTAACCAACTCAGCTTCATGGGTGTAGAAATAGACAAAGAACTCAATAAAAAAATTCACGGCAAAGAAGTCGAGCTGTCGACTCCTGCCTCGAAAGTTCGTGTCGTCGTTACACCTACCGACGAAGAGCTGATGATAGCACTCGATACGCAACATATCGTTATGAAATAACACTTGAAACGCCACCAATCCCCTTGCCCCCAATCGGAGCAAGGGGATTTTTTATCATTGTTCAAAATCCGTTTTATACCTTAGACCTCATAAAACTCATACCTACAAAGAAATTATCAACGCGAAATTCTTAAAAAAACGCCGAAATTCCGAAGCCACGATGTAACCTTTTACGTGAGAAATGCGTCTAAAAAATAAAAACCATGAAAAAGTATTTTATTCTATTCCTATTGTTTATCGGTATAATTTCCGTATCGCAAGCGCAAATCTCGAAATCGGAAATGCGAACCGACCTATACTTCTTACGGGATACATTACCCGCCAAGCACCTGAATCTGTTTGCGAAAATAAGCCGATCCGATTTTGAGAAAAGTATCGTATCTCTCGATGCCCGCATCGACACTCTCGACGAAGAACCGTTTTTTACAGAAATTTTCCAAATCATCAAAGCCATAGGAGATGAGCATACCCGCTTTCGTCCCGACTTATCGCCTTATCGATTACCGATAAGATTTACCTTGTTCAAAGAAGGCTGCTTCGTAACCGAAGCTCATCAATCTGAGCTACTTCTCGGTAAGCTGATTGCCATCAATGGTATAGATATGGAAGAGATCATCAATCGATTCAAAAAAATTCTCTACGACGAAAATCCATCTTATTTCGATATATCTTTACCCCAATACCTAAACAACACATACATTTTAAAAGGATTGGGTATCACACAGACCAAAGATTCCATCACCTGCACATTCTTGAATACCGATCATAAAACAATCTCGGCCGTCTTGAAACCCGACCCGAAAGCCAAACTGAGAAAAGCCCCTTCTTCCACCGAACTAAGAGCATTCAAAGGGAAAGGTATATACGGACAAATCTACGATAAAGAACAAAATCTCATTTACGTCTACTACCGCAGTTGCCAGCAAGACAAGAAATATCCGTTTTCCACGTTTACCCGAGAACTGCTCGACACGATTGCCAATCGTCATCCGCAAAAACTCATCATAGACCTTCGATACAACGGTGGTGGAAATTCATCGATCATGGATCCACTGATCGATTCGCTGCAAAACGGGTATCTATCCCGTGAACATAAATTGTATGTACTCATCGGGAAACAGACTTTCTCATCGGCTCTGCTCAACGCCATGTCATTAAAAAAACAATGCCAAGCTATTCTTGTGGGAGAAGCCACGGCCGGGTCGGTCAATCACTACGGAGAAGTACGGACATTTGAGTTACCTTATTCGCAAGCGATCGTTACTTATTCGACCAAATATTTCGAAACGTGGAAAGGACACGACGGAGCATTGATTCCCGACAAGACCATTCCTGCATCAGTCGAAGATTTCAAACGGGGACGCGATAGTGTTCTCGAATACATCTACCGACAATAAAGATCAACAGAAAATAGAATCTCATAAATAAATACTTGACATGAAAGCACTCTTAATTTCAGCCATTTGCTTCTTATCAGTCTCTACCATAACCGCACAAACCGTTATGGTAAACGGCGTACCGCGCGATACCTCTTTTACTCTAAACAGGACTTTCTTGAAAGAGCGAAAATACAGACCTTACATAGAACCGGTAAAAGCCAACCTTCCCGATCATGTGCGGGCATACGAGCAGGTTACTTATAAAACAGTAAAAAACAAATGGGGAGAACATGAATTAAAAATGAATATATATCGCCCCGATGACAATAAAAAATATCCTGTCTTGCTGATGATTCATGGCGGAGGGTGGAACTCGGGCAATTTAGAGTTACAAGTTCCTATGGCTCAACAAATCGCCACAAAAGGGTATGTAACCATTCCCGTAGAGTATCGACTTATTCCCGAAGCGCTTTACCCGGCCGGTGTCGAAGACCTCGAAGATGCAATCGAGTGGATTTACAAGAACGCCAAACGATACGGTATCGATAAAAAGAAAATTGCCGTATCGGGTTGCTCGGCAGGCGGCCAACTGGCCATGCTCATCGGGACAAAAAACAAATCGGGGAAAATAGGTGCCATCATCAATATGGACGGAATATCTTCTTTTGTTACGGATGAATCGGTAAACCGGGCCCAACAAGCACGAGAAGAAAACAAGCCCTTGCCGGTCGACGCCATTTGGTTGGGCGGTACTTATCAGGAAAAACCTCAAAACTGGAAAGATGCCTCTGCCTTATTCTGGATCACTTCAAAATCGGCTCCGGTATGTTTCATCAACAGTTCGATACCCCGATTTCATAACGGCCGCGACGAAGCGATAGCAAAATTAAAATCATTCGACACATATACCGAAGTTCACACACTGGAAGACACCCCGCATACCTACTGGTTTTTCCGGCCGTGGTTCGACACGACGGTTTCCTATATGACAGAATTTCTGGACAAAATTTTCAAAAACGACAACAAGTAGTCTATCATTTCACAATAACACAATATATCGAGGGGGATTCTTTTATTGAGAATCCCCCTCGATATATTGTTCAAGAAACAACTGTTCGCCATCGAAACGAGCATAAGAAAAATGCTGTATCCAGTCGCCGAGAATCAATACCCGACAATCGCGGGCAATCATAAGGTCGAGCAAAATATGACGATGCCCGAAAATAAAAAAGTCGATATGAGGAGAGGGATTTTCTCGCCTATATTCTTTGGCATATCGAACCAAAAACTCATTTTCTTCTCCTTGATAGGGAAGGTCATTACCATGCTTACGACTATGAGATGACCACCGATGTGCAAAAGCTACCGTCCAGCGGGGATGTATGGCCGAATAAAGAATCTGACAAATGCGGCTATGAAAAACAGAACGTATAATCCTGAAAGAAAAAGGGGTACGCCCCAATCCGTCTCCATGAGCCAGATAAGCGGTGTAACGTCCCAACGAGACAAGACAAGGAGACTTGTGCACGATGACCCCCAACTCAGACGGGAGGTAATCGAATATCCAAATATCGTGATTCCCGATAAACCAATGTACCTCTACCCCGCTATCGGTAAGCTCGGCGATCTTCCCGAAAAAACGGGTAAATCCTCGGGGTACCACATGCTTATACTCATACCAGTAATCGAGAATATCGCCCAACAGATAAATCACGGAGGCATCGTCTTTGACGGTGTCGAGCCAACGCACGACACGGCGTTCCCGGTCCAAACGTTCGGCCGGTGAAACAGAATGCGTTCCCAAATGCAGATCCGAGAGAAAATATGTATTTGTCCTCATGCCGGTACGGTTTACCGAAAGCAGATGATGATTTATAAGAAACCGAGTTCGAGTTTAGCCTCTTCGCTCATCATATCTTTGTTCCACTCCGGCTCGAAAACCAAATTGATTTGCGCCGAAGCGACACCTTCCACGCTCTCGACCTTCTGCTTCACATCTTCCACGATAAAATCGGCTGCGGGACAATTCGGGGCTGTAAGTGTCATATCTATGGAGACTCGATTCTCATCATCGACATCGACTTTATAGATAAGGCCGAGATCATACACATTGACAGGTATCTCTGGATCGTAAACCGTACGCAACATCTTCACGATTCTTTCTTCTATTTCGAGAGTATTGGACATAATTCCTTTAAATGAATGAAACAAATTATCAATGACGGGAAGAACGATGGCCGTCCTCCTTTTTATTTTTTACCTGACGGGGACGACTATTTTTACCTTTTGAAAATTCGGTATCGTAGCCGATTTTATTACGAAGACCTCCCCGAGTACCCCGATGCGAACGATGCGCAGAAAGATCTTCGTCCTCCACAGGGACAAAACGTACCGGCCGTTTCTTGGGTTTAGGCAACTTAGGCCGCTCGACAAACGAATCGGGATTGGGACGCAATATCTCTCCATCGATACGCACGGTATCTCCCTCCCCAACTTTCGTACCGGGGACGGCTACTGCACCGTTAACCTCGACACGTGCATCTTCGACAAGTTTGTCGGCTTCTCTCCGGGAACAGAAACCCGTATCGCTTATATACTTATTTATACGTACTTGTACCATAGTCATTCAAGAGTTAAACGTGTTACAGTCACTTTTTTCTGCAAGAATATCGATGCCAAAGTAGAGAACTTCTCGGGCGACTCGGTGGTATAGAAAGTACAATCCCCTCCTCGTTGACAACGTTCTTCCATCTCGGGGTGGCGTATCAGATAATCTTTCAAACTTTCGGCTACGATATTACCTTGTGTGAGCGGCACGACGCCCTCGGGAAGATAACGCCTAATCTTATCGAGCAACAACGGATAATGCGTGCAAGCGAGTATGACAGTATCGATATTTCCCGCTTGCGCCATAAGCCCCGCTACATCTTTTTCGATGAAATAATCGGCTCCGGGAGAGTCGTACTCCCGATTCTCGACCAACGGGACCCACATGGGACAAGCTTTTCCGAAGACTTGTATATGCGGATAAAGCTTCCTGATTTCGAGCGTATAAGAACACGATTGTATCGTTCCGACCGTAGCCAACACCCCGATTTGAGATGTCTGCGTAATAGCTCCGACCGCCTCGGCCGTAGGGCGGATAATACCCAACACACGACGATCGGGAGCGACCATCGGCAAATCGAGCTGCTGGATAGAACGCAATGCTTTGGCCGATGCCGTATTACAAGCCAGAATCACCAAACGGCAACCCATAGAAAAAAGTTTCAAAACGGCTTGCCGTGTAAATTCATATACTACTTCGAACGATCGTGTACCGTAAGGAGCTCGCGCATTATCGCCCAAATAGATGTAATCGTACTGGGGCAGAACTTCTCGTATTTTTTCCAATATAGTCAGACCACCGTAGCCCGAATCGAAAATACCGATAGGTCCGGGACGGTGGTCTGTTATAAAAGTCGGCATATCTTTCACACCAAAATTTTTTCGGGTTAGACGCCGCAAATACCGGCAGGAATTACAAGCCCAACTTGGCTTTTACCAACGGGGTGGCATCGACAGCCTGACCTCCGGCATAAAGCACGGAAGGAATGCTCATATCGAAAATAAAGGTAAAACCGTTTTCCTGACCGACAGCTTTCACGGCATTAGCGATTTTTTCTTGCAGGGGTGCCAAAAGTTTGGCTTGTTGCTCTTCGAGATCACCGGTCGCTACTTCACGGAAATTCTGAATACGTTGTTGTATTTCCTGTATTTCCTGCATACGGCGTTGTTTGATATTCTCGGGCATGGAATCCTGACTGTTTACAAAGTCCTTGTATTTGGTCGTAAACTCTTCCTGCATCTTCATAAACTCGCTCTCATATTGTTTCGAGAGATCTTCAAGCTGCTTCTCGGCTGTTGCCTTCTCGGGCATCAAATTGAATACATCGACAGTGTTTACGGTTCCGAATTTAAGGTTCTGCGCGGCAAGGCTCAACGGCAATGCCAAAAAAACAAGAATAAAAAGTTTTTTAATCATAATATGATTCGATTTTGAAGTTTTTGTAGTCATTTAGTACGGCAAATGTAGACAATTATTTTGAATAACCCAACTTCGACAAGACTTCATTGCTGATGTCGATACGGGGCGATGCAAAAATAATATTTGCCGAAGACGCTCTATCGATGACCATCTGGTAACCTTTCCCCTCGGAAATCGATTTCACGGCCTCATAAATGTCGTCCTGAATAGGTTTCATCAAACTCTCGCGTTTTTTAAACAATTCACCTTCGGGGCCGAAATACTTGCGGCGCAAATCCTGAGTGGCTTTATCCTGTGCCAAAATCTCCTCTTCTTTCTGTTGCTTTTGCGTCTCGGTGAGGAAAACGGCATTGGACTGATATTCTTTATACATCTCCTCCACCTTCTGTGCCTGCTCGGTAATCTCTTTTTCCCAACGAAGAGATATCTGTTTCAACTGTTCATTAGCCATTTCATAGGCCGGTATATTTTTGAGGATATACTCCATATCGATGAGGGCGAATTTCTGCGCCTTAGCTCCGCCGACACATACGGCCAGCACAGCAATTAAAAGAATAATTCGTTTCATACGTTCACGTTTTATTGTTTGACAGAATTTTTCTTATATAAAACAATCCGCACCGGTTCCTGTTCTACCCGACAAGTAAATTAGAATTCCTGCCCCAATATAAAGTGGAGTTGGCTACCGCTTATCGAGCGAGACGTGGGCAAGGCCTTATCGAATCCGTATCCCCAGTCGATACCCATGAGGCCGATCATCGGCAGGAAGATACGCACACCCACACCGGCCGAGCGTTTGAGCTTGAACGGATTGATCTTCTTCACTTCGGTCCATGCATTACCCGCTTCGGCAAAAGCCAATGCGTAAATGACCGTAGACCCCTGCATTAAAACCGGAAAATGCAACTCGGCTCCCAATCGAGCATAAGCATAACCTTCTTGGCCGTACGGCGTAAGCGCACCATTCGCGTAACCGCGCAAAGCAACCGTCTCGGTAGCATAGTTATACGACGAACCCGTCATGCCGTCGCCTCCCATATAGAAAGTCTCAAAAGGCGACTTCTTGTATTTGTTGTAAGAGCCCAACAATCCCAAATCAAAACGTCCCATCATGACGAGCGTGTAGGTCTTATCTTCGCCAAACCCGAAAGAGGCGAGCGGCAGATAAAATTTACTGTTGAATTTCCATTTGTGATATTCGATCCATCGATACATCTTTTGCTGGTCTTCGGCTTTGGATATATCGAGCGACGCATAATCGGTATGGTCGAACAACGAATACGGAGGGGTAAACTGCACCGAAAGAGAAAATTGCGAACCGCGCGTCGTATACAACGGATTATCGATGGAATTACGCGCCAATGTAAGACCTATGGTAATACTGTGCGATGTACCGTTCTGCATACGGAAGAGGTACTCCCAGTTTTTAAGCATATACAACTGATAATTCAAGTCGGCCGAGAAAGTAAAGTAATCATCGGGCCACGTCAGCCGTTGTCCCAATCCCAAAGAAACGCCGAACAGTTTGATATACTTGTCGGGGTCGATGGCATAAGTATAATCCGTCGCACTCGAATTATGACCGTAAAGATAATCGTAATAGCCGTAATAATTGTCGTTGTAGAACGAAGTACTCAATGCGGTAGATTTACTATAATAAATCGAGAAGCTGAGCGAATTGGGTCGTTTCCCCCCGAACCACGGTTCGAAGAACGACATACTGTAAGACTGGTAATAACGGGCATTGGTCTGCACGCTGAGCGTAAGCGTCTGCCCATCGCCTTGCGGAATGATACCTTTATAGGTTTTGGGATTGAACAGATTCTTAATCGAAAAATTGGTAAATTTCAGACTCAATCGGCCGATAATACCGGTCTGTCCCCAACCGGCCGACAACTCGACTTGATCGTTGGCTTTCGATTCGAGTACATAGGTCAAATCGACCGTACCGTTTTCATAATCGGGTTCGGGCTTCACATCCATCGTTTCGGGATTGAAATGCCCCGTCTGCATGATTTCCCGCATCGAACGCATCAGTTCCGAACGATTGAATAACTCACCGGGCAACGTACGCAACTCCCTACGCACAACATGCTCGTACAAACGATCGTTACCGGTAATGGTTACTTTATTGATAGTCGCCTGAGGTCCCTCGAAGATAGAGAGTTCGAGGTCGATCGAGTCGTTAACGACATTGTTTTCTATGGGGTCGAGACGGAAAAAGAGATAACCGTTATCCATATAGATATTGGCGATAGCATCTTCATCGGTCGATGTCCGTTCGGTGAGCAGTTTCTGGTTGTAAACATCTCCGGGTTCCATACGCAACACCCGATTCAACTGGTCGGTCGTATACACCGTATTGCCGACCCAGTTGATATTCCGTATAAAATATTGGTCGCCCTCTTCCACATCGATGTATATGTCGACCGTCTTGTCGTTGTACGGCACAACACTGTCCGAAAGAATAACAGCATCACGATAACCCAGTTCATTGTACTTCCCTATGATAAGTTCCAAATCGGCAGCATAACGCTCGGGAACAAATTTCTTGGGACGGAAAAGTGTAGGCAGATATTTACGCTGGCTGGTCTTTTTCATCGTCCGACGCAATTTGCGGTCGCTCAGCACTTTATTGCCGGAAAAATAAATTTTATGTATCTTGATTTTATCTTTCTTATCGATTTCGATATCGACAATCACTTGATTTTCATGCGATAAATCATCTTTCTGATAAATAGACACCTCGGCGTTTTTAAATCCTTTCTCATCGTAGTAACGCTTGATGAGCAATTTGGCCCGATCTACAAGGTTGGGGGTAATCTGATTCCCCTTTATCAACCCAAGCCGCTGTTCGAGTTCTTCCCGTTCCGATTTCTTGATACCGATATAATTGACTTCCGAGATCCGCGGACGTTGCTGCAAAGCGATATTCAGCCACACCTTATTCCCGGCAATCTTGGTTATGGAAATGGCGATATCGGAAAACAAACCTTGCTTCCAAAAACGTTTTACGGCATTGGTTATGGCATCACCGGGTATTTCTATTTCATCGCCGACCGTCAAACCCGAATATCCGATAATGACAAAATCTTCATAATTATCGGTCGCTCCCGACACTGTAATATCGGCAATCTCATACTTACGCGGCATCGAACCGTAATCGACCACAGGATTATAAACCGTATCGACCGGAGCCTCTCCGGAAACAGCGGAAATCTGTGCGGTCAATGGCGCAGAGAATAACAAACAAAAGAAAAGTCCCGTCAAAAAACAAACTTTTCCGAACGATATACTACAAGTGGATATTCGCATCATAATTGTTCACTGATTTTTCCGAAGCGGCGTTCCCGCGACTGATAATCACAAATAGCTCTGTAAAGGCTCTCTTCATCGAAATCGGGCCAATACTGAGAGGTAAAATAAAGTTCGGCATAAGCAGCTTGCCACAAAAGGAAATTGCTGATGCGATATTCCCCCCCGGTACGTATCAACAAATCGGGATCGGGAATATCGGCCGTTGTAAGAACCGAAGAAATGGAGTCTTCATTTATATCTTCGGGAAGAAGATGTTTCTCCGCAACTTCGGCGGCTAAAAATCTCGCCGCGCGTACCAATTCCCAACGGGAAGAATAGCTCAGTGCCAACACCAAAGTTATTCCAGTATTGGAAGCCGTTTGCCGCATACACCGGTCGAGCCGCTCACGCACCTCCGACGGCATACGTTCGAGATCGCCGATGGCCGAAAGCCGCACATTGTTTTTCATCAAGTCGGGGGTCTCCTGCTCTATGGCCATGACCATCAATGTCATCAAGGCATTGACTTCCTCCTCGGGACGCGACCAGTTCTCGGTCGAAAAAGTATAGAGCGTAAGATAGTCTATCCCCAAACTTCCTGCGGCACGAGTTACGGTGCGTACCGACTCCACCCCCTGCCGATGGCCGAAAGAACGGTCTTTTCCCCGCTCTTTGGCCCATCGCCCGTTACCGTCCATAATAATGGCGATATGTTTCGGTAACCGGGTTTTATCTATGTTGTCTTTGAACGACATTTTATCGTAGTACAATAGTTATATTTCAAAAAATGATCGAAGCATCTAAAACGCACTCGACGGGTTACAATCTACACATTTACGACCGATGTCGTAAGTAATGGAAATCATCGTCAGCGAATACCAATCGGTATTTTTAAATGCCCCACTGGTAATCCGATACGGGTCTTTCAACGCTTTCCCATCGAGCTTATCGCCCAATGTCTTGCGCATGGTAAACTCCACGCCGACATTCCACCGTTGCGCAATTTTATATTTCAATCCCACTCCCATCGGGATTTGGAGGTTGAAATAACCGTCTCCCTTCTTGGGCACGGCCGTAAATCCGATACCCGCAACGATATACGGAGAAAAACGACGGGTTCCTTTATAGGCTTCTCCGATACCGTAGTGAAAAAAATTGAACTCGGCCTGCACCCCGAAATCCAACACCGAACGGCTGAATTCGTATTGGGCATTTTCAGGAAGGACATTCTGCCAACCTCGTGTCGTTCCTTTCACCCGTGTCATCGACACATTATATTTCAATGCCCAACGGTAATTGATATTCTGACGGAACATCAACCCGTAAGCCCCTCCGGGCTTATGGAACGGTTTACTGTTTATATCCCCGATATAAAACCCCATACCTGCCGCAACACCTACTTCGTAG
>HF999731.1:68721-73214 GCA_000434215.1 Bacteroides sp. CAG:144
GGTATTCTTGCGCCGACAAGGAAAACAACCCGCCGACCGCCAAGACTATTATTATGATTCCTTTTCTCATATTCCGACTTTTTTCTGAAAGTCCCTTGTATGAGAAACGCAATCACGATACAAAAAATTATCCGCCCCCTTCACTATTTTAGTCTCTTCTCAAAAGGTAAACCGCAGAATGACACCCCGGCATATCTCGTCGAGGAATGTATTCCGGCTGTCATACCCTCCGAACACGTAAATATAGGGAACCGGCTCATCGCTGCTGCGGGTAATCCGGCTGAGATAAGGCGTTTCGGCCCACGTCCACGACGAAAGCGCAAGAGAAGGCGTCGATTGCATCTCTTCGCAAATATACGCCGAAGCAAAAGCCCGGGGCGTAAAGCCCATATTCGAGACATAAAGAGGAGTACCTTGTGCCGCATGTTCCCAATATCCCCCTATCGTATTGGTATAATAGAGGTCATTGCGAATACCCGAAGCATCTCTTCCGCCGAGTATGTAATAATAGGTTTTACGGGTAAAATAATCCGAAGCGGCATCGTACTCGTCTTTGTAATAAGAGAAGAAAAGAGCTCCTTCCCGAGGCGATACCGATGCACCTGCACCACCGACCAGTCCCACATCGGAAATAGCTGCCCATCGTTCTCCGTCATAGGCCCAGATATATCCGCTGTACGAATCGTCGGCACAACGTCCGCCGAAGAAATACACCTGAGATGTTCCGTAAGAAGTATCACGGTATGCAACCGTATTGCTGTATCCAGAAACCGGGAAAGCAGCCTCGATCGCCTCTCCTACCTCATAAACACCCTTTTCATAAACAGCATGGCTGTAACCCGCTGATGTAGCGACGACTCCGGCCAACCGGTCATTCCACATACCGATAAGAGAAGAGAATTTCGCATCGGAAACAACAGTCCACGAAAGGCCATCGATCGACCGGCATAACTGTTGATTACCCTCGGCGTCGGGTGTCCCGCACAAAGCGAACAAAGTATCGGACGAGGCGATGATGGAAACGATCGATAAAGTATCGACCACCGGAGTAAAAGAAGATACTGTCCACGAAGACGAGGGAGCAGAGGAAACGCCTACATTGTAAGAAATTCCGTCGGTCGTAAAACAATATGCCTTACCGTCGAATGCAACGGTTTTCTGCATGAGAGGATTTGCTATCTCTGTGGGCAGCGTATGTTTACCCAATGTCGCCCACATCAATGAATCGGCTTGGACCTGATGTACCCGCACCTCTATACGGTAATTTTGCGTTGTAACACCGTCGGCAGCCACAACCTTCATCTTCACATCGTTATTGAAATCTATCGAATCGTTTTCGTTTTCAAGATAATCGATCGTCTTCAACAACGAACCGTCGCTCTTATCGAGAACGGTAATTTCGACACTTGACGGCGAAGCGAATGTGATATCGGGCACAAGCGCCGATATATCGGTTCCGTACGGAAAAGAATCGGGATTATAAATCAAGCCATTGACCAAATCGATTGTAAAGTAGCGATACGCCAAATTCGTCAGCACATCAATATCGGCCGACATCGAAAAAGTCTTCACCATCGTATTGGCATACGAGGTATATATGACATCAGCATCTTCATCTGAGTTACAGGCTGTTATCCCACACATCAACACACCGACAAATACCAACGACAAGAATAGTTTCGATAGCTTCATTCCAAAAGAAAGTGGTTACATAATACAAGGTTGCAAAATTAGAAAGATTTTCGGCTTTTTCTCCTTATATCGAGCATTATTATAATAATTTATAAATAAAGATTCTCCTTTTGCTGCCTTTATGACAATTTTTCAGTTCGGGAGAAGTTCTCTACGAGATGCAAACCATAACTTATCGCAAACCGTTTTTCGGCACAGGAAAGCACGGGAGCTGCCACACCGTCTCCCAATTCGACGGGAGCAGTTTCTATCCGAGCCTCGTCCCACAGGCCGGCATCGATAAAGGATTGCAATGTCGCGGTCCCTCCTTCTACGAGCAAACCGATAATTCCCTCCCGATAAAGCGCATTCAATACCTGAGGAATTACGGGCCGGGAAAAATCCGCCACCGTATACCGCACGGATTTATCGTCTTCGGCCGGTTGTGAAGTAAAAATCTCGGTCGGCACACCGTCGGAGAATATCCCAGCCGAAGCCGGGAAAGAGACGTTTTCACCAATGACAACCCGCAACGGGGAACGCCGCCCCGGCCATAAACGTAGCGTAAGCGACGGATCATCGAGCCATACCGTCCGAGAGCCGACCAGTATGGCGTCGTACTCAGCCCGGAGACGATGCGAAAAAAGCAAAGTCTGACTATCGGAAAAACGACAGGCCGACTCACCGGACACTCGCCGACGGTCGATAAATCCGTCCCGGCTTTGTGCCCATTTCAGCATGACATAGGGCCTTTGTCGCTCATGAGCCGTCATAAACACGGCATTCAATTCCCGACACTCACTTTCGAGCACACCGGTAACCACCTCAACGCCGGCCTCCCGTAACATAGAAACTCCCCGTCCCGAAACCGAAGGGAATGGGTCGAGACACCCCACCACGACGCGGGGTATCTTTTTTTCGATAATCAAGCGGCAGCACGGGGGGGTTTTCCCGTAATGAGAACAAGGTTCGAGAGAAACATAAAGTGTCGACCGCGCAAGCAATCCCGATTCTCTCACCGAATTCACCGCATTCACCTCGGCATGAGGACCGCCGAATTGTCGATGATACCCTTCGCCTATAATCCGTCCATCACACACGATTACCGCCCCCACCATAGGATTGGGCGACACTCGACCGCGACCGCAAGCAGCCAACTGCAAACATCGGTGCATATATAAACGATCATTCTCCCGATTTTCCATTTCCTTAATACCCGATTTTCATTATCTTTGCGTAATGCAAAAGACTACCCGTTATATACAAAAATCACTGGAAGGCATATACCCGCCCGAAGAGATACGCGCCATGACAAGACTGATCTGGGAAGATGCGTGCGGGTTCTCTCCCGTAGATGTAATTCTGCGCAAAGATACGGTTTTAGACGAAAGCCTTCGTAAAAAAATCGAGGTTATCGTAGAAAAGCTTTTGCAACAAGAGCCGATTCAATACATTTTGGGACATGCCTATTTTGCCGGAGAACGTTTCAAAGTCGGCCCGGGCGTCCTCATACCCCGCCCCGAAACCGAAGAACTAACCCTCCTCATCATGCGAGAAAATAAAAATCGCCAACTCCGAAAAATCGCCGACATCGGAACAGGAAGCGGTTGTATAGCCATCACATTGTCCCGCCATTTTCACGACTGCCGCATCGAAGGGTGGGATATTTCCCCCGAAGCCCTGTGCATTGCGACCGAAAACAACCAGAATCTGGGTGCATCGGTCTCTTTCCTGCAACGAGACATATTACAGTATACTCCTCACGCAGAAGAACTTTACACCTACGACCTCATCGTAAGTAACCCGCCTTATATCGTTCCCTCGGAAATGGCCGGCATGGAACCGCACGTACTCGACTACGAACCGCATACAGCCTTATTCGTTCCCGAAAACGACCCGTTACTTTTCTATCGGGCTATCGCCCGGGTAGGGAAAAAGCTCTTATGCAAAGGAGGCAAACTCTATTTTGAAATCAACCCGATTTTTGCCCGAGATATGTCCGAAATGCTCTTTTCAGAGGGATATTGCGACGTAAGAACCGACAATGATTTATTCGGACGACAACGATTTGCATCCGCCACACGATAAATCTCAACAGATGAAAAAAGAACTCTCCCCAGAAGAAGCCCTCTATCGAGCCGCCGCACTCTGCTCCACCGCAGAAAGATGCAAAAGCGAAATCGAAGAAAAACTTTCCCGGTGGGGTATTTCCGCAAGCGAAACACACCGAATCGTCGACCGGCTCGAACAAGAAAAATATATCGACGAGAGCCGTTACTGCCGAAGTTTCGTAAATGACAAAATACGATTTGACCATTGGGGACGCATAAAAATTACTGCCGCCCTTCGACAAAAAAAAATCGATAACGAACATATACAAGCCGCACTCTCTCAAATCGACGAAGGCTATTATCGCACATTATTGCAGGAAATCTTAACTAAAAAACGATCTTCACTGGGTAACGAAGAGAGTCCTGCAAATCGGGCGAAACTGGCCCGTTTCGCCATATCCCGGGGATTCGAGCCGGGATTGGTATTCACGCTTCTGGATACAACTTGCAACCGGGATCTCTATGATGACTAACCCTCTACTTGATTTATTATTTCCCCGATTGTGTGCCGTGTGCGGATCCCGACTGCAAAGCGACGAAACACATTTGTGCCTGCACTGCTTGCGCCACCTGCCCCGAACCGACTTTCATAAAGAAAGCGAGCACGCCATGGAACAGCTATTTCGGGGAAAAATCGATATAGACCGAGCCTTTGCATTCTTCTACTCCACTCCGCACTCCCAATACCGCAGGCTCCTCCATCACATCAAA
>HF999731.1:73298-91169 GCA_000434215.1 Bacteroides sp. CAG:144
TTGCGAAACGGGACTTCTCGACGATATCGACCTTATCATACCTGTCCCCCTGCATCGTACCCGAATGCGGAAGCGCGGCTACAACCAGAGTGAATGGATCGCCCTCGGTATTTCCGATATTACCGGTATCACTCTCGATACACAAAGTCTCATACGCCCAAAAGCAAATCCATCACAAACACACCTTTCACTCTACGAACGATGGCTCAACACCCACAATATATTTTCACTCTCTCCCAACCACAATTGTACCGATAAACACATACTCCTTGTCGACGACATTGTTACAACCGGAGCGACCTTGCTGGCCTGTGCCCAAACTTTACGCACGGCACAACCCCGAAACATATCCTTGCTCGCCCTATCTTTTGCCCAATAAAAAATTAAAAACGAAATTTTCCTTTTATTTTTCTATTCTCATTCTTTTTCGTACCTTTGTTTGCCATCAAAAGTTGGCCTATATTACAACAACCCCTATTCCCATCGAAAAAACAGACATTATGAAAACATTGGAGCGTTTAGTTGCTGAGAAACTATTAAAAATCAGTGCCGTAAAATTACAGCCCGCCTTACCGTTCACATGGGCATCGGGTTGGAAATCGCCCATTTACACCGACAATCGCAAAACACTTTCGTATCCCGCCATACGGAGCTTCATCAAAATAGAATTGTGCCGGCTTATTTTGGAAAAATTCGAGAATATCGACGCCATCGCCGGAGTTGCTACCGGAGCCATCGCGCAAGGCGCACTTATCGCCGAGCAACTGGGACTGCCCTATGTCTACGTACGTTCGGCTCCCAAAGACCACGGTCTCGAAAATCTCATCGAAGGAAATCTTATTCCGGGACAGCGCGTCGTTGTCATAGAAGACCTTATTTCCACGGGAGGCAGTAGCCTCAAAGCCGTCGAAGCCATCCGCAATGTCGGTTGTGAGGTCGTGGGTATGGCCGCCATATTCTCCTACCGTTTCCCCGTAGCAGAGGAACGTTTCAAGGCTGCAAATGTAGATGTTGTTACCCTCAGCAACTACGAAGCCGTACTGGAAGCTGCCCTGAAAACAGGCTACATCACCGAAGAAGATCTTGAAACTTTGAAAGAGTGGAGAAAAGATCCTGCGTCTTGGAATGTCAATAAATAATTCACAATAAAACATTCAAGAACGATGACCTCATTCGAAAGTCCCGTAAAAACAATTCCGGCAGCCATCGAAACCGTCTTCGATACATTGTCGGACTTTTCCAACCTCGAACGTCTGCGGGACAAAATACCCGAAGATAAGGTTCAGAATTTCAATTGCGATCCCGATAATTGCCGTTTTACGATAAGCCCGGCCGGAAATATAGCCGTACGCATCGTCGAAAGAGAGCCGTACAAAACCATCAAACTCGAAACCGTCGAGTCTCCGGTTCCTTTCTTCATTTGGGTACAACTGCTACCGACACCCGAAGGAAACACGGCATTGAAACTCACGCTCCGCGCCGAGTTGAATCCTTTCATCAGAGGCATGATTTCAAAACCCTTGCAAGAAGGCGTCAACAAATTAGCCGAGACGATCGCTTTCTTGCCGTTTGACTAAAAAACGACACAGATATGGCTCAAAAACTTTGGGAAAAAAACGTAAAGGTCGATGCCAGCATCGACCTTTTTACGGTAGGCCGAGACCGCGAAATGGACTTATACCTCGCCCGTTATGATATTCTCGGTTCTATCGCGCACATTACCATGCTTGAAAGCATCGGATTACTGACCCGCGAAGAACTCGACAAGCTGACTCAGGAACTACGGAACATCTACGCCATAGCCGAAAAAGGTGATTTTCTCATCGAAGACGGCGTCGAAGATGTCCACTCCCAAGTCGAACTGATGTTGACACGCAGTCTCGGCGACATCGGGAAAAAAATACACAGCGGACGCAGCCGCAACGACCAAGTACTGGTAGACCTGAAATTGTTTATCCGCTCGGAATTGCAAAGTGTCGTAGAACTTACCGACAATCTCTTCACGACACTTATTGCCCAAAGCGAGAAATACAAAAACGTACTGATGCCGGGCTATACGCACTTGCAAGTAGCCATGCCGTCATCATTCGGACTTTGGTTCGGCGCCTATGCCGAAAGCCTCGTCGATGACCTCACCGTATTGCAAGCCGCTTACCGGGTAAGTAACCGCAACCCATTGGGATCGGCAGCGGGATACGGATCATCGTTTCCTCTCGACCGGAGTCTTACGACCCGGCTGCTCGGGTTCGATTCGATGAACTACAATGTCGTTTACGCCCAAATGGGACGGGGAAAAACCGAGCGCATCGTCGCATCGGCTTTGGCATCGATCGCCGCCACCTTGTCGAAGCTGGCTTTCGATGCTTGCCTGTTCAACTCCCAAAACTTCGGATTCATCAAATTGCCCGATGCTTACACCACCGGATCGAGCATCATGCCGCATAAGAAAAATCCCGACGTATTCGAACTTACACGGGCCAAATGCAATAAAATACAGGCTCTTCCTTACCAGATAACCCTCATCGCCAACAATCTGCCGTCGGGCTACTTCCGGGATTTGCAAATCATCAAAGAGGTATTTCTCCCGGCTTTCGATGAGTTGAAAGATTGCTTACGCATGGTCGAACAGATGATGAGCCGCATCACCGTCAACGAGCATATCCTCGACGACTGCCGGTATGACCCCATTTTCAGTGTCGAAGAAGTAAACCGGCTTACTCTCGAAGGGACGCCTTTCCGCGATGCCTACAAGCAGGTAGGGCTACGCATCGAAGCCGGAGATTTCACCCCGAACAAAGATGTACATCATACGCACGAAGGCAGCATAGGCAACCTTTGCAACGAGCAAATCTCATCATTGGAAAAAAGCATCGTGCAGGATTTCGATTTCGGGAAAACGCAGGCCGCTTTCGACTCCCTATTGGGTCGCTAATCACTTTTCGGTACACACGATGAAACGTATACTTTTCTATACCTTTTCGATTTTGGCATTCTGCCTATACGGATGCGACAATTACGATGACCAACGCCTACCCGCCCGCCCCGTGCATATCGAAATCTATTCAGCACAGTGGAGTGTCTACGGCGTACACGGCTATATGGAATGGCAGACCTTTGTAAAAAGTTCTCTGCCGAAAGGCTTTTCGTGGACAGCCAACAGTTATTCCGGTTTCGGCGGCGTACTGCTCGCCTGCGGACTGAATAACGAACTTCTCGCCTACGACATGGCCTGCCCCATCGAATGCCAAAGCAATGTACGTATAGAAGTAGACGAAGAAGCCGGCATTGCCGTATGTCGTAAATGCGGATCAACCTACGACGTCTTCAACGGTTACGGGCAACCCCTCTCGGGACGCGCCCAAGAAAAAAAATACGGGCTTACTTCCTATATCGTAACCAACACATCAATAGGGTACCTTATTTCCCGATGATGAACAAGTAAACGAGCCGCATCGATTTTGATGCGGCTCGTTTACTTGTTTCTCCTTATCACCGACACACCCGATAAATTTCTGCAAAGAGGTAGTCTCAATGAGATTCCTCGCATGCACTCGGAATGACAAACGTGCGGATGGCCTCAAAAGCCCTTTGTCATTCTGAACGAAACGTAGTGGAGTAAAGAATCCCTACCAAATGAGCGTATGGCATGAGATCTCTCACTTTCGTTCGAGATGACAGGGATGTCATACTGAGGTGCGGAAGCACCGAAGAATCTCAAACAAAAAGCGTGAGCTCCTTCCCACTCGACCGAAAACCTCGATTCGGAACAACCATACAAGTCCCCCATAATATAAATACCCATGCAAGGGTACTATTCGAGAAGAACGACACTCCATTTACAAAAATATCCATCGAAAAATACATCAACTGCTCTTCTTATAACTGAGAACCGCCCACACGTTCAGAGCCACAGCGAAAGTGCACAAGGCGAGAAACTGAGGTATAAGCTCCACAAAAGCACTTCCTTTGAGATAGACCAAGCGCATTACCTGCATAAAATATTTCAACGGATTGAATATAGTAATGACTTGCGCCCATTGGGGCATACTGGCTACCGGGGTAAACAGTCCGCTCATCAAGATGAAAATCATAATGAAGAAAAACATGACGAACATCGCCTGCTGTATCGTATCGGAATAATTCGAGATAATCAACCCGAACCCAGAAACAACCAGTATATATATGGTCGCAAACAAAAATATCGTCAACAAGCTACCTGCGGGATTTATCCCGTACACCAAAGCTGCCAAAATCATACACAATCCCAATACGATAAACCCGATGACCCAATAGGGTATGAGTTTCGCCAATACAAACATGGATTTTTTTACCGGTGTTACATTGATCTGTTCTATCGTTCCGGCCTCTTTTTCCCCGACGATATTCAAAGCCGGAAGAAATCCGGTAAGCAATGTCAGCAACATGACCATTAGGGCCGGGATCATAAATACCTTATAATCGAGATGCGGATTGAACTTATATTGAGGTATAACACCAAAAACGGGAGCAGAGACAGCCATCGCATTCGATTCTCCGATATATTCGGTTCTCAATTCGACGGAATAATCGGCGAGTATCGACGATAGATAAGAGCTTCCCAAACCACCCTTCGTCCCGTTCACGGCATTGGCCCGAATCGATATTTTTCCGACTTCACCATTTACCATATCTTTTTCAAAACCATCGGGTATCTCGAGAATAACGTCGGCATCACCCGACTCGATACGTTGCATCGCCTGCTCGTTTGTATCGGAGACATCGGCCAGAACGAAATAGCCCGAAGAGACAATTTTCCGTATAAGACGTTCCGAATCGGGGCTATGATCATTATCGATAACACTCAATTTCACGTTCTTGATCTCCTGATCGGCCGCCCACGGAAGAACCAGCATTATCATCAACGGCATCACGATTATCAGCCTCGGGAGGAACGAATTTCTCACAATCTGCTTAAACTCCTTTTCTATCAAGTACTTCAACATGGCTATCTTAACTTAAACGGGTTTTAAACTTTTTGAGACTCAATACCAGCAGGAAGCAAGTCATCACCGCCAAAATGCCAAACTCTCTCATCACGAATTCGATTCCTACACCTTGTATCATGATTTTTCTTATCGCCTCGATATACCACCTCGCCGGCACTATCGCCGAGATCCATTGTAAAACAGCCGGCATACTCTCGATAGGAAATACCAACCCCGACAGTATCATCGTAGGCATCATCAGCCCCATACCCGAAGCCAATATAGCCGCCATCTGCGTATCGACAAGGGTGGAAATGAGCAACCCCAGCGACAAAGCCAAAAAGATAAATACCAACGATATGAACATGAGCGAAAATATATTCCCCGCTACCGGGACACCGAGAACAAAGACCGATAACAAAAGTATCGTTATCAGGTTGAGTATAGACAAGACAAAATAAGGAACGGCCTTTGCCAAGATAATAAAGATAGGCCTCATCGGTGATGCAAGCAATACCTCCATCGTTCCCGTCTCTTTTTCCCGTACAATGGCAATTGATGTCATCATGGCACAAATAAGCATCAGTATCATGCCCATCACACCGGGAACGAAATTATAGGCACTCTCCGACTGAGGATTGAACAGCATTTTTATTTCGGGCACGATACGGAACGGCGTCTTTCCCTGCTCCGACAACGATTGCTGGTAAGAGGCCAATATATTTGAAGCATATCCGGTAATCATCGAAGCCTGATTGGGTTCGGTTCCGTCGGTAATCAACTGTACCGACGCATCGCCGGTGCGCATCAGATTTTCGGCGAAATTGTCGCTAAACACGATGACAAGATTTATTTTTCCATACTTGAAAATGTCATTGATTTCATCGACGTCGGTCAGTTCTTCGACAAAATCGAAATACGAACTTGCCCGAAATTTCTCTATGATCTGACGAGTCGCCACATCTTTCGACGGGTCGAACACGGCGACCTGCACATCTTTTACCTCGGTCGTAATGGCAAACCCGAAAAGCAACATCTGTACGACCGGTATTCCGAGCAATATCAGCATCGTACGCTTATCTCGGAATATATGATAAAACTCTTTCTTTACAAACGATATAAACTGTCTCATATCAATCTCCTTTCCGTGTCGCTTCCCTCGCCAGCCGGTGGAATACTTCGTCCATCGATTCCGCAGCAAACTGTTTTCGTAAATTATCCGGCGAGTCAAGCGCTTTTATTTTTCCGTCGACCATGATGGAAAGCCGGTCGCAATACTCGGCCTCGTCCATATAATGAGTCGTAACAAATACCGTTATACCCCGCTCGGCCGCCTGATAGATAAGTTCCCAAAACTGCCTGCGTGTTACCGGATCGACCCCACCTGTCGGCTCATCAAGAAAAACGACTTTCGGTTCATGAAAGATAGAAACCGAAAACGACAACTTCTGTTTCCAGCCCAACGGTAAAGACTTCACCAGCGTATTCCGTTCTTCCTCAAAGCCCAATTCGTGCAATATACGGTCGGTCTCCGACGCGATCGTTTTCGTTTTCATACCGTAAATTCCTCCGAAAAGGCGTAAATTCTCCCATACTTTGAGATCTTCGTAAAGAGAAAATTTCTGACTCATATACCCGATATTTTTTTTCACGGCCTCGGATTGCCGGGCAATATCGAAACCGGCCACCCGACCGACGCCCGAAGTAGGAGTGCTCAACCCGCACAACATACGCATGGCGGTTGTCTTTCCGGCACCGTTCGCACCCAAAAATCCGAAGATTTCTCCGCGCCGGACATCGAACGATATGTGGTCGACAGCCGTAAAATTGCCGAACGTCTTGGTCAGTTCTTCGGTATGTATGACAATATTATTTTCCATTTCGGGGTGTATTTGACAACAACATAAAACAATCTTCCACCGTAGGCTTTATCTCGGTTATACCCACGTCGGAATATCCTTTTGACTCCAAATATGCCGCCAAACCGGAAACTCCCGACTGCTCCGTAAACGTAGCGTGGCAAGCGATCCCGAACGAAAAAGCCGAGTCGATAAACCGGTAACCGCGCAAATCATTCAACAGCTTATGCATCTGCCGGGAATGGACCGCATATATCGGTTTCGGGTAACGGGCTATGATATTTGCAGGCGTATCTATCTGCATAAACCGGCCGCCTTGTATCAAGGCGATACGGTCGCAAAGCGAGGCCTCGTCCATATAAGGAGTCGATACCAGAATCGTCAGCCCCTGTTTTTTCAACTTTATCAGCATTTCCCAAAACTCTTTGCGGGATACAGGATCGACCCCCGTCGTCGGCTCGTCGAGAAAAAGAACCGAAGGCTTATGTATAAGCGCGCAACTCAATGCCAATTTTTGCTTCATTCCTCCGGAGAGTTTCCCGGCTTTCCGGTGTTTAAACGGTTCTATCTGCCGGTATATATCGGCTATCAAGTGATAATTTTCTTCGATGGTCGTATGAAAAACCGTAGCGAAAAAAGCGAGATTTTCTTCCACCGTCAAATCCTGATACAAGGAAAAACGCCCGGGCATATATCCTATGCGATTGCGTATCTCCCGATAGTCTTTCACGACATCGAGCCCTGTTACGGTCGCTGTTCCCGCATCGGCCAGAATAAGCGTTGTCAAAATTCTGAAAAGCGTCGTTTTCCCCGCGCCATCAGGTCCTATGATTCCGTAAATCTCCTCGGGATCCACATCAAAAGATATATCGCCCAATGCCCGCACATTCCCATACGATTTGCCTATATGATGTGCCGAAATACTATACATCGCCTTGTTTTTAATAATATTTTTCACTTATAGGGGTAACCAACTCTGCCAACAACACGCCGTCGTCATCGTGCAAGACAACCAGATTTTCCCGTATCAACCAACCGAGCGAAAGCAATACATGTTCTTTCTCATAATAGGTATGCGCCGCGATGCCTTGCACGCTCATACATTTCTCATCGATCAGCAACTGCCAGATACGGTAGGCCTTATCGTTTATGCTCAATCTTACCATAGCAGGATTCACTTATTTATTTTTATCTCGCCGTACATACCACGCTTTATATATCCGTCGTTTTTCACGGCAATCTTTACGGCATACACTAAATTGGCGCGCTCATCACGGGTCTGAATCGTTTTGGGCGTAAACTCTGACTTATCGGAGATCCATGTTACCGTACCGTCGTATAGCCGCCGTCCCGAAACTCCTTCATCGGCAAATACGCTTACGGGTTGTCCTATCTTCATCGATGTCAACCGGTCGGCCGTGATATAAACCCTCAAAAACAGATTCTCCATATCGGCCACCTTGAACAGCGCCCGTCCCTGCGCAGCCAACTCTCCGGGCTCAGCATACTTCGACAAAATCGTTCCGTCGATCGGGCTCGAAATACGATTTTTCACGATTTGGTCTTCAATCTGTGCAATCTGCGCCGACAATGCGAGCAACTCTCCCCCGACACTGCGGTTGTTGTTTTCCAGCGTTTCGATTTGCGCCGACAGTTGCTTGTCGAGCAAAGCAAGCTGCGCATTGATGTCGTCGAGCTGTTTCTGATTGGCAGCATTCGACTCTACCAGATTTTCAAACCTCGCCTGTTCTTTCTTCTGTGTGGCAATCTGCTGTTGCAAGGAAGCGATCTGCCTCGATATATCATAACGACGACTCTCGACCGAAACCTTATTGGCCAGCAGCTGCTCTTTTTTCAGGTACAACTGCACGGTGTCGATACACCCCAGTTGCGAACCGGCAGTAACTTCACATCCTTCCTCGATATTCAATTCGACAAGTTCGCCTGTACCTTGCGCCGAAACGATTACTTCGGTCGCCTCGAACACACCCGAGGCATCGTATTCCCCGTTTTTATCCCGGCAAGACGAAAAGAACAAAAGCGACACGGCTGCCCATACGGCTCCTCTTTTCATTTCTGTAAATTTCATATAATCCTATTTTTAATTGTTTGTTATATACTTTAAGTCATACATCGCCAACAGGAGTTCTATTTCATGAAAGATTTTATCCTGTACGGCCAACTGCTCGGCATTGACGTCCCGCATGAAATCGGTTCCCGACAGGGTGCCATTAGCCACTTTCGCAACAGAAGCCTCCTTCACCGAATTACGCAAAGCGATGATTTCGTCATCGTAACGAAGCTGCTTTACATATTTTTCGATCTCATTATTTTTCTGTGTCATGTCAAGATCGAGATTGAAAAGGAACGTCTCCCGCTGCAACTCGACAGCCCTCACGTTGTCGCGCAACTGCCGTTTACTGTTGCGCCGCGTATAGAAATTCCCCATATTCCACGACAATTTCACCCCTGCTACATAATACGCGGCAAAGTCGTCTTCGAGCATATTCAGTCCGGGTTTCCCGTAACCGCCCGTAAAGAAGAGCCCGAATTTAGGCATCAACCCCGAAACGATTTCCTTGTCTTTAACCTGCAAATGCCGTATCTGGGAATCATACAACTGCAATTCCAGACGATTGACCTCTCCACCGGCCCGCAGTACCGCCGGTTTCACAAACTCCACATCTTCGCCGATCGGCTCACCCACCAGCCGGGACAACATCTCGACATAGGCCTTGCGGGTAGATACGAACTGAATACGGCTTTGCTCGGCTTTCAAACGGTTGATTTTTACCGCGTCCAAATCGGACTGGTTACCGACCCCGTTCGCTATATACGACTCTATCTGCCGGTAGTTGCGCTCCAACTCTTCCTGATATAATTTATTCTGTCGTATCTGTGCATCGGCCAGCAATATTCCGAAGAAAATCTGATTGACACGCTCATTTACCTTGTAAAGCGCAACTTCGGTATTTTTCTTTTCGACTTCGGCCGACATGCGTATATCGTCTTTGCGAAATCGGGTGGCCCCTCCGTCCCAAATGGTCTGAGTAATATCGACCGTCGCCCCGTACTGGTCTTTACTCAATGTGGGTATCTCGACACCCGATATACCCAGACGGGAAAAATTGAACGGCAACTTGGTAACATCGGACTGATAAGAAGCCTTTGCCGAAAAAGAGATCTGCGGCAAATATCCCTTATTGGCATTCGACACGCTGTACTCGCGACTTTTCTCGATCAGGTCATACTGTTTTATAAGAGGATAATTGGCCTGAGCTTTCCGATAACACTCCTCTATGGTTATCTCCCTCCCCCACACAGGTATACTCACCCACAAGGCAATTATACCGAGAACGATTTGTTTCTTATCCATATTTTGATCATATTATTTAATCATACAATTAAATCATAAAGAAAAAAATACCGCCCGTTCTTCACGCACGGCATAATATATAAGAATTCATTTCCTTATTTGACGCAAAACAATATCGACAACCTCCTTTTTCCGTATATCCAGATGTTCATCGACCTGTTCATCGGTCAGATTGAGACTCTTTTGCAAAATCGGTCCTATAATAAAAGGCGCTATATCCAAAGACACGATTGTGAGTACCAAGTTCAATGTCGTAATAGGACGGATCGTCCCTTTTTCGATTTCCGCCCGCAAAGTCTCATCGATTTTAGCGAATACCAATGACGCCTGTTGCTTTATCTTATCGAACATAAATCCGAAACGTTCCATATCGGACAATACCTCTGTCAGAACAAATGGAACTAAACGAGGATTACTCCTGAAAAACTCGAAATGCACGTCGACCATTTTTCGTATCTTATCTTCGAGCGTCTGAGCCTCGGAATTGATATTCAAGAAATTCGTTACGATAAAACGTACTTTTTCCTCAAAAATCTTTTCAAACAAATTGTCTTTCGTCCTGAAATAGTAATGAACCAGCGCTTGGTTACAACCGGCACGCTTGGCGATCTGCATCGTGGTTGTCGATGCGAAACCTTGCTCCATGAACAACTTTTCCGCAGCTTCGAGAATCGCCGCTTCTGTATTTTCTCCTCGCTTCTGTATTTTCTCCTCGCTTCTCATCATCAGATATATTAATCATTCGATTTAATTACAAAATTAAAACACATAATCAATACTTCCAAATATTTTGGAGATTATTTTCCAAAAAAATTTCTTCCAAACAAAGCAAAGGATAAATAACGTACTATATATCAATAAAAAAAACGAACAGTAACCTTGTGGGATTACTGTTCGTTAAAAGAAAGAAATGCCGACACAAAACTATAACTTTATCAACATCTCTATAAAAGAAGGGTCATAATGAGAAAAGAAAAGCGATTCTTTTTTGTCGAGCGTTTCAATGGTCGCCATATCATCGGCCGACAATGAAAAATCGAACACCGCAAAATTTTCTGCCATTCTCTCCCTATGCGTCGACTTGGGAATCACCACAATACCACGTTGTATCAAAAATCGCAAAGCCACTTGGGCAACAGACTTGCCATACTTATCTGCAACCGCCGACAACACCGGATCGGTAAAGAAATGATTGCGACCCTCGGCAAACGGCCCCCACGACATGAGCTGCGTCCCGAAAGGCTGCATCACTTCCCGCAGCTTCTCTTGCTGGTTGAACACATGTGTCTCGACTTGATTGACGGCGGGAACAACTTCGCAAAAGTGCGCCAAATCGACAAAACGGTCGGGATAAAAATTGGAAACGCCGATAGCCCTCGCCTTACCTGCCCGATAGGCCTCTTCCATCGCCCGGTAAGTCCCGTAATAGTCATTGAACGGCTGATGTATAAGAAGCAAATCGACATAATCGCTTTGCAACTTTTTCAATGATTCGTCGATGGAAAGCCGGGCTTTTTCATAACCTCCGTTTGAAATCCAGACTTTTGTCGTGATAAATAATTCATGACGCGGCACGCCGCTTCTCTTTACGGCACGCCCCACACCTTCCTCATTGTGATAGGCTTGTGCCGTATCGATAGAGCGATACCCCACTGCAATGGCATCGGCCACACAACGTTCGCACTCCTCGGGAGTTACCTGATATACACCATAACCCAAAATCGGCATTTCTACACCATTGTTCAATTTCACTGTTTCCATTTTTATTTTCTTTATAATTAATTTTAATCCCGCTTTTACTTCTTCTCGGGTATCACCTCATTGAGGCAGGCTATGGCATTGAGTGTACGCGGATACCCGATGTAAGGCAATAACTGCGTCGTTACAGCCAATAATACCGCCTTATCATTCCCGACATTCACATTCCCCTGAATATGACTTTTCACTTGCGGTTCGCAACCGCCCAAAGATATGAGCATAGCGTATGTAAGCAACTCACGCATAGGCGTATCGAAGACTCGGCGCGTCTGATAATCTCCGAAACAGTTGGCAGAGAGATATTGTTGTATATGCAACTGATTGGCTGGTGCAGTTTGGCGCATTTTATCTATATGCTCCCCGAAAATAGATTTTTGCAAAGCAAGACCTTTTTCCATGCGTGTATCGGGTGTCGTAACCGATTGCGGTTCGAGCGGAAGTTTCACGCCCCGCTCTGCCAGAAACTCATTGGCGACACCGAGCAAACTCGCAACTCGGGCCATACCTACATAAGGTACGGCATGATAAAGGACTTCTTTTATCTCCATCGGAGATATGCCATTGGCATAAGCCGCCACAAGCATTTGACGATACAGCCCCTCTGTATTTTGGGCAATTGTCGATGCCATCGTTACGAGAATACGGGTACGAACATCGAGATCTCCATACTGCTGCGTTTCTCCGAAAGCAAAATTCCCGAATATTTCGGCCAACTCGGGATCAGTCGTATCAAGAGTTGACGACGAAGCCGGAAACCACGCCCGGATATTCTTCGTTGCATTTTCGGATAAGCGTACCCCTGTCGATGTCGCTTCGGCATACTGGCGGTCATCGACCGGATCGAACCATGTATTTTTGTTGGAAGAAGGATTGCACTCGATCGCCAAATGCGAGAACCAGCTGTCGGGCGCAGCACCGTGCCAATGTACGACATTGGGAGCTATCTCCACCACATTGCCGGGTAAAAGCAATTGCGCAGGCTTCCCTTTTTCCTGATAATACCCGCGACCACCCACAGCAATAAGAATCTGTCCTCCCGTATGGCTGTGCCAATTGTTCCGACAACCGGGCTCGAACGTAACATTGGAAATAGGCACATTCAAATCCTTATCGGTAGCCAAACGTGCCAGCCACGATTTACCGGTAAAATATTGCTGATAAGCCACATTCTCATTGCCTATCGGAAAGGCACTGATGTTTTGAAGAATTTCTTTTGTTTTCATAGAACCATCATTTTGTGCATGAAGTCCGGCATCGATACCCCACAGTGCCGTAACCACAGCAATAACCGTAAAAAATTTTTTCATTCCCATATTATTTTATATTTCCTATTTCTGTGATCGACTCTCCACAAACCGGCAATACCGAATACGCCCCACCATCTTGCCAGCCCCGATTAGCCACTACTCCGTTCTTGCTTGTGCAAGCGTCTTGACGACACGAGCCGGATTCCCGACGATAACCGTATTGGCCTCGACATCGCGTGTTACGACACTTCCCGCTCCCACGACGGCATTCTCTCCGACCGTTACACCGGGCAGAATCGTCGCTCCGGCTCCGATCCAGCAATTTCTTTTGAGAACAACCGGTTTACAGGTAAGTATCTGATGGTCATACAAGTCATGATTGTTCGATATCAGTTGCACATTGGCAGCGACCAATACATCGTCTTCTATCGTAAAGCCTCCGGCCGCCATAAACAGCGCATTGTTCATTACCACGACATTCTTCCCTATACTCACGCTATTCCCGCGCACGACGGTCAACGGCGGCATAACCCGGCTGCCAACGCCTATATGCCCCAGAAACAGCTCTTCCACGAGCTTATCGTACTCCTCGGTAAACGGCATCGTGTGATTGATTTTAAAACATAACTGCGCACAACGACGGCTCTCGGCCGGGTCGGCCTGCTCTGCCACACGCATATCGATTCGTTTTTCTTCCATATCGTTGATTTTATTTTTCGATGATACAAAAATAGAGCTATCCTTTCCGTTTTACGATAAACAAATTACAGATATTCATACCATTTTTACCGAAAAAATGGCAGCAAAACCATTATAGCACGACGAAAAATAGGACAAAAACAGCTGAAATGAAATTTCACAAAAACAGAATGTTGTTTTTTCGCGAATAAGCACTATCTTTGTCGCGGAAAAACAGCGGCATCGTCCGCGTGGCCCGAAGCCACATGAGACAAAAGTGCCGTATCTGTTTTTCTACCGGCACACACGAAATCCGGTTTCCGCAAGGAGGCTCGAATGGTGGAATGGTAGACACGAAGGACTTAAAATCCTTTGGCCATTGCGGCTGTGCGGGTTCGAGTCCCGCTTCGAGTACCCAAACACATAGGGGGGGTGAATCATGGATTCACCCCCCCTATGTGTTTTTCCGAATAAATTCTCGATACGATAACCGTCAGCTCTTCACTCGTATTATTTCATCGAGGCGGGTCGTATATTGGCATGTTTTATACTCGCACTTCAAATGCCAACTGACATCATAACCCTGCAAAGCTATACGCACTGTATCGCGACCGTTTTTTCTATTGATACGATCGACGGCCTCGGCAAGAGCCGATTGTTTCTGCCGGTCGACCGAATCGAAAAGATAGGTCTGGACCGCCTCATCGGGAGTTATATCCCACACCATCACTCCGGCTTTCTTATAATAATATGTATCTCCTTCGGGATATTTTTCCCGCAACAACTGCACGACAACAGAGATAAGTTCGCCCACATTATTGGTCGGTACCGGCAGATAACGGGTATGATAAATATAGCTTTGCGGCATATCTCTTCGGAAACGGCTCGTATGGGCAAATACCGTAACTGCCCGGCAACAGACATGCTGCCGCCTGAGCTTACGGCAACACGAGGCCGTAAAATTGGCAACAGCCTCTTCGAGTTGCGCATGGAGAGCCACTCCTTGATCGGGGAAACTGCGACTGGTACAAATGCTTTTCTTATGCGGTAAATCGTCTTCACCGATACAATTTTCTCCTTGAAGCTCTTTCCATGTGCGTACTCCCGTAACGGTAAAATTACGGCGTACCCAACTCTCGGGACGACGTACAAAATCCCCGGCTGTCTTTATCCCGTAATATTCCATCTTGACCAAAAGATGACGCCCTATCCCCCAAACCTTTCCTATGGGACAACTATCGAGCGCCTTGATCCGTTTCGCCTCACTATCGATGAGGCAAACGCTCCCATACCCCGGGTATTTTTTACCGAAATAACCGGCGACTTTGGCCAGCGTTTTGGTCGGAGCGATACCGATGGTTATGGGTATGCCGGTACCCCGCTCGACGGTCTCCACAATCCGTCGGCCGTAATCCCAGAAACGATCTTCGGTACACACTCCGGTAAAATCGAGAAAAGCCTCATCGATCGAGTAAGGAACAAGATCTGGGGTAAATTCAGAAAGAAGGCACATGACCCTACGGCTCATATCCCCGTAAAGATTGTAATTGCTGCTGAACACTGCGACATTTTCCCGTTCGAGGAGTTCCCTTACCTGATACAGCGGTACCCCCATAGCGATACCCAATGCCTTGGCCTCATTACTGCGGGCAATGATGCAACCGTCATTATTGGAAAGTATAACGACAGGCTTATTTTGCAAAGAGGGATTGAAAACCCGCTCGCATGACGCAAAAAAGTTATTACAATCGACCAGAGCTATCATTTCGAACGTTTGAGTTGACGCTTGATATTATACGTAACCACGCCCCATACCATGAAGTGGTTTTCGGAAGTAACACGTATGGGCGGATAATTGTCGTTAGAAGGCATGAGCCACAAGCAACCGGCCGCTTTATCCATACGTATACGCTTCAATGTAAATTCGCCATCGACAAAAGCCACTACAATATCTTCCTCCTGCGGCTCGATCGACTTATCTACTATAAGGAGGTCGCCATCGTCTATACCGCTATCGTGCATTGAATCTCCGTAAGCTCGGGCGTAAAAGGTCGTAGCAGGGTGCCGTACCAATTCCTTGTTCAAATCAATCGCCTCGGTCTCATAATCCTGCGCCGGACTGGGAAATCCGGCACGCACACCGCCCTCGGCATACCGCATCGGGAGTTCGCTTCTCAAATCGGCTGTATAAACGGAAACTTTCATATCGGCTCTTTTGATGAACGCTCGGAAATCACTGTGTGTCTTTTTTCAAGCGTATGTCCAAAAGTAATATGAGGTTTCAGGAAAAACAAATCTATTCTACATTTTAACAAGAGATCTTTTATCTCGCTACGCAAGGAAAAATTTTACCATTTGTCGAAATACCGGCAAACAATTTCAAGCCAACTCCATTCAATCCTATATCTTACCCGACTTCCATGAACAAAAAATATTCAACAAACTTTTCACAGCTATTCTCGTCCAAAATAGTTTTCACATCATGATTAATCAAATAATTATACAAAAACATAATTTATTTCACTTTTAAAATAAAAATTATTATATTCGCAAACAATATACCTCCTAACTGTTATTTGATAATAGAAAAAAGCTTTATCTTTTTATCTTCCGAAAACAAAAATAATATATGCAATGTATAGTGTAGGCGTTTTTTTAGCTTTTGATTTTCTCCTTTTTATTCTCATGGACATAGCTTACAGATTATGCCCGCCCAAAATCATAGAAAAGAAACAAGAATATGTCTTGTTTTCTCTCGACTTTCTAAGTCTGTACTTCACGCTTTTCATTGTCATTACCAATATTGTAAAAGATCACTCTTTTACTCACTTTCTATTCTGGACATTGCTGTTTCCGGTATTATTTCTTTTTCACTTGATCTACCGATTCAAAACCGAGAAGAAAAGCCGGCATCTCTCTTTCTTCCTGTTTTTCTTGGCTGTCTACGTTTTAGTGATAAGGGTATCTACACTCGTTCTTTTCGCGTTCAATGCTATGTAAATCGTATAGTTGTTTACTTTGTTTCCGCATCGATTTCCTATCTTTGCGGAAATGATTTTTCTGTTATAAAATGAAGATAGAACACTTGGCCATCTGGACCGAAGACTTGGATTTGTTACGCCGATTCTATATGAAATATTTCGATGCCGAATGCGGCGAGATGTATGTCAACAACTCAAAAAAATTCTCCTCCTACTTCCTGACTTTCGGGAAAGGTGGGACCCGCATAGAGCTGATGCACACGCCCGATATAGAAAATCGGCCGGAGAATGGCAACCTGCGAGGACTGGCACATTTTGCCATCTCTGTCGGAGAGAAAGATATTGTAGATTCCCTGACAAAGAAATTACGAGAAGACGGATACCCGGTACTCAGTAATCCCCGACATACAGGCGACGGTTATTATGAAAGCATCGTTTCCGATCCGGAAGGGAACCGTATCGAAATTACCATATAATAAACCGACAGAAAAAGACGAATTTCATACTTTTGTCCTGTTCTTATCAAAAAAACTTTCCTATGCCATGAAAAAACTTGCATTCTTTCTTTGCATTGTATGCATGACGACAACAGTCGAAGCACAAGAATTTATTCCCCTTTGGGAAAAAGGGAAAATGCCTAATAGCCGGGGACTGAATCTGCCCGACAGTATAGCCAACGAACGAATCTACCGGGTCGGAACTCCGGGGCTTTATCTTTTTGAGACCTCCCGAGCCGAAAACAAAGGCGCCGCCGTCATCATCGTTCCGGGTGGAGGATATGCTCGGCTGGCCTACCAAATCAGCGGATTCCAACTGGCCAAGTGGTTCAATACAATGGGAATCACGGCCTTTGTCTTGCAACATCGCCTCCCGCAATCGCCCGATGTCAAGACATGTTACAAGGCTCCTCTACAAGATATACAACGTGCCGTGCGCTACATACGCGCCCATGCCGACCGCTGGGGCATAGAGCCTCAAAAGATAGGCGTTATGGGTTCATCGGCAGGG
>HF999731.1:91258-99728 GCA_000434215.1 Bacteroides sp. CAG:144
CGACAGAATATCTTTTCGTCCCGATTTTGCCATTCTCGTATCTCCGGTCGTTTCGATGGACGAAATTGCCCACAAGGGTAGCCGGCAAAACTTATTGGGGAAATACGACACACCCGAATTACGGGAAAAATTCTCGTGCGACAAGCAGGTCTCGACCACAACTCCACCGATGTTTATCGTTCACGCCATGAACGATCCCGCCGTATCCTGCCTTAACAGTCTAAGGCTTTTCGATGCCTTGAAACGCAATGACATAAAAGGATCGTCCTTGCACATTTTCCCGGCAGGAGAACATAGTATCGCTCTACGCAACAATCCGGGATCGACCGATGAGTGGACAAATCTTGCAGAACAATGGCTCATCGAAACAGGCTTTATCCGATAAAAAAGCATAAAAAATAAGCTCACCAACCGGATTTCTTTTTTATTCGGAACTCCGAATAAAGGAACAAGACTTTTACGAAACATCTCATATTGTATATGAGATGTTTCCTTTTTTATAATCGTCATTCCGAGTATATACGTAAGGAATCACTCCATACATATTTTGCCAAGAAAAATTTCCTCACTATAAAATCTTTTGCAAAGGCTCATTCCACCGACGACTCCCTACTAAAAACGATATCATGCATACGACCTTTTGTTACAAAACCGTAACACTCTTATTACAATCAAATTAAACCATCAAAAGAGTATTTTTTATCTCGTAGGATAGCTCTAATTTTGTTTCGCGATTGAGGTACTGCGTATGATTCTATGTCAAGAAGGGTAAGAGAATCGAAGCAGTAACCCGCAAACAATAATCACGTAAAGGCATATCCAATACAAAGATTTTTTCTAAAAACGAATAATGATGAGTTCTTCCAAACAAAAAATTCTTGTCGTCGACGATGAAGAATCGCTTTGCGAAATCATTCAGTTCAACCTCGAAGTCGAGGGATATACCGTCGATACGGCTTACAGTGCCGAAGAAGCGTTGCAACTCGACCTGCCTTCCTACTCTTTGATTCTACTCGATGTCATGATGGGCGAAATAAGCGGTTATCGCCTTGCACGCATATTACGCGAACAACCCGAGACAGCCCATATCCCCATCATTTTCTGTACGGCCCGAGACAGCGAAGACGACATTGTAACAGGACTTAACATCGGTGCCGACGATTATATCGCAAAACCATTCTCTACTCGTGAAGTCATCGCCCGTGTGAAGAGTGTTCTGCGACGTACCGATAACAAGAAAGAAACAAACGACGATGCCGATGTCATTTCATACCAGACATTACAACTCAACCGTCGCAAAAAATGCTGTACCATCGACGGAAAAGAAATAGAGCTTACCAAAAAAGAATTTGAAATCCTCGCCCTTTTTCTCAAACACCAAGGTACGATTCTTTCCCGCGCCGATATTCTCAATCAGGTATGGAGCAACGACGTCATCGTTCTCGACCGTACTATCGACGTCAATATCACACGTCTACGCAAGAAGATAGGCTGTTACGGCAATCACATCATCACCCGGCTGGGGTACGGATACGGTTTTGAATAAATATCCTGCTCAGCCCGATTATATTAATTAACATTAAACTTTTAACACCATTGGCGTTTTTTATCCAATATATATTCCTTACCTTTGCTTATAGAACTTAAATACTTAAACAAAATGAAAAAGGTACTATTTGCAATAGCCATGTTGTGCATGGTTGCGTCAAGTGCATTTGCGCAAGAAGAAAAAGGCCGTATGGCAGTGAACGTACATGCCGGTATCTCCACGACAGCCGGAGCGCAAGGCTTGGCCGGTGTCGAATTCCGAGTAGCAGTTGCCGACAAATGGCGCTTGGCCCCGCAATTCAATATCGGAGGCGGTCATGACCTCAAATTCTTCGATGTTACTGTTGACGCCCACTATGTTTTCAATTACGAAAACAGTAATTTCTCTTTCTATCCCATCATGGGTCTCGGTTTCGACCATTACTGGCAAAAATACGCCGGTTACAAATCGACGGCCAATCGTATTTTCCTCGATTTGGGTATCGGCGGCGAATATGCCATCAACGATTTCCTTTCAATCACAGCCGAAATGAAAAGTCAATGGATGACCGATATGAGTAAAGGTATGCTGCTTGTCGGTTGCAGTTACAAATTCTAAGAAACATCATTCCATAAAAAAGCGACCTTCTCCGGTCGCTTTTTTCGTACATGTATGTAACCTTCGGAACCATCTCGCGTCTAATAAGTATATCTTCCCAATTTCTCCTATTATGACCAACAAATATTTCCTGCTTATCATGATAATGCTTTCATCGGTCTCCTGCCGGCAAAACGACTCGTTCACCTTATCGGGAGATCTTCAAGGATTGAAAGCAGGAGATACACTTTTATTTGAAGCATACGAACCGGCATTCTATACTCCGACAAGTCAAGATACACTTATCATCGAAAATAATAATACATTCCGGTTTACAATTCCGGCACAACACACGACATTCGGATATTTGGAATATATTCCTCAAAATGGCAAAGAATTATCCAATAACTCGGCCGAGATAGTAGCCCGTCCGGGCGATAATATCCGAATATCGGGTTACGTCGATTATCTGAATACCAGCACTTACGATGGTGGATTTTACGACAATCCGTCAATAGCTCGGTATCTCGACACGACAAAAGAATCGGACAGTTTAGAGATCTTATATACCCGTAAGATAATCCATTTCTCAGAAACAGGGAATAATGACAGTACCCAATTCTATATAAGGAAATATAGAAAAATAAAACGTCCCGAAGAATATAAAAAGCAACGAGATAGCCTGATGAATTTCGCCGATAACGAATACGCCGCTTATATGTACCTCAGAGGTATGTATCGAAAAACTTCCGACGAATTACAAGAACGATTGAAACGTTTTTCTCCGACAACAAGGAAAACACACTTCGGTCAATCTCTCGAAGCGATGCTGCCGATACTGAACAACATTGACGAAGGAAAAATGCCGAAAGATTTTACTCTCATCGATAAAAACGGGAATACGGTTACCCTCTCGGACTATCGCGGTAAATACCTTCTAATATTTTATTATGGAGTATGTGGTGGCGTATTCCAGACCGACCCACACCTCTCCGATATATATAATGAATACCACGATAAAGGCTTCGAAATATTAGGACTATGCCGCGACGGCGATATTGCGCTCAAATATCCGCAACTTCTCAAAAGCGTGGAAGTACAGAGATTGCTCGCCCACCTGTATACTACCATATATCTGACCGACAAACAAAACGAATTCATAAAAAAAGAACTTTATCTCTACGTTACCCCCACGGTAATGCTCATCGATCCCGAAGGGACGACTCTCATACGCGGCGGACATAAAGAAGAAGCAATAAGAAAAGTATTGGGAAAGAATTTATAAAGAGTCATCACAAATATGTTTCTGATCGGGTATTTTCTATGACCAAATACGAAAGATTTCTTGTTGCCAGCTCTTCTGGAAATCACCCGACCCTTACAACATGAAAATATCACACCAAAAGCTTTTTGTTATTCCGAACCGAAGTCGAAAACCGAGCATGAGGAATCTCCGAAAAAATACTCTGTCATGCTGGACGACGGCGAAGCATCTCTCTTCAACACCCCTATACAAGAGATTTGTCTTTCCTGCGGTCGTCAGAATAAGAGTGTCATTCCTCACATACGCTACGTTCAGAATGACATACCTGTCATCTCGAACGAAGGAAAGAATCTATGCTATATGCATATTTGGTAGGAGATTCTTCACTCCACAATGTTCCGTTCAGAATGACATTGCATTTGGAATGAAAAAAAGAAATTTCTCTCCTTAAAAAGATTATTGCTAAATAGGAAAACCGGAATAAAACAGACCCGACTCCGGTTTAAAATGGAAATGAGACTGTATTTGTTTCCTTTTTATCGCTATCTTTGCCTTATCATCTTTTCAAACAATTTCCTATGACAGACGGATTACTGATAGGACTTTTATTACCTTTCGCCGGCACGACGGCGGGAGCTGCTTGTGTTTTTTTATTGAGAAAATCGATGCCGACTATCGTACAAAAAGCCCTGTTGGGATTTGCCTCGGGAGTAATGGTGGCAGCATCGGTATGGTCTTTGCTCATACCCAGTATCGAGCTTTGCAGCGATGAAGGCACAAAAGCGGTCATACCGGCCACTATCGGATTTCTGGCCGGTATGGGTTTCCTTCTTCTTCTCGACCACATCACTCCTCACCTGCATCTCGACAGCAAAAAGCCGGAAGGACCACACAGCAAATTGTCTCGTACCAGTATGCTCACACTGGCTGTTACATTACATAATCTACCCGAAGGTATGGCCGTAGGAGCTGTTATGGCCGGAGTACTTACCCAGACTGCCGACCTCTCTCTTGCGGGAGCGGTAGCTCTCTCTATTGGGATCGCTATACAAAATATACCCGAAGGGGCTATCATATCTATGCCTATGCTCGCCGAAGGAAATAGTAAATGGAAATCGTTTGCCATCGGCTCGCTAAGCGGAATTGTCGAACCCATCGGTGCCATTATCACCCTATTATTGGCAGCATACGTTACACCGGTACTTCCTTATCTGCTGGCATTCTCGGCCGGAGCCATGCTTTATGTCGTTGTAGAAGAACTTATTCCCGAAAGTGCCACAGGAAAACACAGTAATACTGGAACCATAGGATTTGCCATAGGATTTGCTCTGATGATGATTCTCGATGTCGTTCTGGGTTGAGAATGGTACGTTTCTCCATCAAAAAAGCCTCTTGCACAATTATACAAGAGGCTTTTCTCAATAAAAACACTTACCTGTAACGACGTGGCAACCGGGACATCTGCAACCCTATACCGAAAGCCGCGACAACCAGACACACGGAAGCCCCGATAAGCGTATGCAAATCGCGTGTCTGCATAAATAGCCTGACGTAATCGACATATACGCCAAAAGCCACTATACATACCACAATAAACACTCCCCACGCTATCCGGCCGGGTATTGAAGAACGACGGGGCAAGCGGGAGACCACCCGACGCGTAAACCAAATATCCGGCTCATTATCGATTGCACGGCTGCCACTCTCCTTGAAAAGTTTCCGCAGAGATTCATCATTCAAATTTTCCATATCCGTCTTGTTTAAAATATTCACTCAAATGTTGCTTGCCTCTGAACAGTAAAGTTTTTACACTTCCTTCGGGCCGTTCCATCACGACAGCAATTTTAGCGATCGGCATATCTTCGAGATAAAACAATGTCAACGCCATTCGTTCATCGGGCCGTAAAGAGGCCAATGCTCGGGCGACATCGATCTGCAAAGCTATCGGAGCCGGACTTTCGGTCATCGCCGAAACCTCTGTCGTATCGAGTTTTTCACCCCGGCTCTCCTGTCGATTATAATCGTAAAAAAGATTACATGCGATACGAAAAAGCCATGTCGGGAAAGAAGACAATCCTTTATACCCTCGTATCCGTTCATAAGCTCTCAAAAAAGTATCTTGCGCAAGGTCATCGGCCAAATCGGAATCTCCACCCGTAAGATGTAGCAAAAAACGCCTGAGGCGCACCTGATACTTATCGACCAAATGCGCAAAGGCCCGACGATCGTCCCAAAGAACACAACGGGTGATCCAAGCGGTATCTTCGCTATTGCTCTTCATTGTCCGAATCGTCCTTGTTCGTTTCCTTTGACGACTTTCTCAGCCAATAAACCAACAGGCCACCGAGACCCATAATCAAGAAAATGATAGCGACACCGGTAAACACAAATTCGCCCGACATATATCCCATAAACAAAAATCCTAACCCTATGCCCAAATAAGTAATTTCCTCCTTAAAGGGTTTTGTCTTTTTCTTAGCCGCCCAAAAATCATCAGGCAAATCCCGACCATTTTCCAAAGCCTTCTCGATAACCTGAGCCCGAATCTGCTCTTTACGATAACTATACAGCCAAAAGAAAAACAATGCCAACAATAGGGCAACAAAGGGAGTTACAATGGCAGTAAAAGGAATAAGATTCTCCGTCAAACTGTCATCTGCCAAAGCGACAAACGGCACAGATAGCAATAAAAATACCGTCAACAAAATTTTACTTTTCATAATCATTCTATTTTATTCTTTGTTTCAATTTGTTTATCTATTCATTAGACGGAATAAAAAAGCAGAAAGTTTCATCGACAAGATAATATACTTAAAATTATATTTTCTCCCCATAAAAAAAGAACTGTATCGGGATTTATTTCCCAACAGTTCTTTCACAAATGCCTGAATATTCAGACAACATTAAAGAGCAGACAAGTACTCGATCAAATTCTGCAAGCGTTCGTTCCTGTCTTTCCCATGTATTTCTATATCGGGACGGACGCCAACCTCGCCATTGAACGTACCATCGGCGTTGATACCGTTACAATAGGGATACCGCAAAAGCAAACCACTCTCGGGCAGGCTTATTACAATAGGATCACGCCCTATACCCTGCACACCGGTCGTCTCGCCGACAACAGTAGCCCAACCCGTCTGTTTACAGAAATCGGCCCATCCGCCGGCCGAAGAGAAAACTTTCCGATCGACCAACAAATAAATTTTTCCTCGGAAAGCGATAGGATCACTCGCAGCTACTTCACACGGATATTTTCTCAAATAGAACGTACCGTCATATAATTCATCAGGTAATCCGCTGCACACCTCCCCTGTCAACGACTCGGCTTCTTCGAAAAATTCAGGGCAATACTCCCGATTTATCTCCCCGCCACGCACAATTTGGGTCGAAAAGTAGGTAATCGGCTTCGGTATCAACCGCGACACAACCAAACGGCTCCAATAAAGTTCACTGCCACCGCTATTCCCTTGTATATCGATAATCAAATAATCGGCTTCGGAAATCGTCGAGAGAAACGAAGCGATACGGAGACTATCGACCGAAATTTTTTCATAAGGTAAGGAAGACAAACGCATCAATGCTATTTTTCCATTACAAAGCAAGGTATCAGCATAATAACTTTTTTTACCTCTCTGTTTCGGCAGACTCTTTTTCTTTACCGGTTTGTGCTCTACATCCTTCTTAGCCAGCAACTGTTCCCAATAAACCGCCCTCACTGAATCACGGTGCATAGCCCGGCTCCATGGCTCGAAATCCGGACCCAACCCATCGAGAATAGGTTTAAACTTACTATATTTTATTGTAGGAGAAAAATCCAAATGTCCGTCATGCAGCTCTCGTAAAATACTATTTAACTCCCGATAATACGCGGCATCGTCGGCTGTCGCCTTCAAGCGCAGCACATACTCATCATGCTTAGCAAGCCAATCCACACCATATTTACGCTCAGCTACTCCGAAGAAAGGGTAATTGTCGCGCAATACCGCATAGAGGTATTCAAAATCGATAACTTTTTGATCGGAAGTAAGAGGTTTCAATGCGGTAACACCTTCACTTTCTGCCGACATCAACATCGGCAAAAACAAAAGAAACAGAGATACGAGCTTTTTCATAGAGCATTGTGATATTTAAAGATCTTCCTTTTCCGACAGATAATCAAGAAAATTTTGTAACCGTACTTTTCTGTTTTTTCCAGAAATCTCTATATCGGGACGAATGCCTGTTTCTCCGTTGAATGTCCCATCGGCATTGATGCCGCTATCTACGGGATAGCGCACAAGAATTCCGCTCTCGGGCAAACAGACGATAGCCGGGTCAGAGCCCATGCCTTGTGTGCTCGTCGTTTTACCGACTAAGGTTGCCCAACCAGTACGTTTACAGAAATCGGCCCAAATCCCGGCAGACGAGAAAACCCCGCCGTCGACCAACAGATATATTTTCCCTTTAAAATCGACCGGATTTTTAGGTTTGATCTTCTCTTTCGTCTCATGGCAATAATAAGAACCGTCGAACAACTCGGCGGGTAAAGACCCTCCCTCGGGCTGACTTTCCAACTGATAAGATTTCCGTCCGAAATAACGCGGTTTGAAATATTTATTGACTGCCCCTTTCTTCGATAAGACGATAGCTTCATATTCCAAAGGGGTCTCTATCAATCGGGGAACGATATACTTCGACCAATAATGACTATCTCCTCCTCCGTTTCCTTGTATGTCGATCACCAGACAACGAGCATCGCCTATAGAAGACAAGAAACGATCTATCTTTTCACCATCGACAATCAAAGAGTTCATATCCAAAGATGCTATGCGCATATAAGCCACCTTTCCTTCCAAAAACATTGAATCGCTATAAAACGAAATGACAGGCCGTGAAGCATCACCGACATTCACCTTCGGTTTCGAAGGGAACATGCTACTCCAATATTCGGCACGTCGGCCGCTTCTTTTTATCATCTTGACCCACTTTTTATAACCCGGTGCAGATGAATATATCTCTTCAAAATACTCCGGCAGGACTGTTGGGAATATATCTAAATGCCCATCGCGCAACTCATTAATGATACGGTTCAATTTGGCGAT
>HF999731.1:99825-100057 GCA_000434215.1 Bacteroides sp. CAG:144
CAATCCACGCCATATTTACGTTCAGCTACCCCGAAAAAAGGATAATTATCGCGCAATACCGCATAGAGATATTCAAAGTCGGCGATTTTCTGTTCTGCTGTAAGAGATTGTACCGAGACAGAGTCCTGCCCTTTGACCGACAAACAACATAAAAACAAAAGTAAGGATAAACAAAGACTTAGTTTTTTCATGATTTACTATTATATGATACTTTTTAGTATTAGACGCACAA
>HF999732.1:0-640 GCA_000434215.1 Bacteroides sp. CAG:144
TCTTCCTCCCTACGGTCGTCAGAATGACAGCGCACGGGGAATGAGATTCTTCACTCCGCTCACGCTACGTTCAGAATGACATTGCACTGCGAGGTCGTAACACTTGGCAGGAGATTCTTCGGGGTTAACACCCCTCAGAATGACAGCACTTGGCTTGCGCTGCGTCCGGCACGACAATATACGGGGCAAAGCCCGGGAGCGACTCCCGCCCGCCGGCGAGAGGTTTCTCATATTTCTATATCATGGTCTCCGCCCGGCTTCCAATCAAGGGAAACGGTAACAGAGACTTCGGTTCCTTCATATATAATCTCTCCGTTTTCGGAGATACGGGCTTTCAAGATTTTGGGTTCACCGGCAGCAAGGGGCTCCCGGATAGAGAGCACATTACGGGTCGTTTTTCCGCCCCGGGTTACATATACGTGCATCTGCCAATACTCTTCGTCCGACGCGGCACGTTGCACCGCATCTTCTTCTCCCCGGGAAGGGAAACACACGCCATAAGAAGCTACCAGACTGTCGGTAAGCAACCGCGACGTACGCACGACGGTAGGCGTGGAAAAATCGTATGTGCTGTCGGCAAAAGAGAATCCGGCAGCGGTATTCACAATATAGGTCTCGACACTGTCGACCGCCGGTGAAA
>HF999732.1:650-907 GCA_000434215.1 Bacteroides sp. CAG:144
CTGTCGACCGCCGGTGAAAGGACGAGCGCGACAGCGCTGTTGGTCATACGCAGGGGTATGTGCATATTTTTGTCGCTCCCGTCGATACCGACATCGAGCGCACCGTGATAGATGCCGTAGGTAAACGAGTCGAGCGTATCGCCATCGACATAACGCACCGCGTAATTATCGAGGCAGTCGCAGGTCGTCGTACCGCAGGCGGGCTCGGTTACGGCATTGGCCACCGGGTGGTGGCGGTAAGTGCCTTGCGGCAGGTA
>HF999732.1:1007-3912 GCA_000434215.1 Bacteroides sp. CAG:144
TCGAAGAAGGGTACTTCGAGGTGATAGATTTTTCCCGAAAATACGGGGTTCAACTTCTCGATGAGCAGACGGGACATCTCCTGCTCGGCAGCACCCGCCGAAAGGTGGGAGTTGATGATCCACTCCATCTCCAGTTCGGTCGTAAAGCGGAAGTTGAAGTCGCAATACGAACCGCAATCCGACAGGTCTTCGTTGATACACGAAACCATCGTGCAGGCAACCGCCAGTCCCGCCACGGAACGCAGCAACTTAGGGATAAGGGAACGATATGTCGGCGTGCAGTCGGACATTTTTACTTGTTTTTCTTTTTTAAAGGAGGGGTCGGGAATGTCGGGAGCTCCGATGCTCCCGACCCCCTCTCGGGTTATTTGGTTTATGTTCTGTTTTTTCGTTTCAGGGTCGTTTCTCCGTCCCCGAATAGTGCCATTCCGAAGCGAGACCTGTGGTCGAGCGTGAGGAATCCCTACTATTTGTTTGAGATTCTTCACTTCGCTTGCGCTACGTTCAGAATGACATTGCACCGTGAGGGCTGCATCGCTTGGTTATGTCATTCCGAAGCGATGGCGAGGAATCTCTCTGTCATCCCGAATCCGCCGCAGGCGGTATGAGGGATCTCATGTTTCTGTTCGCTTGGTAGGAGATTCTTCATTTCACTTCGTTCCATTCAGAATGACATGCGCTTGGCAGGAGATTCTTCGGTGCTCTGCACCTCAGAATGACATTGCACCATGAGGGCCTCAACACCTTGCAAGGAATTCTTCCTCCCTACGGTCGTCAGAATGACATCGTATTAAGGTTCGTCATTTCCTACACTCTCGTCAATCGAAATACCTTGCTTCCATGTAAGATCTACCATTAACGCAAAGTCATTTACAGAGGTCGTAAGATCGGGTAAGGTAGCAAGAGCATTTGCCAAACCGGAGATTGTCAGATTGGCCGTCGTATAATAATCCGACGCAAAAACTTGTTTAGGCTCTGTTGTTCCAGAAGAAGAAGAAGGATCGAGTTTACCCACAAGGTAAAAGGTGGCACCGGTTGGTATGATACCGTCTTTCCCTTTAAAAGCCACTCCGTCGTTACGGACTTCAAGGGCAATCTGCACCTTACCCGAATTGCTTGCGCTGCTTTCATACTTCTGGGAAGGTAATCCCAAGATATAGGTATTTACATCTGTATTCGAACTTGTGATACCCTCTTTACCGGAAATAATATCGTTGTCATAGATCATATATTTCCACTCATTACTCTTGTTGGTAAAGGTAAAATCGACCGAAGCAGGCTGTCCCCCTACAATAACACCGGTCAACGTGAAAGCAGGAGTTCCTCCGGCTTTCGTCAACGGAATATCTTTATTTTCATTATCCTTTAAGGAGGAGGAGGCTTTGACCTTGACATCGAGACGGCCTACGGCGTAGTTGACACTCTGTTTCAAACCCACGCCCGTGCTCATACTTGAAGTTATCGCGATAGCTTCGCTTCCAAAGGAGGAGGAGGAGTAAGTAACAGGCCAAGAATTGGTACGGTAATAAAGCGAAGGAGGATAGCTTATTTTAGAATCGGTCTCTATAATATCTTTATTCCACTCTATTTTTTGATTCGGCTCTTCTTTCGACCAATCGAACTCATACACAGCCGCAGGCAATTTGTAGCTTTCTCCATAGAAAGCATTCATGGCAGTTCTTACGGCAGAAATACTATCGCTTAAATTATATTTATTTGATTCGTTCACAAGAGCTGCTTCCAACTGCGTCAGCAAATAGGACAACTGCTCTTTTGCAACCGAAGACTTACCTTTTTTCAACTCTGCAAAAATACTCTGCATCGTGCCCGTGCCCGTGTTCCCCCAATGTGTACGTAAGCAACCGCGCAGATTGAGTAAGGCCGCTGAAAACTCTGTAACAGACGGAATGTCGATGGGTGTGAGGTCGAACGAAATATCTTGGGCCGTAGAAACACTCGCCGCAGGAGTTTTAGTATAGTTCGGCGTAAGACGACCGTCATTACCCGAAGCCTTCGTTTCGCCATAGAGGAGGAACGCCGTAGTACCCGGCAACAGTCCGATGTTGTTATAGACTTTCACGGTACTGCTCAAACCGTTTGATTCTATATCATCCAATTTTTTCATAAGCCCCATGAACGAAGACTCTGCCTTAACCGTATCACCTACATTGTCTACTTGAAATTGCATGAGGTAGATATTCTGCATACCCTGAAAGGTAGAACTTTCCTGCACATAATCGGCCGTAGAACGTTGTGTCTTGGCGTGAGGGATAGCAAAAGAAATGGTGGTTTTTACCTCATCGACTTCACCGGGAACAGTCGTTGTATCGCTACCACCCGACAATAACTCTTCATCGTCGCTGCTACATGCCGTAAAAGCGACACCCGAGACAAGCGCTGCACTCGCAAGGGCCAGTTTCCATGTTTTTCTCATGTCTTTTTTCATTTAATGAATAATACGTATTGATTCGTTTATATTTGGTTTATCACGTTTGTCGTTTTCTCTTTGTCTGCCCGCCGCTGCGGGCTTTTGTCATTCCGAACCGATGCCAAGCCGAGTACTGTGCAGAACACGCTTGTTCGGGCACAGCCGAGGCGCGAAGGAGGAAAACAAGGTTAACCGAGACCTATGGTCGAGTGTGAGGAATCTCCGTTTTTCTCATCGGTTGAGATTCTTCGGTGCTTAGCACCTCAGAATGGCATTTCTGTCATCTCGAACGAAAGTGAGAGATCTCTCACAATAACGCACTCTTGGTAGGAGATTCTTCATTTCACTTCGTTCCATTCAGAATGACATGCGCTTGGCAGGAGATTCTTCGGTGCTCTGCACCTCAGAATGACATTGCACCATGAGGGCCTCAACACCTTGCAAGGAATTCTTCCTCCCTACGGTCGTCAGAATGAC
>HF999733.1:0-4274 GCA_000434215.1 Bacteroides sp. CAG:144
TAGACATGGCTCGCCCCGCCGGACTATACCCTGCCGCCGCCCTCATAGAAATCATGAACGAAGACGGTACAATGGCACGTATGCCCCAACTGCTCGAAAAAGCCCGGCAATTCGGTATCAAAATCATCTCTATACGTGATCTCATCGCCTACCGTCTCAAACAGGAATCTCTCGTCGAGAAAGGGCCGGAAGTCGATATGCCTACCGCATACGGACATTTCAGACTGATTCCTTTCCGACAAATATCCAACGGCTTGGAGCACATTGCCCTCATCAAAGGAGAATGGCAACCCGATGAGCCGGTTCTTGTGCGGGTACACTCTTCCTGCATGACAGGCGATATTTTCGGGTCGAAACGATGTGAATGCGGCGACCAACTGCATCTCGCCATGCAAACCATAGAGAAAGAAGGAAAAGGAGCAATCATCTACCTCAATCAGGAAGGGCGAGGCATCGGACTGATGGAAAAAATGAAAGCATACAAACTACAAGAAGAGGGTATGGATACGGTAGATGCCAATATCTGCCTGGGACACAAGGCCGACGAACGCGATTACGGTGTGGGAGCCCAAATATTGCGTCAGATCGGTATCGGCAAGATGCGTCTGCTCACCAATAATCCGGTAAAACGGGTAGGGCTCGAAGCCTATGGACTCGAAATCACAGAAAGCCTCCCGCTCGAAATAGAACCGAACCCGTACAACCTCAAATACATGCGCACCAAAAAAGAACGCATGGGACACACGCTGCACCGAGTCGACTAACTCCCCAAACCTCATTTCCTATGGACTATGTACGCATATATACCGATAACCCCAGCCCGAAAGAGATAGAACGGGTAGCCGCCGTACTGCGCGACGGTGGCATTATCGTCTATCCGACCGATACTTTATATGCTATCGGTTGCGATGCTCTCAACGTTCGCGCCGTAGAACGGATATGCCGACTGAAAAATATCGACACGAGAAAAGCCCTGCTTTCTATCGTCTGCCCCGATTTGAGTATGCTGAGCCAATATGCCAAAGTGAGCAATGCCCATTTCAAACTTATGCGCCGGAATTTACCGGGAGCTTTCACGTTTATACTCCCTACCAGTTCCCAACTGCCCCATATTTACAAAAACCGTAAAACCGTAGGCATACGTGTTCCCGACAATGCCATCGCCCGAGCCATAACCCGAGAACTGGGCAATCCGCTGATGTCGACATCTATTTCTCCCCACCATACCGAGATCGAATATCTGACCGACCCAGAACTGATACAAGAGGAATTTGAAAACACCGCAGATCTTTTTGTCGATGGCGGAACAGGCGGACACATACCGTCGACCATCATCGATTGCAGCGGGGAAACACCCAAAATCACACGGGAAGGGAAAGGTGAACTTATCGAGTAGCCCAACTTCTGGAATCAACCACAAAAAATGAATATGTGCCTAAATTGTTATAGGTTCATACTCATTTTTCATTCAGACAGGAAATCACCCACCGTCTATTCCATCAAAAGGTTGTCTCTTTCCGATACACACAAAGTATCAAAAATTCTTCTCCATATTACAAAGAGGGGGGACGTCATAAAAATATGACGCCCCCCTCTTATAAAAGTAACAGACTCTTTCTGGAATCAATTTCCGTCAGGTTTCTCTATTTCGGTAAAAGGACTGAGATCCCATACGAAAGTATTGACATCATCGGGATGCGCAGGATCATATCCCTCAAAGTCCTTGATATAACGAGCCAATCCCAATTTTTTATCTTTGATTCCCTGTAAAATACATTTGGCGATTTGATATGCCCCATAAGGATTGAAATGCGTATTGTCTTCAAGAGCCTTTGTCTGGCCGGGAAAAGTATTGGCAGGATATTGCACAAAAGCACGGCGGGATTCTTCCACTCCAAGCGTCTCATAAAGTGTACGGGTCATCTCGTTGAGCTCAATAACAGGAACGCCTTCCTCTTCGGCCAGTTTGCGCATAGCAGCGGGGTATTCCCCATGCGTATCCTTTATCTTTCCGTCATCACCAAAACTTCGACGCTGGGTAGGTGTTACAAAAACAATCGTGGCTCCCTTCTCACGAGTTTTTACGATATATTCTTTCAAGCTATCGTAGAACGACGTCCACGGGCCTTTCCCCTTACCTTTCTGTTTCTGATCGTTGTGTCCGAATTCGACAAAAACGTAATCGCCTTTTTTCATCTGCGTAAGAGCCTTGTCAAATCGATGTGCAGCAAGGAAAGTATTGGCCGACTCCCCGCTCTCGGCATAATTGGCAACAGCGACCTTCTCGGTAAAAAAGCGCGGTATCATCTGCCCCCAACTGCCCCACGGCTCATTGTCCTGATCGACAACCGTGGAATTTCCACACAAAAACACGGTTATCGGTTTCCGCGTAGGTTCTATCACAACCTCGGCAACACGTGGCGCCGGTCCGTTAAATTCGAGCGTCAGCTTATTGTCCCAATTAAGTTTTTTCTTTTCACGAGGTTTGATGCGCACCCTCTCGGTATCGGAAATACGGGTATTACGCTTGTTCACGATAAAAGTTTCTTTCTTGAACTTTCCAGCATCGGTTTTCTCTCGCTCTATGAAGAGTCTCCGCGACTCGGCCCTCACGGTCGTTTCTCCGGCAGATACGGACGAGCCTAACTTGACGGTTACTTTATAATTTCCGTCGGGGACATTCACAGAAAAGAAAAACGGTTTTTTCCCATCGGACGACGGGAGTTGCCCGAAGTCAAACCCATAACCGAGCGTATCGTTATAAACCGTCGACGCATCTACTCCGATATACCCTTTCCGAGGATTCCCCGTAAAATCGAAACGATAAGTTTCCTGTGCATAGGCTGTTATCGTACAAACCCAAACAGCCAACAATAATTTCAGTCTCATGTATGTTTCATGTATTAATTTCGCTGAACGGCAAAGATAGGGATAAAAAACGAAACCGTTTTTACAAAAAAGGACGATTTCTATTCCGTTCCCTTCATGGGAACAAGGCCTTTTTCCGATGCCACCCCCAACATATACCGATATGCGGCTTCCCGTTCGTTCGGTATAATACCGTCGAGTATGGCATCTTTAATGGACGCTTTTATCTCCCCCACAACACGGCAAGGTGTAAGCGAAAAGAGTGTCATTATCTCTTCTCCGGTAATCGGAGGCTGAAAATTCCGTATGCGGTCTTTCTCCTCAATATCATGCAACTTGGTACGCACAAGTGCAAAATTATTGAGTATGCGGCGCACCTTCTCCTGATTTTTCGAAGTAATGTCGGCCTCGCAAAGCAGCATGAGCGAATCGATGTCATCACCGGCATCGAAAAGCAGACGACGGATAGCCGAGTCGGTTACTTCATCTTCTACCAAAGCAATGGGACGCATGTGCAACTCGACCATTTTCTGCACAAACTTCATCTTCTCATTCATCGGTAATTTCATACGACGGAATATTCCCGGTATCATTTTAGCACCTACATAATTGTGGTTATGGAATGTCCAGCCCAATTTGGCATCGTACCGTTTGGTTACCGGTTTGGCAATGTCGTGGAATACCGCTGCCCAACGCAGCCACAGGTTGTCGCTCTTGGCTGACAGCTGGTCGAGAACCGCCAACGTATGGAAAAAGTTATCTTTATGTCCTCGACCATCGACCGTTTCCACCCCTTTCAGAGCATGAAGTTCGGGGAAAATAATCGGCAACAATCCACATTTTTCGAGCAAAAGAAAACCTACGGAAGGGCGGGACGACATCATCATTTTGTTCATCTCGTCGATGATGCGTTCGCCCGATATGATTTTGATACGCTCCCGATTGCGGGAAATCGCATCGAAAGTCTCGTCAACGATCCTAAAACCCAACTGTGTCGCGAAACGTATTGCCCGCATCATGCGTAAAGGATCATCGCTGAATGTAATATCGGGATCGAGCGGAGTGCGTATGAGTCCCGCATCGAGATCAGCGATACCGCCAAACGGGTCTACCAACTCGCCAAAACACTCTTTGTTCAGACAAATGGCAAGTGCATTGATCGTAAAATCCCGACGGTTCTGGTCATCAGTCAAAGTTCCGTCCTCTACAATCGGTTTGCGGGAATCATGCGAATAAGATTCCCGGCGAGCCCCGACAAATTCTATCTCATGACTTTTATATTTGACTTGCGCCGTTCCGAAATTACTAAAAACCGAGAGAAACGCCCGTTTTCCCAATTTTGCAGCAAATGCCCGAGCCAATTCTATACCGCTGCCGACAGTTACCACATCGATATCTTTCGAGGC
>HF999733.1:4317-29277 GCA_000434215.1 Bacteroides sp. CAG:144
ATATCACGCACATAACCGCCTATGACATAACAAGGCATACCCAACTCATCGGCAGTCTCGGTAAGGAGAGAAAAAAGCGGATGCCCCAAATGCTTTTGCAATAATGAATCGTCGAGTCTCATCGGCCATATAGATTATTTCACAGGAAACACACAAACAAGATAAAGCTTTCGATCTCTCGTCAGTCTCCCTCTTGCCATTTTCCGCAAGCAAAGATAGTATAAGTCGCAAAGAATGCCAAAAGGTTATTTACTTTCAGACCCAGCCTCTCATCAGGAAACGAAGCGATATGGCACTTCCTATGTTCGATTCCGCCCGGCGGTCCTCCTCTGTCCCAACGTCCCTACTCGGGCTTACGACGGGTAAGCGAATAAGGCTTCGATGGGAACAAGATAAAAGGCAACGTCGCCCCTACCGCCAGCATGAAAATAACTCCGCAAGTAATGATTCCGTTGACAAAAAATTCCTGCATATAACGCTGCACCATATCGGAATCGGAAAGATTACGCGAAAAAAGAAGCAACGCAAAGACCGTCTTGTAGGCATACATACCCGGAATCATAGGTAACAAAGCCGGTATATATACCACCGTCATGGGGCAATAGATAAGAGAGCCGAGAAAAAGGCTCACCCACCCGATGACAAATGATGCACAAAACGACGCGGTAATAATATCGACCCCGACATAATGCATCAGCGAGAAGCGCAGTGCATGTCCTATGGCCGCTGCAATAGCGATAGAAAGAAATGCCCGCCGGGGAGGATTGGAAATCGCCCCGAAACCGATAGCTGCAATAGCAGCAAAAAGCCCGTCTATAACAATAGTTCCTACCATAGTTTCTCTTTAAAGCAATACCAAACCGTTGTGTACGATAGCCAATGTTATCGACAACCCTACGGCAATACACATCACCAGCAACAAAGCACTGACCAGCCGGGTAGTCCCCAGCAAAATATGACTCTCTACGATATCGATAACCCCATTGAGCAAAGGTACACCGGGAATCAAAAAGAGAACGCTTGTACCGATAGCAATATCGGGTGTGGCATTGAACAACAACGCCGAAGAAGCAATCACGGAAGATAGGAACGCTGTCAAAACAAATACGACATAATGACTGATATGCCTTTTCTGCATAAAACTTTTCAGTGAAAAACCGATTACCGTAGCCACAAATACAATTCCTATCGCCCCCCAACTGCCACCGAAAAGTTGACAGAAAGCTCCATTGGCACAAGCTACCAAAAAAGTAAGAAGATAATGATTGATGCGAGGCGTATCTACGATTTTTTTGTATCGTCGTTCTATCTCATCAAGCGACAGATGATTGTCGAGTGCCGCCCAACTGAGCGAGCTCAACTCGGAATTGAGAAAAAAACTGATCGGAAAACTTTTTACAGGCACAACATCGCTGAACACCTCTCCCGACTCTCTATCATGAATCGAAAAAATTATAGTCTTATGCAACAATGTCATTTGTGTTACGACACCCAACGCCTCACTGATGCGCATGGTATTGCGTACCACCCGAGACGTATGTACGCCCGACCCCATCAAGCGGACAGCGTACTCGGCAATAAAATCGGCAATGCGATGAAATTCCTTCTCTACCTTCATATAAAATTTCTGAAAACCCAATCTCGGGAACGAGCCCCGAAAAAAACGCCGCAAAGGTAAGAACTTTAACAGAAACAAATGAGGAAAACGAATATTTTTTATTTCCCACACATATTTCAAGGAAGCCATTCGACAATGCCCGTTACGGGATTCTTCTCTCGCCAATCAAGAAAATCTTCATATGAGCGAACTCCTCCGGCTATTACCGCCCGATAATATTCCACACCGGCAATATGCATTGTATCGGGAGTTGTGTATTTCAACGATAAAATCGCACGGCGCATCTCCGGGGTAAGTACAGCCGATATACGATCGGCCACACGCTCGAAATATCCGTCGTACCGACTTCCCCGTAAAATGTGTATCATATCGATTTGCCACATCTCGCCCCGATCGTCGACATATCCGAGATGCCACTCGATACATCGTTCCTCGGTATCGGCAAGATTTGCATATTCAATATGCTTCACGGCCATATTCCGAGCCAACAGAGACACCGCCCGAAAACTATCGGGAACAGATAATTCCGACGAATATATATGTAAGTCGATATCTCTATGCTTTACCAGCAATCCCATACGCAACGAGCCTACCACATGCGTTTCGGCACCTATCGACGCCCATGCCTCAAAAAAACTTCCGGCGCGTATTATACGCCAAGCCTGTTCGATATTCGCCATCGAAAGCCGCTCGATAAGGGCATCGCCATCTTTTTTATCGGATTTATCCTTTCCCTTCAACGTTTTATAACTCAAAATATGCCACGTTACACCTATGGCTATCGCACCGAACAACAAACGCAACCAAGTACTTTCGGCAATACCAAAAGCACAATACGACAACGTCGCCCATAAAAGGGTTATCGAAATGACCTTTGCCCGCAGGGGAATGGCCCTATATTCCCGGAAATTACGAATATACGTTCCCAAATACCTATGATTCAACAACCTCTCATACAGCACAGGAGAACTACGAAAATAAAGAGCGGTCGCCAGCAATAAAAAGGGCGTCGTGGGTAACAACGGCACAAAAATGCCGATGACCCCCAAAGACAACGACAATGTTCCGATTACGATATAAAGATATTTCAACATGGAGAAATGCGTATTATTCATTCCATACGACAAAAAAGGCCGTCTTATGCGCTAAGACAGCCTTTGAAAGAAGTAGCGGGGACGAGAATTGAACTCGTGACCTCCGGGTTATGAATCCGACGCTCTAACCAACTGAGCTACCCCGCCATCGACAATACGAGAAAACAACTTTCCCGAATGCGGGGGCAAAGGTAAAACCTTTTCTTGAATTGAAAAAATTTTATCGACTAAAAAATTCTCTTGCCAGAAAAATTTATCGGAATACGTCGATTAACGATTTTTTATACAGGGTTTCGGTAATAAGGATAAAAAAGTTCGTAAAGAAATCTTTATCTTTGCTTTGATAAAACTATATCTTATGAAAAAGTTTACCAAAACCATCTGCTTGCTGGTACTTTTAGGCATATCGGCACAAGCGCAGGCCATAGACTTCAACTGGGGTCTCAAAGGCGGATTCAATCTATCGGGAAGCTCCTATAAAGGGCTCGCCCCCAATATCAAATACGACAACGATTGCGGTTTTTTCATCGGTCCTATGGCCGAAATAAGTTTCCCGTTAGGCCTCTCTATCGACGGGTCTCTGCTCTATCTGCAACGCCGAACACATTTCACTAACACCGACGATTATGCCGTAGCCAACTATTTCAGACACTCTCTCGATATTCCGCTATATCTGAAATTCACATTCAACCCGCTGCAAATTCTCGGCATCTATGCAGGAGTAGGACCGTCGTTTACATTCGACATCAAAAACGACAATCTGTCCAACAAACTATACGAGATCATCGGGAAAGAAAATCCCCAACCGAACGGTGCGCGACTCATCAATAACGAGACTGTCGTAGGTATGAATTTTACTGCCGGCGTCATTCTCTTTAAGCATTTGCGTGCCGCCATCAATTACCGGCTGCCTATGGGAAACTCGGTAAGAGAAACATTTACAGATGGTTGGAATGATATTTTAGCCAGCGATTTTTCCACCAAAAGCAATATGTGGCAATTAGTATTCAGCGTTACATTCTGATAAAACTCATCATATTTACGAAAATATATCTATTATGAAATTATTCGGTCATTTCGGCCTATGCCTCCTTGCATTAGGTATCGGTACACAAGTATGGGCACAAGAGAAAACATTCTACATAGAAGTGGAAAATCCGTGGGAACAGAATAAACCCGACTATCCCATCGTTCTGAAAACCGCCGACTTCAAATGCAACTTTCCCATACTATCGGCAACCGTATATGATGGAGAAAAAGAGATCCCTTCACAAACCGACGACCTCGACCGCGATGGAAAAGGAGACGAAATAGCCCTACTCATAGACATGCCCGCCAAAACAAAAAAGGATTTGCGCATTATCGTATCGGGTAAAGAAGCAGCAGCCGATCGTTATCCGTCTCGGGTATACGCCGACATGAAAATTTACGACAAAAGTAACAAACGAAACAAACATCCCAAAATCAACTCTTTGAGTATCCCGGGAACAACCAAGATCTATAACAACCTTTATCATCACGGTCCGGCATTCGAGTCGGAACTCGTTGCTTACAGAATTTATTTCGACCAAAAACAGACCGTCGATATTTACGGCAAATTCAACAAAGGTTTCGAAGTAGAATCCAGCGGTTGGTATCCCGACGACAAACAATTAGCACAAGGATTCGGCGACGACGTTTTGCGCGTAAGCGGCAGTTGCGGCGTAGGCGCTTTGAAAGGCTGGAATGCCAAACAGAAAAAAGCAACGCATATCGAACCTGTCATCGAACGTACCGGTCGTATATTGGCTTACGGCCCCGTGCGCACCGTAGCCGAAATGGAAGCAAAAGGCTGGCAATACGGAGACGACCACCTCGACATGACTTGCCGATACACTCTCTATGGCGGTCATCGCGACGCTCAGGTAGATGTATTTTTCGACAAACCTCTCGGCAATGAAATCTTCTGTACCGGTGTACAAAACATCAAAGGCTCGGAATCATATAGCGACCACAAGGGATTGATCGGTTGCTGGGGTACAGACTGGCCGGTGAACGATACGGTAAAATATGCCAAAGAAACCGTCGGTCTCGGAACATACCTTCCACAGAAATATATCGTAAGCGAAATAAACGATAAAGCCAATTACCTCTATCAAATACAAGCCCCGAAACAATCGTCGATGACTTATTACATCACGTTTACCTCCATGAAAGAAACGTTTGGCTACAAAACCCCCGAAACGTGGTTTGAGCACTTGAAGACGTGGAAGAAAGACATCGAACAACCCTGTCGGGTAAAAATATTGAGAAAGAAAAAATAGATTTCCTTATTTTTCATACTAAAAAAGGAGGCCACCGGCCTCCTTTTTCTATCGATAAAAATTCTCAAAGGCAATCATACAAATACGATAAAACATCAGCATGAAGGCCGGAGTTCGTTGCAACGACATCATAACCGTCTACCCGCAAACTATCACCGGCAGTCGCCCCATAGAGTAAAGAACTTCCCTCAAAATCGGAAACAATTCCACCGGCCTCACGCAAAATGAGAATCCCGGCCGCCACGTCCCAAAGATGTAGGGACGGCTCGATATAAGCCTCGGTACGCCCCGCTGCCACACCACAAATATCCATAGCTGCCGAACCGGCTATACGCACACCGCCCACATGCCCGTAAAAACGAGACAACATAGCCGTCGAAAAAGTTCTATACTTCTCTGCATCATACGGCAATCCGAGATGTATATAGGCCGTCCCTATCGACGTTACGGGAGACGCAGATATACGAACGCCGTTAAGATAAGCGCCGCCATCTTTCCAAGCATAAAAACATTCGTCGCGACAAGGTTCATAAACCACACCCAACAGCAATCCGGCAGATCGGCCGTAAAGAGCTATACTCACAGCATAAGGAGGCTGGTCATGAACATAATTGGTCGTACCGTCGAGCGGATCGATAATCCATAAACAAGCCTCTCCCCTATAAGAAACAGTCTCCTCTTCGGTGATAAATCCTGCTCCCGGCAACAATACCGAAAGCGAATCGACCAAACGGCGCTCAGACTCTCGATCGACATACGAAACATAGTCATGCAGATTCTTTTCTTCAACACGAGAACGGTCGAAAACCAAACATTCGTTAAGCAGAAATCGCCCGGTAAGACGGGCTACCTCGACGACTTTGAGCGTCAGACCAGATAGCATTGCCACATCATAATCCATAACACAATTACCTTAGTATATAACAAAGATACGAAATCTTACAGCATATTCTCACTAATTACTGTTATAAAAATCCGAAGTCGAAATAAAAAATGAGTTTTCCTCGTGAAATTGCTGCTATCTATCAACTTTTTTTATCCGATTTTTTTTCTTTTGAAAAAGAAATCCTATATTTGACCCGCATTTTTGACGTAAATGTCTGAAAGAATAATTGCATGCAAATATGTCTGTACCATGTAACACTATCATGCAGAAAGAATTGCTTACATAAATAACGACTTGAAAAAAATAATGTTTCGACCTTTGATTACTTGTGTAAGTTGAAAAACAGCCAAGGTATCAATTTATGGACGGGCAAAAAAGAACAACCAAACCACAAAAAGAACATAAAAACTTCACAAAAACTGTAAACCAAACTAACAAAAGACTCTTTTATTATGGAGACAAAACAACCCAAAGCAAAAAAAGCTAAGAAAGAATCGAAAGGATTTCGCGGTATCGAATCTGCATTCCTCGTAATCGTAGTATGTTTTATCATTGCTGTGTGCATCTACACCTTTATATTGGGTGATGTAAACAACTTTACCGATGCCACCAAAGCTGAACCCAAACCCGGTAATATGCTGGGAACCATCTACAAAGGTGGTATAATTGTACCTGTGCTGCAAACTTTATTGCTCACTGTATTGGTACTGAGTATCGAACGTGCATTCGCCATCATGACCGCCAAAGGCAAAGGCAGCCTCACCAAATTCGTTGCTAACGTTAAAGCGGCTCTCGCTGCCAATGACTTGGCCAAAGCCCAAGAATATTGCGACAAACAAAGAGGTTCGGTAGGTAGCGTGGTAACGTCGGCCTTGAAAAAATACGCCGAAATGGAAAACAACACCGAACTGACCAAAGAACAAAAATTGGCAAGTATCCAAAAAGAAGTAGAAGAAGCCACCGCGCTCGAATTGCCTACTCTCGAAATGAATCTCGCCGTTATTGCCACCATGACGACTCTTGGTACCCTCGTCGGACTTCTCGGTACTGTGCTTGGTATGATCCGTTCGTTTGCCGCTCTTGCCACAGCAACAGGTGCACCCGACTCGGTAGCCCTTTCGACCGGTATTTCCGAGGCACTTGTAAATACGGCTTTCGGTATCGCAACCGGTGCTTGTGCTGTTATCTCTTATAACTTCTTCACCAGCAAAATCGACAAAATCACTTACGCTATCGACGAAGTAGGCTTCTCTATCGTACAATCTTACGCCGCTAACCACAGCAAGTAATTAACAACTTCTGAAACAGTAAGATTATGCCAAAAGTAAAAGTAAAAAGGAAGAGTACCGCCATCGATATGACTGCGATGAGCGACGTAACTGTGCTTCTGCTTACTTTCTTCATGCTGACATCGACTTTCGTTGAACCCGAACCTGTGCAAGTTGCCGTTCCTTCGTCGGTTTCCGAGATAAAAATCCCCGAAACCAACGTTCTCCAAATTCTTGTGGAATCGAATGGCCGAATCTTCATGGGAACCGATCCGGGTATGCGCGTACCGATGTTACAGTCAGTAGCAGAAGAATACGGATACGAATTTACAGACCAAGAGCTGGCCAACTTCCAAGCATCAGATTACTTCGGCGTACCTATTTCGCAAATGAAATCGTTGCTCGACCTGCCTTTCGACGACCAAGTGAGAGTAATGGTAGAACAGGGAACCGGTATTCCCATCGACACGACCGGCAATCCCTCCAACGAATTCAAAGCATGGGTAAAAGCCGCACGTAAAACCAACCGCGACATGCGTATTGCGATAAAGGCTGCACAAAACACGCCCTATTCCGAGATACACAAAGTAATGTCGTCGTTGCAAGATTTACGAGAAAACCGTTACAACCTGATCACCACGCTGAAAAGTGTCTCCGGCGATTTTTAATAACTGTTAGAATGTAGAAATTATGGCAGAAGTAGAACAAAAAGACTCCGGCGGCAAGAAGAAAGGTAAACAGAAAAAAATGAACATTCGCGTCGACTTCACACCTATGGTCGACATGAACATGTTGCTTCTTACTTTCTTTATGCTCTGTACCTCTATGAGCAAACCTCAGACGATGGAAATCAGCATGCCGTCAAACGATAAAACGCTGACAGAGCAAGAACGGGACAAAGTAGCCGCATCACGTGCTATCACTCTGATTCTCGGCGGTAACAACCGCGTATACTACTATACGGGAGAACCTAATTATGAAGACTGGACCTCTTTGCAGGAAACCACTTATAATGATGACGGACTCCGTGCCATGTTGCTTTATCGCAACCAGGAAGTAGTATCGAAGATACGAGAACTGAAAAAGGAGAAAATAGACACCAAGATGTCTGACGAAGAGTACAACAGACGCGCCGGAGAAATCAAAGACGCCAAGACGGCTCCTATCGTCATCATCAAAGCTACCGATGACTCGACCTATAAAAACTTGGTAGATGCCCTTGACGAAATGCACATTTGCAGCATCAACAAATATGCAATAGTCGACATCGCCGAAGGGGATGAATGGTTGGTAGAAAACTATGAAAAGAAAGGTGAACTCACCAACCAGATCGACCGCGATCAAATGTAATATATTCACACTAAAATCGAACGAAAATGGCAAAAATAGATTTAACTTCGAAAGATTGGTGTGAATTAATCTTCAAAGATCGCAACAAGGAGTATGGCGCATACGATATGCGTCTCGACACCCCCAAACGACATAATTTAGCGACACTCATCGTTATTGTTGTCGTAATATTGGTTATCACACTCCCGATGTTGATCAAGTTTATCACACCTGAAAAAGAAAATAAAATCGTTGTAAACGAAGTAACGACATTGGCTAAGTTGCCCGAGGCAGAAATCAAGCGCAACGAAGAGTTACAACCGATGATGAAGCCTACAACACCGCCTCCGCCTTTGAAAAGTACGATCAAATTTACCGCTCCCGTCATTAAAAAAGACGAGGAAGTTGGTGAAGAAGACGAAATCAAGTCGCAAGACGAATTGGCAGCACGCGGCAACGTAGCAATTTCTATCGCCGACGTAAAAGGTAATGACGAAATCGACGGTCAGGATATTGCTGATTTTAAAGATTTCGTAGCTCCCGAAGTGGAAGAAGAGGAAGTTTATATCATCGTAGAGCAGATGCCCGGATTCCCCGGCGGTGAAGAAGCCCTGCTGAAATATATCAGCGACCACATAGAATATCCCACTATGGCTGTAGAAAGAGGAATTGAAGGCCGTGTTACTGTACGTTTCGTCGTAAATAAAGATGGTTATGTGCAGGATGTTACCGTGATTCGCGGTGTACACGAATTGCTTGACAAAGAAGCCGTACGTGTGATACAAAGCCTTCCGCGTTGGAATCCCGGAAAACAAAATGGTGTAGCCGTTGCGGTTTACTACAACGTTCCCGTGAACTTCACACTGCAATAAACACGCACAATCACTTCAAAAAAAGGCTCCGTATTCGGAGCCTTTTTTATTTCTATAAGCCAAGGAGCGTAAGAAAGGGAAAAAGTAAAAAAACACATCATTTTTATTGATAAAATAAATTCTTAAACATAAGTAACACCCAAATTGTTTTTCATAAAAAATTATTTCGCTATCTTTGAACCCTCTGTAAAAAGAACGCTGGTAAACGATACTTTCTCAATAACCTTTAACAACGGGAAAATGAACGAAGAAATCAACATGCAAGAAGCGGAAAAGAATAGAGACAAAGCAACCAAAAGCCGCATCGGATATTTATTCGGTATCATTATGCTACTGATATATCTTACTATGGCTTACCTATTGGCTTTTACCCCCTATTTCGAAGCGACATTCAATCCTACTTTACGTTATATTTTCGCGGCTGTCTTCGCTGCTTATGCCATCTTTCGAGGGTATCGATTTATCAAAGGATAACCAAATTTATACAGGAGTTATATGAAGCGAGCATTTGTCCTTATATTATGCGGTGTTGCCTTTATATTTGCAAGTTGCAATCGCAACAAACAGCAACAAGGCAACACAATAGAGAATACTACGACATCGGGGGTTATCACTATCTGTGTAGATGAAACGCTTAAACCCATCATCGAAGAAGAGATAGAAGTATTCGAAGGACTCTATCCCAAAGCCAATATCATTCCCAAATACACGAGTGAAGTAACGGCATTTAACGAACTGTTTGCCGATAGCGTAAAACTTATCGTTGCCACCCGCTCACTTACAGATGAAGAAATACAATCCCTCCAAGCCAACAATCTCTACCCAAAGGTATCGAAGATAGCTATTGATGGTGTTGCGCTCATTACCAACCGCAACAACCCCGACTCGCTCGTTACACTCGACCAATTACGAGACATATTTACAGGTAAAATAACCAAATGGAACCAGCTCAATCCCAAATCCCGTATGGGAGACTTGGAAGTCGTATTCGACAACACCAATTCAAGTACAGTGCGGTATGTCATCGAAAACATCAATAAAGGCCAAGAACTAACAGGTAACATAAAAGCCACGCATGATAATGAGGGCGTTATCGATTATGTCTCCAAAGTGCCCAATGCGATCGGAGTTATCGGCTCGAACTGGATCGGCAATCAAAGCGACACGACCAACCTTTCGTTTAATGATCTCATACAAGTCATGCTTGTCAGCGCCGATCCTATTGCATTCAACGGGAATAGCTATCAACCATTCCAAGCCTACCTCGCCATGCAAATATACCCGTTAAGTCGAGAAATATACATGATATGTACCTCCAACCGCAACAGTCTTCCTTATGGATTTACCTCTTTTGTCAGTTCCGATAAAGGGCAGCGTATCATTCTGAAATCGGGAATTCTTCCCGCCAAACAACCTCTTCGGGTCGTAAATGTAAGAGAGAACTTATAACAATAAAAACACAAGTAGATTTATTATGCAGAAAACCAAAACATCGTTAGCCTCAGCTCTTCTCCTCTTGGGAGGGGCATTGACGCCGGCCATTGCACAAAACTACGCCGACGGTATTGAATACTACAAGTCGGGACAGCCCGATCGTGCAAAAATCATACTCGAACGCACGTTGAACGATAGTGAGACCAAGCAAGCCGAATCGTACTACTATTTAGGCGAAATTGCATTCCCTACAAGTAAAGACTCGGCCTTGATGTATTTTGAAAAAGGTATTGCCGCCGACCCCGAGTTTGCGCTCAACTACATCGGTAAAGGTAAAGTCATCATGGGAAAACCGGCCGGTAGCGACGAAAAATCGGTAAAAGCCGCCGTAAAAGCCGGAGAAAAAGAAATGAAAGCTGGTTTCAAAATCAAGAATGCAAAAAAAGACCCAGCCGTAGCTCTTGCTTATGTCGAAGCTTACTACGACAATAACCTTCCCTATCAAGAAGCCGTAGATAAATACTACGAAAAATTATTGGCCGACTACGCGCCCTATTATGTGTTCTTAGGGGATATCGAAGCTCAAAAAGAAGAATGGGGTGAAGCTTGTAAAAACTACGAGTTAGCGTTCCAATGGTACGATACCACTTGCGTAGAAGCCTATATCAAATTTGCTGGCATCTACTTCCGTATCAATCCCGATATGGCAATCGACAACGTGCTGCGTCTGCTTCAAATGCGTCCCAACTCGGCTATTGCGCAACGGGAGTTGGCCGAATCGTATTACCGTGCCGACAAATTCAACGAAGCCGTCCAAGCTTATGCGACATACATGCAGAATCCGAATGCATTCCAGAGCGATCGTCCCCGATATGCAGCACTTCTTTACTATGACAAGCAATATGACAAATCTCTCGCGCTGTGTGAAGATTTGCTCCAATCATACCCGGACAATCTCATGCTGAAACGTCTGATTATGTACAACACCTATGAGTTGAAAGACTATGTATCGGCCGCACGTGCTGCAGAATCCCTATTCTCTACTCCTAACGTAACATTCAACAGCCGCGACTACATGCAATACGGCAAACTTCTCCTCGCTTTGGGCGAACACGAGAAAGCAATTGCCGCCCTCGAAAAAGCGGTAGAAATAGACCCTACCCGCCTCGAACTTTACAAAGAACTTATGGGAGGCCTTCAAAAAACAGGAAACTATATGCGCCGTGCCGAAGTTCAAGATCTCTATCTCAAACAACTTGTAGCAACAGAACAAGATAAAACACAAGATTACTTCATTACCGGTCGTTACTACTATATGGCAGCAGCAAGAGCTTACCAAGCTAACGACACGGCAATGACCAACATTGCTGCAACAAAAGCCGACAGTTGTTTTGCCATCGTCGTGGAAAAAGCACCCGAAGACTATCGCGGACATTTGTGGAGAGCATCGTCTACCGCATTGCTCGACCCCGAAAGAAAAACCGGTATAGCTATTCCTTTCTATGAGAAAGCAATAGAAGTCATTCTGCAAGATCTAAACAATACAGAAACACCTCCTACCGCAGCTGCTGCCAATCGTTTGAAGAAGGATCTCATCGAGGCTTATACTTATATGGCAAACTTCGAATACATGGCCGAATACAACAAGTATTTAGGTCTGCCCGACGAACAAAAGGCGACTTTCAAATTCAACAATACAATCGAATGGTGTAACAAAATTCTGGCTGTAGATCCCAATCACGCTGCAACCAAAGAATTCCTTAGCATCATCTCACAATAAGATTGTGTGTACATATACATAAAAAAGAGAGGCTATCCAAAAGCCTCTCTTTTTTGTCTACCTCAGTAATAGTAATATAAAGAAAGATGTTCATTATCTTACATATAAAAAGGGGGAACTGAAAAAGTTCCCCCTTTTTATATGTAAGAATAGGACTTAGCATTCACATTTTCCTGCACTACCTAGAACGTCTACAATCTTGTGGATATAGAGTTTCTTCATATTTTCACGTGCCGGCCCCAAATATTTACGAGGATCGAATTCAGCAGGTTTCGTAGCCAAAACTTCACGTACGGCGGCCGTCATTGCCAAACGGCTGTCGGAATCGATATTGATTTTACATACGGCCGACGCTGCGGCTTTCCGCAACTGCTCTTCGGGAATACCGATAGCATCTTTCAATGCGCCACCATATTTATTGATGGTATCGACTTCTTCTTGGGGAACCGATGACGAACCGTGCAGCACAATAGGAAAGCCCGGCAATTCTTTTTCTACACCTTCGAGCACATCGAAACGCAATGGAGGAGGAACCAAACGACCATGAGCATCTCGAGTACATTGCTCCGGAGTGAATTTGTTGGCACCATGCGATGTTCCTATCGAAATTGCCAAACTGTCGCAACCGGTTTTTGTTACGAAATCGACAACTTCTTCGGGTCGAGTATAGGTATGATGTTCCGCCGATACTTCATCTTCGACACCGGCCAAAACACCCAGCTCACCTTCGACTGTTACATCGAATTGATGGGCATAATCCACCACTTTCCTTGTAAGTGCCACATTTTCATCATAAGGCAGGTGCGAACCGTCTATCATCACCGACGAGAAACCCATATCGATACACGATTTGCATAACTCGAAAGAGTCTCCGTGGTCGAGATGCAACACGATCTCGGGTTTGGCACACCCCAACTCTTTGGCGTAAGCCACCGCACCTTCGGCCATATAGCGCAACAAGGTCTGGTTAGCATATTGACGAGCGCCTTTCGACACTTGAAGAATCACCGGAGACTTGGTTTCTACGGCAGCCTGGATTATAGCCTGCAACTGCTCCATATTATTGAAGTTAAATGCCGGAACGGCATAACCGCCTTTAATGGCTTTGGCAAACATCGCCCGGGTATTTACCAGGCCTAAATCTTTGTAATTTACCATACTAAAATATTTTATTTAAAGATTGAATACTCTGCATTTTTCACATCTATGTTTCGCAAATATAAGAAATAATATCGGCATTTGACTCCCGATTCCGACAAAAAAAAGATACGACTTACAGAAAAAAAGTCGAAAAAACCAATATTTCGGCAACTTCTTGCAGAAGTTCATTTTTTATCTCTACTTTTGCATGGTTTTAAAAGCAAAACGCTTCAACCCAAGAGATTGTTTAACATTTTAGAAATACGAATTTTATTTATACGAGAACGAATGAGAAAATGGCGTATTGAAGATTCGGCCGAGTTGTACAATATCACCGGCTGGGGATTAAAGTATTTTTCCATCAACGAAAAAGGGCATGTAACGGTTACCCCAAAAGAAGGAGCGGCTGCTGTCGACTTGAAAGAATTGATGGACGAGTTACAGGTAAGAGACGTTCCTGCGCCTATCTTGGTACGCTTCCCCGACATTCTCGACAACCGCATCGAGAAAATCTCCAATTGCTTCAAACAAGCTGCTACCGAATACGGCTACACGGCCCAGAATTTCATCATCTACCCGATCAAAGTCAACCAGATGAGTCCTGTGGTAGAAGAAATCGTCAGCCACGGAAAGAAATTTAACATCGGCCTTGAAGCCGGCTCAAAACCCGAACTGCACGCCGTTCTTGCCATCAACATCGATTCGAACTCGTTGATTATCTGTAACGGATATAAAGACGAGAATTATATCGAACTGGCTTTATTGGCACAAAAAATGGGTCGTCGCATTTTTCTCGTCGTCGAGAAACTAAACGAATTGCATCTCATCGCAACGATTGCCAAACGATTGAAAATCCGCCCCAACATAGGAATCCGTATCAAACTGGCCAGCTCGGGAAGCGGAAAATGGGAAGACTCGGGAGGAGATGTCAGCAAATTCGGACTCAACTCGAGCGAACTGCTCGAAGCTCTCGATATTCTCGAAAAGAATAAAATGAAAGACTGCCTCAAACTCATTCACTTCCACATAGGCAGCCAAGTTACCAAAATACGCCTCATCAAAAATGCATTGCGCGAAGCATCGCAATTTTATGTGCAACTCTACAAGATGGGGTATAACATCGAACTTGTCGATATAGGTGGAGGCTTGGGGGTCGACTACGACGGTACCCGCTCGTCGACAAGCGAGAGCAGCATGAACTATTCGATACAAGAATACGTAAACGACTCGATATGGACACTGGTCGATGTCTGTGCCAAAAACGACCTTCCGCAGCCCAATATCATCACCGAGTCGGGCCGTTCGCTGACCGCCCATCACTCGGTACTGATCTTCGAGGTACTCGAAACAACGACGCTGCCGGAATGGGACGAAGACACAGAAATTTCTGAAAACGATCATGAATTGGTGCGCGAACTTTACAATTCATGGGACAATCTCAACCAGCCTCGACTGATCGAAACGTGGCACGACGCCTTACAAATACGGGAAGAAGCGCTCGACCTCTTCGGCCTCGGACTTATCGATCTGCGCACACGAGCACAAATCGAAAGGCTTTTCTGGTCGATTGCCCGCGATGTGTACGACATGGCCAATGAAATAAAACATGCACCCGAGGAATTGAAAAAGATCGCCAAAATGTTGCCCGACAAGTACTTCTGCAACTTCTCCCTCTTCCAGTCGCTGCCCGATTCGTGGGCTATCGACCAGATTTTTCCGATCATGCCCATCAGCCGCCTCGACGAAAAGCCCAACCGCTCGGCAACCTTGCAGGATATTACCTGCGACTCCGACGGTAAAATCGATAACTTCATCTCCACGAAAAATTTCAATTACCACCTTCCGGTACATGCACTCAACGCCAAAGAGCCGTACTATATCGGTGTATTCTTGGTCGGGGCCTATCAGGAGATTTTAGGCGACTTGCATAACCTTTTCGGCGATACCAATGCCGTGCATGTAAGTGTCTATAAAGACCGATATGAGATAGATCAAGTCATCGACGGAGAAACTGTCGCCGAAGTACTCGATTACGTGCAATACAATCCCAAGAAGATGGTACGCAGCGTGGAAACATGGGTTACGACCTCGATGAAATCGGGGGTAATCACGCCCGAAGAAGGTAGAGAATTTCTGTCGAACTACCGTTCCGGTCTTTACGGATATACTTACCTTGAAAAAGATTAAACGGTCATGTCCGAAACCGAATACGGGACATATCGTTATTTCATCTACCTCGCCTACGACGGTACGGCCTACCACGGCTGGCAACGTCAGCCAAACGGCATTTCGGTGCAAGTATGTATAGAGAAAGCCCTCTCCCTGCTCTTGCGTTGCGATATAGCCGTTACGGGAGCCGGACGCACCGATGCGGGGGTACATGCCCGGCTGATGGTCGCACATGCAGATATACCTTATTCTCTCGATGATGCGGGAGAGTGGGTGCATAAGCTCAATCGGGTGCTTCCGCCGGATATCGTCATATACCGTATCCGGCCGGTAAAACCCGATGCACATAGCCGCTTCGACGCATTGTCGAGGACTTATCGCTATTATATCTCGTATGAGAAAAATCCATTTGAGGGGAAATACCGTTGGACAATGGCCGGTAAAACGCTCAACATCGACCGCATGAATGAGGCGGCCGGTTATTTGTTGCAATACACCGACTTTACCAGTTTCAGCAAGTTGCATACCGACGTCAAGACCAATAATTGCCGTATCACCCACGCCGTATGGACCCCTACGGGAAACGACCTCGTATTTGAAATCACGGCCGACCGCTTCTTGCGCAACATGGTGCGAGCCATCGTAGGGACTCTCGTAGAAGTAGGACGAGGGAAATTATCGATCAAAGATTTCCGATCTGTCATCGAAGCCCGCGACCGTTGCAAAGCCGGTACGTCGGCTCCCGGGAACGCCCTTTTCCTGACCGGCATCACCTATCCCGAAGAATTGTTTTTACGATAAAAAAGACTTGTTATGTGGTTGATTCTCGCTTTTATCTCGGCAGCTCTGCTGGGCATGTACGAAGTATTCAAGAAATTGGCGCTCAACAATAACGCCGTCCTTCCTATACTATTTTTGAACACCGTATTTTGCAGTGCGCTTTTCCTTCCGGCCGTGCTCCTTTCCCGCTTTAATCCCGAACTAATCGAAGGAACGTTATTTTATGTTCCTCGGGCCGATTTTGTAACGCACCTCTATGTGATGCTCAAAGCCGTCATCGTACTCTCATCATGGACGTTTGCCTATTTTGCCATGAAACATCTGCCCATAACGATTGCCGGTACGATCAAAGCTTCCCAACCCGTTCTCACATTGTTGGGAGCATTGCTCATTTTCGGAGAAAGGCTCAACCTCTACCAGTGGATCGGCGTCATTATCTCGATCATTTCCTTTTTCATGCTTTCTTCGTCAGGTAAAAAAGAAGGGATACGATTCAGCCACGACAAGTGGATATACTATATCGTGTTGGCCACTATCACGGGAGCCATCAGTGCCCTGTACGACAAATATCTCATCTCGGGCGGATTCGACCGCATGGTCGTACAAGTGTGGTATACCTACTACCAGATGATCATCATGTTCATCATACTTCTCATTTGGTATAAGAAAAGAAATGAAACCACACCTTTCCGCTGGCGGTGGAGCATCTTTTTCATATCGCTATTCCTCGTGGCTGCCGACTTTATCTATTTCTATGCATTGAGCTTTCCCGGGGCCATGATTTCTATCGTGTCGATGGCCCGTCGCAGCGGCGTGGTCGTCAGTTTCCTCTTCGGAGCACTATTCTTCCACGAAAAAAATATCCGCAGCAAAGCCATCGATTTATTGCTGGTACTCATCGGTATGTATTTCCTCTATTTGGGAACCCGATAAAATTAGTTATATTTGTTACGACTTAATAATCCGAATATGCAAAAAATCATACTCTTTGCCCTGCTCCTACTCTCTTCGACAACAATATCTGCCGGACATACGATAGATGCCTATTTCATTTCGGCTCCGGCACAACTCATTCCTCAACTCGACGAGAACCGACGTAAAGACCTGATAGATTTTCACAATGCGGGAGTCGCCCACCACATAGTCAATCAGTTAGGAGGAGAAGTCCTCATCGATACGATCGACGACATGCAGATTACCGTAAAATTATCTTCCTCGTCGTCCATACAAATCGCCCTGCTGCCGGTAGCCGACACTGTCGGAGTCATCGCCGTCGTCCACACCGTATCGTTACCCGCACAAGACAGCCGCATCACCTTTTACAATACCCGATGGCAGCCGATAGAGAATGGTAAAATTTTCACGGCGCCAACCGCAAAAACATTCCTGAACAAAAGCTCGAAAAAAACGGCGCAACAGGCTGTCGACCTCATCGATATGCTACCCGTCTCATACGTCATCAGCGGGAGGACCCTACAAGCCCGGGAAGACCTCAAAACATATCTTCCCGAAGAAGTCTATGAACGCCTTGCACCGCTGTTGAGAAAAACACCCCTCTCTTATACATGGAACGGGAAACGATTCGTCCAGTAAAAGAGGTATATTCACAGACAAATATTCCGGAACCAAAAAGAGCTAATCTCAAAAATTATTCCGATATTTGCAGCCGTTTTGCAAATTAAGGCACAGAATTTGAGAAGAAAAAATTTTCAAATTCGTTCGCAGGAAAGAGAAAAAGCTATATATTTGCAAACCAAAAAATTAAAAACGCTAATCAATATAAAAATAAAAAACAATGACTAAGGCAGACATCGTAAACGAGATTTCAAAAAATACAGGAATCGAGAAAGCTATCGTATTGGCCACCGTTGAACAGTTTATGGAATCGGTAAAAGGTTCTTTGGCCAAAGGCAACAATGTATACCTGAGAGGCTTCGGTAGTTTCATCGTGAAAAGAAGAGCCCAAAAAACCGCTCGCAATATTTCCAAAAGCACGACTATCATCATACCCGAACATAATATCCCGGCATTCAAACCCGCCAAAACTTTCATGAGCGAGGTAAAATAAGCCGCACGAATTTTTTTAAGTAATCAATTTATTAACAATATAAACGCTTACAACTATGCCCAGCGGAAAAAAAAGAAAAGGCCATAAAATGGCAACACACAAACGTAAAAAAAGACTGAGAAAAAACAGACATAAGAAGAAAAAGTAACCCTTTTTACTTTCTTATCTGTAATAAGACAAACAAAGGACAAACTCCTGACTCGTTCAAGAGTTTGTCTTTTGCCTTTTAAGCATCACCCTGTTACCCACAAGTAACCTTAAAAACATTCCCGAAGTGTCAAGCGAATTAGTCGTAGACGTACAACCCAAAGAGGTATCTATCGCGCTGCTCAACGACAAGCGGTTGGTCGAGCTGCAAAAAGAGCCCTGCAACATATCGTTTGCATTGGGCGATATCTATTTGGGGAAAGTCAAGAAACTGATGCCGGGACTGAACGCTGCATTCATCGATATAGGTTACGACAAAGATGCATTTCTTCACTATCAGGATTTAGGCCCGTTTTTTACATCGAGCGCCAAATTTACCAAGCAGTCGCTATCCGACCGCAAACATGTGCTTTCCCTCCCCAAATTCAAATTGCAGAAAGAACTTGACAAAGAGGGAACGATCGGCGATTTACTCTCCGTAGGCCAAGAAATTCTGGTACAAATCACCAAAGAACCCATCTCTACCAAAGGGCCACGCCTCACGGCAGAGTTGTCTTTTGCCGGAAGATTTCTGGTACTGATCCCATTTGCCGACAAGGTATCGGTCTCACAGAAAATAAAATCGAACGAAGAAAAAACCCGCTTACGCCAGCTTATCCACAGCATCAAACCTCAAAACTTCGGTGTCATCGTACGTACCGTCGCCGAGGGTAAACGCGTTGCCGAACTCGACAACGAAATGAAAACGCTGGTGAAACGCTGGGAAGAGAGCCTCATAAAACTGCAAAAAGCCAAAGCACCGTCGCTCGTCTATGAAGAGACCGGCCGTGCCGTGGGCCTGTTAAGAGATATTTTCAACCCCTCTTTCGAAAATATCTATGTCAACGATAAAGAGACTTTCCAGCAAATCTACGATTATGTAAATATCATTGCGCCCGAATGCAAAGAGATCGTGAAACTGTACTCCGACGATATTCCCGTCTTCGATCACTTTGCTATTACGAAGCAAATCAAATCGTCGTTCGGTAAAACGATTTCATTCAAGAACGGAGCCTACCTCATCATCGAACACACCGAAGCACTCCACGTCATCGACGTAAACAGTGGTAACCGTTCCAAACCCAATGCCGACCAAGAAAACACCGCTTTCGAGGTGAATATGGCAGCAGCCGAAGAGATAGCCCGCCAGTTGCGATTACGCGATATGGGAGGTATCATCGTTATCGACTACATCGATATGAACAGTGCCGAAAACCGGCAGAAACTTTACGATCGTATGCGGGAACTGATGGAAAGCGACCGGGCCCGGCACAACATTCTGCCGCTCAGCAAGTTCGGGCTTATGCAGATTACCCGCCACCGTGTGCGTCCCGCTCTCGACATCATGACCAATGAAAATTGCCCTGTTTGCAACGGCAAAGGCAAGATTCCGCCTTCGATACTCTTTACCGACCATCTCGAAGCCAAAATCGCTTTTCTGGTGAGAAAATTCAAAGTGAAGAAATTTTCCTTACACGTACACCCGTACATAGCAGCGTACATCAACCAGGGATTCTTTTCCCTCTACTGGAAGTGGAAAAGCAAATACACCCGACGGTTCAAACTCATTCCCAATCAGTCTTTGGCCTTGCTCGAATATAAAATATACGACAGCGAAGGCCACGAAATAGACCTCAAAGAAGAGATAGAAATCAAATAACCGCCTTTCTCTTTTTCCCTAAAAATGAAGGATTCTGTAAATGTTTTACAGAATCCTTCATTTTTAGATATAAAAGTATAAAAAACAACACAATATTATCATAAATAATACGTTTATAAAAAAATAACTTTAAATATTATGAATAAAAACACAAAATCAAAATTTTCACAATGGATTATTATTTTATTTCTTGGAACTAATATATGCAGTTGTTCAAAGGAAAATACGGAAACGGAAATTATCCCTGTATATGATCTAAAAACGGAATTTGTAAAAACAATGGATCTGACCGACGATATCGGCTTCACATTTCAATACCAACATGATTCCACCGATACCTATTTATGTCGTTACAGTACGTATTTCCTAAGAAAATCACAAACCGTAGAAAATATTTCGGTGAAACGGCAAGGCAATGAACTATGGATAAATGTCGACGGAAGCGATGCCTGTTGGAGCGATCCTTTCGACAGGAATGTTATGATCTATTTCAAGATATACAACTTGCCAGCCGGCGAATACCGGACATATATCTCAACCGACAACATTCAAGAAAACACTCAAACACCGGTCTACCATTTCCACTAACGGAAAGGGACGGTCTAAGTTCTACCTACATAATGCGTAAAGCCTCCTTTTCTTTTTTCGACAAGGAGGTTACAACAATATCATACGACTGTTTCACCAGCGCTTTTATCTCTTTATCAGGCACATCGGCATTGAAACACACACTGATCCAATATTTCTTATTCATGTGATACCCCGGTTTTATACCTTCGTATCGGCTTTGCAAATCTTCAATCTGTGCCGTATCACTTTTTATACAACAAAAATCAAACACGTCTATGTTTACAAAACAAAACCACTTATCAGCCACATAAAAAACCAATATGTTCCGGTCGTATTCAGAAGCCGCTTTTCCAAACGGCATCTTGTCGTGCACACCGTCGAACGAAAGACAATAGTTTCTAAAATCTTCGATATTCATACTTTTCAGGCTGTCTCTCTATAACACGCTAATTCTCTCCTCCTACGACACAGGAATTACGGCATCAGATACGCTGCAAAACAAGTTCGATAAGTCCTTCGACCGTACCTTTATAACCGGCATCGGCCTTGCCGGACAAACGGTTGGCTATGATACAGCAAACCGTCATGGCCTTATGACCCATGAGGCGGGAAAGGCCGGCCACCGCCGAGCTTTCCATTTCATAATTGGTTACCATGCGTCCCTCATAACGGAATGCTTCGATTTTGCGATTCAGATCGGGATCTGCCAATGGGAGACGTAACTCGCGTCCCTGCGGTGCATAGAAACCGTTGGCCGATATGGTTATCCCCCGCACCATCTCATCTCCGGCGATACGGGCCACCAGATCGGCATCGGCATCAACTACATAGGGAGCCGCCCATTGTCGATTCCAACCGACAAAATCGCAAAATGCCTTCTCAAACGTCAAATCGCTCACGCTATCGCGTCCCGCATAGAAATTGAGTACACCATCGAACCCGATAGACTTCTCCGCCACCACATAAGTTCCGATAGGGACGTGCGGCTGCAAACCGCCCGAAGTACCGATACGCACCAGCGTAAGTTGCCGTAATGTCTTTTTCACGATCCGCGTAGAGAAATCGATATTGGCCAAAGCATCGAGTTCGTTAAGCACGATATCGATATTATCGGTTCCTATTCCATGCGAAACAACGGTAATCCGTTTTCCTCGGTAACGACCCGTTATCGAATGAAACTCCCGATTGTATACATCGCACTCGCGCTCATCGAAGTACGACGCTACGGTATCGACTCGGGCGGGATCTCCGACCAATATCACCCTATCGGCCAGTTGACCTGGAAGCAAATGCAGATGGAATACCGACCCATCGGTATTAAGAATAAGTTCTGATGCTGGAATCGTTTTCATAGAGAGAATGTTTATTCGGCTAAATATACCAATTTTTCTTTTTTAAATATACTTGTAAGGATTTTTTTTGAGGGACAAGATTCTCGAATGTCATTATTTTTCCTCCCGTTACACTTACCATTCCGAGCAAGGAGGTAAGCCCGACGAGGAATCTCCCGCGACATGTTATTCCGAGCGAATGCGAGGGATCTTTATGTCATCCCGAACCCGCCACAGACGGTGTGAGGGATCTCATACAATAACGCTCGCTTGGCGAGAGATTCTTCACGTTTCATTCAGAATGACAACCATGTCATTCCGAGTGCACACGAGGAATCCCCAGCCATACGTTCAATGGTCGGGGATTCTTCACTTCACAGCGTTTCGTTCAGAATGATACGATTGTCATTCCGAACGCATGTGAGGAATTTCTGCTGTCATCTCGAACGCAAGTGAGAGATCTCATGCAAACACTCGCTTAGCCGGAGATTCTTCGGGGTTACACCCATCAGAATGACAGCACACCACAAAGGCGGCACTGCTTGGCAGGGGATTCTTTCCCTCTACGGTCGTCGAAATGACGACGAAAATTCCTCGAATAATCGAAAAGAGACGTTATTTGCTTTCCCATAAGAAATAGAAAAACTCCTTGTAAATTCTTATCATAGGTTAATTTTTTAAGTGCAAGAAAAACTTACCTTTGCACCACTTTAATCAATTTGAGCAATGGAGAAAAATGAAAGAGATGCCATAGACTTCGGAAAAGAAAACATTCCGAAGCTATTCCGACAAATGCTTATCCCGACAATAATCGGCATGTTGTTTGCCGCATCGATGACAATCACCGATGGCATATTCGTGGGACGTTTCGTAGGAAGCGATGCACTTGCGGCAGTCAATATCGTCGCACCGTTCTTCATGCTGGCAACCGGTATAGGACTCATGTTCGGTGTCGGCGTATCGGTCGTAGCCTCGGTACATCTCAGCCGGGGACGTGTCAAAGCCGCAAACATCAACATCACGCAAGCCTATTCGGTTTCTTTGTTTTTCACTCTTATCGCCTCGGCATTGGGATTGGTATTCGACCGGGAACTGGCATTCCTTTTCGGCAGCAGTGAACGGCTTCTCCCCTATGTTCTCGAATATCTGCACCGCGTATTGCCCTTCATGGCATTCTATATGTTGTTGCAGGTCGGTATGTTCGTGATACGTCTCGACGGTTCTCCACGCTTCGCCATGTGGTGCAATGCTATTCCCGCTCTTGTCAACTTGGTACTCGACTATATTTTTATAGTACCTCTCGACTGGGGTATCGCCGGTGCTGCTTGGGCTTTCGACTCGGGCGTAGTCATCGGTTCCCTGATGATCATTATCTACACGACAAAATGTTCCTATACGCTCAGACTTTACCGAATTAAACTTTCCCGTACTTCAATAAGGCTTACACGACGTAATATCGGATATATGCTCAACATCGGAACCCCAGCTATGCTCAACGAAGTTGCGATCGCCTGCATGATGCTCATCGGAAATTACGTGTTTATTCACTATCTGGGAGAAGACGGTGTAGCCGCTTTCAGTGTGGCCTGTTACTGTTTTCCTTTGGTTTTCATGATCAACAATGCCATTGCCCAATCGGCACAACCCATAATCAGTTACAACTACGGGACAGGCGATTTCCGGAGAGTACATTACACCTTCCGGCTGGCTCTATATACAGCCGTAACTTGTGGATTGCTCGCAGCTTTTGCCGTATGGTTTTCCATAGAGCCCCTCATCGCCCTCTTCCTCGAACCGGGGTGTAATGCCTACCATATAGCCGTGTCGGGTATGGCCTACTTCGCCACGGGATTTCTATTTTTCGCATTGAATATCGTGTGTATCGGCTATCTGCAAAGTATAGAGCGTGCCCGACCGGCACAACTTTTCACCTTATTGAGAGGTCTGTTGCTCCTCCTCGTTTATTTCCTTACGCTCCCCCAATGGCTGGGACACAAAGGCATCTGGCTATCGGTCCCGGCCAGCGAACTTACTACGTTCATTTTTATTCTTTCGTTTTTCTTTATGGAACGTATGAAAGATAACCGACATAAAAGGAAAAACACCTGAAAATATTCTCTGTCCACACAAATGGCTATCTTTGCCGTACTATGGAGCAATTTGTACAACGGTTTATACAAAAATACAATATAACACAACAGGAAGCAGACATGCTTCTGGCTGAAAGTGTCCCTGTGGAATTTTCTCGTTCCGAGAAAATCGTAAATGAAGGCGAAATAAACAGCGATTTATATATCGTCAGTCATGGCGTATGGAGAGCTTACAGGCTGAAAGACGGTATAGAAATGAGCATGTGGTTTGCCATTGAAGGGAGCCTTGCTTTCTCGGTAACCGGGTATGCCGGTGAACAAGCTTCCAAACTTTTTATCGAATCGCTCAATCGAAGCCGGGCACACCGCATTTCCCGCCACC
>HF999733.1:29282-34369 GCA_000434215.1 Bacteroides sp. CAG:144
CACCCCGCATTCCCCGCCACCGCCTCTGCGAGCTGTTTTCCCAATCGCAAGAATGGGCCGACCTGGGTCGCCGCCTCATCGAACAGCACGCTATGTATGCCGAGACGGAATGGAACGATCTATGGGCCGTCTCAGCAAAAGAACGTTATTTATGCCTGCTGAAAAAAATGCCCGAACTGATTCAACAAATCCCTCTCAAACATTTGGCCTCATACCTGAGCATGACCCCCCAATCACTCAGCCGTATACGGGCCTCTCTGGGCCGATAGCTGCAACTATATTACATTTGGAAAACTTTCTTTCGCTATCCTGTATATATAGAAGGTACGGACTATTCTTTTTAAGAAAAATATGTTTATAAGTTTTTGTATTAGTCAAAAATATTATATCTTTGCATATAAATCTTATGTTGTATATTCATGAAAAAAATGTGTTTGAAAGGACTATTTATTTTTTGTTTATTATGGGGATTTTCCCTCACGACTTTCGCTCAAACCCGATTGCCACAAGGCGAAATTGTGGAAGTGCGTATTGTTGATGGATTCACCAGTAAAGATGCGCCCCAAAAGATAAAAGGTGTAATAGACATGGACGTCAAAGACCCGGATACCGGAAAAATACTGATACGCAGAGGTGCACCGGTAAGAATCGATACAAAAATAGAAAAGCCTCGGGGAAAAGGTCGTCCGGGAAAGATAACACTTAACCTGCTATCAACAGAATCAGTAGACGGGAAGAATATAAGATTATCCCGCACAGCCGAATTTTCAGGTAAGAGCCGTCGAGGCTTGGCCCTTGGTTTAGGCATCGGATTGCCATTAGGGACAATCGTTTGTTTTCCGTGGGGATTCGCATGTTTGGCCATTAAAGGTCTGCATGCCGAAGTTCCTGCCGGTACGATTCTCGATTACGTCATCGTGGCCGAAGATTATACAATCACTCCCCGATAGCAAAAAACCATACCCGCATAATTTCTTAGCCCGGCCCAAATCGCCGGGCTTTTTTATGAGGAAAGAGAACAAGCAAAAACAATAAAACAGCTATTTTTGCGTATATTTATAGCATAAGTATATGGCAGAAATGAGGCATTATTTACCGCTTATTTTTTCGATTGGATTACTATCGCTTCTCTACGGTTGCGGAGCCAAACTAAGTACGGCTCACGCCCAATACGAACGGGGTGAATATTTTGCCGCAGCAACTACATACCGGAAAGTCTATAACAAGACACCGGCCAAAGAAAGAGACAGACGGGGACAAATAGCTTTCCGCATCGGAGAGTGTTATCGCCGCCTCAATGCCGCCCCCCGATCGGCCGCAGGCTATCAAAATGCAGTCCGGTACCACTACCCCGACAGCATGGCGCTATTTTATCTGGCCCGTGCCCAACAAATGCAGGGAAAATACAAAGACGCCTCAAAAAACTACAAAGCTTTTCTCGAACTGAAACCCGGAGACCGTATGAGTGAGAACGGAATACGCGGTTGTAATGCGGCTGCCAACTGGAAAGCTTCCCCGACCCGCTACGTTGTGAAACGCGCCAATCTTTTCAACTCACGCCGCAGCGAATGTGCCCCCATGTTTTTGGGAAGCGACAATGACATACTCTATTTCTGCTCTACCAACGATAAAGCATCGGGTGATAAAAAAAACGACATTACCGGACTGAAAAACAATGATATATTCTTCTCTAAAAAAGATGAAAAGGGGGCTTGGCAACGTCCCGAACTGGCCGAAGGCGGTGTCAATACCGAACATGACGAAGGCATCATCTCGTTCTCTCCCGACGGAAATACCATGTATCTTACACGAGCCCGCCATGAAGAGGGGATAAACACATCGGTCGAAATATGCACGTCGTCACGAAACGATGCGCAATGGAGTGCGCCTCAACTATTTCAAATTACAGGAGATACCCTATCGTCATACGCACACCCGGCTGTTTCACCCGACGGAAAATACCTCTACTTCGTATCGGATATGCCGGGGGGATACGGAGGGAAAGATATATGGCGCATAGACCTCACCGAAAGAGGTTCGGGTGTTGAAAATCTAGGTGTACAAATCAATACGCCGGGAGATGAGATGTTCCCCTACATAAAATCGGACAGTACACTTTACTTTGCCTCGGACGGCCACCCCGGTATGGGAGGACTCGACATTTTCAAAGCAACGATGAACGAATTCGGCGTATGGAAAATCGAAAATCTCGGATACCCCATCAACTCACCGGGAGATGATTTCGGAATCACCTTTGAAACGGGTCGAGAAGCGGGATTTTTCAGCTCCAACCGCAATGACGCCCGAGGATACGACCATCTGTACAGCTTTGAACTTCCTCTCATCGAAGTATGGATTACAGGACTGGTAATGGATCGGGACGAAGAGCCCATTCCCAATGCTATCATACGCATCGTCGGGAAAGACGGGTCGAATCAGAAAGCCTACTCTCGTGAAGACGGCTCCTACAAGTTCCGACTCGATCTGGGTATAGATTATGTCATGATGGCCGGCTGCAAAGGTTTTCTCAACTCCCGGGGAGAATTTACCAGCGATGCCGAAGAACGCAACGAAACCTACGGTCTCGACTTCATCTTGGCCGCTATCAATAAACCTGTCATCGTAGAAAACGTGTTTTACGAATTCGACCGTGCCGATGTTACCCCCGAATCGGCTGCCGCCTTGAATGAAATTATCCAGATGCTCGAAGACAACCCCAATGTGTCTATCGAATTGGGTGCACACACCGATATGAAAGGAAACGATGACTATAACCTCCGGCTCTCGGAACGACGAGCCAAAGCGGTCGTCGACTATCTCATACAACACGGTGTCGCGGCCGATCGTCTGACTCCGAAAGGATACGGAGAATCGCTTCCTCGCACCATTACGCGCAAACAGGCTCGCGAATATCCGATGTTCAAAGAAGGTGATGTCTTGACCGAAGAGTACATACTCGCCCTGCCCCCCGAACAACAAGAAATTGCCAATGCCTTGAACCGCCGTACCGAATTCCGTGTACTTGATACCAATTACCGACTAATGTAACCCTGTTTGTATGCTTTCCATTCTGATCCCGACCTATAACTTCGATTGTTCCGTTTTCGTTCAAGCACTTTCCAATCAAGCGGAGGCTTTGCATGTCCCTTACGAAATTATCGTCTGTGATGACGGCTCTACCGACGAGACAAGTAAAATCGGAAACCGCACCATAAACGCATGCCCCAACTGCCGCTTTATCGAATTGCCCGAAAACAGAGGTTTGGCACACAACAGAAATTACTTGGCATCACAAGCCCTATACGAATACTTTCTGTTTCTCGACAGCGACTTGATGCCTTGTGATAGCCATTTCATCGAACGATATATAAATGCAGCACAACCCCACTCCGTCATCGGAGGTACGATAAAATTCCGTGTTCCCGGCAAAACCGGAGCTGAGGAAAAAGCAAACTTGCGTTATGTCTACGCACTGGCTCGGGAGGAACACTCGGCCGCCGAACGAAACAGGAATCCTTATGCCCATTTTTCGGGTTTCAGCTGCCTGATCCCCCGCTCGGTATTCGAGCGTATACATTTCCACGAAGAACTGACCTCCTATGGCCACGAAGATACGCTCTACGGGAAAGATTTACAGGCCAAAGGCATTGCCATGCGTTACATCGATAATCCCGTTTTTCATGACATTTTCGACAGTAGCGAGACTTTTTTGGAGAAAACAGAAACAGGCCTTCTCAATGCCTGTCGCTACCCAAATCTCATGAAGGGACATGTGCGCATTCTCGACATACAACAACGGTGCAAACGTGCCGGATTGCAACCGCTAATAAGATTTCTTTTTGCCATCTTCGAAAAACCGCTGAGACGTAATTTATTGGGGAAACGCCCCAAACTACGCGCATTTGATCTTTATAAATTGGGTTACATTTGTCGACTCGATCATCGTATGAAGCAAGCCCGATGAAACAAAAAGAAAGTAAGACGAAAGAAGTAAAATTTACCATCAAGGTATTCATGGTTTAGCATTCCAAATACATACAAGGAACACCAGGCGTTTCTATTACTTAGCGGAAAAAGATACCTTTGCCCAAATGCATGTCATTCCGAGCGAGGTCGAAAGGCCGACGAGGAATCTCATACAAAACTATTTGGTAAAAGAATCTTTACATCACTGCGTTCCGAACGCATGCGAGGGACCTCCGATTCTCTTACCGGTAGAAATTCTTCATTCCGCTTATGCTGCATTCAGAATGACAGTAATGTCATCTCGAACGCAAGTGAGATATCTCATATGAACACTCGCTTCGTAGGAGATTCTTCGGAGTTACACCCCTCAGAATGACATCGCATTGCAAAGACGGTATACTTGGTATAAGATTCTTTACTTCACTACGTTCCATTCAGAATGACAACCGTGTCATTCCGAGCGAATGAGAGGATTCTCCTGTTCTCTGTCATTCCTCGGGCACACGAGGAATCTCATACAAAATGCCCACTTAGCAAGAAATTCTTCAAGGCAAGGGCTTACAGAATAATTTACGTTTTAGCGTAAGATGCTTTGCCACTACACAGCATGACAATAATTTGACATGAAGGCATGCGCTCCGTTCGGAAAGGAAAGTTTATTGGCGAGGCGATTTTACGGCAATACGTTCGAAATGGACGATATGCGGGCAAAAGCGGTCGATGAGTTCTTTTCTATTGGCTCTCACAGGATTGATGTCGATACCACCACGACGAGTGTAAAAAGCCATAACCAGCAATTCTTCGGGTGAAAAATGTGAATACAGAGCTTTATAAATCATTTCGACCACCTCTTCATGAAAATGATTCTCATCGCGGAAAGAGACGATATACCGCAGCAAGGCATCGACCGAGGGCAATCGGTCGCCCCGCATATAAAGGTAGAGATCGCCCCAGTCGGGTTGGGACGTTATCTTGCAACGACTGCGCAGCAAATCGGTCATACCCGTCATCACGCCGCCACCGACACAGTTGTCGTGCAGCAAATCGACATCTTCTTTATAAGACGCAAGCGGGGCGGACGAGAGTTCACCGACACCCCAATACTCCCATTCTACCGGCGG
>HF999733.1:34522-39599 GCA_000434215.1 Bacteroides sp. CAG:144
CCAGCCACTTCGGCGGTTGTAGCTCCGCAACAGGACATATTGAACGCGTTCAAGTAGAGTTTCAGCGATTTGCTTTCGACGATATAGCGGCTTTCGCAGGGGTAGAGCAGTCGCATGATGAAATTGACCGGTGCACCGGCATCGGTGAGTGCGCTCACCTCGTATGCATTCCACAAATCGAGACCGGTGAACGGCAGATGCACTTCGTCAATATGATGAGCCATTCGGTTTCCGGCACGGTCCACACGGACAAGAATATCGGGCGAATAACGATCGGGATAAGCCACTTGGCGGCCTAAAACATGATGTATCGATTCGGGATTCATAGGCGGTAATTTTTAAGGCAGAAGCAACGAACTGTCGCCGTAACTGAGAAAGCGGAAATCATGCGCCAGTGCATAGTCATAGACCTCGTGCCAGCGGTCTCCGATGAGAGCCGACACGAGCAGCAGCAACGTGCTGCGCGGCTGGTGGAAGTTGGTGATAAGCCCTTGCACGATGTGCCAACGATAACCCGGTACGATGATAATGCGGGTTGCCGACACGAGACGGTCGAGACTCCGACGGTCGAGATAGTCGATGAGAGCGAGTAAGGCCTCCCGGGGAGAGACATCGGGAGTGCCGTCATAGGGTTGCCACTGCTCCACAACGAGGTGGTCGGCCGTCGCTTCGGGGTTATGCACGAGCGTACGCCCCATGTAGTAAAGGCTTTCGAGCGTACGTACCGACGTGGTTCCTACGGCAATGATGCGTCGGGTCGAGGAGGCAAGAGCCGACAGTGTCTCTCGGGAGACCGAGATATACTCGGTATGCATCTCGTGTCCGGCGATGGTTTGGCTTTTTACCGGCTTGAATGTCCCTGCCCCGACGTGCAAGGTTAGTTCGAGGCGGGGGATTCCTTTCTCCTGCAAGGCAGCAAAGACTTCGGGCGTGAAGTGCAGGCCGGCCGTAGGAGCGGCGACCGAGCCTTCAACATGGGAATAGACCGTCTGGTAGGTCTCTTTATCACTCTCTTCGGTCGCCCGGTTGAGATAAGGCGGTATGGGCAATTCTCCGAAAGCTTCGAGCAGGGAGGCGAAAGTAATCCCCTCGTTGTCCCATGAGAAACGTATTTCGTGTGTCTCGCTGTCGGTGTGGTCCTGCCGTTCGGCATGGAGGGTTACTTCCCGCCCTTCGACCGACAGAGTCCGGGATAACCGCCCGGTTTTCCATTTACGCAAGTTTCCCACCAAGCAACGCCATACGCAGCCTCCCGTCGTTTGGAACGACATCAGGTAGTCGCACGGATCCAGCGGTTCGAGACAGAAAATCTCGATGAGCGCACCGGTCTCTTTCCTAAAATGCAAGCGGGCTTGAATCACACGGGTGTTGTTACACACGAGCAGAGAATCGTCCGGTAGTAATTCGGGCAAGTGGCAGAATGTCGATTCCGAAATCTGTCCGTTCTTATAAAGCAGCAATTTCGAGGCGTCGCGCCGGGCAAGAGGATATTTGGCGATTCGTTCGTCGGGCAACGGGTAGTCGTACTCGTCGATGCGGATATCTTGTGGTTTTTGCATATACAATGTTGAATATCTCTGCAAAAATAAGCATCTTTGTGCTATAAAATCGAATGATTATGGTAAAAGTAGGAGATAAAGTACGCTTCCTCAACGCTGTGGGCGGAGGAATCGTGCGTCGCATAGACCGCGACGTGGTGCTCGTCGAGGAGGAAGACGGATTTGAGACACCGGTACTTGCCCGCGAATGCGTCGTCATAGAGAGCGGACGCAAACAAGATAACGACATCGTACCGACCGATAAGCAGGAAATCGCACGGAGCACGGCGAGACAAGTCGCACCCCAACCGGCGGACGATGACGACGAACCCGAACTGCCGCTCGTCGAAACCCGGAAAGGCGAACGAGTCAGCCTCTATCTGGCTTTCGTTCCCGAATCGTGCAGCCGGTTGGGCTCAACGACATTCGATGCTTATCTCATCAACGACAGCAATTATTACCTCGATTATCTCTATGCCGGCTCGGACGAGACGGGCGAGTGGACAATGTACAGCCGGGGAACGGTAGAGCCCAATGTGCAGGTGCATCTCGAAAGTTTCGGTCAGGACTCGGTCAACCGTTTCGGGCGTATCTCGGTACAAGCCGTCGCTTACAAGCGCGGGAAATCCTATGCTTGCAAAGAACCGGTCTCGACCGTCCTACGCATCGATCCCGTGAAATTCTATAAATTGCACACTTTCGGCCCGGGCGAATTTTTCGAGGAGAAAGCGTGGGTGCTTCCGCTTATCGAGAACGACCTTCCCGCCGGGGACATTCCGGTCGACGCCAAGTCGCTCGAAAGAGCCATGCAAGAAAAGAAAGTGCCGCAGCCGCAAACGCATAAGCCCGCCCGGCACAAGCAGCCCAAAGAAGGTCCGGTCGAGGTCGACCTGCATATCCACGAACTGGTTGATACGACTGCCGGAATGAGCAACGCCGATATGCTGCAATTGCAGTTGCAGACATTCCGTGATACGCTCGACCGCTACAAAAGTGAGAAAGGCCGGAAAATCGTATTTATTCACGGCAAAGGCGACGGCGTGTTGCGCCGGGCCATACTCGAAGAGCTGCAACGGAAATACAAAAATTACGAGTATCAAGACGCTTCGTTCCGGGAATACGGTTTCGGGGCTACGCAGGTAACGATACGTTAGGCAACGTCCCGACCGTTGCAGGGCAATGCGATCGCCGTACCCGCTTATCGAGTACGGCATGAAAACTTGCATCGGCAGAAGAAAATAACTGCGGAATATCGTATATTTGCAATATCATCTTACATATCGAAAAAATTACATGGCAACAAAACCTTCCATACCCAAAGGTACAAGAGACTTTTCGCCCGAGGAGATGGCGAAACGCAACTATATTTTCAACACGATACGCGAAGTATTCCACCTCTTCGGTTTCCAGCAGATCGAGACGCCCGCTATGGAAAATCTCTCCACGCTCATGGGGAAGTACGGCGAAGAGGGCGATAAATTACTTTTCAAGGTTTTGAACTCGGGCGATTTCCTTTCCGATGTTTCCGACGACGAACTGACGGAGCGGAATACCAACCGGCTGGCGTCGAAACTGTGCGAGAAAGGTCTGCGTTACGACCTCACCGTGCCGTTTGCCCGTTTCGTGGTGATGCACCGGGGAGAACTCTCATTCCCTTTCAAACGCTACCAGATACAGCCCGTATGGCGGGCCGACCGGCCGCAGAAAGGTCGCTACCGCGAGTTTTTCCAATGCGATGCCGATGTTGTCGGGTCGGATTCCCTCCTGAACGAAGTAGAACTGTTGCGCCTTGTCGATGAGGTGTTCTCCCGGTTCGGCATACGGGTGGCCGTGAAACTCAACAATCGGAAAATACTCGGCGGCATTGCCGAAATCATCGGTGCGCCCGAGAAAATCGTCGATATTACCGTCGCCATCGATAAACTCGATAAAATAGGTCTCGACAACGTCAATGCGGAGTTGCGCGAAAAAGGTCTCGACGAGACAGCTGTCGCCCGGTTGCAACCTATTATCCTGCTGCAAGGCGACAATCGGGCAAAACTCGCTACGTTGCGCACGCAACTGGCCACATCGGAAATCGGGATAAAAGGGATAGAGGAGCTGGAATATATCCTCGACAAGATAGAGAAATCGCCCTTGAAAGCGACACTCGAAATAGACCTGACACTGGCACGCGGTCTCAACTACTACACGGGCGCCATCGTCGAGGTGAAGGCTCTCGATGTAACGATAGGCAGCATTACCGGTGGCGGTCGCTACGACAACCTGACGGGCGTATTCGGCATGCCGGGCGTTTCGGGTGTGGGTATCTCGTTCGGAGCCGACCGCATTTACGACGTACTCAACCAGCTCGATTTATACCCGTCGGACTCGCTGTATTCTACCCAGATATTGTTTGTCAACTTCGGAGAGAAAGAGGCGGAGGCCTGCCTCGATTATACGGCCCGTTTGCGGGCATCGGGTATCCGAGCAGAACTTTATCCCGAGACGGGAAAGCTCAAAAAACAGATGGGTTATGCCGATGCCAAAAAGATTCCTTTTGTCGCCCTTGTAGGTGAAGACGAAATCTCGTCGGGAAAAATTACCGTCAAAGACATGTCGGCGGGTACGCAGGAACAGTTGTCGATAGAAGAAATCGTTGCCCGCTTGAAACCCGGAATTTGAAAATGGAAAACGAACTGGTTATCGCTCCGGCTTCCGAATCGGACATACCCGAAATACGGCTCATGGCCCGGGAGACTTTCTACCCGACCTATCGGGATATTTTGTCGCCCAAGCAGCTCGATTACATGTATGAGTGGATGTACTCCGCAGAAAGCCTGTCGCGACAGATGCACTCGGGGCATCGTTTCTTTATTGCCCGGGACAAGTCGGGCAACGGCGTGGGATATGTCTCGATCGAACAGCAGGGCGAGCGATTGGTGCATTTGCAAAAAATCTATGTCTGCCCCGACAAGCAGAGGCTTCATGCCGGGAGGGCGTTGATAGAAAAAGCGTTCGATGAGGCAAAAAGGCTTTTCCCCGACGGACACGGACGAGTGGAGTTGAATGTCAACAGAAAAAATCCAGCGCTCTCTTTTTATCGGCACATGGGCATGACTATTGCTTCGAGCGGAGATTTCGACATAGGAAACGGATATTTTATGAATGATTACATCATGGCGATCGATTTTTGAATGGCCTGTTTTTATAGAGCAAGGGCTGTATCGGTTTCGATACAGCCCTTGCTCGCTTTTGTCATTGGTGGGAAATTGTAACACGCACTGTCATTCTGACGACCGAAGGGAGGAAGAATCCCTTGCCAATGGGTGAGTATAGTTGGAGATTCCTCGCATTCGCTCGGAATAACACGATTGTCATTCTGAACGGAACGCTGTGAAGTGAAGAATCTCTATCCGAAAGGACGTTTTGTATGAGATTCCTCTCACTCGGCCTTCGACCTCGGTTCGGAATGACATTATGGAAAGGGGCAAAAGTAAACCGGGGGCGTGATTACGTACCCGGTTTTTATGAGATTCCTCGCATTCGCTCGGAATGAC
>HF999734.1 GCA_000434215.1 Bacteroides sp. CAG:144
ACCTCTATATCAAAGAAATTATGATTGGAAGGAAGAAAACTGCGAACAATTATTTAATGATTTGCTAAATTTACACGAGAGTAACAGAAAAAGTCATTTTTTTGGAAGCATTGTATCAAGTATTCAACCTGGAACCGAAGATAGGTATATCATTGATGGACAACAACGTATCACCACCGTTTCGTTGTTGCTGATTGCTATGGTCAATGCAAAAAAAGAGGGATTGATAGAGGCAGTAGATTCCAAATTGGTTGAAAAAATATTCAAGCGATACCTTGTGGATGAGTATCAAGAAGACGAACGCAAGGTAAAACTCAAACCGATCAAAAAGGATATGGAAGCATTTGATGCTTTGCTATATAAATCAAGAGAACAATATATTAAAGAATCTAATGTTACGCGAAATTATGACTTTTTCTATGATAAGGTCATACGTTCCGGACTTACAATTGACGAGTTGTTTGAAACAATTAAGAAATTGGAAGTCATAAATATTCGTCTAGATGCAGATGACGATCCTCAATTGATTTTTGAAAGTCTCAACTCAACAGGACTTGATCTAAGTGAAGCTGATAAGATACGCAATTACTTATTCATGTCTCTATCCCCAACAGAACAAGATGATCTCTATAACCGTTTTTGGAATCCTATAGAAGTGTTTACAAAGTATGATCCT
>HF999735.1 GCA_000434215.1 Bacteroides sp. CAG:144
ATCGAATATGATTACAGACTTGCGTTCAATTAACTGCACACGATAGATAAGTTGCAGCCGAAGAAATATATAGTTCAGGTCTGATATATCATTAAAAAGTTCCCGTACTTCTACCGGTGCAATGGAAAAGTCGATGAGAATATAGGACTCGTACTCATTACGGGCAAACTCTTCTGCAAGCGTGGACTTCCCGATTCGTCTTGCTCCCTGTATAAGAATTGCGGATTCTCCATCCCGCTCCCTCTTCCATTTGAGCAATCGGTCGTACATCTTGCGCTTAAATAATATTGCGTTTTTCTCCATGTTCGTTAATTTTGGTATGCAAATATAGTACTCTTTGCATTTTCTCTTGCGCTTGAACAATATAGTATCTTTCTCCATAACCGTTGATATATAGCGCAAATATAATGCTTTTGTTGGTATCCGCCAAAAGTTTCACGTCTATTTTGTCAATTTGCGCTGGATATTTATGCTCATTCTGTCAAATTCCGCCGTTTTCAACTTTGCAGTGCGCGTGCACGCTATTGTAGTGATCCTCTTTTATGGTATTTTCATTGGAAGATTCTCAATCTTGAGTTTCATAGTAGGTGTTAGACATTTGCCACAGCCGTTTTAATTCGGGCTTGTCCGTGTGCCACGAAATTCATTTCGGGGGAGCCTAATACCCCAACCACCTTATGTCGTTGGGAGTGTTGCCATACAATCTGCAAGCAGAGGCGGTTGAATTGTCCGATGTCGAGTAGATTATGAAGCGGCAAACGGATAGATAGAGTGCTTGGGGTGTATTGGAAAATTTAGCCTATACCTGTTTGTATCGGGCAGACATCCGATAAGAGGGAGAAAAAAGAATTTGCCCCTTATAGTTTTGGTCTCATCTGGTAAGAACAAGATCATATCTCGCGTGTCTTTCATTGGTCTTTCAACACCACCGTCCGAGCAATGACATCCCAGTTTTAGGTGCAGTTTCGGACAACTGAACAGTCTCCGATTTTCTTTTCAGTTATTTGCACGAAACGGTTTACTTTAGTTTTCTTGCCCTATATATAGAGAAATACTAAACTAAACAGAATTATATATGCCCGCGCGGGAATAAACTACACCTGCAAAAAAAACATCGGGAAACCAGAAAATTCGGCAGCTGCTTTAGTCAAATAATCCGTTTACTAAATTGACCGCATCGTCCTTTTTCTGATTGATGATTTTGGCGTAGACTTGCGTCATTTTCACATCAGCATGGCCGAGTAATTTCGAAGTGGTGTAGAGGTCTGCTCCGAGCGTCAGCATCATCGTTGCGAACGTGTGCCTGCTCGTGTGAAATGAAAACCGCTTATCTATTCCAGCCGTTTTCGCCCAAGGTTTGAGAAGCGTGTTTATCATCGTTGGGCTCGGCAAATCGAATACATGGTCTTCCGATGTCTTCTCCCCACGTTCCGGCATCCATTTCAACGCTTCGGGAGAAAGAGGCAGATAAATCGGCTCTTTGGTCTTCTGCATGGATACAGACAAACGGTATTGTCCTCTATCGACGAAGACATCTTTCCACTTCAAACTGATAATATCGCTTATCCGCAGTCCGCAGAAGCAGGAGAACAAATAAGCCTGTTTTACGGCCTCATTTTTCATCGGAGTAGCAATCAATGCCCGCACCTCTTCTATGGTCATATACGACCGCTTACTCTCCGGCAGACGGATTTTATCCGAATTGTTGATCTTCGTAAAAGGATTGACTTTTATAATTTCCGCTCGCACGGCTGCATTCAAAGCTCCGTTCAGAATGCGGTAATAGGTGTGTAGCGTAAAATTAGATACTTGTTTGCCCTTAGGTCGATATTCAGTCAATAAATAATCGATATACTCTTGGCAGAACGCCTTGTCGATTTGATCCATCGTTACCCGTTCTCCGGCATAATCTTCCAAGATGCGGATAGTAACTTGGATTTGGTTCCCATCTTTCTTTCCTCGCTTCGCCTGATTCTCTTTGTAGGTTTCCATCCAGTCCAGAAGAAAAACCTTTTCACGGGTTTCGATACCCGCTTCGCCGTTGGTAAGTTGAATGATCCGTTTCGATTTGATGGCATTGGCTGCGGCCATAGTCGTTTGATTCCGCACACGGGCATTGTTATCCGTTTCGGGGATAAGATACATCTTCAGATACTCATACGTCCGTTTACCGTCCCGATAGATATCCAAATACAGACTTTTGTTTCCATTGGCCAACTCTTTCATCCGAAGACGGATAGGTTCTTTGACTTTTGCGGGCTTCTTTACTCGTGGCATAGTTCCTCCTTGCTTTACTCGTTATTCCTGCCACAAAGGTAGAAAGAATAATCCGAATTAAGGAACAAGCAGGAAACAAAAATGTACCGAAAAATAGCCAAACAACAATAATCAAGTAAAACAAGAGAAGATACAGACACAGCATAATTACTTATTATACAGTATATTTATTTTCACTTGATTGGGTTTTGTTTTCCCCTCTAATTCATACTTTGTAAATCTGGAAAATTTATAAATAAAAACATTAAAGACCTCAAATAACTAAGGCAATGCGTAAAGAGAATGGAAATTTTCCTCTCTTTTTCTCTTTTTATAGCATTATGTTTTATATCTTTGTAAAATAACAAAGGATTAAAGATGGATAAACCCATGAACCGGATCAAAGAGGTACTCGAAGAGAAAGGCATCAAACAGACCTGGCTGGCAGAGAAGCTTGGAAAAAGTTTCTGTATTGTCAATTCCTACGTCTGTAATCGACGGCAACCGAGTTTAGAAGTGTTGTTTGAGATAGCCCAAATACTTCAAGTTGACCCCAAAGAATTAATAAAAAGTACAAAATAACATATATGGAACTCCAGATTAACGGCAATAAAATATTTGCCCCTCTGAAAAATAAGGAATTGGTTCTAACGCCTGAAGAGAGAGTCCGTCAAGAATACATCTGCCGGCTAGTGAATGTCTACGGGTACTCGCTTGAGCAGATGGCTCAAGAGGTTCCGGTAAGTAATTCGCATCGCGGCCAAGGTAAAGCGCGAGCAGATATTGTGATATGGAGATCAGAATCAGACAAAAAAGAGGATGTATCTGCCATAATTGTTGTAGAATGCAAAGCCGAATATGTTACAATCCAAGAAGAAGACTATTACCAGGGATCTAATTATGCATCCTGGGCCGGAGCGGATTTCTTCGTTACCACAAATCTGAAGGAGACTCGTATATTCAAAGTCGTTAAGGGCAAAATTCCAAAACGGCTTGAAGAAATCGTTGACATACCCAAGGCTGAAGATCTAACCAATGCAAAAAAAATCAAGGAATTATTAAGTCAGACCAAAGCGTTTACGCGAGATGAATTCAGTAGACTGCTTTTCAAATGCCATAACATCATACGCAATAACGACAAACTGTCTCCTGAAGCAGCCTTTGATGAAATCAGTAAGGTACTTTTCATTAAGATCCGATATGAACGAGATAATACCGGCACGCAGATCTTCTCAAAGGAAGAGTTTAAGAAACTACGGGAAGCCTATGACAAAACAAAATCAAAACTAAGCTTGCCATTTTATCAGCAATTATTCGAGCGCACAAAGGAGGATTATGCCAAAGATGGCCTATTCGAGACCAATGATACGATAAAGATAAAAGAGGCTAGCTTTGAGGCCATAGTCAAAGAACTCGAGGTGTATAATCTCTCCCGCACGGCAGATGATGTAAAAGGTATTGCCTTCGAAAAATTCTTAGGGAAAACCTTCCGCGGTGAACTCGGCCAGTTCTTCACGCCCCGTAAAATAGTTGATTTTATGGTGGAGCTACTTGACCCTGAAGAGGGCGAAATCATCTGTGACCCTTGTTGTGGTAGTGGCGGCTTCTTGATCAAGGCATTCGAGTATGTGCGTGAGAAAATTGAAAGTGACATACAAAAGGTTAAAGAGCGCATCAAGTCAGAACTTTTCGATGAACGCTATGAAACGATGACTGAAAAACAGAAGTCGGTTATTGATGAACAGGTCAATGCCTATTTTGCTGCGCTCAACACAGAACTCGACACAGGAAACCTAAACAGTCGGTTGCAGAATCTGTCCAGTAACTGCATCTATGGTACGGACGCCAATCCACGTATGGCCCGAACCGCAAAGATGAATATGATTATGCACGGAGATGGACACGGAGGCGTTCATCACCACGACGGATTGTTAAATGTCAACGGAGTTTTTGAAAATCGGTTCGATGTGATTCTAACCAATCCGCCATTCGGTTCTCGCGTAGAAAAATCGCTGAAAATAACAGAAGCCGATGTGGAAACCGATGCACAGAAGATTGCCGCATACGAGAAGAAATATGGTAAAGAGGTATATCAACAGGCCTTGACTCAGATTAATGACCACATCGGGGGCTCTGTATTGGATTTATATGCGGTCGGGAAACTTAGCGGCCTGACTGAAGTGCTGTTTATCGAACGGTGCATCCGTTTGCTTAAACCGGGCGGACGTTTGGGAATTGTATTGCCGGAAGGAGTTCTCAATAATACCAATTTGCAAACTGTACGCGAACTATTCGAGGGGATGGCCAAAATAATTTTGATTACCTCTATCCCCCAAGACGTATTCATGGCCTCGGGGGCTACGGTAAAACCAAGCCTGTTGTTCTTCAAGAAGTTCACGGCAGAGGAACGGGCCCAGTTCGATGCGATTAAACAGGCGGCGACTGAAGAGGTAGAAGCCAAGTATCAATCACAACTCGATGAGATTGATTCATTCCTGGCAGAACGGGGAAATCCTGCCGAAGAAAAGAAAGTAAAGCGAGCTGAAAGACGCGCGTTAGAGACGAAGATTGCAGCCGAAATATGGGCGATTGTCAAAGAAAAATTTGACTATACCATCCCCATTGCCCAAGTTGAAAAAGCAGGCATTACGACAACCGGCGCCGAATGCGAGAATCAGTTAATCGATTTGCTCAAAGAGTTTACACCTTATCGTAAGGAGCATCATATGTGGACTTCAAATGAGTTGAGATTCCATTACGAGATAGTCGATAATAAAGTCGTTCGGACCGATAAAGATGGCAAAACGAAGGAGTTATGTTAAAGAGTAAAAACACATACAAATATTTGGATTTTGTAAAGTTCTCGCAGCTTTACAACTGGAGTGTGCAGTATCTGAATGACTCCAAAATCCGATTCACGACCAAGTATCCGCTAGTTCAGATCAAGGAATTTCTTACCCGTAACAAAACCGCAATAGAGATACAAGATGATGTATATTATAAGCGAGCAACTATTAAGGTCCGTAACGGTGGAATCTTTCTGCGAGATACCGTTATAGGAAGTAAAATTGGAACTAAGAATCAATTTGTGATTTCTAAAGGACAATTCCTTTTATCCAAAATAGATGCTCGTAACGGTGCATTTGGCGTTGTCCCGGATGTGCTGGATGGAGGTGTTATAACCGGCAACTTCTGGACTTTTGATGTGGATTATTCAAAGGTAAACCCTCATTACCTAGCATTGCTCACGACAACGAAAGAATTCATTGAATTTTGCGAACAGGCAAGTAATGGCACGACCAATCGCCACTATTTACAAGAACCTCTGTTTTTAGATATAAAGGTTCCCCTTCCTTCATTAGCAGAACAAAATAAGTTGGTGGAGGAGTATAATGCTATAATTGAAGATGGCAACAAAATATGTATTCAAGTCGAATCAATTCGACAAAAAATACAATCGCATTTATTAAATACCATCGGCATAAAAAGTAGTCATAACATAGAAAATAATAAGGCTGCAGAGCATCAATATAGATACTTGAAATTTACTAATTTCTCTGATATAAACAGGTGGGATTTTTGGAATCAAGAGCAGTCGGTAACATCCTTGCTGCATACCGTAAAATATCCTATAGTTACGCTTGGATCTTATGATCTAACACATAGAAAATGGGAGCGAGATACTAATACTTTCAGATATGTGGAAATAGGGAGTGTTGAGCCATTGCAAGGTATTGTTAATGCAGAAGAACATAGTACGGATAAAGCACCAAGCAGGGCTACTCAAATTATAAAAGAAGGAGATCTGATTATCGGTACAACACGACCATACTTAAAGAAATTTGCAATAGTTCCTTCTGAATATGATGGATGTGTTTGTTCGTCAGGTTTTCAAGTGATCGCAGCTAACAAAAATTACAATCTGAATTTCCTGTATGAGTATTTGCATACATATCTGGCAATAAATCAATTTGAATTTTATATGACTGGAGCCTTATATCCAGCGATAACAAGCAAAGACTTAAAAAAAGTATTGGTACCATTTCCTCCTTTAGAAATTCAGAATGATATAGTACAGTATATTCAGGTCCTTAAAAAAGAGATACAATCGCTAATGCAGCAGGCAAGTAGCGCCCACGCAACAGCAAAAAAAAGATTTGAAACACAAATATTTGAATAATATGACACGTGACGAATTGAATAATTTAGCAATTCAGGTTCAAAAAACAAAACAGCCTGTGACAATAACAAAACGCGAATTAATTAATGCTCTCGGCTGTGAAAAACGCACTACAGGAAACATTGCATACGTTAATTCTTGGCTTGATAGCTATAATTTAATTACAGATCCCAATTATGCAGATGGACATATAGACGATTTTACAAAATTACAGTTTAAATACTCCATAAAATCAGATAGATTTCAATTGTATTCTCTTTATATAGAACAGTATAAAAACTTACATCGATTATATATTGATTTTGAATCAACAAACGAGTACTGCTGCCTAATCGGCTTGAATGGTTCTGGTAAAAGTAATATCTTAGAAGCCATAAGTGCTATTTTTTATAGTCTGTATCATGTTGCCTCCTTGGTAGATGGACTCAGAAAATATCCATGTCCATTTAAATATCGAATAAGCTATATCAATGATAATGAGTTTTATGAGATCATTGATGGCCGATTAAAAAATGGGAATAAAGTAACATTAGATATTTTACCCAAAAATATCCTTGCTTCATATAGTGGAGAAGATACAAGGTTATGGAAAAGATACTATAAGCCTATATATGAAAAATATTGTAGCAAAATGACTGCTACGCAGGGATTTATTCCCCCATTTATGTTTTATATAAGTCGATATGAATGGGATATTTCGTTATTAACACTGCTATATTCTGAAGACGTTGATGTTATTAAGTTTGTTGCTGGAATAACAAAAGACGCTGAATGCAAAATATCTTTTGAGTATAAGAATTCCAATATAAAGAAATGGGAAGGAACAGAGATCGAAGGTTTTATAGAAAAATTAAAAGAAAAATCGACTTATAGTATTGAATCGTTTAGAGCGACAATAAATGAGATTAGTTTTATTGATAAACCTAGTACTTTGTTTTACTGCCTATATAAGTGCCGTACAGAAAGCGACAATCAAATTATACAAAAAATAAATATTGAATTTACAAATAAGGGGAACATTGAGGGGCTCAGCGAAGGTGAAAAAAAATTAATCAATGCTAATACCATAATTCATATTCTTTCTGCTTCTAATAGTTTATGTCTATTTGATGAGCCTGACGCTCATATTCATATTGCAAGAAAAAATGAGTTGAAAGAATTGATTAATACTGAAAACCGCTATAGCATAGTTACGACCCATTCTCCTGTGTTTGTGAATTGTCTTTGTGATGACAATATTCGGTTTTTGAAAGATGGTAAGATCGAAGACTTGGAGAGATGCAAAAAACTATCGCTTTTATCTGGCGGTAGCATTTCCATCTTTGAAGGATCCTTGATATTAGGAGCCAAGAAAATCCTTGTTACTGAAGGCCCCTATGATAAAAAATACCTCGAAAAAGCCATTTCAATTTTCGCAGCGCGAGACCCAAAATATAAAAAGCTGAAGCAGGTTGCTATTATTCCAGCAGGAGGTGCTGGAAACGCCCAATCAATGTATGAAGGTGTTTTATCAAAACAATTAGATGAACTTGATAAAATTGTTTTTCTATTTGATTTTGATGATGCTGGTTTTAAGGATTGGAGAAAAATCAATCAAATTAAAGAACCTAAATTAGAGACACTGTTTTATCAAACTGATTATAGTATAAAACTTAACACTAGCACATCTCCTCAATTAAGAGATACGATAATGCTAGAAGATTTATTTTGCCCAGATTCATATAAGCAAAAAGTAGATTGGGCTCAACTGGCCATAAAAAAGACACATAAAGATTTTCGATCTTTTAAAGAAAATATGGCCTCCATAATTAAATCATATATTGAAGGCAATTATAACTCATTTAAAAATGAATGGTTCGATGGCTTCAAACCTGTATTGGATCAATTAATCACTATTTTTCAATTATAGTCATGGGCAAAACAGTTACTACTTATTTGATTGACGGCGATCCGCAGGGGACGCAATATGCATTCATCAGCAACAAGATTTGCCAGATGTTTATGATTCCGCGTTCCAATTTGGTCTATCTGAATGAGCAAGAGAAGTTGCACAAGCCGGCGTTTTATATCCTGATTGGAGAAGATGAGGCGACGAAGCCGCAAGCTTATATCGGAGAGACCGAAAACTTTAAGGAACGAGTGAAAGACCACGACAGCAAAAAGGCATTTTGGCAGAAAGCGCTTGTGTTTGTCTCGAAAGACGAGGACATGACCAAGGCCGACGTGCAATATCTGGAATACCGTGCAATTGCCGAAGCCAAGCTGTCGAACTCGTTCGTATTGAGCGAAAACAAACAAATTCCCACAGCACCCAACCTACCCGAACATCAGAGGGATGCAATGGATGAGTTTTTTGAAGACATCAAGTTCCTAGCGTCATTTATCGGCTGTGGTATCTTCGAAATATCCCAACCTAAGGAAGAGCATCTGTTTTATACAAAAGCCCGCGGCTGTAACGCAAAAGGATTCTACAATTCCGCAGGATTTACCGTATTAAAAGGCAGTATCATTGCTAATAGTTGCGTCCCTTCTTTTACATGGAAAGCAAAGTGGGAAAAGATGGTCGAGGAGTATGCAACTTTGCATGACGGCGTATGGACGATGAACTCAGACAAGACCTTTTCAAGCCCCAGTACAGCTGCTGATTTCTGTACCGGTAGACCGTCCAACGGATGGACCGAATGGAAAGATAAAGAAGGGGATACACTGGATTCGGTATATAGAAAGCAATTGGAATAAAAATCAACAAATAACCATAATTACAATAATGATAGCCAGCACTAATAAAATATGTTCTTCATATCCAATTAGTAACAAACAGGCAGACATAAACTCCAGAGACAAGATATGACGCACAGTATGCCATATTAAGGACAAAAAAGTATAGCTGTAAATTTATGGAATTCGGATTAAGAACAATTTTAGACGAAAGAATCAACGAAAGCAATCTAAAAGCTTATTGTGTTCGGTTTGACTTCGGATTATGCCAAATCGAAGCTTTTGCCGAAATATTGCTAGATGCGTTAGTTGACTATGCATATGGATTTCATGCTGGCATTTTAGAACAATATGACAGAAGAGTACTTAAAGAGGCAGCTAAGTCCTTATATAAGATTCAAGGGTTTGTTGATGCTCAAAAATTATACTTAGAAAATGATTCTGTTCTTGAAATATCTGAAGATGAAAAAAGTGAAGAACAGAAAAAATATGAAGAACAAATTCAAAAAAAAGGAGAATTTGGAGAGCTCCTGCTTCACACTTATTTAAGAGATTATTTCAATACTGTGCCTCTTTTATCAAAAATATTCTTAAAAGACACAGATGGGTTTACAGTTCACGGTTTCGATGCAATACACATAGGGAAAGACCTAACCGATGAGTCGAAAGATTCTCTTTATCTGGGCGAGTCAAAAATTTATTTTCGTTCTTCGGGAAACAGTGGCGCAAGTGGGGTAAAAGATTTAGCAAAAGATATTGAATGTCATTTTAAAAAAGATTTTTTATATAGGGAATTTTCATTAGTTGCTAAGAAACAACATAATTTCCTTCCTTTATCAGATTATTCTGATAAGAACACAATCTCTCAGTATGAAGAATTCCTAATGAATAAAGACCAATGGATTGAGAAATTAAGGAATGTCAGTCAGATGAAAATGAGTCTAAGTACGCTACTTGATTCTGTAACAATCCCTTTATTATGCACATACGAATCTGACCTATTTAAACATTTTTCAACCATAGATGGAGATGAATTCAAAAATGAATATGAAAAGGAGGTGCAATCACTTCAAAAAGTGTTCAATAATCAAATAGGAAAGATAAAGAAGGAATGTGGAGAACCTATTAGAACAGATTTGAATATAATTCTTATTCTCCTTCCGATCCCTTCAAAAAAAGAATTAGTAACACTCCTCCACAAGAAAATCTGGGCACAACAAAATGCATAATATAGACGAATATATCAAGTATTTAGAAGAATCAAGCATCATTGACTTCTCAATTTGTTTCGAAATGGCGGAAATGTGTTCTGCTAAAATCGATTCAGATCCTGCTTTCAGCAGACGATTGTGTATTAATGTGTTGAATAATTGGGCAAAAATTCCAGAAGGATGTAGAATAATTTGGAATAGCATAATTGAATCACTAGGCTTTTATCCTTACATACAGAAAGAACAGATTAAACTAGATAGTCTTTCTGAAGAAATGCGTTATGGCATGTCTGAATCACATTTTCTATCAGGCAAATTCCACCATGATGAACAACGAAGAATTATCAGTAAAATCTTTGAAGGTAAGAATATAATTGTTAGTGCCCCAACTAGTTTCGGGAAAAGCCTCTTGATAGAAGAAATCGTCGCAAGCCTTAAATATAAAAATGTAGTTATTATTCAACCTACTTTAGCTCTTCTTGACGAAACCAGAAAAAAATTATCAAAATATTCAGGAAAGTATAAGATTATCATCCGAACCACACAAGAACCATCAAAAACAAAAAGCAATATTTTCTTGTTCACAGCAGAACGGGTATGTGAATATCTATATTTTGAGAATGTTGACTTCCTCATTATTGATGAATTTTATAAATTAAGCGGTGGCAGAGATGATGAACGATCATCAGCACTTAATAATGCATTTTATAAATTATTAAAGTTACATAATCCTCAATTCTACTTACTCGGACCAAATATTGATAAGATATCTGATGGCTTTGCTAGAAAATACAATGCTATATTCTATAAAAGCAATTATTCTTTAGTCGATTCGAATGTGGTAGATATATACAATTCAATCTCAGACGAATCGAGTAAAAATCGCGAGAAAAAACTGTTTGAATTGCTTATCTCCTTATCAAAAGAACAAACCATTATATATTGCTCATCACCTGATAGAGTAAGATCCTTATCTAAAAAATTCTATAATTATATTCGTGAGAACGAAAAGAACGAGAATGTGATCAATTTGCCGATAATTGAATGGATTATCGAAAATTTATCTGCGAAATGGTCTGTAAACAATATTTTAAAATGCGGAATAGGTATTCATGATGCAGCGTTGCCAAAGCACATCACAACTTCTATTATAGATTATTTCAATAGCGATAAATTAAAATACTTGTTTTGCACATCAACCATCATCGAAGGTGTAAATACAAGTGCCAAGAATGTAATATACTATGATGCAAAAAAAGGGCACGATATCCCTATCGATTATTTCGATTATTCTAATATAAAAGGCAGAGCAGGACGTATGATGGTGCACTACATTGGAAATATCTATAATTTTAATGTACCACCAGAAAAAGTAGAAATTAATGTTGACATACCATTCTTTCAGCAAAATCCAATAAAAGATGAAGTTTTAATACAATTAGATGAAAATGATGTTAACAATAAACAATCTAATCAGTACCTTGAGATTAAAACTATTTCTGACAAAGAAAAAGAGGTTATTAGAAGGAATGGTTTAAGTGTCAAAGGGCAATTACATATTTTAAACCAACTAAGAAGTGATATTCATAGTAAGGCCAATTTTATATGTTGGAATGGCACAAAACCTAAAAAGGTATATCTTGATTATATCTTAAAGTTGGCATGGGATAACCTTCTGTCAGAATCTGAGTCAAAGACTATTACTTTCAATCAATTGTCTTACTTGACCCATGCGTATGGAGTATGGGAAACGCCTATAAAAAAATTAATTGAAGATAATGTCAAATACAAAATAAATAAGTATAAAGAAAGTCATCCAAACGATGAAATAGCAGAACAAACATTAATCGGATACGAAGATCAATCTATAAAATTAATATTACAAGTTGTACGCCATTGGTTCGAATATAAAGTTCCCAAATTTTTATCAACAATTAATTCACTTCAAGAGATTGTATGCAATGAAATTGGCATACAACCTGGTGACTATTCTCAATTTGCAAGTATTATTGAGAATGGCTTTATTCCGATCCATTTAACACTACTAGCAGAATATGGTATTCCTCACTCTGCAATTAGAAAAATTTCCAAATTTATACCTGCAGCTATTGACGATGAAAATTTGATATTGTATATCAAAGATCATAAATTACATTTAATTAAATCTTTAATTAAGTATGAACAAGATAAGCTGAGCAATTTATTTACCTAATTTATATTTTATTGTTGGACGAGTTTTATATCTGATTCCAGATTATCCTGAATAGCTTGTTGCCGTTCTGGATTGGATACTACTTGGAACTAAACGTTGAGTGGGTATTAAGCTCATATCTTTACAATAATTTACCAAATACCCATTATTTATAGGTAATGTTTCATTCCGTGTGCCAGAAAAGTTTTTAGACACACTGAATAAAACACTACCGAAACAGGATTATCTGAATAGAATTAACACAGTATCCTACAATGATAATCGCATCAAGATTATTGAACATTGTTTGATAATTTTTCCATCAATTACTCATGAATCAACCAATTTAACTTTTGTTTGATTATTTGTATATGTTGGTTCCAAATCTTTAATACCAGGATATACAACTTCAAGCCTATAATAACTTCCTTTATCATTTCCCATTCTGTTTGCTTTTTTACAGAACATGAACCCAAATTTACTTCTATAGAAATAGAAATTCTCGGAATATAAAGATATCGGGACAATATTACCCCCCGTCTTTAGAAAGTCTTGATACTTTTTGAAAGCATTATCAATAGCCTCTATTGTTTGGTCTTTCATTAGACTCTTATATTCATTCGAAAGTCTTGTGAAGTCAGTGTAACAATTTGTAAGTTTTTCTATATCGGCCCCATAAGTCTCGAATAAATTTAAAGCCCAAACTACAATACTATCTTTATTCATACTATTGGTAGACAATACCAATAGAGAATATACAAGGAAGTTTCTATGCATCTCTTCCAGTTTAGTATAGGTAAAATCATTAGTATTCGGATAGCCTGCCCTATATATCATCATAAAACGACCAACCAGTTCAGCGAAATAATGCCTATACTGATAACCATAATTATCTCCTTTGATTGGATATGCAATCCTTTGAAAAATCAACATTAAAGCAATGAGGATATAAGAATAATCGTTGCAAGTAATGTTGTTTTCAAAATAAACACCCTGTGATTGCAATCTGTAAAATGGATCCTGATTGTCAAAATCCTTAGCAATAGTATCGTAGTGACGCTTCAATCTTCTTAGATAACTCAAAATCTCATTCTTACTAGAGTGTGATTTAAGTATTCTTCTTTCCTGACTATCATCCTGAGCATTACCTGTCACCAAGTCTTCCATACTAGCATACTCATCAATCTCATCATCATTCTCTTGCTTGTTGGAATTGAAAAATTGAATTTGATCCAGAATACGCATATTCAGAGAGTATAGGTTTGCATCAACACTTTTGCTAAACCTTGTATTGTCAAATTGCTCCTTGCTAATTATGGTTTCACTTTTAGCGGCTGTGTCAGATAATCCTTTTGGGACGCCTGAGGTACGGCTTTTATCCTTAACATCAAAGTTTACATATGAGAGTACTTTAGCAATATTATCATCCCAGTCTCCATTATTTGTATGGAAAAGACTCTCAATCTTCGAATATTTCGAGTCTGGATTACGTTTTACTAAATCTGCAAAATCTAAGACAAGTGCTTTGTTTGAGATCTCTTTATCTCCCAATATTGCGACTGCATATTGAATCTTTCCTAATCCACCTATTTCAATTCCATCTTTATTGAAATCAAAATCTCTATAACCATCATCTAGGCATAATCTAATTTTTGCATCTGCGACAATCTTGTCAAATGATATATAAAGTTTGTTATGCAGATGTCTTTCGCATAATGTTATATGGGTTATGAGTGCTTCGTTGGCTGACCTGATACTATATTTTGCAACAGAATGAAAATCATTAATACTCTTTACACACTGTTTACCAAAATCAATTCCAAGTTTTTTAAAGAAATCTTCCTTATTGGAATGGATGATAATGTTTGCCTCATCATTAAAGCTATGTGAATTCAAACCAAATGCAGCACTGGTAGCATTAGCACTTCCAAGCACAAAGAAAGTTCCCTCAGATGTTTCAAATTGAATGGCCTTTGCATGGAGTTTCTTAGCTAACTCAAATTTATTATCCGATCCAAATATTTCATGCCAGTGGAAGAACTGAATATCACTTGAATCTTTAATCTTTTGAGGAATATGGCCATAGCTCTCATCTATAGCACATTTTATCATCTTAGGTTTAAAGGAACTTTTTAATGTGTTAATCAAACTGCCCTCCATGTCATAGAAAGGAGCTATTACCTTAATTACATTAACCTCCCCTTTCAAAATCTCTCTAATCTGGCTAAATATTGATACCTCTGGCTTTGCATATAAAAACTTAAAATCACTTTGTTGTGGTGATTCTATTGATTCGAAGTCTTTGATTGCTGCAGAATATATCTTGCACCATTCTAATTGTTGAATGGCAACTTCTGAAGAAGATGATCTGATTCTTCCTGACAGATAATCCCATATATCTTTTATAATGATGGCCTCATCAGATTCCTTATCATCAGCACAAAAAGCACCCCACAACTCTTTATTGTGCGATATTCCGCTATATGTCAGATTTCCTGAACCGACAAGACCCAATGCTTGGTTGTCTCCCAAGAACAGGGACACCTTGGGATGAAATACTCCGTTTGTCTTGTTCTTTACACGGATCAAGGCGAAGTCATGACGGAAGTTTTTGAATGTTTCTGTATCTTCCAATATGGCATCATACTGGGTAGAATCAATTAGGACAACAACATTCTTTATGCCCCTGCTTCTCATTTGAGGCATATAATAATTTGAGAAATAGTAAGGGTCAAAGGTAAATGATGTAAGAATAGCAGAATGATATACAGTGCTACCTTTACCAAGCAAATCAAAGATATTCTCCTCTAGTGTTATCATGCTTCTGCCTCCTCTAATTTATTCAATAGTAGAATACCTTTATCAGTAATTCCCTTGTTATCAACAAGCTCAAGATCTGAAACAAAATCATAAAGCGTATCAGTTCTTGGACCTGTATGTGTAGCCTCACTTCCATTTAAGAATCTTATCATGCCATTCTCATATATGAACTTCTGTGAAGCAATACCTGTTTGAAGATACTTTCTCAAAGCGACTTGGTAATGGCAGAAAATAATCTTCTTAAGAATATAATCCTTTAACCACTCATAGAAATTTGTTTCAAGACTCTTGTCAATCTCATCCATAAATGAGTAAAAATCAGAGTTCACTGCACTTGGGAATGCTTCTCTATAATCTGGCCTTTTACTCCTAACATCCTTATTTGTGTTGTACATCATTAGCAAATTGACAAGTGCTGGAGCAGCTTCGGTATCAAGATTTCCACGCTGTGGCTTGGACGCAATATCATTTTTCTCAATACAAGCACAGATTTCTTTTAATGTTCCCTCCTTGTACTTAGCACCTATATCATTTATTATTGATAAAGCCAATTCTTCCGCAACCCTAGAAACTTCTTGCCAATCAGCCTTATTTGATAACTGATTCAATAGTGCAACAAAAATTACTGATGTCTGATATTGCCAATTATCATTCAGATAATACCTGTACCAACCCAATACACAATCATCATCTGAATGACCGTTTAAAAATTCATCATACATATATTTAGTAAAACTCTCTTTTGTTCCATTCTGAGAGAAATGCTTTAAGTAACGATAAATTGTTGCCTTCCTATAAGAAAATTTTGATTCGGATGCCGGATAATCTTTCTGCAATAAAAGTTCTATAATCAATTCTTTCTCATTAGACTTTTGAGGAAACTTCCTCATATTGAACGAAGATTCCAACGAATTCAATTCTTCTGCTGAAACATTACCTCGCTGAACTATCTTTAAGAATTTTGGTCCATCCTCACCGACATTTTTTGCGAATTCGTCGGCAAGCATACTTCCACTAACCAAACCATCTTCTTTCGAGATATTAAGAATTGAGTTTTTCTCATTATTCTCTTTAAGAATAGCAACGTCTTTAAGTGATGAAGAATAATACTGTCTTAACACACCACCGGCATTCGCCCAGTATGTTTCACTTTTTGTATTACCTTGTGAATTATATGTTCCAGACTGCAAATCAAAGTTAGAACCTCCTTGAGAACGAGTTCTCAATGCGTATGTAATACCAGGAATACCATCAACACCTTGTACTCTGGAATGAATAAAAGCCAATAGGTACTCAGAATAGCGGATATATTTATAGAATTCCTTATCAGTAAAACTTTTCCTATTTTTATAAAATTCACCAATAAGCCAACAGTAAAATGAATAATATCGTATTCTGTTTGAAACATTATTTAATCCTGGCAATAACGATGTAAACAATGCTTCAGAAGCATTTCTAAGACCCAATTGATTCAGACCAACTTTAAGATCTGCTGTCTTATTAAAGAATGGGACAATATGAGTATTAGTTTTCATATATAATATTCCCTTTAAATTAATTGTTCTTCATAAGTGAACATTTGGTCATTTTCTATTTCATGCTCAAGAATTATACAATCTGATTTGTCGTTCAAAAATTGTATAGAACATGTTTTGTTCCGTTTTTATTATCCCTAATCGGTTTGCCAGTGAGTGCCAATATTTAACCGTATTCAGTACTTTACTAATGATTTGCTGAGCAATATGCTTCTGTAGCATGTATTCTTCGCAAGAATCCCTCAACTCATTCAAATCAGATTTATTGGTAGAGCTATTGATCAACAGACTCTGATACTCATTCAGCGTTGGATTCATATCGTATGCCGGAGAAAGTGTCCAACCTTTCGCAGTCAAAAGAAAACCATGATTGCGGAAATGATCATCGCTATTCCCAATGCAGATATTGAATGCAACTCTGCGATACAGTTCTTGCAGATTATCCTCCACGTTGGTACAATTCTGGAGTATGAAATCAACAATATCTAGATAACCATGACCGGTATTGGCATTGTCACCATCATTCAAGCCCAAAAGAGTCATGGCTGAAGCAAAATGTATGCGCTTACCGTCTTCTTTCCTATCAAATCGTCGGGAAAGCAATGTATGGTATTTGTCGTTTGTGAAGATTACTTTTGTCTCTGCTGCGTGTATGCCGGCCTTCTTTGCCAATAGGTGTGAGAAATGTTCCCAAAGCCCAGTATCATAATCATCTTTGCGGGACGGGAACTTTGCTATATGCAGAATTTTGTTCTCGTCAATTACGCTTGCCTTTGGACGCGCCCCGCCAAGGGATGAACCCGGTTGTACAAGCTGCTCGATCCAGCGTCTTTCAGGCAGGAGGTTCTCCTCTTCACTTTTTTCAATCTCAGAACTTGCAGCAATCAGTTCACGTATATCGGTTAGTGGCGGAATCCGCAGAACTTCACTTGCATTGATGTATTCTCCGTCCAAAGATTCCTTAAAACGGAGACCACCCATACGGGAGTAGTCTTCGATTCCGACAAGATAG
>HF999736.1:0-4447 GCA_000434215.1 Bacteroides sp. CAG:144
CTTTATAAAGGAAGAAATACTTATTTCTGTTTGTTCTGCATGTGCTTTGCGTAACGGCTCATGAACTTGTCTACGCGACCAGCCGTATCGACCAATTTCTGCTTTCCGGTAAAGAAAGGGTGAGAAGAACTGGTGATTTCGAGTTTTACCAACGGATAGGTCTCACCGTCAACCTCGATAGTATCTTTCGCTGCTATCGTAGAACGGGTAATAAAAATTTCATCGTTCGACATATCTTTGAATACGACCGGACGATAATTCTCGGGGTGAATTCCTTTTTTCATTGTATATCTTTTTTATATTTACAAATCAAAGCACGGTGGTAAAACGTGCATCTTTTATAATGGCTTGCAAATGTACGCATAACTTTTGATTTACAAAAATATTTCTTTCCCTTTTTACAAAATCCGATAGCCACCTTTCTCTATCCGTTACACAAAAGATACACAACAAACGCGCCTTTACCCCTAAAAATGGCAATACACCTTGACTTTGCTTTCATCGGTTATCCCACATATCCTTTCTGCCGACAAAAACAGTGTGCTTACACAGCTTGAATAAATTTGCTTCGACATTCCATTTGCACTATCTTTGTCGATCAATCATTCTATACAAAAAATTCTTTCGGGTCTTCAAGAACTCGAACAGACAACCGCTAAAAAGATATTCCCTATGAAATGGTTCCATAAAGAGAAAGCTCCGAGTACGCTGTTCTATAATACCGACCTGCATGCCCACGTATTACCAGGTATCGATGACGGCTCTCAAAACCCAGAATCGTCAATAGCCCTCCTCAAAGCTCTACAATCATGGGGTATCAAGCAGATCTTCGCCACTCCCCATGTTATTGCCGATACGTATGAGAATACAAAGGAAAGCATCGATGCCGCCTACAATATACTCGAAGAAAGAATGCTTCAAGAAGGCATCGAGATAAAAATCCGTTACTCGGCCGAATATCGTATGGACGAGCATTTCAGAGACCTTCTCAAAGAAGGAGAGTCGGCATTTATACCATTGCCGGGACAACGGCTCTTGGTAGAGAATTCTTTCATGCAAGCCCCCATCGACCTCGACGAAATACTTTTCCAACTGATGCTGAAAGGCTTTCAACCGGTCTTGGCTCACCCCGAACGGTATCGATATTATCACGCACATAAAGAAATATACCGACATCTGCACAACAACGGTTGCCATTTTCAGGTCAATCTACTCTCTTTGGCCGGTTATTATGGCAAAGAAATAAAAGAGATTGCATGGTGGTTGTGCAAGAACGAAATGATCGAATTTCTGGGTAGTGATTTGCATAACCTCGATCAAGCCCGGGCCATCGGCGAATGGCTCGCTACCAAAGAGTATCACAAGGCGGCCGAGATGCTGGCCACAATACAAAACGACCAACTGGCTACGTACTGAATCTCCATAAAAAAGAAATGCCTCTCCTATCTCTATCATAGGGAGGCATTTCTTTTTTTATCCTTCTCCGAAACAAGCCCTCATCAGAAAGGCAGGTCATCGGTCTGAGCATTGGGCTCGAAATCGGCAGGGGGCGGAGGAACAGAACCTTCACCATGAGCCGGAGCAGAGGCTTGCACTTTTTCTATTTTCCATGCCCGCACATCGGTGTACCAACGACCTTTTGCTTCACGGCTCTCCAAGTCAAAACTTACCACAACCTCATCGCCCACAGAAACGGGATATTGCTCGATACGATTTCCGCTTACCTGAAAACAAACTTTACGCGGATACTGCTCCTGCGTCTCCAATACATATTCCTGTTTTTTCCACTCTTTTCCACTCACTTGGCCGATACCGCTTTGCAACGGCATGACATGAATGATACGGCCTTTAATTTCCATACGAAATAACAATTATAAGATTTATCTCAACAAAGATAGAAATATTTCGATTAGAAACGAACGCAATTTTCTTAAAAAGATAAACGAAGAAATAGAATATATCTAAAATTCTCGATTAAATCTACGAAACTTATTCTCTATATCGAAATTCGATTTATCTTTGCATATAAAGAATTTGCATAAAAATATACATGAAAGAAAACCAAGATTTGATACAAACCATCATCGAAGGAATACAAGAAAAGAAAGGTAAACAAATCGTTACCGCAGACCTCTCGGAAATAGAGTCGTCTTCGGCTCAATATTTTATCATTTGTCAGGGAGGATCGCCGGCACAAGTAGCAGCTATCGCCGACTCGGTAAGAGAAACGACATTGCAAAAAATCGGTGTAAAACCGTTTAACTACGACGGATACAAAAACGCGCAATGGATTGTTATCGATTACGGTCATATCTATGTACATATCTTCCAACCCGAACCGAGGAAATATTATAATCTCGAAGAGCTGTGGAGTGATGCCAAATTGACAGCTTTGCCCGACGTGGAATGATTTTTGTACAACATCGACAAAACAAAATTTTAACCCCACATTCATATTTTTATGGGAAACAACAACCCGCAAGGAGGAAATAAAAAAACATTCCGGTTCAACCTATACTGGATGTACGCCCTTATAGCACTCTCTCTGATAGGTGTTTATTATATGAACGACGGTTCTTCGTCGAAAGAAGTTACATGGTCGGAATTTGAACAAATTGCCCGCGACGGAGGTATCAAACAGATCACCGTCTACACCAACAAAGATTATTTAGAAGCTTTCCTTTCCGACTCCACTGCACAGAAAGTATTCGGTACGGGCGACAACCAAAAGTTGGGTCGCTCACCCAAACTATACGTAAATATACCCGATGCAGCCACATTCAATCAAGAAGTAAGCAAGTGGAAAGAAGAATCGGGTTTCAGTACGCAAATCAAGTATGAAAAAAGCAGTGATTTCGGCGATATGTTCTGGTCTTTCGGCCCGATCATTTTACTGTTCGTCTTCTGGTTTATCATCATGCGTCGTATGTCAAACGGCGGCGGAGGTAACGGCGGAGTATTCAATGTAGGGAAAGCCAAAGCTCAACTATTCGATAAAGAAGGCGCGACAAAAGTTTCATTCAAAGATGTAGCAGGACTCTCCGAAGCCAAACAGGAAGTGGAGGAAATCGTCGAATTCCTCCGTAATCCCAAACGATACAACGAATTAGGCGGAAAAATTCCGAAAGGAGCTTTGCTGGTAGGCCCTCCGGGAACCGGTAAGACGTTGTTGGCCAAGGCTGTTGCAGGAGAAGCAAACGTACCGTTTTTCTCCATGTCGGGATCGGACTTCGTCGAAATGTTCGTCGGCGTAGGTGCTTCCAGAGTACGGGATCTTTTCCGTCAAGCCAAAGAAAAAGCCCCTTGTATCATCTTCATCGACGAAATCGATGCTGTCGGCCGTGCCCGTGGACGTAACCCGAACATGGGATCGAATGACGAACGGGAAAATACATTGAACCAACTTCTTACCGAAATGGACGGTTTCGGCACCAACAGCGGTATTATCGTATTGGCAGCAACCAACCGGGCCGATATTCTCGACAAAGCCCTGCTTCGTGCCGGACGTTTCGACCGCCAAATTTATGTAGAATTACCCGACTTGAACGACCGGAAAGAGATTTTTAAAGTACACCTTCGCGGAGTAAAAATCGATGATTCGGTCGATACAGATCTGCTGGCCCGACAAACTCCGGGCTTCTCGGGTGCCGACATTGCCAACGTATGCAACGAAGCCGCCCTCATTGCCGCCCGCAAACGGAAACAATGGGTACAAAAACAAGATTTCATGGACGCAGTAGACCGCATCATCGGAGGTCTCGAAAAACGGACCAAAATCACAACCGCCGAAGAAAAACGAGCTATCGCCATACATGAGGCGGGACACGCCTCACTGAGCTGGTTCCTGCAATATGCCAACCCGCTTGTAAAAGTAACTATCGTACCTCGCGGAAAAGCCCTCGGTGCTGCATGGTATCTCCCCGAAGAAAGACAGATCACCCCCAAAGAAGCTATGCTCGACGAGATGTGTGCAACACTGGGAGGACGAGCTGCCGAAGAGCTTTTCATTGGCAGCATCTCGACCGGAGCCGCCAACGACCTCGAACGGGTTACCAAGCAGGCTTACGCTATCGTCGCCTACTTCGGTATGAGCAACGAACTTCCTAATCTCTCGTACTATGATTCCACGGGACAAGAATACGGTTTTACCAAACCTTATAGCGAAGAAACCGCCCGTATCATAGACAAAGAGGTGAGCCGAATCATTACCGAACAATACGAACGCGCGAAGAAAATCCTCCTCGAACATGCCGAGGGTCATGCACAACTCGCCCAAGTACTCATCGACCGCGAAGTAATCTTCACAGAAGATGTGGAACAAATTTTCGGAAAACGCCCGTGGGCTTCTCGCAGTGAAGAAATATTGAGAGTCAATGAACAAGCTCAAAAAGAAGAAAAAGAGAAAAACAACGAGAATGTGAACGAGAACAACTCTTCTATTTCAGGG
>HF999736.1:4510-8456 GCA_000434215.1 Bacteroides sp. CAG:144
AGTCTCCTCAAAATGAAGAGAGCAAAACTCTTTCAGATCCGGAAAAAACAAACGAACCTAACGATAAAGTGCAATAACAGCTATTACCGCAGCCTACCAACAGGGTAAGCTGCGGTTTTTTATAGCATTCCTCAAACAGAACATCATGAAAAATCTCATCACACGGTCTATCACCGGAATTTTATTCGTTGCCGTCATTTTAGGTGCTATCTGGTACAGTCAGGAATCATTTAGAGGACTCATTCTTATCACCACGATTCTGTGCTTGCTGGAATTTTACCGACTTGTCAACGAAAACACAAGCCGATGGATACTTTACAGCGACATTCTCGGCGGTACTTATTTGGTAGGAATACTATTCCTTATCCCCAATCTGCAAAGCGGGCTGCCTGCCATTTACATATTCATTCCCTATCTTATCTATCTGCTCTACTCGTTCATTATACGGCTTTACCTCAAAGAAGAAAATCCGATTACATCGTGGGGACACTCGTTTCTCGGACAGGTATATATTGCATTGCCATTGGGATTGCTCAGCTTCATCGCTTATCCGCCTCTCGCCACAGAATATCTGCTGATGCCCTACAATGCCCTCTTGGTCATTGCCTTTTTCTCTTTTATATGGATAAACGATACCGGAGCATATATTGTAGGTTGTACCATCGGAAAACACCGTCTCTTCGAACGTATTTCGCCGAAAAAATCATGGGAAGGATTTTTCGGCGGACTCGCTTTCTCCTTACTCTTAGGATGGGTATGGTCGACACAATGTTCTTTCCTCAATATGGGACAATGGATAGGATTGAGTGCTGTTGTATCGATTTTCTCGACATGGGGCGACCTCTGCGAATCACTACTGAAACGGACACTGAATGTCAAAGATTCTGGTAACATATTACCGGGACACGGCGGATTGCTCGACCGCCTCGACAGCGTATTTCTCGCTTCTCCGGCAACGGTCATCTACCTCTATCTGCTTATTTCCTGACAGCAAGAGAAATCTCATACAAAAAATCCCGAACTTCGACTCCAAACACAACAAAAACAAGTATTCCTCGCCTCCGTTCCTTCATTTCTACCGAATACTTTTACGACAGTTCGGTGATAATTAACACATCAAGACCGACATAGCGTATTGTCTTGATGCTATTTCTACCGGGAAAGAAAATGGATACATATAGAACAAATCATAGAAACTTTATTTTATTCATGTGATGTTTCCCACATACCCCAACCCACCACGCCATAGGACAAAGAAAGAGGGCTACATCTAAGATGCAGCCCTCTTGATATATGAATCGGAAATTCTTACTTTGCAAGAACTTCGTTTACTTTATCATTGGGTACCATTTCTTCTTGGAACACATAAGCTCCGGTCTTGGGCGATTTCACAACTTTGATCACCTTAGAATAGGTACGACCCTCACCTTTTTGAATAGATGCGACGGTTTTCTTTGCCATGAGTTCTTATTATTTAATTTCTTTGTGAATGGTTACTTTTCTCAAAATGGGGTTGTACTTTTTCAACTCCAAACGCTCAGTGGTATTTTTTCTGTTTTTGGTGGTAATATAACGCGACATTCCGGGCAGACCACTATTCTTCTGCTCTGTGCATTCGAGAATTACTTGTACTCTATTACCTTTTGCTTTCTTTGCCATGTTCTGGTCCTCTTAAATTTAAGCGTTCAAATAACCTTTGCTGGCTGCCTGTTTGAGAGCTGCGTCCAATCCCACCTTATTAATGGTACGGAGACCAGCAGCCGAAATACGTAAGTTGATCCAGCAATCTTGTTCTACCCAATAGAACTTCTTCGTAAATAAATTGACGTTAAATCTTCTTTTGGTACGTCTTTTCGAGTGGGATACATTATTGCCAACCATGGCTTTTTTTCCCGTAATTTGACAAATCTTCGACATCTCTGTATCTATTTTTTTATTATTTTCAAGGGGGTGTTTACAAAACAGAGTGCAAAGTAAGCGATTTTGAAAATACCCTCCAAATTTTCTTTGTAATTTCTTTCAAATAAATTGTTTTTTTGCCGATTAAATCGAAAGAGAAATCCGGTTCAAGAAGTCAACAGATCAATCATTTGCAAAAGAGCCGAGTGAGTAAATCGTTCGATATTACGTTCCCGTTGCGTACCAGCCATCACCATCTTCGACACGACATTTTCACCACAAGCAACAGCAACAGCTACCGTACCCACAGGCTTTCCCGGAGTAGCTCCATCGGGGCCGGCGATTCCCGAGGTAGCGATTGCACAATCGGTATGCAACGCATGCCGTACACCCCGAACCATCTCCTCTACAACCGGAAGACTTACCACGCCGTTCTGCTCTATCGTTTCGGAAGAAACTCCCAGCAATGAAGTTTTCACATCGTTGGCATACGACACGATACTTCCTCTATAATAGGCCGAACAACCCGGGACAAGAGTAAGTTCATGTGCGATATTTCCACCGGTACAACTCTCGGCTGTCGCAATCGTCAGATTCCGTTCCCGCAATATATTTCCCAACGCCCCCGCCAAAGACACATCTTCCCTACAAAAAACATGGGAGCCCAACAAGGCTGTCAACTTCTCGAACTGTATTTCAAGGCCGGACGAAACCTCGGCATCATCTAATCCCGTCGCCGTAAGGCGAAGACGTATTACACCGGGTTTCGGCAGATAGGCCAAATGGATATACGGCGGCAGCTCATTCTCAAAATCGGCAAGGACAATCGCCAATCCCGACTCGGTATACCCCTTGACCAAACATGTAGCATGACGAACCGAAGAATGGTCGTTGAAACGACTCCGCAAGCGCGGCAACACTTCATGAGAAACGGCATACTGCATCTCGGAAGGAACACCGGGCATAGATACGAGGACCTTATCGTCCCGATCAAACCACATGACCGGTGCCGTTCCCACCGGATTGTATATAACGGTACACGCATCGGGCACCAATGCTTGATCGCGTGTAAGTTCATTCATCGTAAAACCTTTACGGGCAAACCGTTCCTCATTCATCTCCTGCACTTTCTCATCGCGATGCAAGGAGCACCCGTAAAGTTCGCAAAGGGTCTTTTTTGTAATATCGTCTTTGGTAGGGCCCAAACCGCCCGTCATCAAAACAACCGGTACCCGCGTAAAAGCATCGAGAACCGCTTTTTTTATCTCGTCCTTTCGATCCCTGACCACCGTAACTTCGGTCAGTTCCCACCCCATAAGGTTCAACTGGCGGGCAATCCAACCCGAATTGGTATCGGTAACCTGCCCTATAAGCAACTCGTCTCCTACGGCTATAATTTCTACATTCATAGTTATCTTTTTACAATTCCACCCGGGCGAACGGAGGAAGGTCTATCGAACAGAAATCTTTATCCATGTACTTGTAATATCCCGTAATAGCGACCATAGCCGCATTATCGGTCGTAAACGAAAATCGGGGCAAATAAATGTTCCACCCGTAACGGGCGGCATGTTCCTGAAAAGCTCCCCGTACAGCCGAATTGGCCGATACACCTCCGGCCACGGCAACTTCCCGTATACCGGTATCTTTTACCGCCCGACGTAACTTATCCATCAATATATCGACGATTGTCGCCTGCAACGACGCACAAAGATCATTTTTACGCTGTTCTATAAAATCGGGATTTTGTTTCAGCTCATCTCGCAAAAGATAGAGAAAAGAAGTTTTCAATCCGCTGAAACTATAATCGTAACCCGGTATATGCGGTTTGCTGAAATGGAAGGCTTTCGGATCTCCCTCTTTGGACAGACGGTCCACAACAGGGCCTCCGGGATAACCGAGTCCCATTACTTTCGCACATTTATCGAACGCCTCTCCCGCAGCATCATCGATTGTCTGACCTATCACCGTCATATTTTTGTAGCTGTCCACCCGTATGATTTGCGAGTTTCCGCCCGACACCAACAAGCAGATAAAAGGGAATGCC
>HF999736.1:8497-24287 GCA_000434215.1 Bacteroides sp. CAG:144
CGCCTTCCACTCGGATAAAATGGGCCATCACATGCGCCTGCAAATGATTTACATCGATCAACGGTATATCGAGCGCCGAGGCAAAACCCTTGGCAAAAGAGGTCCCGACCAATAACGAACCCATCAGCCCGGGGCCACGGGTAAAAGCCAATGCGTCGAGCGAAGATTTATCGATTCCGGCTCGTCGGATCGCTTCGGAAACGACCGGTATAATATTCTGCTGGTGCGCACGCGAAGCCAACTCGGGAACCACGCCTCCGAACGACTCATGCACAGCCTGAGACGCTATAACATTCGACAACATCACTCCGTCGCGAATAACGGCTGCCGATCCCTCCGTCGCGAATAACGGCTGCCGACGTATCGTCGCACGACGATTCTATGCCTAAAACGGTAATACTCATACGCAACTTTTTTGTGAGGCGAAATTACACAATAAAAAAGAATTATATACTTATTTATTCTGCGAAAAATCATAAATTTGTCCTTGATTGAGGTATGAAATATCTATTCAGAATTATCAAAATACTGATTGTCAGCACACTGACAATATTTCTCGTTTCTGTAACAGCTTCGTATCTGTTGCTGAACATACCCTCGGTACAACAAAAAGTAACCCGTTTGGGAGAGAAAGAGTTATCGAAGCTGCTCGACACCCGGCTCACCATTGGAAAGGGGCATGTATTCCCATTTAACAAGATACAACTTTCCGACGTCTGTCTCTATGACCGACAAGGCGATACGTTACTATATGCCCAAAAACTCATTGCTGGATTTGCCTGGCAGGAATTATTGCAAAAACGATTGGTTTTCACGACTGTACAACTTTATGATTTCGAAGTTTCTCTTCAAAAAGAGAATACCGATTCCCCGCTCAACCTGCAATTTATCATCGATCGCTTCAAGAAGAACGAACCATCGGCCATCGACCTGCATTCCCAAGTCAATACGATACTCGCCCGTCGGGGAAAAATAAACTATGACGTCGCTTCAAAAAAACGATCGGCACAAGGGAGCTTCGACCCGTACCACATAAAGATAGACAATTTTCTCGCCACCGTTTCCCTCAAATCTTTCGAAAGAGACTCTATCAACGTAAACATCAGAAAAATAAGTTTCGACGAACAATCGGGATTTTCGCTCCGCAAATTCGGAGTCAAACTCATCGGGAACCGGGAAAACGTCGTTGTAAGCAATTTCAGGATCACCTTGCCGCATACCGATATATCGATAAACCGGACATCGACCGACATATTATCGTACGATAACCTGAAAGATTTTTACACCAAAAGTCCTATCGATATCAGTATACAAAAATCGCATATAACTTTGTCCGATTTCGGAGCGTTTATTCCCAGATTGAAAAATACGCGTACGCCAATGGGTATCGCGACACACTTGCAGGGTACGATCGATAATCTCAAAGGCGTCCTGCATATCGATTACGGAAATAACGACATCGTCCTCTCGGCCGAAGCCTCGGCCCGCCATCTTTCCGATCCGGGGAAAACGACTTTTTCGGGGAAAGTCGAAAGATTAAATGCAACAAGCACTGCTCTCCCGCAATTATTGCAGGAAATTCTTCCCGAACGACCGGGGCTCGCCAAGCGATTTTCGCCCATAGGCGAATGGCAATTCTTCGGGGAAATAGATAAAAATCACGACGGACTAAACGCAAACGGCACTCTCGCCTGTTACTTGGGAGAAATACAAGGGAACGTCGGCATGAATATATCGGACGATGACCATATCGATGTATTCAGTCTCAACGGGGAATTGAAAACTGCCGATTTTCAAATCGGGAAATTCTTCTCCGTGGAGCCCCTTTTGGGAAATGTCGGACTGGATATAAAGCTGAATCTCAACCAACAAACACGGGGAGGAAGTTTATGGGGACGTGTCGAAGGTTATATCGGTCATATCGACTTTAAAAATTACACCTATCAGAATATTGTCGTAAGCGGCAACTACAACGACACCAATTACGACGGCATCATATCGATAAACGACCCGAACGGGCAAATGCAACTCATCGGGACAATAGATCTTTTCAACGAACGGCCCGTCATACGAGTCTTGGCCGAGGGAAATAATATACGACTGGGTCGCTTGAACCTTGCCCCCAAATACTCCGAATCGACTACCAGTTTCAATGTAACCAGTAACTTTTACGGAGACCATATCGATAATATCGAAGGAGAAATCGTTATCGATACACTTAGTTTCGAGAATAAGGGAAAGCTTTTCTCTACCGGGAAATTCACCGTAATAGCAGAAAACAGAGACAGCCTGAAAAATCTGCAAATCAAATCGGATTTCATCAACGGAAACATCGAAGGTAAATACTCTTTCCGCCAGATAAAAAGGCATTTTACCGAATTACTGTCTCTATATCTCCCCGACGCCGTTTCTTCTCCCGACAGTACTGGTACAGGACAGAACAATTTCCGCTACGCATTTGACCTAAGCAACAGCATAGAACTTTCCTCGGCTTTCGAACTGCCTGTAACCTTGCAGAAAGACGTACTCGTATCGGGACATTTCGATGCCGAAAGTCATAACATGAGCTTACAAATCGATGCCCCGGAATTGAAAATAAAAACGAAACGTCTGCTCAACAACGAAATAAGACTACACACAAACGACTCGGCTCTCATACTTTCGGCCCACACCGGTATGCTCAACAAAAAAGGACAATTTACAGGTTGGGCATTCAACACCGCAGCCGGCAACAACCATATTTCATCGAGGTTGAATTGGAGCAACAACAGCGATACGACTTTCTGCGGTGAGATAAATACGCTTGCCCGATTACAGAACAACTCGCATGGTATCGACTATAATATCCATATCTTACCCACGCAAATCATTATCGGCGACTCGGTATGGCATATCCGGCCGGCAACCATCGACATAGAAAACGGGAAAGGGCATATCGACCGCATCGAAGTACGTCATCAGGAACAATATATGCTTATCGACGGGCTTATTTCAAAAAATCCGACCGATATGCTCAATCTCTCGCTCAATGACGTAAGCCTCGACTATATCTTCGATGCCCTCAATTTGAAAAACGTAGTCTTCGGAGGGCAAGCTACCGGAGATTTCCTCATCTCCGATTTACTGAACGGAACTCCCCGACTCAGTACGAAAAAATTCTTTGTCAAAGATTTTTCTTACAATCACGCCAAATTCGGAGACCTGAACTTATACAGTCGATGGGACAACGAGAATAAAGGTATCCTTCTCAACGGAACAGTCTCCCAAGAGGGATACCCCAATACACTGGTCGACGGTTACATCTTCCCGACAAGAGATTCCCTGAATCTCCGATTCGATGCCCAACACATTTCGTTGGCTTTCCTCAATCCGTTTACAGAAAAAATCCTACAAAACGTAGACGGATTCGCTACCGGGAAAATCAACTTCTACGGGCGATTCAAGGCCTTGAATGTAGAAGGCAATGCATACGTCGACCGATTTGGATTCGGAATCGACTATCTCAACACCCGATTTTATATTTCCGACTCGATACGACTTACCCCCGATGCCATTATCGTCGATGACATGACACTGGCAGGTGCAGAAAATCACTTGGGAAAAGTGAACGGCATCATGCGACACAAACACTTCAAAAATATCGAATATACCCTGAATGTCTCGGATATAAACAATATGCTGGTCTATAACACGACCGAGAAACAAAATTCGGTATATTACGGAAAAGTTTACGGCAGCGGCACCGTCAGCATCGAAGGAGATATGCAGTACACAGGCATCGACATCAACATGGCGACCAACGACAAGTCGAAATTCACATTCGTACTCTCCGACAATGCCGAAGCCGAAGAGTACCAATTCATCTCATTTGTCGATCGTTCCCGAGCCATAAATAATTATACCCGGAAAGACAGCACGACACCTCCACCCATCGTCCTGCCCGAGACATCGCCCCACCTGCTTACCCTCAACCTGCAAATAGATGTCTCCCCACAAATGTCCATGAATCTGCTCATGGACCCGTCTACGGGCGATATGATACACGCCACAGGTAGCGGAAACATAAGACTGGAATACAATACTTTCTCCGACATAAAGCTATACGGCACTTACACGGTCGATAAAGGGAATTACAATTTCAGCCTGCAAGACCTCATTACAAAAGACTTTACGATAAAGACAGGCAGCAACATATCGTTTGTAGGAGCTCCCAAGGATGCCAATCTCAATATCGAAGCCTATTATGCCCTCACAGCCAATCTCGAAGACCTCGACGAGAGTTTCGCCACCGAACAAGACTTGAACCGCACGACTATTCCCGTACGCGCCATGTTGTATCTCACCGGAAACCTGCAACAACCCGATTTCCGATTCGACCTCGATTTCCCGACTGTTACGCAAGACATCGATCGCCGAATACGTAGCATCATCAGCTCCGAAGACATGATCAACAGGCAAATCATCTATCTGCTCGCCTTGAACAAATTTTATACACCCGACTACATGAACGTGGGACAAACCCACAACAACGAACTGGCTTCTGTCGCTTCTTCGGCACTGTCGAGCCAACTCAATAACCTGCTGGGGCAAATCAATGAAAACATCAATATCGGAACCAATCTGCGCAGCGACAAAGGCGATTTTTCCGATGTAGAGGTCGAAGTAGCACTGTCGAGCCAACTCCTCAACAACCGGCTCATCATCAACGGAAATATCGGTTACCGCGACAACGCCGTCAACAACAATACGTTTATCGGCGACTTCGACCTCGAATACCTGCTCAACAAAAGCGGCAATATACGATTGAAAGCCTACAACCACTACAACGACAAGAACTATTACGTAAAATCGGCTCTGACTACGCAAGGTGTCGGCATCATGTACCGCAAAGAATTCAACAAGTGGAGCGAATGGTTTTCATGGCTGCGCCGTCGCAAAAACAAAGTGCAAACACAAACGCCATGACCGATAAACTCAAAATTACACTCGTACCGTTAGGAGGACTGGCCAACCGCCTACGGGCTATCATTTCAGGTTATGAGTTGGCCAAAGCGACGAACTTATCGTTCGATGTTGTCTGGCTGAAAAACAAGGATTTGAACTGTCCATTTGGCTATCTATTCCGCCCTATGAAGCACGGCATCACCCTTATAGAAAGCCCTAAAATAGATTCTCTCATAAAATATAATATCCCGTTGAAAAGGAACTTTTATCTGCCTGCCATATATCAACATCGGCATTTCACTCGAAGATTATACGACACCGATATAGAAAAATTACGAGATAATGCCGAAGCTATAAAATCCCTCGTTGCTGGCAAAAACAGTTATATCGCCAGCGGGCTTTCTTTTTATCCAAGCAATATCTTTTTGTTTCGGGAGCTGTTTCGCCCGACCGACGAGATAATCGACGAAATCAAAAAACGATGCTCGGCTTTTACAACCCCCACATTCGGATTGCATATACGCCGCACCGACAACACCATTTCCATCGCTGAAAGCCCGATAACCCTTTTCATACAACAAATAGAACAGGACTTGAAGAAATACCCCGAAGCACGCTTCTATCTGGCAACCGATAGCGAAAAAATCAAAGAACGGCTCCGGGAACTATTCGGAAATCGCATTCTGTATTCCCCGTGCAAAGCCAACCGTAACTCCATCGAAGGAATGAAAGAGGCTGTCATCGAACTCTACACACTCGCTAATACAAATTATTTTCACGGGTCGTATTACAGCTCTTTTTCAGACCTTGCCGCCATACTCTCCGACCGTCCCTACGACATACTGCGGAAAGAAATATAACAGCTATTTCATTTTCAAGAAAATAGCATACCCGGAGAAAAGAGGGAAATCGGATTCGATCATATTCCATGCATATAGCAAACAACCCTTTTTACAATTAAATTTTATCAAAAAAACTATTCTTATGGGAAATATATATTATTCCATAATTATTCTATTATCACATTTCATATCTTTACGAGAATAATTCTATGTAATATTTAAGAACTATTATGAAAAACATTTTCTATTTCTTTCTCCCCCTACTGCTATTAGCGATAGGGTGCGACGAGTCTTCCGATAACGACATCGTTATCAAAGAAGGCAACAAACTCACGATCAATGCTTCGCAAACCGAGGCATCTTTCACATTCACTGCACCCGATGCATGGAGTCTGCACACCGATGCAACCGATTGGCTCACCCCCGATATTCTCGAAGGGGTGGCCGGTACACATACCGTAAGTCTTGCCGTAACGGCCAACACAGCCGAAACAAGCCGTACAGCCACGATCGAAATACGCTGCGCCAATGATGAAGCGAGCCTCCTCATCACCCAGCTCGGCACGGCCGATCCCACCCTGCCACCGTCATTCGATGGAAAACCCATCAAAACTCTGACCATAAAAGATACCGGCGATGGAGAAACCATCTCTACCGCATTCGAATACAATGAGAAAGGGCAACTCATCAAGATAATCGGTGAAGATGTATACGACGATGAAACAGATGTATATGAATATATAGTAGCTTACGCCGATGGAAGCGTAGAAGTAAAAGGGCGCGACGGAGAGGAATACACAGCTACTATCGACGCACAAGGCCGTGCCACACAAGTGCGTTACGTCGATACCGATGACGATAATCAAACTATCGACATAACGCTCGCGTACGACAATGAGGGTCAACTCACCAAAGAAACAGGAAAGTCTAATGATTACAGTGACTATACCGTCGAATACACTTGGACGAACGGGAATCTTATACAATCCACTTACGGTGGGTACAGCGATACAGATTTCCGCTACTCGGAATATGAAAACACCGGCAACTTAGATATCAATTGGATTATCTCCGGAGGTTACAGTGAAAGCGACGTTTCTCCACTCGGACTGCTCGGATTACTGGGTAAACGCAGCACACATTACGTCATACCGGATTATTGGGATATGCAGTCATCAACCAATCCCGGATGGGACATCGAACGTCCTGTACGTGAAGATCTCATAGGAACTACGCAGACCGACACATACACCGTAACAAAATCCGATAAAAGCAAGACGGCAGCACAATATTCTCTCGATGCCGATAACGATCTTACCGGAATCGTTACTGAAACACCCGTCTACCGTATTTCTTACGAACGTACGGCAACTATCGTCAGAACAAACCCCGATGAAGAACCCTTTGTGGGTGAAGACGGCACAAAATATTACTGGGAGGTAGAAGTCCAATTTTCCGACCCTGTGGAAAGCAGCCGCGAACAAGTCGGAACAGACCGGACAGAAATATCCATCGGTTATTAAAAGATTAAGTTAAGAATGGGAGCTTGATGTTCCCATTCTTTTTTCACCCTGGCGATAAAACACATATCGGACAATCGATAAAAGTTCTATTACTCAAAAACGGCCTTTAAGTCCAAAAGGACAGACGGATATTTCTATTTCAGCAGAAATAGAGATTAAAAAAAATGATAATTTCCTGTATCAAAATAAAAGAGGGCAACTCCGCGTGAGTTGCCCTCTTTTTTATCAAGGATATTATATCCCTTCGCTAATAAACGAAGCTTTTGCAAACGCCATTCACTCTCATGATATATACACCGGGAACGGACAAGCTCACAGCACACTCGGAAGATGTTGCTTTTCCCGTATAAATCGCTACTCCGCCAACTGTTATGACATCGACTTGCGAACCGGGTGTTATTCCTTTTACCGACACTCCACCGTCGATACGAGAAATCTCGAAAATTTCATCGACAGACTGTTGCGACAAGCCCGAAGAAAAAGCTACCGGATCGGAAATCTCTCCAAGACCGCCATACTCATTGACCGCTTGTACACGATATACATCGGTATCTGCCGGTTGTTCGGGAGTATATGTCGTCTCGGTCGTAAAGTCGATCACCTTGTCATTTTTAAGAATGACATAACTGATAGAATAGGGTACGGCTTCCCATGATATCATAGAACCTGTAATCACAGGTTCGGGTGCGGCACAAGCTTCGGTAAGAAGTTCGGGCTGCCAGTTATCGTTTCCGCCGAGTACATTCTGTATCGTATACTCCGCAGCTTCTTCGGCCGTAAGCACAGCTTTTGCCGTCCCCCATACTTTTTCTCCATCGACAGTCTTATAGTATTCGGTCCTGCGTTGCGAAAGATCCACGGGATCACCGTTGCCATCCATCGTATTATATTCGGCCCAAATCACAGGCAGACCACCCATTGTCTCGTACCAACCGGCCGCAGGGATAGTAACCTCGGCAACCGTATTGATCCAAACGGTCTTGGGACTATTATGCCACGGACGACCGAGCCATACTTCCGTCTCGGACGGTACTCCGGGAGCCGTTATAGTGTTGTTCACAAAAACATATCCCCACTCTACATCGGAGGAATGAGAGGGCGCTACGATATAACCGCCGCTCTTGCGCACGATATTGATCGTACACTTATCGAAGTAATAATTACCGCTGTTGTAGATGAAGTCCACCGCTCCTTCGATAAAACAATCTTTGGCATAACAACGGGCATTGGAAATACTGGTCGTAATCCACGTATCCTGATAACTGTACATTCCGCATTTATTGAACACGACACGGTCTTCTTTGGTATTGAGAGCCAAAGCCTGCGGACCATTATTCTCTTCCACGCCGTAGGAATTAACGAAACTGATACCCTCGAAGAACAGATCTTTCGCACGAGCCACGACCGTAGCACCTTCATCGACATGTACGGCATTGTCCCCACCGCTCAAACGGTCATCACTGATAAAGACTTTCTTGTAGTCCTCACCGATAAAACTAAGATTTGACTTGTCTGCGGGAATATTCACATGCTCTTTGTAAACACCTTCTTTGATAAAGATGAGCCAGGGTTTTGCACTGCCCGATGGAGCGGCATCGACGGCGGCTTGCACGGTAGTATAGTCGCCCGTACCGTCTTGGGCAATAACGGCATCATAGAGGCGTGCATCGGGTTGTATCCGGCTCATCGTAGTAAAAGTGATCTCCGCTCCCTCGAATGCATTCCCGCTGCGGTCGGTAACGGCACCGGCTGGTAAAGAAAAAGTATATTCAGTTTCATACGCCAGGCGGGTATAGGGATAGATGAGCGACTTCCCGGTTACAGTCGGGGTAATCGTTTTCCCGTCGAGCATTCCCTTAGCGCCGTCGACGGCAACGATCTTCTCGTCGAATGTGAGTATGATCGAACCGTTGGCCGAAACTCCGACAGCTCCTGCTGCGGGAATCGAAGTCGCAAGTTGCGGGGCGACATCATCGGGAACGGCATTGGCCGAAGCCAAAATGAACGTGGGACCCAACTTGACGCCATCCAAGTCGGTCTCGTTACCGGTTACTGGCGAATCGAAATCGGGCATAAAACGGATATAGATACGATCCTTTCCTTCGGCCTCAGCGGGCAGGGTGGCTTCGGCTTCGTACCAACCTTTATCGGGAATAGATATTTCCCCGAACTTGGTATAGTTCTTCCCGTCTATACTATACTCGAAGTTGAAAAGGGTATAGCTCATGTAATCCTTACCCATTTTGGTAACGAGTTTGATGTCGGTATACTCTTTTGTCCCGAAAGATATTTCGAAATAATATTTTTCCGAACGATTTTTCCACGGACGGGCATTGCCCTCCAAATAGACCGCCCCCTCATCTGTTCCGGCTCCGAGCCAACCGGTAGTCGAACCGTCGAGCTTGCGCAGGGTAAGCAAGCCGGCATTGTCGCTCTCGGCCTTATAGTCGGCCGCACGGTCGCTCGTAGGCGATTTACGATAGAAATCCCAAGCCACGATATAATCTTCGCAAGAATAGTTGGCCGTCAAGTTCTTCTCTCCATCCATCGTAACGATGCGTTCGAGCTGGGTCGTATTGTCTTCCCAGTTGGTGAAGGTCAAAATACGGTTATTGAGAGCGCGGAGTTGCACATCTGTACCTTCCTCATAATAATGGATTCCATCCACGACATTGCCCTCGGGAATGAACTCCACAAGGTAATCGTTGGCTCCCCCCACAACATCGAGGTTCAAGGCATATACGTTTTTCCGGGTATACGTAGCCGTAAGAGAGGTATTTGCAACAATTTCAAATGTATACGGGTTTTCGGCAGAGACGGTATTGCCCTCATCGTCCACCCACGCAGAGAAATGGTAACCGAAATTCTCCGTGGCGGTAACCGTCAATACTGTACCCTCGTCAAATGAAGATCCGGAGGGATTTACCGAGACCGAACCCGCACCTTCCATACCGCATTGGGCCGAAATGGTATATGCGGGTACATTTTCGGGTGTCCCGACGAAGTCGCCGATGACCTCGATTGCACTCATCGCCAGTTGCTTGTTGGCAGCAAGGTTGTATATATAGAAATAAATCTCGACCCGCTCGGTTGTGGCGCCAAGAGCAGAGAGATCGTACTCGGCAGCGGAGAAGTCATTGTTCCTGACAGGATCGAATGCTTTCGCCACCTCCACCCGCTTATCGCCCGTTACGGCGTAAATATTGAGCGTACCACCGCTCGTACCGCACTTGCAGGCATTGAATTTGAGTTTCTTGGGCGTGAAAGCGATCCCTTTTTTAGGAATAACGGAAAACACGACATAAGCGTCCTTTTCCTCGGCTCTCCCGATAGCCACACGAGGATTGAGTTTGGAAAGAGTCGCACTGCCGAGCGTCTCATTGCTGCACCCCTGCGTACCGTTGAAATAAAGATTGCTGCCCAAGTCGAAACTTGTGGCCGATACGGCGGCAGGTTCGGAAACCTCGGCTGTCGTGGCGTTTTCCGATGCCTTGTCAAATGCCCAGCGTACCGAAGCATCGACTGCATTGATCTCCTGTGCCCCGGCAAAGTGCGGTACACAAACAGCCGCCAAAGAAACCAGCCCGGCCAATAAGCTACATTTCACATTTTTCATACAATAATAGTTTAAGGTTATATGCTATTTCAGTTTTTTCAGGACAGAAACACGACCATCGGAATAGCAGTTCTTCTCTAAATAAATGCCGCTCTCCGGAGCCGAATGCAGTTGCACACCGCATATATCATAATAGATCGTCTGCAACAATCGGGCATCGGTCGCATTCGTTTCTTGTATAGATGATACGGATTCGGCAACACCGTGCAGAGTAACATGGCTCAGGCAGATCGTCTTCCCCGTCGCCTCGGAACTATACCACGGATAGATACGCAACAACAATGTCTCTCCCTCGGACAATTCCAAAACCGGCTGAGCCGACACAACATACATCGTATTGGCCACCATCGAAGAGGTAAGTTCGGCTATGGAAACAGCCTCCGAGAAATCGTCGTTTGTCGAATAAGAGACGCGGCATCGCATACCGTTACCACCCGCACCGCAAACATAAAGCCCTATCGAATCGATATGCAGCACAGTTCCCTCGGAAGCGGTAATCCCGAACTGTATATAACGGGTCGAAACTTCGTCGATCTCTCCGGCCGGCCACTTCTCCCCGACAATAAGATTCCGCTGGGTCTTCTGTCCGTTGACGAGACCGCACCCTTCGGGCCATATCGTATTGGCATTGGGTGAGGCATAACGCTGCACGGACATTTCACTCCAACTTTGCGGTACGGCAATAGCCGGTCCGGTGAGCTGATAAGAATCGTTCTCGGCCAGCGGCCACTGCAACAACACTTCTTCTCCCCCGGCCAAATCAACCCCTTCGCAGGTCAGAGGAATCGACTTGCTGTGGTTACCGTTACTCAATGCCAACGTACCCGATACGACACCTGCAACGGCCACCGTAGCCTGTACATAGATGCGGGTATAAGTAAGGTTTCCACCCGTATAATCGAGCGACAATGAAGAAGTATAATCTTTCTTATCGAGAGAAATGAGGAAACCGTCGGAAGCCGTAACAGAAAGCGAACCGTCGGCTGGTGCCAGATCGAAACCCGAAACAGAAACTTCCCGTACCAACTGCTGGCCGATGTATGCCTTACCGAAATCGAGGGATACCGGATTGACCAGCAAGTCGGCATTCTGCCGGATATGGTCCGCCAGAATATTTTGGGCTGCCATCTCCTGTGCCACGATACGGGCTATCAGTGTAGCACCCAACGCTATGGGGTGCGTATTGTCGTTCTTACCGAACAACAGCTCCGAACAAGCAGCCTCCCCATAACTGATATACAACTCGGCCGACTTCGTCGTCAGGTCTATAAAAGGAACGTCCATCTCCTCGGCAACTTGTTTCATGGCATAGGGATAATCCATTGAACGGTCGGTCTCGGGAACTTTATTTCCCGTCGTAATCGTCCCGTCATCTTGCAGGATCGAAAAAGAATCTCCGAGGTCGTGCCGACCATTTCTACGAATGGTGTTACCGGAGAAATATTTGCGACACATCGACGACACTAATATGGGAGTGGCTCCTAACGCCCGGGTTTCATTGACATACCGTCTCAAATATTCTTTATAGGTACCTTGTGGCGTCGTCCCCCGATAATCGACCGTCATATCACCGGTTTTTGCCCGTACTGAATCACCGTCCATTCCGCCGTTTTTCTCATCGTTATGCGCAAACTGTATGATGACATAATCACCTTCGGCAATCTGTTTTTTCACCGAAGGCCAATAAGCGCTTTCTTCATAAAAACTTTTGCTGCTGGCTCCACTCTTTCCCCGGTTATTAACCGTTATGGTTTCATCGAAAAATTGCTGGAACATCTGTCCCCAACCTCGTTGATCGGTTGTCGACTCATTGTAATCGGCCATAGTGGAATCGCCGATCGTATGCACAGTCTGTGCAGTCGTCCATACCGACGACATAGCCAATAAACTGGCAATAAAAATGTGTAATTTTTTCATGGTACGTATAAAATTGTTAAGGCCAAAGATAGTATATTATTCACATCATTGTCATCACCCAAATCAGAAAGACCGAAAAACACCCCCTATTTGGGACTTTTGTCCACTTATATTCATAACAAAAAAGGAGGATGTTTAGCAAAACATCCTCCCCGTTCATATACAAATATTAAAAAGAAATGGTCTGCGGCATACCGGCTTTCAACTCTATATCTTCTACATATTGTCCCCGAAGTTCAACCTTCACCGTCTGGTCTATCCGGGACACCAGCGTCGCCGTTACATTCTCTCCGCTCCAACTCAAATCATTTATTACAATGCCTCCGCGCAAAGCCGCCCCTTTCAACGAACCTTCGGACCACTCCCGGGGCGTACAAGGCAATAACGAAACCAAACCGGGCTCGGCATACGCCAGCATTTTCATGACTAACGACGGATATCCGCCGCAAATATCCACATTGAAAGTCTTTCCGGGATCGTGTGTAGATACCATGTTGTTGTTCCAATAGCAATTTCCCAACCATTTCAAGATATCGTAAGTCGTCTCTTCTTCTCCCAATGCACAGGCAGAAAAGGCCAGTTGTATCATACCGAAAGCCATAACTCCTCCGTTATCCTTCCGGCGTATTTCCATCCGTTTGTCGATTGCCTTTTTACAACCTACCTGTAACGAATCGCTCTCCATAATCAATGGGTCATGAAGGTCATAAAGGCCGAATAACTGCGATGCATGACGGTGCTGGTGATTATCCTGCAAGTCTCCCCACAGCCATTCCCTTATCTCGCCGTTTTCATTCAGCTCATAAACAGGCATCTTTGCAAGCATCGATTGCCATACGGGTATTTTTTCCTCATTCACACCCAAAATCCGGCTGGCCTCGATAATCGTCCGGAATAGCCCGTTCGCCCCCATAACCTCCATCGTGGCATTTATACATGCCTGATTGGGATTATTTTTCGGGTGATTCTCGGGCGAATACGAAGGATTGAATAGATATTTCCCATCTTCGCCCTCTACCAAAAAGTCTTCATAGAAGAGAGCCGCCTGCTCCATAAACGGCAACGCCCTGTCGCGCAAAAAGTCTTCGTCCAGCGTGTACAAATAATAATCATAATAAAACAACGAATACCACGCTGCTCCTACGGTCCAAAAAGTCATAGGCCATGTGGCATCGAAGTGATTGTTCAATCCGTGCGTACTGAAACGGGACGGAACATGTATGCCCCGGCAACCGTACAACTCTTGCGCATTCACTTTGAAATCGTCCATATACGATTCCAACCTGTCGAAAAGAGGCAACATGAGTTCGGGCGTACTGGCCTGCAAATAATGGGATATGACTACGGGCAGATTTCCGTTCGTTGTATAATCACCCGACCAAGGCGGCGTCATCGTTGCTCCCCAGATACCTTGAAGATTGGGCGGATTTATTCCCGTAGCACATATTACATTGTAACGAGCCGCATCGAAGATTTTCTCTATCAGTGCCGGATTTTCCCCGCCCAATGCCAATAATTCTTCCGAAGATTTTTGGCGGTCGCTTTCCTGCGCATTCAAATCGAGAGAAACTCGTCCGAACAACTCCCCGTGTATTTTCTTATGCGGACTGAGCAATTCATCATAATCGGCAGGTAATTTCTCCAAAGCCGACAACATATTCTCTACACTCGAATGCTCCATATCGGACGAAGGTTCTACACGAGCCAATAACAAAACGTCTGATGCGTCTTCTATGAACAGTTTGCCATTCTCGGCACGTACCTCTCCATCGGAACGAACCACTTTCACGACACCTTCGTAACCTTTGAAACTACCGTTCCACGGTCTTTCGTACCACGCCCTGAACGATAAACCTCCCTCAAAAGCTTTCGACTCGATCTTTTCAATTCCCAATTTTTCGTCGAGTGCAAACTTCTTTACCCGTCCCGGATCACAAGTCGTTATCTGCGACAGATCCAATACATTATCGATACGACTGCCATCGGAAGATTTCAAACGGATAACAATCACATTATCGGGTCTCGAAACGAAGAATTGCCGACTGAAAGTGCCACGTTTGTCCTGCCATTTCACCTCGACTTCTCCGGTCGAAAAATCGACCGTTCGCCGATAATCCGCTACTTTTGTAGAGTCACCACATATATCCAGCCGGAATGCCGGAATAAAAAGGTCGGTAGCATGTTTACCGGTATACCCTTCGGAATTGGCCAAATCGACGACAAAACGAGAGGCTTCTCCGAATTTTCTTTCGAGCATCATCTGACGTATCTCATTCAGATATTTACCTTGACTGACCGGTTTCAACGGTTTATGCAATGGCAAATAAAGTAATGCGTGATTGAACACGACCGACTCCCGGTAAGGATTTCCCTCTACCATTATGCCCATCGTTCCGTTTCCCGTAACGAGAGACTCCTCCCACTTCGACGCCGCCCGGGTGCTGTAAAATCCTCTTTCCGGAACTTTCGACACATCTATGCTTTCAGCTCCGCAACCTATCAGAAGAGTCGAAAGCATTCCTGTAATGAAAAATTTTTTCATGATATTGTTTTTAATGGTTCTATAGTCGCAAAGAAAAATATTTTCCCAATATTAAGTGTATAAAAAACATTCAAAAACGTGTACTTTTTGGTTTTCGTGTCGTATCGCCCGGCTTTTCGGCCGGGTATGGAAAAAAGCAGACGCGCGATGAAAACAATTTTCATCGCGCGTCGAACCCGCATTCATTATTATTTGGACGCTCCGCCCGAAGGCTTTGCGATGGCATCGCGCATCGAAGTATCTGCTTCGATATTTTTCATTCGATAATAATCCATAATACCGAGATTTCCCGTTCTGAATGCCTCCGCCATAGCCCGGGGCACTTCCGCCTCGGCTTCGATGACTTTGGCACGGGCCTCCTGCGCTTTGGCTTTCATTTCCTGTTCGAGAGCGATAGCCATGGCCC
>HF999736.1:24344-32831 GCA_000434215.1 Bacteroides sp. CAG:144
GTCGGCCTGAGCCTGATCGATTTGCAATCCGGCACCGATGTTCTTACCTATATCTATATCGGCGATATCGATAGAGAGTATCTCAAATGCCGTACCAGAATCCAACCCTTTTTTCAATACGAGTTTCGATATGGAATCGGGATTTTCGAGTACCGATTTATGCGACTCGGACGAACCGATAGACGACACGATACCTTCTCCCACACGAGCCAAAACGGTATCTTCGCCGGCTCCGCCCACCAATTGGCGAATGTTGGCACGCACCGTTACCCGGGCTTTGGCAATAAGCTGAATGCCGTCTTTGGCAACCGCCACAACCGGAGGCGTATCGATCACTTTGGGATTGACCGACATCTGCACGGCCTCGAACACATCACGACCGGCCAAATCGATAGCCGTAGCCATCTGGAAACCGAGATCGATATTGGCCTTCGCCGCCGACACAAGAGCATGAACGACACGTTCTACACGACCGCCGGCCAAATAATGCGCCTCCAACTCGTCGCGAGTAATCGATTTCAATCCAGCCTTGTGAGCCTCGATCATAGCCCGCACGATAATTTGAGGCGGCACCTTACGGATACGCATCAGAAAGAGTTGAACCAGGGATATATGCACTCCCGAAACCAGAGCCGATATCCAAAGCAAAAAAGGCACAAAGTAAAAGAACACGGCCAACGCCACGATACAAAGTGCCACAATAAGAAGAACAAATAAATCCATACTTACTATATTAAAAGTTTTTATTTCTTTTGCAAAAACGACAATTCCGCTTCCCGACTTTGTTTCTCGTAATCCTCGGGTTGAGGATAAAGCGTCATCAGCAGTTTTTCCAACTCCTGAATGCGTCCCGCCGTTGCGGAAAGATTTTTACCGGCCGAATACTCTTTTCTCAACCGGTCGAGTTCCGTCTCATTGGCCGATATGACCCGACGCAACTCCTGCGACTTGACAAAAAGGTCGCGAGCCTCCTTACTCTTGAACTGAGACAATGTCGTGTACACGATACGATCGGTAACGACAAAAGCGATCGCATTTTTTGCCGGTGTTTTTTTCTCCGCAGGTTGCATATTGCGTATTTTTTCCAAAACGGGCTTGTAATCGACCCCGTCTTTCCACGTTTCCCGAATCGAAACCAACCGGGCCAGTTGCCTCAGACGAAGGGAACGATCCTCGGGGAAATAAAATTCGGGCGTTTTCTCGTAAAGGAAAATATAGATGCAGACTTTCCCTTCGGGCTGATAGCGGTCGCTGGCAAACCACCCCACATGATTGACCTCGTCGATGGCCATCATATAGTCGTTGTAGGGAGAATTGAACGGCATGGGCAACTGTTCGGGATCGGAATACTCATCGGTATTGATATTGTATTTCGTTACAAAAATATCGTAACCGCCCAATGTGCGGTCTTCTTCATTTGAAGCGAAATAGAATGTTACCCCATCGGTAAGAAGAAACGGATAACTATCATCATACATCGTATTGAGATCGTCGATCGACTCCTCTTCGCTATACGTATCGTCGCCCAAACGAATGCGGGTAACAAGCTCATATCCGGCATCTTCCGTAGGCACAGCATAGAGGATTTTATCTCTACGCTGCGTCTGAAAAACAGGGCTTGCTCCGGGACGGTCATCGCCGGTCAAGGAGTGGTAATCGTGTAAAGAACCTACTTCGGACGAAAGTTTGTAATGAAGAAAAAAGTCATCTTTGTCTACAACCATACTATCGATAACTTGTACGACTTGCACTTTCGATAACATTTGCGCACCCAATTCGGCTTGTGTGGCCAAAAGTTCGTAATCGTCCATATCCTCTCTGCTCTCTTTCCGGTCATTAAGATAACCGATATAACGGGAAAAATAGTTCACTGCATCGACAAAACGATATTGTTCGAAACAAATTCCGGCCAAATAACGGTAAGACTCGGGAATTTTCCCGTTAGCGGCAATTTTCAGATATTTTTCGGCCTCGGCACGTCGTCCGGTCTCATACAGGCACACACCGTACCACTGATTCAACGTAGGGCTTTTTGGTTTCTTTTTGAGGTTCTTTTCAAAAACAGGCAATGCCTCGGCATAAAGACCTGCCCGATACATGTTACGGGCATCTTCGAGCGTTTGCGCCCTGAGACACAATGTAGCAAAAGCAAGCGAAAAAACGAGAAATAGGAGTCTCTTCATGGCATATTCTGGGGCTATATTTATGACAAAGATAATCTTTTTTTTGAAAAATCTATTTCTATTCGGACGAAACAAGAAACGAGACAACCATTTTTTCAAAAACGAAACAAACAGCCTCATCGCTGAACGCCTCTTTGGGTATATACAGGAATGGGATTTCACCGCCATCGAGACGAAACAGATAATAGTGCCGGCTTTTATTATACCCGTTCACAGATTCCCACGGATAGTAATGCCTCTCCCCGTCATCATAACATAATACGATACCGCCGGAATCGACTTCGGCCCTCTGCTCTTTCAGAAGCCTACGCGCATCGGGACGGGTAAGTTTTGCAACGAAAAAGTGAAAAACCACAACGGGAATAGCGGCAAAAAAAAGTATGACGGCTACATACACGGCATTATCGGTAAATATTCCCAAAACCGCCAAAAAGGAAACAAGTACGATTCCCCACGGCCAGTTTTTCTGCAAAAATATTTTCACCAGCAGCTTCAAGTAAAGAGCAGCAGGCATCATAAACGATTGTGTAACAATTCTATCTTGCAGCATGAGTAAATTGCAAACTCACATTTGGGAGTAAATATAAGAATTATTTACGAACTAAATACTACTTTTGCGGCCGGAATTTGCGTTACCTCACGGAGCAAGCCCGCCGGGGAACGGCATTCCGCAAAACCATTATTCACCAATCAAAAACAAGATGAAAAAACATTTTGCAAACGAACCCTCACCGTGTAAACGGTGGAGAAGATGGAGCCGTAAAAATACGGGCATCTTCGCCAGCCTGCATAAGCAGGTTACTATCGGGGTTCTCTCCTGCTCGATGTCGATTCTCTTGCTCACGACACCCGAAGATATTTTCGCACAGTCATTCGAGACCGATTCGGTCAAAGAACTCGACATCAGCGAAATAACGGTAACGGGGAACATTCTTCCCCCGACCCGTACAGCGGTGTTGCCTATTCCCATTCTAGACAGAACCGATGCGGCGGTCGCCCCGTTGCAGACCATCGAGGCGGCCCTGCGGCTCAGCCCTTCTGTCGATGTACGGGAAAGAGGGAGCAAAGGAGTTCAAGCCGACATCTCGATAAGGGGAGGTTCCTTCGATCAAACACTTATCATGCTCAACGGCGTTGACTTTACCGATGCCCGCACGGGACATCAAAGTCATTCCTTGCCGATCGACCTCGATATCGTATCGGGAATTTCGGTCGAAGACGGAACTGCCGGAATCGGAGCTTTCGCCGGAGCAGTAAACATTCGTACCCAACCGTTACGCCCCACCTATTTGCGTGCCGAAATCTCCGGCGGACAATTCGGGTATGCCTACGGCAACTTGTCGGGCGCCATAACGCACAAACGGTTTACGCTGTTCGGCGCTGGGTCATACCGGGCCAGCGACGGTTATACGAGAAACACCGATTTCAAAAACTACAACGCTTTTGTTCGTGTCGGATACGACAGCCGACGGGCAGGATATTTCGACGGACAAGCCGGCTGGCAAACACGAAATTTCGGAGCCAACGGTTTCTATTCGCTCAAATATCCCGACCAATACGAAGCAACACGCACTTTCCTATCGTCTATCAGATGGCAGAAAAGCATCGGTCGGCTATTTCTCGAATCGAGTGTAAGCTACCGTAAGAATTTCGACCGATTCGAAATGGTACGGGGCGATGCGTCGAAAATCCCGTTCAACTACCACAATACCGACCGTATAGGTGCATCTCTACGCAGCGATTACTCGTGGATGTGGGGTACAACGTCCTTACACGGCGATTACCGGTACGACCACATATACAGTTCGGTGCTGGGAAAGCCGCTACACTCTCCCCGTAAAGCAAAAGGCGAAAAAGAGGGTCTTTATACCCAAGGGGCAACTCGCCACAGCGGAGACATACGATTGCGGCACACCAAGCAGATAGGAAAATTCGACATCGAAGGCTCGGTCGGCAGCGTGTTTTCATCTTATGAAACGACGCCGGTGTGGAGCCTCTCGGGCGGTTATCGTCCTATCGACGGATTGCACATAGGCATAGCAGCCGTACAATCGATGCGTCTGCCGACTTTCACCGACCTGTATTACACTGCTACCGGATACATTAGCAATCCCAACCTCAAACCCGAAAAGGCGACGACTTACCGGTTACGCGCCACTTACCAGAAAAAAAATTGGCGCACCGCAGCCGAAGTCTACTATCGGGACGGTCGGGATATTATCGACTGGGTACAAAAAAACGCCGACAGCGAATGGGAATCACAACAACTGACTCGCCTCGGAACTCTCGGGATCGAATGGAGTGGAGGATATTACGGGAATGGATTCCTGCAACAAGCAACTCTTGCCTACGGATATATGACAACCGACAAAAAAAGCGGAGATTATATCTCGAAATACGCTCTCGACTATATGAGACACAAGGCAACAGCTTGCATCGGCATACGTTTCCTGCGTTACGTAACCCTTACGGTTACGGCCGGACTTTACGACCGTAACGGCAACTATATCGCCGCCGACGGTAGGCAGACACCGTACCGAACTTATGCGTTACTCGATGCCCGCATAGCATGGGAACGTCGCCACCTACGCATCTACATCGACGGCAACAACATCACGGCCACCCGATATTGCGACTTCGGCGGGCTGAAAATGCCCGAAGGTTGGTTTACCGGCGGACTGGTAGTTACCTACTGATAACTCCTATCCCATATTATAAGAGGGAAAGAACGGAGCTTGCACGTTCTTTCCCTCTTTTTTTACCGGAACCGATAAGCACGATTTTAAATTTTGAGTACTTTTGCAGCCGCAAATCGACCCGTGTATGTCCACCCCGCCTCTGTCTGCACACGAATACTTGTTGAACCATCTCGACCGTAAGGTAAAAAAAGCCATCAAAGACTACGGCCTCATCGACGAGGGAGACCGCATACTTATCGGGCTGTCGGGAGGAAAAGACTCTCTGGCCCTTGTAGAATTACTGGGACGCCGTTCACGCATTTTCGCCCCGAAATTCTCGCTCGCCGCCGCTCACATACGCATGGCAAATATCGAGTACAAAAGCGACAGTTCGACCTTACGAGTCCATTGCGAACGTTTCGGCATGGAATATATCGAACGAGAAACCTCCTTCGACCCATCGTCCGACCGTCGGAAAACGCCATGCTTCCTCTGTTCGTGGTATCGCCGTAAAGCACTTTTCGAAATAGCCAAAGAGGGGAACTTCAACAAAATAGCCTTAGGCCACCATCAGGACGACCTTTTCGAGACCCTGCTCATGAATATGACTTTTCAGGGCTCTTTCGCCACGATGCCCCCCCGCCTGTCTATGGAAAAGTTCGACATGACGATAATCCGCCCCCTCTGCCTCATCGCCGAAAACGAACTCTCGGAACTGGCCCGTATGGAAAATTATCCCCGCCAAGAGAAGAACTGTCCTTACGAAAAAGATTCTCACCGGACTGAAATCAGAAAAATCCTGCAACAGCTCCAATCCCTAAGTCCCCAATTACGAGGACACTTATGGAACAGCATGACCCATATACAGGCCGACTATCTGCCTCGTCTCTGCAAAAAAAATAAACCGAACTCATAATACAACAAAAACCCAACCGACATGCAAGGAATATACAGTGTGTTATTACTCATCGTATCGAATATTTTTATGACATTCGCCTGGTACGGGCATCTCAAACTGCAAGAGATGAAACTCATATCGAACTGGCCTCTTTTCGGTGTGATACTGCTCTCCTGGGGTATTGCCCTATTCGAGTACTGTTTCCAAGTACCGGCCAACCGCATCGGATTTCAAGAAAACGGAGGACCTTTCACTCTTGTACAGCTCAAAGTCATACAAGAAGTTATCACACTTACGGTATTCGCCGTTCTTTCGGCGGTCGCATTCCAAAACGAGACCCTTCACTGGAATCATCTCGCCGCAGCGGTCTGCTTGGTTCTGGCAGTCTATTTCGTATTCATGAAATAAAGATTTTGACACAATACTTGCGTTTTTGATTTTATATACTTATATTAGGGCGATTTTTTCTCCTTGAAAACACCACCTTAAATTTAAAATCTGAAACGCAATGATGAAAACAAAACTCTTTTTGCTGGCCACAGCATTTTCTGTGCCCGTCCTCACGGAAGCACAAGTTTCAATCCAAGACGTCGGCGGTTGGTTTGAATCGGGATATGTTACTTTTACCCCCATCGATGAAGCCGCTTCATACAGTGTTTATTACAAAACCGCAGAAAGCGAATATCAAAAAATAGACGACCAACTGGTACGCAACTACGACAGTTACGGTCGAGCCGACGCAATGGGTCTTACTGCCGGAACATACAGTTTCAAAATCGTACCTGTCGACAGCACGGGCGCAGAACGGACCGACCTCTCTGCAGAAACTCAATCATTCACCGTCAAGGCACACGACCGTACGGGTTATGCCTTTTTCAACGGGAAAACACCGGGGGCATATACTGCCGACGGGAAGTTAAAACCCAACACCGTAGTATTGTACCTCACCGAGAAAAACAAAAATACACTCTCGATGGACGTTGTCATGAGTTCAAAAGGAGCAAAAACGACCTGCACCGGATTGCAGGAAATACTCAACGGATATAAAAAAGGGTATGAATCCCGACCGCTTCTGATACGGATTATCGGACAGATAACCGACCCCGCCGTAACCGATAAAGGCGATATTGTCATCGATATGGGCAATAAAACCACATGTCCCGGTATCACCATCGAAGGTGTAGGCAACGATGCCACCATCGACGGCTGGGGAATCCGCATCAAAGGTGCATCATCTGTCGAAATCAGCAATATCGGCATCATCAACTGCGATAGCAGTGAAGGCGACAATATCGGCCTGCAACAAGACAACAGCTACATTTGGGTGCACAATTGCGACTTCTTCTACGGGCATGCCGGCAGCGACGGAGACCAAGCCAAAGGAGACGGCGCTCTCGACTGTAAAAAATCCAATTACATCACGTTCTCATACAATCACTTTTGGGACAGCGGAAAATGCAATCTTTTAGGACTCAGCGGAGAAAACGACCAGATGTACATCACCTACCACCATAACTGGTACGACCATAGCGACAGCCGCCACCCGCGTATACGTTCTTATTCCTGCCACGTCTACAACAACTATATGGACGGTTGTGCCAAATATGGCGTAGGAGCAACAATGGGTTCGAGCGTATTCGTCGAAAACAATTACTTCCGCAACACCAACAAACCGATCATGATTTCGATGCAAGGAACCGACATCATTTCGGGTGCGGGTACTTTCAGCGGAGAAACGGGCGGCATGATAAAAGCCTACGGAAACATATTCGCCGAACAGTCGTCGAGTTTCAGATTTGTTTCCTATCAAGACGACAACATAGAGTTCGACGCTTATGTCGCTGCCTCCCGCGACGAACAAGTACCGGCTACCGTAAAAACGAAATCGGGCGCAACCTCTTATAATAATTTCGATACCGACGCTTCCCGCATTTACACCTATACCCCCGATGCCGCCGAAGATATCCCTACCATACTTGCGGGAGAGTTCGGTGCCGGACGCATGCAGCATGGCGACCTACAATGGCATTTCGACAATGCTGTCGATGACAGAGATTATGACGTAAACAGTGCACTGAAAGCAGCTGTTACCGGTTATAAAACATCGCTTGTCGGGCTGTTTACCGAAAGCGGAGACGAAGGCTCGGGCGGAGGAGATGGCGGTGATGAAGGCGGAGACGAAAATCCTCCCGTCATCGTCCCGGGACAAGGATACGAATGCCACTTCACCGGCAGTAAACCATCGAACAGTTTCTACACCTTTACATCGGCCAATTATTCCAACTCAAAAGGTTCGGCAACCGTCAACGGAACAACTTATACCGAATGCCTGAAACTGGAATCATCGACGATCATCGGCTTCACCACGACCGAAGAAATGACCTTAACCCTCATATTCAACGAAGGCTCTACCCCCAACATCAAAATAGACGGGGTAAAAATCTCCGCCACATCGGGAAGCAATATAATTACCCACACACTTCCCGCCGGGGCACATAAACTGACAAAGGCCGATCAAAACTTTCTCTTTTACATCAACCTCGGCTCGACAAGCGGATTAAATGAGATAAAAGCCGACCATTCCAACGGAACTATTTACGATCTTTTAGGTCGTCCTGTCAACGAACCTCAACCGGGGAACATATACATACAAAACGGACGAAAATTTATAAAACAATAAATATTCAAGTCTATCACAGCAAAAACGGCTATCCCACAAGGGATAGCC
>HF999736.1:32900-35118 GCA_000434215.1 Bacteroides sp. CAG:144
GTCTTTCTCGATTCTTTTCTTTTTTCTTATATTTGCTTCGGAGAATCGGCACTTGTCCCCCCTCCGAAATACCTGACCCAACGACCGAAAGAATACCGAGAAATGACACTGAGAAACCTTTTTTTCCTTATTGCATTTTGCACCTCGATTTATTCTTGGGGGGAAAGTCTGCTCAGTGTCAGCCATTACTCCATACAAGAAGGATTATCTCAAAATACCGTACAGAGTATTATACAAGATAACGAAGGATACATTTGGTTGGCGACATGGAACGGGTTGGAAAAATTCGACGGCTACCGATTCAAAAACTATAAATCTTATCCGACCGACAGCATCAGACTGAGTTACAACCGCATCACCCACATCGAGAAAGGTTACGGAGCGCATATTTGGTGCCAGACATTCGGTGGGAAAACCTATTTGTTCAACAGCCATACCGAACGATTTGAAAATCCGCTTGCAGAACCGGTCGACTTCACAACAGATGAATCGTCTCAAATCTATCCTTTAAAAACCGGTATTACATGGATTATCAATCCGTCGGGAACAATCTACCGCATCGATGAGAAACAATTACCCGACCAAGCCGCCGTACAAATATACAAGCATCATATTCCCGACAAAAACGACATCTACACCATCGCTGCGGACTCTTGGGGAAATGAATGGATACTCACACGGAGAGGTGTCAGACTATACAACCGACCTTTCCAAAGTCAAGAAATATTCAAGCACATACTCGAAATCGACAGTACCGTTTTTCTGTCGACAATCGACGGCCGGCTTTTTTCATACCGTCCGGTAAACGGACTCAAAGAAATCGCCCTCCCGGTTTCAGTCAACCGCATCGACGGCCTCTATGAGTCGCAAGATCATCGCTTGTGCATCGCAACCCCGAAGCAATTGCTTTTCTGCAAAGACGACAACGACTTCTCCATCGTTTTTCCGCCGGGAAACGAAACTTGGCGCATCAACAAATTCTACCAGTCTCACGACGGCGTTTTGTGGATACTCGACGGACAAGATAAGATATGGCGCATCGACCTTACCGAGAATACCCCCCGCTTGATAAGCTATGTACAAGGATCTAAAAAAAGAAACGGATTCATTTTGGAAGACGCTTTCGGCAGTATCTGGATACAACCCTATTATGGGTTGTTTTCCTATTACGATCCACAAGATAAAGTATTGAAACCCGCTCGTCAGACACAAGGAGACCAAGAAACCGACTATCATGCTCCGGGGCTCGGATACCATATCGACAAACATCGCAACTTATGGCTTTGCTGCAAATCGGGTTTTGACCAACTGACTTTCTCCCCACGCAATTATACGTTGCTCCGACAAGAAAGAGCCGGTCAATACGAAATTCCGAATACGATACGAGGTCTTTTTATCGATTCGCAAAAAAGGCTCTGGTGTGCATCGAAACAAGGTGTTATCGAATTGTACGATTCCTCCGACCGATACATCGGGAATCTCTCCCGCTCCGGGAAAATCGTAAACAATCCGCAGACCGCATTCGGAGCCAGCGCTTACACGTTTTTTGAAGATTCCTTACATCGAATGTGGATAGGCTGTAAAGAGGACGGACTATTTATCGCCACTCCCGAAAAAACGGGGAACTACCGGATACGGCGCTATCGGCATAACGCAAAAGACCCGTATAGTTTGAGCGAAAATTCCATCTACGATATATGCTCCGACAAGCAAGGGCGTATATGGATAGGTACATACGGCGGAGGGCTCAATCTCGTAGAAAACCCCTCGGCACACCCGTTACGCTTCATACATAAAGGCAACCGCTTGAACTCATTTCCGCAAGAAGCATTCAAGGTAAGAAATATATGCACTACTGTCGACGGCGTGATATTGGCCGCAACTACCGGAGGGCTGCTCTCTTTCGACGACGATCTCGGAACGCCCGAAGATATTATATTTCATCTCAACCGAAGTAGACAGAACCAAGCGTCGAGTCTGAGCAATAACGATGTCATGTACATCTACCGGCGCAAAAACGGAGACCTGTATATCGTACCGTACAGCGGAGGAATCAGCCGTATCGCTTCGGAAAACCTCCTTTCCGACAGCATAGAGTTCGTTCACTTCAACAAGAGAAACGGATTGCCGTCGGACCTCGCCTACGCCATTACCGAGTCAAACGACAGTTCTTTATGGATTACTTTCCAAAACAGCATCTGCCGCTACGATACAGAGA
>HF999736.1:35176-53326 GCA_000434215.1 Bacteroides sp. CAG:144
CGCCAGTCCCACCTCGCTATCAGCGAAGTACCTCCGGTTACCGACAGCCGCAACGGATTGTATGTAGGGACAGAAAACGGCCTGCTCCGGCTCGACCTGAACAGGTTGCGGAAAAGCGACATCGTACCCCCCATTGTCTTTACCCAAGTGCATATACCGGGAGGAGACGGTAAAGAAGAGATAAAAATCATCACCGGCGACACCCTTTTACTGCAACCCCAAGAACGGAATATTTCCCTCTCTTTCGCCGCACTCGACTATACCGACCCCAAAGCTATACGGTATGCATACCGTATAAAAGAGATGAACGACTCATGGAACAACCTACACGATAACCGCACCGTGAGTTTTGCCGATCTACCGGCCGGAAAATGGTCTCTCGAAATACGGTCTACCAACGGAGACGGTATATGGACCGACAATACCCGTGTATTGCATCTCATCGTTACACCCACATTCGGAGAAACGCCCTGGGCCATATTCCTTTACATTCTCGCCGCCATTTTAGTCGCCCTGCTTGCATCGGGAATATTTCTGTATATCGCCAATCTGCGCCGCAGCGTAAGTATCGAGCAACAAGTTACCCAACTCAAACTGAAATTCTTTACCGATATATCGCACGAATTACGTACTCCTCTCACCCTCATAGCGTCTCCCCTCGAAGCCGTTCTCCAAAAAGAGAGTCTCGCACCCGACGTGCGTAAAAATCTCATCATCGCCCAACATAATACACACCGTATGTTGCGGCTTATCAATCAGATTCTCGATTTCAGAAAAATACAGAACGGGAAAATGAAACTCTTCATTGCCTGCATCGACGTCAAAGAATTGTCAAGACACACCTTCGAATCGTTCGAGCACATGGCCCAGAAACAACACATCGACTATCGGTTTTCCGCTCCTGCGCAACCGATCCGATGCTATACCGATGCCGATAAAGTCGAAAAAATTCTTTTCAATCTTCTCTCCAACGCCTTTAAATATACACCCGACGGGAAAGGCATACAAGTGTCTCTCGATCGTCTCGACGAGGGATTCACCATAACCGTCCGAGATGAGGGCCGAGGTATCGCTCCCGAAAAAATAGAAAAGATTTTCAATCGTTTCGAAACGCTGGGTACTCCCAAAAACAGCTTGTCGACCGGTATAGGTCTCTCTCTCGTGCAAGAACTCGTACAACTCCTGCATGGAAACATACAAGTTACAAGTTCTCCCGAAAACGGCAGCACATTCACAGTCTCTCTCCCGGGTACTTCTTCTGTTTACCAGAGAGATCCCCATGCCGAGTTTATTCTCGAAGACGTCTCCACTCCCGTAGCGGAAGAAGAAAACAGCGATAATATATCATCGGACGAAGAATCGATACTGATCGTGGAAGACAATGCCGAGTTGCGCCATTTTATCAAATATATCCTGCAAGACGAGTACAATGTAAACACGGCTCAAAACGGGAAAGAAGGACTCGATAAAATACTCTCTGTCCAACCGGGCCTCGTCATCAGCGATATCATGATGCCGATAATGGACGGTATCGAACTGCTCGATACCGTCAAACGGAATCCCGACATTTCCCACACGCCGTTTATCCTGCTCTCGGCCAAAACATCGGTGGAAGACCGTATCAAAGGTTTGGAATACGGAGCCGACGACTATATTACCAAGCCTTTCAGCTCTTCTTATCTGAAAGCCCGTGTACGCAGCCTGTTACAGAGACGACGGGAATTGAAAGATTTCTACCTGACCCGGACAGAAGAAAAGCCGGAGAAAAATGACACGAAGCAATCTCCGGATTCACTGACCCGTTTCGACGACGCATTCATGCGCCAAACGATACAAGAAATCGAAAACAATATCCAAAACAGCAACTTCAAAATAGAAGACCTCGCCGATACGCAACACATCAGTCGGACGGTCTTTTACCGGAAAATAAAATCGCTTACCGGCATTTCTCCTATCGACCTGATACAAGAGATTCGTATCAGAAAGGCTACGGAATATCTCGAAAAAGGAGAACTCCGCATATCGGAAATCGCATATCGTTGCGGATTCTCCTCCCCGCAATATTTCAGCCGGGTATTTAAAGAAAAAACCGGCCATTCTCCCTCGGAATACAAAGGGGGTAAAAATTGACCGGAAAAGGCTCCCAATCGACACATTTTCCTACCCCGCCGCCTTTTTGAATAAATAATATAAGCAATAAACCAATTATTGCAAGCCACCATATTATATCTATGCTACATTAGCACAGAAATTTTTGTTCCAGACCTTAGTTATCACAGACGACGGAAATACATCAACCAACATCAAAATACTATGAATATGAAAAAATTCTATCTGTTCTTATTTATCGCTCTTGCATGGACGATTTCTGCTTCGGCCCAAGTCCCCGCTTTCCCGGGTGCCGACGGCTACGGTCGTTACACAACGGGAGGACGCGGAGGAGAGGTCTACTATGTAACCTCGCTCGAAGATACCGATACGCCGGGAACCCTCCGCTATGGTGTAACCCACCTTTCCAAAGTAACGATACTGTTCAAAGTATCGGGAACCATACAACTCAACAGCAGCCTGAATATCCGAGGCAGTAATATTACCATCGCCGGACAGAGTGCACCGGGCGACGGTATCTGTCTGGCCGGCTACCCCGTATCGGTATCGGGTAGCAATGTCATCGTCCGCTACATGCGTTTCCGCATGGGAGACTGGTCTCTCTCGGCCGATGAAGCCGACGGTGCCGACGCTTTCGGAGGCCGCTTCTGCAACAATGTCATCGTCGACCACTGCTCCATCTCTTGGTGTACCGACGAGTGCGCCTCGTTCTATGCCAACTACAACTTCACGATGCAGTGGTGCATCATTTCCGAAAGTCTGCGTATGAGCCTTCACTCCAAAGGACCTCACGGTTACGGCGCCATTTGGGGAGGAATAGGAGCTTCTTACCTGCACAATCTGCTCATACACCACGACAGCCGTACACCCAGATTTGGAACTGGAAACTTAGGTACTCCTTCCGATCACATGACCGATATGCGCAACAACGTCATCTACAATTGGAGCGGTAACGGTTGCTATGGCGCCGAAGGTATGACCGTAAACATGATAAACAACTATTACAAGCCGGGACCGGCCACTACCACCGGATCGAAAAATCGCTTCATCGGTATCGACGATGCAACCAGTTCCGACGGGACGACGGCCATTTGGGGCAAGTTCTACATCGACGGCAATTACAACTCCAAATATCCCGATGTCAATACCGATAATTGGGATGGCGTCGTCGTCAACACCTCTTCCCTCATAGGAGGAAATGCGACAAAAGCCGATGTAAAATCAAATACCGAACAAGGCGAAACCCCTCTTTTGCACCAACACACGGCACAAGGGTGCTTCCTTCCCGTATTGAACTACGCAGGTTGTTCTCATCGCCGCGATGCTATCGATACCCGCTTGACGACCGAGTGCCGTAACGGAACGGCAACTTACAAGGGAGAATCGGCCAATAAAGGCGGAATCATCGACAAACTCGAAGACCTGATGCCCGAAGATGCCGGTAGTGACTGGTCGCCGTGGCCCGAACTGAAAAGCGAAACAGCTCCTATCGATACCGATGCCGACGGTATGCCCGACGAGTGGGAGACACAAAACGGCCTCGACCCGAAAAATCCCGAAGACCGCAACACCCGCAATGAAGAGGGTTATACCATGCTCGAAGTCTACCTCAACAGCCTCGTTGCCGACATTACCGAGGCTCAATACCAAGATGCCGAAATCGTAGGAAAACCGGGCGAACCTTATGCCCCTGTTACCACCGACGTAACCATATCGTGGAGCATGAGCAGCGGAAAGGTAGGCGAATCGGCTACCGTATCGAAAGAGGGTATCGTAACATCGAGCGAATATTCGCTTGGCTCGGAAATCAACAGGAAAAGTACTCGGTTGGCCTATGGGAAAGTCATTACTACTTTCCAACCTACTATCGAATACAAGTCTCCGGAACCGACAAGTGCACTCTATTTCGATTTCGACCTCGCCGACGGTGTTACATTCCGTCCGACAGAAATATCTATTATGGCTCTAAGTTATGGAACCAGCGGCGGCTACTTCGATTTGGCATGGGTGGACAGTAACGGAGAAGAGACAATTTTAGGCACAGGAATGCATGGCGGTTCCGACAAGGAAGACGAGTCTCTCGCCACGACAAAAATAGACCTTAACGACCTCGTCGTTCCCACATCGACAGGGAAATGCCAACTTATCGTTTATGTCTACAAACTGAGCCCGACCAAAGAATTGGGACTGGCCGATATAAAAATCGGAGGACATCTCGGCTACACGGCCGGTATCAACGAAACGGAGGTAGAAACAAACAACCGGGAGAAATCGATTTATAACATTTTGGGGCAACCCCTCTCCGCTCCGCAAAAGGGTTTCAACATCATCAACGGAGAAAAACGGATCATCAGATAAACCTTAATTTCCATACAATGAAAACACGACATCTATTTCTCGGCCTTTTAACCTGCCTTGCTTGTCAAGCTGGTTATGCCAAGGAGACGAACGTCAACGTCAATACGCTGACATCGGAATTCGACCAAGCCGCCGACCAAGACGTATTACTGCTCGAAAGCGGCATTTACAGCAGTCAACTCTCTTTCCCGGCGGGAAAAACCATCACGCTAAAAGCTGCGCCCGGTGCCGAGGTTACATTCTCGGGGACTTTCCGAAACAGTGATGCCGGCAAGACCGATGGCGGTATCGTTCTCGACGGATTGAATATCATCACCAACGACAATTATTTTATGGATCTCACCTACGGCAATGTAAAAACGATTGCCGTACGCAACTGTACCGTATCGAACATCGGTCGCTGTTTCCTGCGCACCAATAACGCAGGGAATACCATCGAGGCCATCGAATTTACCAACTGTATCATTACCGATTGCGGAGCCAACGGGTATTGTTTCCTTTATCCCCAGCACGGCGTAAAATCGGTATCGGTCAAGAACAGTACCTTGAAAAATTACATCTCGGGAGAAAGTTTTTTCAGTCCTAAAAATACGACTTCCGATATTGACTTGACTTTTGTTTTCGAGAACAATACGGTCTACAAATGGTCCAAAAGCTCATCTTACGCTCTTTGTAAAGTAGACGGGAAATACAGTGAAAACTCGACTTATACGTTCAAAAACAACATTATTTCGACCCCGGGCGTAGAAGGGCAGAAACCGTTTATCGTATCAGCAAAGGGAGGAACTCTCATAGCCGAAAAGAACCTCATCGATAACTATGGCGGCTACTCGGTTTCCAATGCTTCGAGTTCTACGATCGAAGACCTCTCTCTCGAAACGCTGGGAATCACTCAAATCTTCCCCGACCCCGAAAACGGAGATTTCACCATCGTATCGACCTCTCCGTTGGCTACGGCTTCCACCACCGGCGGTATCGTAGGAGACCCTCGTTGGCTGAAAACATTTTCCCAAGTGGTAACACTCACAACCGGCAGCCTACCACAAAACGGTGGTAGTACGGCTCCACTCTCGGGAAATTATGAGAAAGGTGATGAAGTAACCGTCTCGGCCACCCACAACTACGGCTACCGATTCGAAGCATGGAAAGACCAAGACGGGAAAATCGTCTCTACCGAAAATCCCTATACTTTCACGATCGAAGAAAATACCGAAATATCCGCAACATTCACACTTCAAACCCTTTATACCTTGAACATCGAAAAAGAAGGTGAAGGCGCAACGTGGGGCGAATATAAACTCTCTCCGCAAAGAGACAACAACCAATACGAAGCCGGTGAAGAGGTAAGCATTACGGTCGTTCCCAATTCTGCAACAACGTTCCTGTATTGGGGAGACGGCAGTAGCGAAAACAAACAAACCGTCATCATGGACAAGGATTACAGTTTCTTGATGCACTATGACGTCATACCTTTTATCGTAGGTTGGGATTTCGACAGTAATAAAAATCCGGACCGAAGCGCACGAAAAGGCGATTACTATTTCAAGACCGATAATACCGGAGTCATGTATTTCCACAATGGAGACGGCAGCTCTACCAACTGGGGTGCATCGGAAAGGACATTCGGAGGAAAAACTCTATATTGCGCCCGACGCTATACCGATTTTGCCGACATGGACAATCCCCGCTATTTCACGGCCAAATTCTCGGCTGCCGGATACGAAAACATCAAAATACACAGTTACATAGGAACAGATAACGGCTGTGTACACAAAGGGCAGAAAATGCAACTCTCGACCGACGGCGTACATTACGCCGACCTCGCGACCCTTACCCTCTCGGGAAACAGCAGCGAATGGATCGCTTTCGATGCCATGCTTCCCGATACCCTTACCGAAGAGATGAAAAAGAATATCCATATCCGTTGGATCGGAGATACGACGACCGAAATGATCGGAAGTGCCAAAGAAGGTGATACAGAAGGATTCTACTTAGCCGATGTATTCGTATATGCCGATGAAATACATGTACCCGACTTCACAGCCCCCGTGCTGATATCGACCTCTCCGGTGCAAAATTCGGATAAAGCCTCGGCCAATGGAAATATCGTGCTCACTTTCGACGAGAAAGTACAAGCCGGAAGCGGAGAAATCACCCTCAACGGGGAAACACTTGTTCCCGTATTCGGAAGTAAAACCGTCAGCTTCGCCTACTCGGGACTTTCTTATGGGGCATCCTATGAAGTCGTTGTTCCCGAGGGTGCCATTACCGATATGAGCGGTAATCCATTCGCCGGTATTACTCTGCAATTCAAAACGATGGAACGTCCTCGCCCCCATGCAAAAACATTCGACGCTGTGGTAGCAGCCAATGGTACAGGCGACTACACGACGATACAAGCGGCCATCGATGCAGTCCCGACCGACAGAACCACTCCTTACCTGATTTTCGTAAAGAACGGCGTCTATAACGAACTGGTCCGTATTCCCGAAAACAAACCGTTTATTCACCTTATCGGTCAGGATCGCGACCGCACTATCATTCAATATAAAATCAATTGTGCCAGTGAGGGTGATAACGGCTGGGATTTTTCCGTTAACAATGCAGCTTATTACCCATACAGCGATAAAGACGGGACTGTTGTAAAAGTTGCCGCAACCGACTTCTACACCGAAAACATTTCGTATATCAATACATGGGGAGTAGATGAACAGGCCGGACCTATGGCTTTGGCTATGCTCACAAGAAACGACCGTCTTGCATTCTATCATTGCAACTTCCGGTCTTATCAAGACACTTGGCAAACCACGACCAAGAACACCAGCGACAGACATTATGCAAAAGATTGCTATGTCGAAGGTGCTGTTGATTATATCTATGGTGGCGGAGACTGCCTATTCGAGAATTGCAGTCTATACAATGCCCGTTCGGGAAGTGTCGTTACAGCCGCCTCACATAAAGAAGGGACCAAATACGGCTACGTATTCGAGAGCTGTACCATCGACGGTGTCGCCGATAACAAAGACGCACTGGGCCGCCCGTGGCACGATGCTCCCATTGTGGTCTATCTCAACACGACAATGAAGCGAATTCCCAGCCCCATCGGTTGGAATACCATGGGCACCATTCCGAAATTATTTGCCGAATATAACAGTATGGACATAAATGGAAACCCCATCGACCTGAGTAACCGCCGCACCGAATATTTCTATACCGACGATAAGGGTCAAAAAATAACCGGAAGTTGCCGGTCAACCATCACAGCCGAAGAAGCGGCCCTGATGAATTATGACAACATCATTTCGGGAACGGACAACTGGAATCCCCGCCAATTCTTCGAACCGATCGCCGCCCCCGAAGAGGTGAAGAAAAACAGCAACTCCCTTTCTTGGAAAGCCTGCGATTACGCCATTTGCTATATCGTTTTCCAAAATGACTCGGTAATCGACATCACCACAGAATGCACGAGTACGATCGATGCCGGTCAAGATGCAGAGTGTTTCTCGGTAAAAGCCGTCAACGAATACGGAAGCCTCGGTGAACGGGCCATAGCACAAGACGGGACATCGGGTATAAACGAAATCACCCCCGAAATCTCTCGCCCCGATTTTGTCGCCATAGGCGGTAACGGATCGCTCGAAATCCTTGTACAAAAAAAACTTACGGTTACGGTTCACAACGCCGCGGGCCAACTCGTAAAACAAATCGAATATACGCCCGGAGTATATTTCATCGAGAATCTCCCGGCGGGCCTTTATCTGGTAAACGACCAGAAAGTGATCGTCAAGTAAGTTCCATAAAATTTCCATGAAAAATGGAGGCCGTTCATGATGAACGGCCTCCATTTTTTCTCATTCTCGCAAAAATCGTTCCGCGCTATATCACCCTAACAAGGCAATATCATAGAGAAACAACTACCTTTTCCCAATTCGCTCTCGACGTCCAGTGTTCCGTTATGAGCCATAACAAAATCACGGGAGATGGAAAGCCCCAATCCGCTTCCTTGAACCTTCGTTCCGGGAACCCGGAAATAATGATCGAAAATACTCTTATGATAGCGAGAATCTATTCCTTTACCAAAATCCCGGACGTACATTTCGATGCTGTTTTCAGTTTTCTGCCGGGCACCAATAATTACCCGACCATTTTCCGATGAATAACGTATGGCATTACTCAGCAGATTGGTCAAGACCCATGCAATCTTCTCACTATCGACAAAAAGTTTTTTGATTGTTTCGGGATAATCGACTTCGATTTGGATTCCGAACTTCTCGGCTTGTATACGGTTGGCCTTGATAGCGTAATCGATCAGTTCTATCGGTTTGGTAATTTTGGGTTTCAGTTGCAATTTTCCACTCTCGACCTGTGTCATATTGAGAAGTTCACCCGTAATGCTCAACAGACGCTCGCTGTTTTCCTTGATGCTATTGGATAGTTCTTCCTGTTCGGCATTGAGAGTACCGACGCGCTTATCTTCCAATAGCTGCAAACTCATCAATATGGCCGAGATAGGAGTTTTCAGTTCATGCGATATGGTCGAAATAAAAGTCGTCTTAGCCGTATCGAGTTCTTGAAACTCAGTAATATTTTTGAGCAAAATGACATTTCCTTTTTTCACGATGGTAACACCGTCTTTATCAGGCATCGTAATCTCCATGTATTTTACTTGGAAAAAGCTCTCTTTATTGTCTGCATATATTTTGAGCGGTTCTTTCTTGGCCGTAGGACTCTGCTCTTTTTCTTCCTTTTGGTCGAGCATTCCCCGTATCAAGCGACGCAATAAGTCATTTTTCATGGCGATTTCCTGTGCCGACCTTCTGATCGTATTTTCCCGTTTCAGGTTCAACACGTTCAATGCCTCATTATTGATAAACAGTATCTGCATATCGTTATCGAGGCCGATGATAGGCTCATTGATCGAATTGATGATTGTTTCGAGATAACGTTTCGAAGCCATCAGGTCAGAAAGTGTACTATTATGATAATCGCTCAATCGGCGGGCCATTCGGTTGAAATTTTGTGAAACAACCTCCAACTCTCTATCTCCTTTCAGGTCGAGTCTCACATCGTAGTTATGATTGGCAATCTCGAGAATTCCATCAATCAACTGCTTGATAGGATTATTGATAGATATGGGAATACGGATAAGAATGGCGATACCTATAAGAATACAAATAACGCCGACTACCGAAACATAAATAAGTGCCCTGTTCAACCCCGGTCCGGCTGCCGGACTATCGGGATCGGTAGCTGTCAAAATCTGCAAATTGGCAATCGACAATACGACCAAGAGGACAATCATCGACACCAACACTCCTATTGCAAGGGTGAGCTTTGCCTTAATAGTCATGTTTTTCATATTCACAATACGTTAGGTTATGAAATAATAATCAAATCGATACGCATTTCGGCCAAAGCCTTCATAAACTTACGGTAACGCCCTATCGAAAACAATACATTGGGCATGGAAAATGAGGGCTGTCCCATACATACAACCGTAATCTGATTTTCTCGACAAACATCAATAATCACATCGGTTACCGAATCGGCTGCCACCTGCTTGATCGTACCGCCCAACTCCGTAACCAACTCAAAATGATTGATCAGATAACGTTGCGATGCCAAACTGATACGATCGGGATCTTCCCTATGTGTCTGTACATACAGTGCAATAAAAGAGGTATTGTAACGAGAAGCCAACCGATAAGCCTTTCTGATGATGTGCCGAGGGGTCTGCTCGTTGCTGCTGATGCAGGCCAGTACTTTTTCCCGGCGTGCCGGAGCATTGCTCGTAGGTATAACCTCGCTCTCGACTTTCCGCTCGATTCGGAATGCAACCTCTTTAAGAGCAAGTTCACGTAATTGGAGTATATTCTCGGTTTTAAAGAAATTGTTCAGAGCCGTCTGAACTTTTTCGGGTCGATATATTTTCCCGGCTTTCAGTCTCGCGATCAACTCTTCTGCGGTCAAGTCGATGTTCACAACCTCATCAGCCTCCTGTAAAATACGGTCGGGAACCCGTTCCTTCACCTCGATACCGGCAATATCCTTCACCTCGTCGTTGAGGCTCTCTATATGCTGAATATTAATAGCCGAGATAACATTTATCCCGGCATCGAGAAGTTCGAGAACATCTTCCCAACGTTTTCGGTTACGACAACCTTCGACATTGGTATGGGCCAACTCGTCTACGACCACAATCTCGGGATGCCGTTGGAGAATAGCTTCCAAATCCATCTCCTCGAGCTCTTTACCCTTGTAAAATATCTTCTTCCGTGGAATAACAGGGAGGCCCACTAACTGGGCCTCCGTTCCTGCTCTTCCATGTGTTTCGACATATCCAATCTGTACATCGACGCCATTTTCGAGTAATTCGTGTGCTTCCTGTAACATGCGGTAGGTCTTTCCCACCCCCGCAATCATACCTATGTACACTTTGAATTTTCCCCGGCGCGAACGACGGATAAGGTCTAAGAAATACTGTACATTATTGTTTTCTTCGTTTTGCATAAAGCTATCTTAGAAACCTAAAGTAAATCCTGCTACGATATATGTTCTATCGAATTGAGGAGCTACAATCACCTGTGCAAACAAAGGTATCGAAAAATTATCGGTTATCTTGATATCTTTATTAGCTTTTAACGAAATATCGGTGATAGCCGCCTTATTGTGATACATACCCTTCCACGGAGTAAAAGAGATAGCCGGAGTAAGTGTTATATCGGCAGGCAAAGCTACCGGACAAGAGAAGTTCACATACGTCGAACCTCTGAGTTTTCCACACAATTCACCGGTAACAGGATCGGTGTCTCTATCGGCTCCCGCAAACATCGTACTCCAAGAGATGGCCAACGGAAATTTAGGACAAAGTTCGGCAAAACTATAAGCCAAAGTTCCTTCGAAATAATGAGAGTTACGATAATGTCCGTAAGGCTTGTTCACTCCCGACCACCATAAATCGGAAACCGTAACCGTAAAACCTTTTATCGAATAACTCAGGTTAATGTCGAACTCCTTGGCTCCACCGTCTTCCCATTTGGTAAGGCTCTGGCTGCCCCAGCAATTGAGGCTGACACCATACCAACTTAAAGTGAGAGAGGGTTGTACCGAAAATCCGGAGTTTTGGTCCATACCACGCCAAATGTAATCACTTACAAAATCTGCTTTACCACTGACCGTAAACTTTTCTTGAGCGACAACATGGCTCGAAAGCATAATCGATGCAGCTGCAAAAGCTGCGATGAATCCTTTTTTCATAATCCTTAAAAAATTTCTATACTTATTTTTATCCGTTATTCGGATATAGCTTTTTATTTGTTATTACAATTATTTCGTTTCATCGAGAGAAACATTCAGTTTCAGAACATTCACTTTTTCTGTTCCGAAAATACCCCAAAGAGGTTTTTCCACTGCTGCATCAACAAGAGCTTTTACGCGGCTCTCATCCATACCACGGGCGGCGGCCACACGTTTTACTTGGACATAAGCGCACTCGGGAGTAATGTTGGGATCCAAGCCCGAAGCACTGGCCGTAACCATTTCGGCCGGAACATCTTTACGTTCGAGGTAAGGGTGATGCGCCAAGAAAGTATCGATACGGCTCTCTACCTCGGCCAAGTATTCCTCATTCGTAGGGCCCTTGTTGCTACCGGCCGAACTCGATGCGTCGTATCCGTTACCAGCCTTAGAGGGACGTCCCCAAAAATAAATATCCTGAGTGAACATCTGTCCTACATTCGCAGCGCCAACCACTTTTCCGTTCAAGGTAACTGTTTCGGCGTTATTGCTGCCCGTGATACGGGCATACAACCACAAAACGAAAATGTAACTTATTGAAATAAATACGCAAAATACAAGAGTAAAGCGTAATGACTTTATAAGATTTTTCATAACTTACTTTGTTTTTTAATTAGAAGAAAAGGCCGACAATCAAATCGATGAGCTTAATCCCGACGAAAGGTGCTATAAGACCGCCGACACCATAAATAAGCAGGTTGCGACGAAGCAATGCGCTTGCACCGATAGGTTTATAAGCAACACCTCTCAAAGCCAACGGAATAAGGATAGGAATGATAATGGCATTGAATATGATAGCCGATAAAATTGCACTCTCGGGACTATGCAGGCCCATTACATTGAGCGATGCCAACTGAGGTATGGTCAACATAAACAAGGCAGGAATGATGGCGAAGTATTTGGCTACGTCGTTAGCGATAGAGAACGTAGTCAGCGTACCGCGAGTCATCAGCAACTGTTTTCCGATTTCGACAATTTCGATCAACTTGGTCGGGTCATTATCGAGGTCGACCATGTTACCGGCCTCTTTAGCTGCTTGCGTACCACTGTTCATCGCTACACCCACATTTGCCTGAGCCAATGCCGGGGCATCGTTCGTACCATCGCCCATCATGGCAACCAGCTTACCAGCAGCCTGTTCTTTCTTGATGTAATTCATCTTGTCTTCGGGCTTAGCCTCCGCAATAAAATCATCTACGCCGGCTTTCTCTGCAATATATTTGGCAGTCAAAGGGTTATCACCGGTTACCATTACCGTTTTTACACCCATCTTGCGCAAACGTTTGAAACGTTCTACGATACCGGGTTTTATGATATCTTGCAATTCTATGACACCGGCTACTTTCTTATCGATACTTACCACAAGAGGAGTACCGCCGTTACTGGTTATCTTATAAATAACTTCTTCCGTTTCTTTGGGGAAAGGATTCCCAGCTTTGGCCGTAATATCGCGTATCGCATCATAAGCACCTTTACGAATCTCCGTTCCGTCTTTCAAGTCGATACCCGAACATTTCGTTTCGGCCGTAAATTTGATCATCTTGGAACCTTCGGTATTCAGACTTCTCATACGCACACCGATTTCGTGTCCCAACTCAATAATCGATTTTCCTTCGGGAGTATCGTCCGATACCGACGACATAAGACAAGCCTCAACGAATGAATGTTTATCCATTCCGCTTACCGGATAGAAAGCGGTAGCACGACGATTACCGATCGTAATCGTACCGGTTTTATCGAGCAAGAGCGTATCGATATCGCCAGCCGTCTCGACAGCTTTACCGGATTTCGTAATCACATTGGCACGCAAGGCACGATCCATACCGGCAATACCGATAGCAGAGAGAAGGCCTCCGATCGTCGTAGGAATCAGACATACAAAAAGCGAAAGGAATGCAGCAATCGAAATAACGGTATTGGAATAATCGGCCATCGGTTTCAACGTGATACATACCACCAAGAAAACGAGGGTAAATACGGCCAACAGAATAGTCAATGCGATTTCATTCGGAGTCTTTTGACGGCTTGCCCCTTCTACGAGAGCAATCATTTTATCGAGGAAGCTTTCACCGGGTTGGGTAGTAACTTTCACTCTGATATGATCCGAAAGCACCTTAGTACCACCGGTTACAGATGTTTTATCACCACCAGCTTCTCGTATTACAGGAGCGGATTCTCCGGTAATGGCACTTTCATCGATAGAAGCAAGACCCTCGATTATTTCACCATCGGCCGGGATTACATCACCTGCTTCACACTCAAAAATATCTCCTTTTTTCAACTGCGAGCTGTTCACCCATTTTACTTGACCGTCGACCACAAGTTTGGCAGGTGTTTCTTCGCGGGTTTTACGCAAGCTATCGGCCTGAGCTTTACCGCGAGCCTCGGCAATCGCTTCGGCAAAATTGGCAAAAAGTATGGTTATGAACAGGATTACAAAAACCAGCAAATTATATACAAACGAACCTTGTGTATTACTGAATGCCGAATAAATGGTCACGAGAAGCATGAAGAAAGTTGATACTTCCACGGTGAACATAACCGGATTTTTTATCAAGGTTTTGGGATTCAGCTTTACGAACGACTGTTTCAAGCTCTCTATAACTTGATCTTTTTGAAACAGCGATGTTGAATTATTAGCTTTCATAATTAGTTATTTCTCTATAATATGTTTTTTCACCTTATAAACTGAAATGTTCTGCGATAGTACTCAAAGCATGTGCAGGGAAGAACGACAATGCAGCAACGATGAAGATAACAGCAAACGTCATGATACTGAATGTTACCGTATCGGTCTTCAATGTTCCGGCACCTTCGGGAATATATCGTTTCTGTGCCAACAGACCGGCAATGGCAACTTGTCCCACAATAGGAATGAAACGGCTCAAAATAAGAACGATACCGCAGGAATAGTTCCAGAACCATGTGTTATCGCTCAAACCTTCGAAACCAGAACCGTTATTGGCTGCACATGACGTATACTCGTAAAGCATCTCGCTCAATCCATGGAATCCCGGGTTGTTCAACCAACCACCTTCACTGGCCACAAATGCCGGTGCATGAGCATATAAATAACATGCAAGTGCCGTACCTACGAGAATGACAAAGGGGTGAAGCAAGGCTACAATAGAAGCAACTTTCATTTCCCGGGCTTCGACCTTATGACAAAGGAATTCGGGCGTACGTCCCACCATCAGACCACTGATGAAGACGGCAATGATAATAAAGGTAAAGTAGTTCATCCAACCCACGCCGACACCACCGAACCAAGTATTGATCTGCATATTGAGCATTTCGATCATACCAGATAGCGGCATTGTCGAGTCGTGCATACCATTTACCGAACCATTCGATGTTACAGTCGTTACAACACTCCACAAAGCTGTACCTCCTGCGCCCAAGCGTATCTCCTTACCTTCCATGCTACCATGCTCTTGAGCAATACCCATATCATCGATACGGGGGTTGCCACCCATCTCCTGAGAGACGTTGATAATCACACCGATAAGGAATGCAGCAAACATGACTCCATATATGGCATAACCCAATTTTTTACGTCGGATATAAAACCCAAATGCAAAAGCCATTGCCATCGGAATAATAAGAATAGAACAGCATTCAAAAATATTCGTCAAGTATGTCGGGTTTTCAAGCGGGTGCGAAGAATTGACTCCGAAGTAACCACCACCATTCGTTCCCAACTGTTTGATAGGAACAATAGCTGCCGTAGGTCCTTGCGAAACCATCTGGGTCTCTCCTTCAAGGGTCGTAATCTCCATTTTACCGTCAAATCCCATAGGAGTACCTTCTGTTATAAGTACGATACCTACGATAAGCGACAGAGGCACGAGAATACGAGTACAGCTCAATACAAGGAATTTCCAAAAGTTTCCTATCGTTTTCGTAGTTTTGGCAGCGAGGGCTTTCATGATACCAGCCATAGCCGCCATACCGGTAGCAGCGGTAATGAATTGGAAAAGCATGATAACAAACAGCTGGGTGAAATAAGTCAAACCACTTTCACCACTATAGTGCTGCAAGTTACAGTTTACCATAAATGAGATACATGTATTAAAAGCCTGGTGGCAGGTCTGTCCGATATTTCCGTCGGGATTAAGAGGCAGATACCCCTGACTTACCAACAAAACCATACCCCATACAAACCAGAATAAATTGACCATCAACAAAGCACGTAAGAATTGTTTCCAGTCCATCTCTTCTTCGGGGTTGATTCCCGACAAACGGTACATCAATCTCTCCACCGGTTTCATAAAGTCGAGAACGGTTTTCTCTCCTTTATATACCTTAGCAATATATTTTCCCAGGGGATAGCTCAACAGCAACAAAATAACGATTTGAGCTACAACACCTAAAATTTCTGTATTCATAGTTACATTTTTTTACCTTACCTATTCTGTTCTTAAAATTTCTCGGGCTTGATGAGGACATACATCATATAGATGAACATCACAACTGCCACAATAAACAATGCTGTGTACATAAAATCTCCTTTTTTACATTTTGTCAAACCAATCTATACATTTGTAAAATAGCCAGAAACAGAGTATTCCACTCAATAGGCATATTAAAAAACCGATTACTTCCATAGTACTTTTTCTTTTTTTAGATCATACATAATAATTTTTTGGTTGTTCGATATTATACCAAAAGTATGCCACAAAGACGAAGAAAATCACAAGCAACTAATTTAAAGCCTCTTATAAAATAAAAACAAGAAAAATCATCGGTATAAAACCTTTCCATTTTGAAAAAACAGATTTCAAAACGAAAAACAAACAGGTATACCTATTCGGAAAACAAAAAAATTCTGCTAATCAGAAAACTGCCAAGAAATAAAAAAATCGAGAAAATCCCGCATGAGCCGGTTTTCCCGATAAATAAAACGATATAAAAACAAATACTAATTATTAAGAACAATCTTATACTCTTCGATCTTACGATAGAGAGTCGTCAAGCCAATCTTCAATAAACGGGAAGCCTCGGTTTTATTTCCTTTGGTGTACCGCAATACTTTCTCGATGTGGCGACGCTCCGCTCCCGCCAATTCAAACTCGTTTTGCGGCAAATTTTTCTGAGAGGAAGAGAATGACTGTATTTCAACAGGAAGATCGCTTAACGTCAAATAGTCATCGCACACGATGATAGAACGCTCTATCACATTTCGCAATTCCCGTATATTACCCGGCCATGAATAAGTAGATAGCGCAGACAAACATTCGGGTGTTATGCCCTCGACTTTACGTCCCATTTTTTTACTATAACGCAATAAAAATTCTTTTACAAGAATTTCTACGTCTCCCATACGCTCTCTCAATGGAGGCAATTCGATATGAAAAACCGAAAGACGAAAAAACAAGTCTTCCCGGAAAGTCTTATTTTCAATTTCCTGCTTCAAGTTGCGATTCGTCGCTGAAATAATCCTCACATTTACTTTCGTCGGTTTGGTATCTCCTATCTTCAAATATTCACCCGACTCAAGTACCCGCAAAAGTTTAGCTTGCAATTCAAAAGCCATCTCACCGATCTCATCGAGAAAAATCGTTCCGTTATTGGCTTCTTCAAACAAACCTTTCTTATCTTTCACCGCTCCGGTAAACGCCCCGGCTTTATGACCGAACATCTCGCTCTCCAACAACTCTTTGCTGAATGCCGAACAATTGACTGCAACAAAAGGTTTCTTGCTCCGTCCGCTATTATTATGAATCGCTTGGGCAAACACTTCTTTTCCTGTCCCGGTTTCTCCCGTCAATAAAACCGGGACATCGGTCTTAGACACTTTCTCTGCTAAACTAATAGCCCGTTTCATACAGTCGGACTGTCCCAAAATAGAATCGAAAGAACATTCAGAATCGGACTTCGATGCCGAAGCCGACTTCATGCGTTTATGAACCTCGTCCATCGCCCGGCTGATGATAGGTATAATCTTGTTGTTGTCGTCACCTTTGGTTATATAATCGAACGCTCCGTTTTTTATCGCCTGTACGCCATCGGGAATATTTCCGTGAGCCGTCAACAATATTACTTCAACATCGGGAGTAACAGCCTTGATACTTTTTACTAATTCAACACCATTCCCGTCAGGTAAAAAAACATCGCACAAAACCAACTGTGGTCTACGCAAAGTCAATTGCTTCATACCCGACGTACAATCATCGGCCTGAAATATCTCATACCCTTCCAACTCCAACATACGAGCCAGAAGTTTACGTATCGTCGGTTCATCGTCGATTATCAATATTCGATTATCCATACTCGTAACTTACACCTCAAAGATATTTTTTATTTACCAAGAGACCGGATATTGACTCTCTTTTCTGTGGACAAAATTACATATATTTCCATGATATACAAAAACAGTCTCTCCCT
>HF999736.1:53384-56902 GCA_000434215.1 Bacteroides sp. CAG:144
ATCTGCTAAAATATCGGACATATTATCTTTGGCCCATGTAATCAGAGAATCGACATAAGGCAATAAAGAAACAGCGCGTGCTGTCAACGAATACTCCACTCGTGGCGGTACTTCGGCAAAAACCTTCCGTTTCACATATCCATCTTCTTCGAGCGTGCGTAAAGTTACCGTCAGCATTTTCTGTGAAATATCGGGTATCCTCTTCTGCAACGCATTAAACCGCAACAAGGATTCCCGACTCAATACATAAAGAACCAATAACGACCACTTATCGCAGATACGGGCGAGTATCTTGCGAATAGGACAATCGGGATAAATTTCATTTTGCATTCCTGTTCTGACCATAATTTTCAAAACTTCTTTTCATTACACTACAAAAGTAACTAACACACTCCAAATAAGCAAGGACAAGATTGCCATTACTTAAATAATATTAAAAAGATATTCACAAATTCTTTATAGTCAATAATAGTTTCATGATGGTAACTATCTGAATACAAAGTAACTTCTTGGACAACTAAAAAAACAACTCCATATTTGCATTCGAAAAGATATAAACAATCTTTTATATAGTAATACTGATTATCAAATATTTGTATTTATGAAAAATGTAGTATTGATTGGAGCAAGTGGTTTTGTTGGAACTGCAATCCTTAATGAGTTATTAAACAGAGGTAACAAGGTTACAGCAATAGTTCGTAATCCCGAAAAGATTACAATTAGTAACTGTAATTTATCCGTAGTTAAAGCAGATGTTTCTGATGTAAAAACGATAACTGACACTTGTAAGGGAAAAGATGTTGTCATCAGCGCTTATAATCCCGGTTGGACAAATCCTGCCATTTACGAAGAAACGTTGAAAAATTATCCATTAATCCTTAAAGCTGTAAAGCAAGCCGGTATTAAGCGGCTGTTGTGTGTCGGTGGTGCAGGTACTTTATTCTGCGCACCGGGACTTAGAGTGGTAGACTCGGGAGTAATTCCTGCTGAAATTATGAGTGGTGTGAAGTCTTTAGGAGAATTTTACCTGAATACATTATGCAACGAAAAAGAAATAGACTGGGTATTTTTCTCACCAGCTGGAACTCTCGAGCCAGGGAGGCGTACCGGAAAATTCCGTTTGGGCAAGGATAACCTTATTGTTGATGAAAATGGGAACAGCCATATTTCGGTAGAAGATTATGCGGTTGCAATGGTAAATGAAATGGAACAGGCAAATCATCATCAAGAACGTTTTACTATCGGTTACTAATTAAAATATAGAACTTATGAAGAGTGTATTTTTATGCTTATTGGCTTTTGTATCAATAATAGCACAAGCACAGACAAAAGGCAGTTTTGATGTGTTGGATTTAGGCAGTTTCAAACTTCATGTATATAATACAAATGATGCACTTGGAGACGTAAGCTACATTATAGAGAGCAAGACTGGGCTTGTTACTTTGGAACAGCCGCTGTTTAAAGATAATGTATCGGAATTTGACACTTATGTGGTTTCATTGAGCAAACCTGTACAGAAAATCATCACCGATTATCATGTAGGCGGAACGGGAAATCATGATGTTGTAATGATTGAGGGAATGCCGGATTTTGTCAAAGGCACCATTTATGGAGGTATGATGAAAAACTTTGCGGAAACATTTGGAAATGCCATTGCCTCTATGCCAACAGGGAAAATAGAAGAAATCCCCATGGGAAGTACTCAAAATTGGAACGGCATCAAATTTGTCTTTCAAAAAGGGGCTTCAACCGATTTTCCCGCAGCAAGCATCATTATCGGGAATAAAGTCTACTATACACACTGGAGTCCGACAAAAGCACACATCAGCCATTTACAAATATCATCTTCCTCGGCTATTGATGCTGAAATACGAGAAGCCGAAAACGCACTAAACTCCGATTGCGAAATTTTTATCGGTGGCCATGGGAATGTATCGAACAGAGAATGTGTCATTTTCAAAATCAACTACTTAAAAACGTTGAAGAGCCTCTTGTCCAAAGATAAAAAAACTTTTATCGAAACCTTGAAAAAAATATATCCCAACCTACCGGGAGAGACAGGCCTTGCTGACTTGGCGAATTCCCTATACCAATAATTTAAATGTCAAAGGCTTAGCCGGGTCGGTTAAGCCTTTGACATGAAAGATATATCCCATTATTATCCCAAAGTATCTTCTACTTGTCAATTGAAAGTGCTCTAAAAACAGACTAAATCTTAAAACTTTATATCTTCTCTCTTGTTATATAAGAAATGAATATAACAATCACAAAAGAAAGAAGATTATGAAAAAAATGATGTGGGGAGTTCTCTCCTTATTCCTGCTAACCGTTTCTTGTTCGAAAGATAACACAGAAATCATAACCGACCCGTCTACACCCAAATTGGTAACGCCTCAACTGCGAGCTTTTGTAGACAGTCCGTTAGACCCCAAAATTCCCATGACCGGTATACTCGAAGTATTCCCATGTAAAACAGGTACTTCAATCTACTTCGGGAATTATATAAATAACAAATTGACTGTTTTCAACGGTTTTTATCCGATTGAAGATGGACATATTTATGAAGGTTTCAATCGGCTTTTATCTCTGCCCGAACAGACCTACAACATGGTCTACTGGGGAACACCTGTATATGAAGACCCGATATACAGCTCCCCCTCTATTGTAACTCCGGGTTTGACGATCGGTGCCGATTTGTCATCTCTCTATCTAACCCTTCGTAAAAACATCGAAGAAGACACCTATAACCCGGTTTATGACTTGGTATACGCTGTCGAAGAAACCGATATTACCTATGAAGACCTCAGTGCTTCTCTGAAAAGAGTAGTAGCCGGCTTAAAAGTATCCGTTACAACTGACGATTCGAGCGCATTCAGTCCCAACATAACGAATATGGAAATCCGCATAGGTAGCATAGCAGAAAAACTCAATTACTATACTGCGGAACCAGAAAATAAAACGAAAACTGTCAAATTCGAATTAGTACGTTCAGAAGACGGAAAACAGATGACCAACGGAACCGTTATGCTCTTCCCCTCGGCCAACAATCCGAAACTCGAACTACGGATTACCCTCAAAGACGGTACTGTACGCATCTTAACAAAAAATATAAATACAACCCTTTCCGCCGATACCCGACTGACATTGAATATCGTTCTCGGAGATATCATCATCGGTGAAGGTTCGGGAAATTTCACTATCGAAGGCTGGAATGAAACCAGTGAAACGATAGAATTCCCTATCGTATATTGATACCTAACGTCAAAAGTGGTTTTCCATCTTATCGCATGTTGTAATGACATGCGATTTTTTGTAACGATTTTTCCTTACAACAACTCGACCTCAGTCCCGTTTTTACTAATAGTTGACAAAAAATAGCAGGAAACTTATCTCCCCTACAAACAGGCCCCCTGCAAACATTCGCAAATTCTTTTTCCTCAAATAAAAAAGGCGGTTAAAAAACCGCCTTTGTGATCCGCCTGGGGCTCGAACCCAGGACCCCAACATTAAAAGTGTTG
>HF999737.1:0-1112 GCA_000434215.1 Bacteroides sp. CAG:144
TATCCACCAACATCCCTAGTCGTACTTCCTTGATGGCTTCCTTACCCTTCGACATACCGATGATAGCCGAAGCAAAGTCCGTAGCCGCAGCAGGACCCTTTCCCGTTACAATATTCCGGTCTATTTCAACCATACGTCCACTCACCACTGCACCGTGTAACATACCCTCGAAACCCGGATAACATGTTGCCGCGCGATTTTCGAGCATGCCATTGACCCCAAGAACAAAAGGAGCAGCACAAATAGCTGCCAACGGTTTCTCGGCTGCTGCGTGGACTTTCAGAGCATCGACTAGACGAGCACAACCACCCAGATTCTTAGAACCCGGCATTCCTCCCGGCAATATGAGCCATTCTGCCGTACCGAAATCGACTTCTTTCAGTAACATATCGGCCGATACAGAAATACCGTGAGCACCGGAAACGATCTTTTCGTCGGTTATGGATACGGTACGTATTTCCATGCCTGCGCGGCGCATCATGTCTACTATGGTCAGAGCTTCGATCTCTTCAAAACCTTCGGCTAAAAACAAATAAGAGATTTTCATAGTTATATTATTTTAGATATTTGTGATTTACACAAAAATAGAAATTTTACATCAATATCCTACATAAAAAAAGATATTGTTTCCCAAAAGAGTTTCCGATCGGATTTTTATTGCTTTCGTCGGAAAATAAAAACCACAAGAGAATGAGGTTCGCATAAAATCATTATCTTTGTCAATATACATGATATAAATGTGATCCTGTAAGTATGAATAGTTTTGGAAATATATTTCGTTTGACAACTTTCGGCGAGTCTCACGGCTTGGGTGTCGGCGGGGTTATCGACGGTATGCCGGCCGGAGTCGAGGTAGATACAGAATTTATACAACATGAGCTCGATCGTCGTCGTCCCGGACAATCGTCCATTGTAACGGCACGGAAAGAGAGCGATAAAGTGGAGATACTTTCCGGCGTTTTCGAAGGTCGATCTACGGGAACACCCATAGGATTTGTCGTTTACAACCAAGACCAACACTCGAACGATTATGATAATTTGCGGGATTGTTATCGTCCTTCCCATGCCGATTATACCTATGCGATGAAATACGGTGTGCGCGACCATCGTGG
>HF999737.1:1200-1395 GCA_000434215.1 Bacteroides sp. CAG:144
TGCATTGGCCGGTTTGGGAATCAGAGTGCGTGCCTATACCTCTCAGGTTGGCCCTATTGCTCTGTCTGGGAACTATACCGATTATAATCTCGACTGTATCGAAGAAAATATCGTCCGTTGTCCCGATGCGGAAACCGCCCGACGTATGATAGAACTTATATCGGAAGTAAAGGCCGAAGGCGATACTGTCGGTGG
>HF999737.1:1420-7641 GCA_000434215.1 Bacteroides sp. CAG:144
GTCATCACCGGTGTTGTTCAGGGTGTACCCGTAGGATTGGGCGAACCTGTATTCAATAAACTGCACGCCGATTTGGGTGCCGCGATGTTGGGGATCAATGCCGTGAAAGGTTTTGAATACGGTATGGGGTTCGGCGGAGTACAATATCGTGGTTCTCAGATGAACGATACGTTTGTCGTGCAGGACAGCCTTGTCATGACCGAAACCAATCATTCGGGTGGCATACAAGGAGGTATTTCCAATGGCGGGGATATTTATTTCAGGGTTGCATTCAAGCCGGTGGCAACTCTTTTGCGTGATGTTGCTACCATCGACAAAGCCGGAAATCCGGTTATTGTTAAGGCGCGCGGTCGTCATGACCCGTGCGTTTTACCCCGAGCAGTACCCGTCGTCGAGGCTATGGCTGCTATGGTTGTGCTCGACCATTATCTGATGAACAAGACAAAACATCTTTAAAAAATATATGAATATGGATATAAAGTCGTATATCGAGGCGAATAAGGCCCGATTCAGAGAGGAGCTTTTTTCGCTGATCCGCATTCCATCTATCAGTTCCGACTCTTCCCGAAAAGCCGATATGGAGGCTTGTGCCGCCCGTTGGCGGGAACTGCTTTTGGCAGCCGGAGTCGATCATGCCGAAGTCATGCCTACCTCTGCATCTCCGGTGGTGTTTGCCGAGAAAATTTTGGATGCGGCATGGCCTACGGTACTTGTTTACGGGCATTATGATGTGATGCCCGTAGAGCCTCTCGAATTATGGAATACAGAGCCTTTCGAGCCGGTCATCAAAGACGGAATCCTTTATGCCCGGGGAGCCGATGACGATAAAGGCCAGTCGTTTTTACAGCTCAAAGCTTTTGAATATGCCTTGAAAGAGGGAATATTACGTTGCAATGTGAAGTTCATCATCGAAGGTGGAGAAGAAATAGGTTCGCCCGGAGTCGAAGAATTTTGCCATGCGCATACCGATATGTTGAAAGCCGACATCATCTTGGTGTCCGATACCAGTATGGTAGGAGCCGACATACCTTCTATTACGACGGGTTTACGCGGTTTGGCATATTGGCAGGTCGAGGTAACCGGACCCAATCACGATTTGCATTCGGGTATTTTCGGCGGAGCGGTAGCCAATCCCATCAATGTCCTTTGTCAGATGATTGCCGCCCTTACCGATGCCGATGGTCGTGTTACACTGCCCGGTTTTTATGATGATGTCGAGGAAGTTTCCCGTGAAGAACGCGATATGTTGGCAGCTGTTCCTTACGATGAAGACAAATATAAAGCTAATGTAGGTGTGAAAACGCTTTTCGGCGAGAAAGGTTATACGACACTCGAACGTACGGCCATACGTCCCACTTTCGATGTCTGCGGCATTTGGGGTGGTTATACAGGAGAAGGAGCCAAGACGGTACTGCCGTCGAAAGCTTACGCCAAATTGTCGAGCCGGCTTGTTCCGCATCAGAATCATCATAAAATAGAACAGTTGATGATCGACCATTTCAGACGGGTCGTTCCTGATACGGTACAAGTGAAAATAGAGGCGATACATGGCGGCGAGAGCTATGTGTGTCCGATAGATATTCCGGCGTATAAGGCGGCCGAGAAGGGCTATGAAGAGGCTTTCGGAAAACGTCCGTTGGCCGTACGTCGCGGAGGTAGCATTCCTATCATCGCCGTTTTCGAACAGGTGCTGGGCATCAAGTCCATACTTATGGGCTTCGGTCTCGAAAGCGATGCAACCCATTCTCCCAACGAAAATATACCTGTCGATATTTTGCAAAAAGGGATTATTGCCGTTGTCGGATTTTATAAAAATTTCGGGCATTGATGGCAGATCATATTCGACCGCTTTATGCCGATATGGGAAATTATTTGGCTTCCCGTTTCCCGTATAAGGTACAGAAAATCTCGCTGAATGCGGGATTTTCTTGTCCCAATCGGGACGGCACGAAAGGGTTGGGCGGTTGTTCTTACTGCAATAACCAGACTTTCAGCCCCGATTACTGTCATACGGGGAGGAGTATTACGGAGCAACTCGATGAAGGTATTGCTTTTTTTGCTCGTAAATATCCCGAGATGAAATATTTGGCCTATTTTCAGGCCTATACCGGCACTTATGGAGAAATGTCCCGTCTTGTGACTTGTTACGAAGAAGCGTTGGCTCACGCCGGTGTCGTGGGGCTTATCATCGGTACGCGGCCCGATTGCATGCCGGGGGAGTTGCTCGAATATCTGGCGACTCTTTCCCGCCGGTGTTACATGATGGTGGAGTATGGTATCGAGAGTACGCTCGATGCTACGCTCCTGAAAATCAATCGGGGGCATGACTATGCTTGTGCCGTCGATGCGGTGAGGCGCACGGCAGAGGCGGGTATTCCCGTCGGAGCACACATGATATTGGGGCTTCCCGGAGAAAGCCGGGGTGAAATGCTGTCTCATGCCGCCCGTCTTTCGGAATTGCCGTTGACAATGGTAAAGTTACATCAGTTGCAGTTGATACGGGGCACACGCATGGCACGGGAGTATGAGCGTGAACCTGCCGATTTTCACCTTTATGCGGTCGATGAGTATATCGACTTAGCGATAGATTTTATCGAACGGTTACGTCCCGACATCGTTGTCGAACGGTTTGTGTCCCAGTCTCCCGATACATTGCTCATCGCACCCCGTTGGGGATTGAAAAACCATGAGTTTTCGGCACGTCTTTTGAGGCGCATGCGGGAACGGGGAACTTATCAAGGACGTCTCTATGAAAAACAGGAATAAAGAGGGTGGAAAAAACATTTTCTCCCTCTTTATATTTTGATTATGTCGGGGACGGAAATCTGTGAAAGATATTCATCGGGAGAAGCAAGACATTTTAAAGCGCATCATCTTGTGAGGGCTGGGTATAATTGCTGGCTCCGATGTCGGGACGGGTGCCGTCGGTAGGACGGGGTATGCCGTAGAGGTCCACGGCGGTGGTGTCATTGAGATAGGCTGTGCTTCCGGCTTCCCGGGCAGGGGAAGATTCGGTAATCCTGAAATCGAAAATGTAGTTGTCGCCCGTAGCAACAAAGGCAGGGTCTTTTTCCCAGATACAGGATAAAAAGTTTTCGTCATCTTCTCCGTTTACTTGGAAAAGGCAGTTGTCGAAAGAGATATTCAATCCTTCTATTTCGCTTGGTGCCATGAAAAGTCCACGGGTCGTTACGATACTGTTGGCTATAAGGAAACGGGGCTGCATTTCGGGAGCGACAGAGTCGGCAGGAGAATATTCCAGAAGAGTAAGAGCCGGTGTAGAGATAACGTCCCAATTATAAAGATTGGCTACGGTACAATGTATCCATTCCGAGCGGCAAGCCGTAAGGTGCAGCAACGCTCCGCCTGCATTGGTGAGTTGGCAGTTATACCCGTTGATTCGTGCATGAGAGGCCGAAATAAGGTGTGAAGCCGAGTTGTGGACGATACTGTGCTGCAAAGTCAGCTTATCGCGGGAAATATCGCTCGAATCGATGCGGATTCCCCATGATGAACCGTGCATATCGACGTATTCCCAAAGATTTTCGTAACTCTCCGGCCCGAACTGTACCCCCCCCCATTGTCCGGAGTAGAAGTCGTAAGGCAGATCGGGAAAAACATTGTCGGTACGGTCGCCTCTCAGAGTAACACGTTTTGAGGCAGTGCCTTGTGCCCGCATGCGTCCGTCGATGCGCACGAAAGCTTTGTCATGCAGATACAGGGTAGTCCCTTCGGTGAGAGATAGAGTTGCATTGGAAGCGACGACAAGGCTGTCGTAAATAAGGAACGGACGTTTGTCGGTAAATGTCGTATCGGTCGAAATGATTTTTCCACCTCGAAATACGACGGCATTTTGCCCGTAGGCTTCTATTTTCACATCTTGCTTTACTCCGTTTGTAAGGAAAACGATAGAGTCTTTGACAAGGAACGGGGTCGATACGTCAGTCGGGTCGATATTCGCCTCTACAAAGACGTAAAGGCTGTCCTGTGCACTTAATTCGATAGGGCCGGCTTCGGGGCCTTTTTCTCCGTCGACGTTGATATGGAATCCCGAATGTTCGGCATCGGCCAGACGTACCGATTCGATTCGTACCGCCCGATTATTGCGATTGTAGACGCGAAACGAAAGGGTGGCTGTACCTTTGTCGGTAAAAATCGTGTCGAATTTTACGATATCGGTCGAGAACGATAGTACGTGCGACGGGTCGTCGGTAAACTTTTCGTCGAAACAGCTTGTCGCGAGGAATGCGATTACTACCGAGATGACGCTTATGAGTATGACCTTCTTTTTCATATCGATTAAATAACGCTTTTCTTTTTGCTTTATTGTATTTAGCCAGACTATTTCCGGCATCGAAAATCGTCTTAAAAATAGGATAACCCGGAAACTTCACCTATTTTTGTGTCAAATATTTTCCGATATGAAATATTATTTGATTGCCGGTGAAGCATCGGGCGACTTGCATGCAGCCAATCTTATGCGTGCCATTCGCGAGTGCGACCCGCAAGCCGAATTCCGCTTTTGGGGGGGAGATGCCATGCAACAGGTCGGCGGGACGCTTGTGCGCCATTATCGCGAAATGGCCTATATGGGTTTTGTGCAGGTGGCATTGCACCTTCGGCAAGTCTTGAAAAATATAACTTTGTGCAAGAACGATTTGGCAGCTTATCGTCCCGATGTCCTGATTTTGGTCGATTATCCCGGCTTCAACTTGAAAATAGCCCGTTATGCCAAAGAGCAGTTGCATCTGCCGGTGCATTACTACATATCGCCGAAGATTTGGGCATGGAAAGAGTATCGTATCAAGGAGATAAAACGTTATGTCGATCGCATGTATTCGATACTCCCTTTCGAGGTCGATTTCTATCGCAAGCACGGATATGCGATCGACTATGTCGGAAATCCTACGGTCGATGAATTACACGGGCGAGCCGATGCCGATGAGACTTTCTGCCATTTTACGACCGAAAACCGATTGTCGGATAAGCCTATCATAGCCCTTCTTCCCGGTAGTCGTCTGGCCGAGATAAAAGACAATCTGAGCATCATGATCAGTGCGGCTTCTTCTTTCCCCGATTACCAGATTGTGATTGCCGGGGCGCCCGGTGTCCCTCCTCGATTCTATGATCCTTATTTGAGGCAGGGAAAGATTTCTATTGTTTTCGGAAAGACCTATCGGTTGTTACAGCAATCGCATGCTGCTTTGGTAACTTCGGGCACGGCTACGCTCGAAACGGCCTTGTTACGTGTGCCGCAAGTGGTTGGTTATTTTATGAGGGGCGGACAGTTTACCTATTCGCTTTTCAGGCCGTTTATCAAAGTCGATTATATTTCTTTGGTCAATCTTATTGCCGACGCCCCAGTGGTGAAAGAGCTTCTCGTGCATCATTTCTCGGTCGAGAATGCCCGTAGGGCTCTCGAACCGTTATTGGGAGAGACACCCGAGCGTGCTGCCATGTTGAGCGGTTACGACGAGGTGGCAGTCCGTCTCGGAAGCCCCGGAGCTCCACAGCGTGCCGCCCGTCTCATTGTCGAGAGTTTGTCAGCTTAGGTTTCATACTTCTGATTGTATCGGCCAGTGCGGAAAAAGAGGGGAGTGTGCAAGTCGTTCCGTTGTACGCGAGAGAGATGCAATTTACTGCATTGATGGAAATATGAGGTATTTCTCCGTTTTTGTGGGTATGTCTGTTTTCGGCAGATACCGAAACGTTTTCATCGATGAGACAGGAAAATCCATTGCGATTCAGCAGGTTGATACCCCAATGCAATAAAGTGGGGTCGGCGGCGGTAAGAGTAATGGGAGTACGGCTGTGTACGAGAGGGTAATAACTGCCGTGTTCGGTATCGAATCGGATATTCTCCGACGGGAAGAGTTTATCGAGTCGGCCGGCGAGAATCATATCTTCGGTTGCTCCGCATTCGAGACCATTCCCGGGAGAGAGCAGCCACAACCGATCTGCCAAGACGAGTGCCTGCTCTACATCGTGTGTCGACATAAGAATTGTTTTCCCGTTTTCTTCGGCCAGGCGATGTAGCAGCGACATGGTTTCGATACGGCTGGGAAGGTCGAGAAACGCGGTAGGCTCGTCGAGTAGTATGACATCGCTTTCCTGTGCCAGCGCTTTGGCGATGAAGGCTTTTTGTCTTTCTCCGTCGGAAAGTTGCGAGAGATAAGTGTCCCGTTTGTGGGAGATGCCGACTTGCTCCATGACTGCTTCTG
>HF999737.1:7738-14803 GCA_000434215.1 Bacteroides sp. CAG:144
ATGAACCCGCAGTCCTCCGGCCATGTAGCGTTCTGTAAAGACTACACCGATGTGGCGCGCCAATTCCCTCTCGTTGTAGGAAGATAATTCCCGACCGTTGAGTAAAATGTTGCCCCTGAGGTAGGGTTGGGTGGCCGACATGGTGCGTAACAAGGTCGATTTTCCTGTGCCGTTTGTGCCGAGCAGGGCGGTAAGTTCGCCTCGGTATAGAGTGAAATCCATATCGGTAAAAAGGTCGGTTTCCCGTTTCCCTTCCAGGTAACCGATGGTTACTCGGCGGCCTTCGATAACAGCAGAGGTGTGTATCATCAGTTGAAATATTGGATTTTTCTTTGATTTACGATAACATAGATAATGACCGGAGCTCCGAAAAGCGGGGTTACGGCATTAAGCGGAATGATGCCGAGGTCGCCCGGAAGCACGCACAGCAGATTGCACAACAATGCGACTGCACTGCCCGAGAGCATGGTTGCCGGTACGACCCGGGAATGATTTGAAGAGCGGAGCAACAATCGGGCGATATGCGGCACAGCCAGTCCTATAAATGCGATAGGCCCGCAGTATGCGGTAACGACTGCGGTGAGCCAACCGGTACAAAGCAACAGACCGATGCGGGTGAGACGGACGTTTACGCCTAAGTTGGCGGCATACCGTTCGCCAAGCAACAACGCATTAAGTGGTTTTATGAGCAACAAAGCCCCGATGAGACCTACGAGTGTCGCCGCACAGAAAAACGGCATTTGTGTCGTAGATACTCCCGAGAAGTCGCCCAATCCCCAAATGGTATAAGAGAATACCCCTTCGGCTGTCGCAAAAAAATTGAGCAACGATATGGCCGAAGATGTGATATATCCCACCATAATACCGATGATGAGCAGCATAATGTTGCTTTTCACAACCGAAGCAAATGCGATGATCGTTCCCAGTACGACAAGGGCTCCGACCATAGCGCCGGCGAGTACGGCCAATGTCCCGGATAGAAAGAATCCGCCCCCTCCGATACTTCCGCCGAGAAGAAGCATGACGATGGCTACGCCCAGTCCCGCTCCCGAGTTCACGCCTAAAATTGAAGGCCCTGCCAGCGGATTGTTAAAAGCCGTTTGCAACATGAGACCGGCCGTGGCCAGAGAAGCACCAGCCAATAATGCCGTAACGGCTTGCGGTAAGCGCGATTGCAGGACGATAAAGCTCCAACTGCTCTTTTCGACATCTTTTCCCAGACAAATGTCGATAACAGCATCGAGAGGAATTTTCACCGATCCCCAAGCCAGATTGGCGAGGACGAGTATAAAGGTAAGGGCTGTGGCAAAGAGGAGAAAGGTGCGGGGCTTCATGGTTGTAAATGATGGTAATAGCGGCATCTTTCACCCGGGAAAAGATCTGGGTGGAAAATGAAGATAAAATCTTTCAACAAAAGGTCGGGGTGTAGAGGTACTTCCTCGAAGAAACGGTTACTTGTGAGATTACAGCCGAAGACCAGACCTTTCTCGAAGGCGATGAATCGGGAGTAAGGAGAGTATTCCGAGGCCAAGGTCCGAAGAGTTATATCGGTCGGTGCGGAGTATTTGAACAGCCAGAAGTCGGCCGATTGCGCTTTATCGAAAACGCTTTCGAAAGATAGGGCGAGTGAGCCGGCATGTTCGTCGTCTTTCCAGAAATAATCGGCTCCTGCATCGGCAAAGAGACGTGCCATATAACTGTTCCCTCCCGGGACGAACCATGTCGATCCCGTTTTTTTCTCGGCGATGACGGTCGGACGATTTTTTATTCCGGATACCCGTTGGCAAAGCTCGGTATATTGCCTTTCGATTGCTGCAAAAAGCGAATCGGCTTGTGATTCCCGACCGGTGAATAAACCGATGAGCCGTATCCATTCTGCTCGTCCCAGAGGAGTGTTTTCCATATAGTCGGCACATTCGATGATAGGAATGTTTAGTTTCTCGACACGTCCGTAACTGCAATTCTCGAAGGGCGAAACCAAGATGGCTTCGGGTGATAGGTCGATGATTTTTTCCACATCGGGAGAGAAAGAGTTACCTACGTCGGTTATTAGTCCCGAGTCTATTCCGTCGCGTATCGATGGAACGGAGATATATTCCGATTCGCAAACGCCGACGATACGTTCTGCAATGCCCAACTCATCGAGCATACTGCCGTGCACCGAAGAGTAGACGACCATACGATCGACCGGGGTTCGTATCAGTGTCCCGTCGGGAAGACTTTGCGATAAATCCTTTTTTTTATCGACAAGCAGGTAGCGGTGCAATAATCGGGTCGTATCCCAGGGATCGCGTAAGTCGACCCTGATATAGTCGGGATAACGGGTTATATCGAATCCCTCGGCATATTTGATATTTACCTTTTCCCCGTCCTGTTTGGTTGCGGACGTATTCCGGCAAGAGTATCCGGTAAATAGCAGAAGTATGACACAGCAGGACGAAAGTATTCGAGAAAAGTGCATGATTGTATATGTGTTTAATATTTCAAATATACATGAAAGCAAGAGCTGAGACAAATGAAAACAACGTTTTCAAACGTTGACTCTGCTGAATAGCATTTTATCAATGACAAATGTAGTGAAAAAAATATAGTTTGCCGTATTTGTATTCTTTTTCCAGAGGATACGAACAGCGGGTCGGAAATTTTCCGACCCGCTGTCAAGAACGATTTTACGGTTTCGTTATAAATTCAACGCATTGATTTCTGCAATAACTTTGTGCAGGTCGCGTTCTATGGCGATACGCTGGCTTTTTACTTCATAGAGAGCGTTGACTTCGCTCAGGAAATCGGTTTCGTTAAGTATACCTGTGCGATAAGCCTCTGTAATATATCGCATTGCCGGTTCTTGTTGCAGGTCTATACGAATGAATTGTTCGAGAGTAGTTTTCAGTGTTGTATATTTGCCGTATAATTCTTTCAACGTCGATTCCCGGTTGATGCGTTCATCTTCGAGACGGGCGTCGGCATACTCGATTTGAGCTTTGGCTCTTTTTATCTCTCTACGGCTTTTCCACAATGGGAGAGAGATGCCCACGATGACACCGTTGAGTTTCTCTCCGGTCCCGATTTCATGGTGATAACCCACCGTAATACCGGGAAGGGCTCCGGCCCTGCTTACTTTCAAGTCGGCCTCAGCCCCTTTCTTTTCGCTGAGTAGCGAGAGCAGTTGCGGAGCTCTTGTCTCGTATTCTTTCTTCATCGATTCAAAAGGTATGACTTCTTCGGGTAAAGCAAAAAGCGAGTCGTTGAATTCTATCGGGTTGCCTCCGTTGAGATTTTGAAGTTGTTCGAGAGCGCTTTCAAGTTCTATTTTTTTCAGCCCGCATTGATTCTGCATGTTGGCCAGTTCTATATCCGCACGATTTTTTTCGAGGCTGGTAACTTCTCCTTCTTTCAATGCCCTGTCCATCGATGTAGCCATACGACGGGTATTTTCGGTTCGTATTTTCAGTAGAGCGTATTCTTGCCGCAGGGCGATGATGTCGATACACAGCAACTTGGCTTTGAGTAGAAGGTCTTGACGGAAGGTATTTAGTTCGTGACCCAATTGTTCTTCTTTGGTAATAGCTGCTTTGCGTCGGGCGAAGTAGGCTGTCGGAAAGTCGAATCCTTGCGTTACATTTATTTCCGAAACCGTTTCGGAACTGTTTTTTTGCCACGAGTGCATATACTCTACTTCCGGTCCTTCGGGCATGTTGCCCGCCCGTATTTCGAGGCGTTGCGCTTTGCCGAGACTTTTTTGGGCGCGCAAGGAGACATTGTTTTGTTCGATGTTATACAAGACACCGTCGATGTTTTGAGCCGGTGTATGGTGTAACGATCCGAATAAAATGATGCTTATTATAAATAGTTTACGCATGAGATTTTTTCTTTGAGTTTAAGAATAAGTAGACCGTTGGGATAACAAAGATATTGAGCAGGGTAGAACTGATGAGTCCGCCGAGAATTACTTTGGCCATAGGGCTTTGTATTTCATTCCCGCTTATGTCGCCCCCTAACGCCAGTGGAATGAGTGCGAGAGCCGAAGATAGCGAAGTCATAAGAATCGGGTTCAGTCGGTCGAGTGATCCTTGTATAATGCTTTCTTTCAGAGCAATACCTTCATTCCGTAATTGTCCGTAATGCGATACCAACAGAATCCCGTTCCGCACGGCAATACCTAGAAGCGAAATGAACCCGATAACGGCAGGAATACTGACAATACCCGAGGTCATGGCTATGGCTGCCACGCCGCCGATGAGGGCAAGAGGCAGATTGATCATGATCATGCCCGACAGGGAGAGGCTTTTGAATTCTTGGAAGAGCAACAGGAATATAATCAGCAAGGCGATGGCCGATGTGAACGATAAGGTGCGGGCGGCCGACTGCTGACTCTCGAATTGCCCGCCGTATTCGATGTAATACCCTTGCGGAAGATCGATATTTGCATCGATGGCCGATTTTATCGCTTCTACGGCTCCGCCTAAGTCTCCGCCGGTGATATTGGCCGAGACGACTATTTTACGCTTTACATTTTCACGGTTTACCGCATTAGGCCCCGATGTCGATACGATGTCGGCGATATGGCTTAACGGAACTTTACCTCCGTTTCCCGTGTCGACGAGCAGGTCGCCGGTCTCCTCTATCGTACGGCTATGTCCGTCGCCGACTTTCACCGTAAGGTCGAATGTGGCGTTGCCGTCATAGATTTGAGAAACGGTTTCACCTTCGAGTGCGACACTTATCCATTGGGAAAAATCAGCGAGAGTAATCCCATAACGGGCCAACATTTCACGTCGGGGAATGATTTGCAGTTGGGCGCGTTCGACTTGCTGCTCGACCATCACGTCGGTAATTCCGTCGACGTCGGCGATAGCCTGTTTGATTTCTTGACCGAGAGAATACATTTTGTTGAGGTCTTCACCGAAGAGCTTGATGGCGATATTGGCTTGCGTTCCTGAGAGCATGGCATCGATACGGTGTGAAATAGGCTGGCCTATTTCCAAATCGATGCCTTTGATCGTTCCGAGGCGGCTGCGTATGTCGGCGAGAAATTCGTCCCGGCTGCGCTCGTCGAGAACGAAAGGCGCTTCTATTTCCGACGCATTTACGCCGAGAGCATGTTCATCGAGCTCGGCGCGGCCGGTTTTGCGGGCAACCGTTTGTATTTCGGGAATTTCGAGAAGCATTTCTTCGACCATGCGACCTATTTTGTCCGACTCTTCGAGCGAGACACCCGGCAGCGTACTTACATTGATGGTAAGCGAACCTTCATTGAAAGGTGGGAGAAAACTGCTGCCCAGTGTCGTGTAGAGGGCGACAGCCCCGATGAAAAGCGCGATAGCCCCACCTATGACTATACGACCGTGTCGCAACGTGCCTTGCAGAGCCCGCCCGTAAATCTTTTTGAGGAATCGGGATACTGGAGCTTCTTTTGTGTGTTTACGCAAGGTTTTGTCGGAGGTAAGCATATAACTGCACATGACCGGTGTGAGTGTTACGGCAACGATCATCGAAGCGAAAAGAGAAACGATGAACGAAATGCCCAGCGGTTGTAGCATGCGGCCCTCCATTCCGCCGAGGAAAAAGAGGGGAATGAAAGCTACGATGGTGATGATAGTGGCATGTACGATCGAGGTTCGTATCTCGCGGGAGGCATCGTAAACGACTTGTAAGGCAGGGCGTCGCTCATTCTTTGGTAAAGCATAGTTTTCCCGCAGCCGCTTGTAGACGTTTTCCACATCAATAATAGCATCGTCGACCAGAGAACCGATGGCGATGGCCATACCTCCGAGGCTCATCGTGTTGATGGTGAATCCCAATCCTTTCAGTGTGAGAATGGCCGTGAGCAGGGAGAGCGGCAGGGCGACGAGCGAGATGATGGTAACGCGTCCGTTCATGAGGAAAAAGAACAGTACGATTACGACGAAGATCGCACCTTCCCATAGCGACTTGGAAATGTTGTCGATAGAGCTTTCGATAAAACGGGACTGTCTGAAAATATCGGTAGAGATATGTACATCGGGCAATGTTTTTTGCAACTCTTCGAGAGTTTGGTCGAGCTGTTCGGTCAGTTCCATCGTATTGGTGGACGGTTGTTTCGTTACGGTAATAAGAACGGCCGGGCAACCTCGTTCTGAGGCGACTCCGAGCTTAGGCGATTTGCCGCCGATGACGACATCGGCGACATCGCTCAGGACAATGGGCTTTCCGGTTTCCGAGAGTTTGATAAATCCTTTGGCGATTTCGTCAACGTCTCGGTCGGCTACCATGCCGCGAACGACATATTCGTTGCCGTATTCGTAAATGACTCCGCCCGAGGCGTTGAGATTCATATCCCGCGCAGCGTTCAGAATCTCGGGAAGAGATACACCGTAACGGCGCATACGTTCAGTCGAGAGTTGTATCTGATATTCTTTGAGGTCTCCACCGATAACCGATACTTGGGCTACACCTCCGGTCGAGAGTAGTCGGGGACGGATCGTCCAGTCGGCGATGGTGCGCAAGTCTTGCATCGATAGCGAGTCGGAAGTCAATCCCACGATGAGGATTTCTCCGAGTATCGACGATTGCGGGCCGAGAATCGGTTGGCCTGCGGTTTTGGGTAGTTGCTCACCTACGGTGGCCAGTTTTTCCGATACGATTTGACGGGCGACGTAGATGTCTGTATCCCAGTCGAATTCTACCCATACGACCGAAAATCCGTTGGTCGACGACGACCGCACCCGGCGCACATCGGTAGCCCCGTTGAGTGCGGTTTCGATAACGAAAGTAACGGTACGTTCCACTTCTTCGGTTGCCATTCCCGGGGCTTCGGTCATGACGACGACGGTAGGAGCGTTCAGGTCGGGAAACACATCGACCTCCATGCGGGAGGCAGTGTATATGCCGGTTGCCGAGAGCAGTACCGCAATGACGATAATCAGCAGCCGGTTATGAAGCGAAAAATTGATGATTTTGTTGAGCATGGCGGTAACGGATTAATGGTTGTGGGAATGTCCGTGCGGAATCGATCCCGATGCCGCAGCCATTTTTACTTGTACGGCGCCACGTGTAACAACCCGTTCGCCGGCTTGTAAACCTTTG
>HF999737.1:14843-19795 GCA_000434215.1 Bacteroides sp. CAG:144
GACCGTTGCTGTCGCCTATTTTTACCTCCCGGCGTTGATAACCTTCTTCATCGAGTTGCACATACACATAATATACGCCTTGTGCTTCTGTCAATGCCGATAGCGGGAGTACGATTGTTTTTTCATTGTCTTTGCCGATCAGTGCGATTTCGGTGTAGAGGCCCGCTACCAGTTCTCCGGGATTATCGAATTCGAATATTACCGGTATGAGGCTCGTCCCCGTAGACGTGGAGCGGCCGATGGAGAGTCGTTTGCCGTGTAGCTCCGATATGGAATATGTCGTATCTGTTCCTCCGGTCGAGAAATAGGCGTTTGTTATATCGTTCAAGTCGGAGAAATGTCGTTGCGGGACTTCTGCCGTAAGGCGCAGTCTCCGATTTTCCGATACAGCGGCCAAAGGTGCTCCGGCATCGACGTACTGTCCTGCGGTGACCGTCAGTCCCGTAAGAAATCCCGTTTGCGGGGCTTTTACCGGAACTCCGTTTTCATTTTCAGCGGCAAGGGGTTGATATTCGGCCTTTGCGCGTAAAAATTCGGCACGTGCGGCATCGACATCTTTTTGAGAAACGATACGGTCGGCTTGCAGGATTTGAGCCCGTTCGTAGTCGGCACGGGCTTTTTCATAAGCGGCACGGGCTTTTACGACTGCGTCTCCCGTAGCCAATCCCCGGGTCGAGATGTAGAACAATGTTTCTCCGGCTTTGACGGGCATACCTTCGGCCGGGTTTTTCCCGCTGAAAACAACGATACCGCTGACGGGTGAGGATAAAAATTTTTGATCGTCGGGACTTGCCGTGATTTCTCCGCTGCAATGAATGACGGAGGTGAAGTTTGATTCTTTTACGGCCTGTACTTCAAAGTCGGTACGTGCGGCTTGTTCGGCAGGAAAAATGATTTCATCTTGGTGGTCGGCTTCTTCTTCATGTGGGTCGGTTGCATGCAGATCGCAATTTTCTCCGGGTTGATGATTGTGGTTGTTTGCAGATTCGTGTTGATGGTCGTGGTTATGGGCACAACCGAAAAGTGTTGCTGTACTTACAGCAAATGAAAATATAAGATATTTCATAAGGCTTAATTAAAATAATAATATTGTTGCGTTGTCGACGCGTGTGGGTTGATGAAGCAATCGTTTCGGGAACGATTGTCTATGGTACATTAAGCGATATGAGTTCCGGCTCTCGAAGGTAGGGCTTTGATCGAATATTTGAGATAAGTATCAGGTTTTTCCGGACATTCTTGGATAAGAAGCGTTACCCGGCATTCGTCATATTGTTGCTGGCATTCCCGGCATGAGACCAATATATGCAGAACGGCGTCGGTCGTATGCAATATGATTTGATCGGGTACCGGCAGAAGATCGGGGCGTGATGGAACAGTCAGGGAACTTTGATGGCTGCAAGGAATTTGTGCGTTGCGGTGGTTGTGGTCGCAGCAACCGTCGTTCTCGCTATGGAAAGGAATATTGCTAAGGTTGTGATGATGTTGTCCCGTGCAATGCCATGTGTTGAAACAGGCCGCAGTCGTCCCGCTGTGATGATGATGTGGAAACAATAGCAATCCCTGTACCAGAAGGCACATGATAAAAAATAATTTTACCCAGTGGCTGCGACGCAATTTTTCCATGCCGCAAAAATAGTTTTTTTGTTTTGTATGGGCAAATGTCGTTTTATGGAAATCAAAAAAAAGTATGAGCCGCGAAATATCGGAATGATTGGAAAGTGTATTGGGAAAGGCATTGAACGAAAGAGACTGTTTTTCCGTTAAATAGACAAAAGAAATAATAATTTCTATACCACGTTTTTGTAAGAAAGGTATTATCTTTGTTTCCAAAATTTGCAAATAGACGAAAATGGCGAATGCAATAAAATTGAAAAAAGGGCTGGATATACCTGTCGAAGGGCATGCCGAGGCTCGGATTGTCGATGCTCGGGCGTGTGAATATTATGCTCTTGTCCCCGACGATTTTCACGGTATTGTACCGAAAGTACTCGTCAAACCCGGTGATAAAGTAAAGATTGGTTCGCCGCTGATGTGCGACAAAAATAATCCCGTGCTGCAATTCGTTTCTCCTGTGAGCGGAGAAGTGGCAGCGGTAAACCGGGGCGAGCGACGGAAAGTGCTGAATGTTACTGTTAAATCCGACGGCAAGATGGAGTCCGTAGAGGTTTCCGTGCCGGAGATCGCTTCCCTTACGGGCGAACAGATCAAGGAAATGATGCTTTCCTATGGTTTGTTTATGTTTGTCAAGCAGCGTCCTTATGATACGATTGCCGATCCCGGTATCGCCCCGCGCGATATTTTTGTTACGGCGTGGGATTCGGCTCCGTTGGCTCCCGACTTCGATTTCGTCCTCAAAGGAAAAGAGGCCGATTTGCAGACCGGCGTCGATGTGTTGCGTAAACTTACGGGTGGAAATGTGTATATGGGTGTTCGTGCCGGCAGTGCGGTAAATGTCAAAGGGGCACATACCGTCGTTTTTGAAGGGCCTCACCCGGCAGGGAATGTCGGAATACAGATACACCATATTGCTCCGCTATCCAAAGGTGAAACCGTGTGGACGCTCAATGCCTTTGATCTCCTTGTTATCGGACGTTTTTTCGGGCGGGGAAAGCTCGATTTCACCCGCCTTGTCGCTCTTACCGGTTCCGAAGTGAAATCGCCGCATTATGTGAGGACGATTTTGGGGGCGGAGATAGATTCGATCGTAGCCGATAATCTTATACCGGCCACGTACCACCGCCGTTATATCAGCGGAAACGTTTTGACCGGAACACGTCTCGGAGAGGCTGATTATTTGCGGGCTCCGCATTGCCAGATAACCGTTATACCCGAGGGCGATGATTGCCATGAACTTCTCGGCTGGGCGATGCCGGGATTTGGAAAGTACAGTGTCTCGCACTCCTATTTTTCATGGTTGTCGCCCCGTCGCCGTTATATGTTCGATGCCCGGTTGCACGGAGGCGAGCGGGCCATTATCATGCAGGGTGAGTACGATAAGGTATTGCCTATGGATATTCTTCCCGAGTTTCTTGTGAAAGCGGTCATAGCGTTCGACATCGATAAGATGGAGAATCTTGGTATCTATGAAATTGCGCCCGAGGATTTTGCGCTGTGCGAGTTTGTCGATACCTCGAAACTTCCTTTGCAGGCGATCCTTCGTGAGGGGCTCGACAGGTTGCGGAAAGAGATGAATTGATTCTAATATAAAATGATAGAGCATTGAAAACGCTAAGAAATTATCTCGATAAGGTAAAACCCAACTTTATGCCCGGCGGCAGGTTGGCGATGTTCCGTTCGGTATTCGAGGGGTTTGAAACTTTCTTGTATGTACCGTCGACGACTTCCCGTTCGGGGGTACATATCCATGACAGTATCGATACGAAAAGAACCATGTCGGTTGTGATATTGGCTCTTATGCCGGCGCTGTTGTTCGGTATGTACAATGTCGGTTACCAGCACTATCTGGCGATAGGGCAACTCTCTGCCGTCGGTTTTTGGACGGTTTTCTTCTTCGGTTTCTTGGCCGTGCTGCCCAAGATTATCGTCTCTTATGTCGTCGGTCTCGGTATCGAGTTTGTCGTGGCGCAATGGCGCGGGCATGAAATACAGGAAGGGTTCCTCGTGTCGGGTATGCTGATACCCATGATCGTGCCGGTCGATACCCCGTTGTGGATGATTGCCGTAGCTACGGCGTTTGCCGTTATTTTCGCCAAAGAGGTATTTGGCGGTACGGGAATGAATATTTTCAACGTTGCTCTCGTTACCCGGGCATTTCTCTTTTTCGCGTATCCGTCGAAAATGTCGGGCGATGAGGTCTTTGTGCGCACGTCCGATATGTTCGGTCTCGGTGCAGGACAGGTTGTCGACACTTTCTCGGGAGCTACCCCGTTGGGGCAGGTCGCTACCCACACGGGTGGAGAACTTGTTCTGCAAAATGCTGTCGGCGAGCCGCTTTCGACTCTTGATTATTTCCTCGGGCTTATTCCCGGTTCGATAGGAGAAACTTCGGTACTGGCCATTCTTATCGGAGCTGTTATTCTTTTGTGGACGGGTATTGCCAGTTGGCGGGTTATTCTCTCCGTGTTTATCGGAGGATTGGTAATGGGCGGCATCGCTTATCTTTTTCCATCGCCCGTTTATCCCGGCTCGTCGATTTCTCCCGTCGACCAGTTATGTCTCGGCGGATTTGCTTTTGCAGCCGTCTTTATGGCGACCGATCCCGTAACCGGGGCGCGTACGCAGCTGGGGCAATATATCTATGGCTTCCTTATCGGCGTGATCGCTATCCTTATACGCATCTATAACACCGGTTATCCCGAAGGGGCTATGCTGGCCGTGTTGTTGATGAATGTGTTCGCTCCGCTTATCGACTATTTTGTCGTCGAGGGAAATATCAAACGCCGTTTAAAACGAGCCTCTAAGGCATAAAGAGTCAAGTCTATGAACAAGCAAAGCAATACATATACCATCGTTTACGCCTCGGTCATGGTTATACTGGTCGCTGCCGTACTGGCCGTTACCTCTCTGAGCCTGAAAGACAAGCAGACGCGTAATATCGAAATCGACAAGATGAAACAGATACTCAGTTCGGTGCATATCGCTGCTACGGCCGATGATGCGCAGACGTTGTATAAGAAATATATCGTCGACAGTTTTGTCCTCGATGACCGGGGCGGGCACGTCGACGGTGTCGATGCGTTCGCTGTCGATGTCGCCGTGCAGGTGAAATTGCCGGCCGACCGGCGGCAGTTACCCGTTTTTGTGTGCCGCCTCGACAACGGGCAGCAGAAATATATCGTGCCCATGTACGGGGCTGGTTTGTGGGGCCCTATATGGGGGTATCTCGCAGTCGATGCCGATGGCAATACCGTCTACGGGGCCTATTTTGCTCATCAGGGAGAGACGCCCGGATTGGGGGCTGAAATCGAGACCGAAGCCTTTTCGGGACAGTT